>NZ_JBIBXG010000037.1:0-1235 GCF_043082085.1 Streptomyces sp. NPDC014801 | reverse complement strand
CGGTCTGATCCAGAACGGCGAGTTCACACAGATCCTTCAACGCCTCGACGACTGACAGCTGCCCAGCCTGCACGTCTCATTCTGAAACGATCAGTTAGTGGTGAGCGTCTGTGTCTGTACACCGGCGGGGGCAGAGCCAGCGGAATCCCACATCAGGCCAGCCGGGCCCTTGAACACCGTGTTGCCGTTGCCGTCCAGGGCGTTCATGCCGCCGCCGACGCCCGGGGCGAGCCGCAGGCCGTCGGCGTGGACGTCAAGCCTGATCTGTGTCAGCGCCGGATTGGCGGCCGCTTCGGCGCTCTTGACGACGAGGACCTCGCGGTAGCCCTCAGGCGTCGCGGTCAGTCGCAGATCCACGCCGTTGAAGGCCTCGGGATAGGTGGCGGTGTCACCCGACAGGACCGGTGCCGGCAACGCCGTCGGCCAGTCGAAGGTGAGCGAACCGTTTCTGCCACCCAGTCGGATCAGGCCGTCGCCGTCACCGCCGCCGGCGAAACGCAGGTCCACGACCGCCGACTTCGGACCGATACTGCCGTCACCACGGCGCTCCAGAGTGGCGTCCACCGGATGCCAGGTGCCGTCGGTTCCCTTGGCGCGCTGCGGCACTGTCGCCTGAGTCAGCGTGAACGTGCCATCCGGATTCGCCATCGTTGTCGTGTACTCGGTGCGATCCGCACTCACCTCAACGGGCGCACCGGCAGCCTTCGCCTGGGCCGACGCCACCGACGCCGGGTCGGCCGCGCCCGTGTCCCCAGACACCGGTACCGCTGCGGCCGCAGCTATGGGCAGAACCGGCAGAAGCGACAACGCCAGCGAAGCCGCAACACCCCCCAACAGCCGGCCACGTTTTCTTCGCCTCGCAGGCGCAGGCACAGCAGTGCCCAGCTCCGCCCCCACGCGGATCCCCCCTGTATAGATCTTGTAAAGGTAGCGGAAAGTTAAAACCCGGTTACCACACACGTCAACGAGATGTGACGCAGCACACAATAAACGCTTCGCACTGCCCTGACCTGCACAGATATGTTCAAGCCAAGCACAGGAGGTGCAAAGCGGACCGCTGCGGGAGGCACCTCGACCAGGGCCAAAGGGGGCTGGTGGACGGGCAGCAGGGCTCCACGGTGAGGCGCCGGGCTGCTGGGGCCTAGTAGTGCTTCGTTAGGTTCTGGGCTGTCTGCTGATGCTCCGAGGGCTGGGCAGGGGGCGTCCGCAGGTGGTGCAGGTACCGGTCCAGCACC
>NZ_JBIBXG010000036.1:0-1422 GCF_043082085.1 Streptomyces sp. NPDC014801 | reverse complement strand
CCTAGTAGTGCTTCGTTAGGTTCTGGGCTGTCTGCTGATGCTCCGAGGGCTGGGCAGGGGGCGTCCGCAGGTGGTGCAGGTACCGGTCCAGCACCTCAGCAGATCCTGAAGAGCGTCGAGGACCTGGTAGAGGGTCAGGCCGGCGTCGGGGCTTTTGGGTCGAGCCGCCTGAGGGTGAGGAAGGCCTGGGCGGCGGTGACGAGGGTGACGTGGTGGTGCCAGCCGCGCCAGGTGCGGCCCTCGAAGTGGTCCAGTCCGAGGCCATGCTTGAGTTCGCGGTAGTCGTGCTCGATCCGCCAGCGCATCTTGGCCCATCGCACCAGGTCAGCGGCGGGTGTGGTGGCGGGCAGGTTCGATATCCAGTAGTCCGTCGGAGTGTCCTGCCCGTCCGGCCATTCGACGAGGAGTGTCTGGACGGGCAGGACGCCGTCCCACCGGTTGCGGCCGCCACCCGCCTCCTGAGCTGCGGCCAGGGACTGCGTGCCCGCGGGCCGCACTGTCAGCACCGCGAACCGCGAAGACATCGCGCCTTTGCTGCCCTGCCTCCAGGTCACCTCGGTGAACCGCTCCGCGCCTGCCTCCGCTGCCAACACGCAGACGGCTCGCGGCGGGGTGCGGTAGCGGGGAAGGGTGGGTGGTCCGAGCCCGCCATAAGCAGGCTGGTGCGGCTCGGCATCCTCCGGGTGGGCGACTTCCTTCCCGTTCAGGGCGAGGACATAGGACAGCCCTCGCTCCTCGAGACCGAGCCGGAACGGGGTGCTGACGCCGTAGCCGGCGTCGGCAACCACCACCGGCGCCTTCAGCTGCCACTCGGTGAGTGTGTCCAGGAGGCCGAGCGCAAGCCGCCACTTCTCCCGGTGCACTACGTCGTCGGGAACCCCTGCCCTGCGGCATCGCTCCGGCTCGTCCGTCCACTCACGCGGCAGATACAACTGCCACTCCAACGGGCACGAGGCGGTGTCGGTGGCGGCATGGACACTGACCGCGACCTGGCAGTTCGCCCGTTTGCCGACCGCTCCGCAGTACTGGCGGGCCACCCCGACCGACGCCTTGCCGCACTTGGGGAACGACACGTCGTCGATCACCCACACCTCGGGCCTGACAACTTCGGACAGCCGCTCGGCGATCCGCTGCCTGACCGGCAGCGGATCCCACGGCGACTGGTTCACGAACTGCTGCAGAGCCTGCATGTTCCCGTCCGGCAGCCGCTCGGCCATCGGCTGGATCGACTTGCGCCGGCCGTCGAGCATCAGGCCCCGCAGATAGCACTCGCCCCACCGCCGCTGATCCCGCCGCGGTAACGACCCGAACACATCGGCAACGAACTCCGCCAACTCGCCCCGGAGCCGTTCCACTTCCCCCAACCTCACTCCGGGAAGCTGCCCACCATCAGCCGAGATCACTCAACGTAACGAAGTACTA
>NZ_JBIBXG010000035.1:0-2497 GCF_043082085.1 Streptomyces sp. NPDC014801 | reverse complement strand
AACACAGTGGACGCGAGCAACTGAGGACAAGCCCTCGGCCTATTAGTACCGGTCAACTCCACACGTTACCGTGCTTCCATATCCGGCCTATCAACCCAGTCGTCTACTGGGAGCCTTACCCCATCAAGTGGGTGGGAGTCCTCATCTCGAAGCAGGCTTCCCGCTTAGATGCTTTCAGCGGTTATCCCTCCCGAACGTAGCCAACCAGCCATGCCCTTGGCAGAACAACTGGCACACCAGAGGTTCGTCCGTCCCGGTCCTCTCGTACTAGGGACAGCCCTTCTCAAGACTCCTACGCGCACAGCGGATAGGGACCGAACTGTCTCACGACGTTCTAAACCCAGCTCGCGTACCGCTTTAATGGGCGAACAGCCCAACCCTTGGGACCGACTCCAGCCCCAGGATGCGACGAGCCGACATCGAGGTGCCAAACCATCCCGTCGATATGGACTCTTGGGGAAGATCAGCCTGTTATCCCCGGGGTACCTTTTATCCGTTGAGCGACGGCGCTTCCACAAGCCACCGCCGGATCACTAGTCCCGACTTTCGTCCCTGCTCGACCCGTCGGTCTCACAGTCAAGCTCCCTTGTGCACTTACACTCAACACCTGATTGCCAACCAGGCTGAGGGAACCTTTGGGCGCCTCCGTTACCCTTTAGGAGGCAACCGCCCCAGTTAAACTACCCATCAGACACTGTCCCTGATCCGGATCACGGACCCAGGTTAGACATCCAGCACGACCAGACTGGTATTTCAACGACGACTCCACCCATACTGGCGTATGAGCTTCACAGTCTCCCAGCTATCCTACACAAGCCGAACCGAACACCAATATCAAACTGTAGTAAAGGTCCCGGGGTCTTTCCGTCCTGCTGCGCGAAACGAGCATCTTTACTCGTAGTGCAATTTCACCGGGCCTATGGTTGAGACAGTCGAGAAGTCGTTACGCCATTCGTGCAGGTCGGAACTTACCCGACAAGGAATTTCGCTACCTTAGGATGGTTATAGTTACCACCGCCGTTTACTGGCGCTTAAGTTCTCAGCTTCGCCTGGACGAATCCAAGCTAACCGGTCCCCTTAACGTTCCAGCACCGGGCAGGCGTCAGTCCGTATACATCGCCTTACGGCTTCGCACGGACCTGTGTTTTTAGTAAACAGTCGCTTCTCGCTGGTCTCTGCGGCCACCCCCAGCTCGAACAGCAAGTGTTCTCACCAGGTGTGGCCCCCCTTCTCCCGAAGTTACGGGGGCATTTTGCCGAGTTCCTTAACCATAGTTCACCCGAACGCCTCGGTATTCTCTACCTGACCACCTGAGTCGGTTTAGGGTACGGGCCGCCATGAAACTCGCTAGAGGCTTTTCTCGACAGCATAGGATCATCCACTTCACCACAATCGGCTCGGCATCAGGTCTCAGCCGTATGCAAGGCGGATTTGCCTACCTTGCGGCCTACACCCTTACCCCGGGACAACCACCGCCCGGGATGGACTACCTTCCTGCGTCACCCCATCACTCACCTACTACCAGCTCGGGTCACCGGCTCCACCACTCCGACCTCGTCCGAAGACTCAGCCGGCGGCTTCACGGGCTTAGCATCACTGGATTCGATGTTTGACGCTTCACAGCGGGTACCGGAATATCAACCGGTTATCCATCGACTACGCCTGTCGGCCTCGCCTTAGGTCCCGACTTACCCTGGGCAGATCAGCTTGACCCAGGAACCCTTAGTCAATCGGCGCAAACGTTTCTCACGTTTGTATCGCTACTCATGCCTGCATTCTCACTCGTCAACCGTCCACGACTACCTTCCAGTGCCGCTTCACCCGGCAGACGACGCTCCCCTACCCATCACAGCACCCGTTGGGGCTATATGCTGCAATGACACGACTTCGGCGGTACGCTTGAGCCCCGCTACATTGTCGGCGCGGAATCACTAGACCAGTGAGCTATTACGCACTCTTTCAAGGGTGGCTGCTTCTAAGCCAACCTCCTGGTTGTCTCTGCGACTCCACATCCTTTCCCACTTAGCGTACGCTTAGGGGCCTTAGTCGATGCTCTGGGCTGTTTCCCTCTCGACCATGGAGCTTATCCCCCACAGTCTCACTGCCGCGCTCTCACTTACCGGCATTCGGAGTTTGGCTAAGGTCAGTAACCCGGTAGGGCCCATCGCCTATCCAGTGCTCTACCTCCGGCAAGAAACACACGACGCTGCACCTAAATGCATTTCGGGGAGAACCAGCTATCACGGAGTTTGATTGGCCTTTCACCCCTAACCACAGGTCATCCCCCAGGTTTTCAACCCTGGTGGGTTCGGTCCTCCACGAAGTCTTACCTCCGCTTCAACCTGCCCATGGCTAGATCACTCCGCTTCGGGTCTTGAGCGTGCTACTAAAACGCCCTATTCGGACTCGCTTTCGCTACGGCTTCCCCACCCGGGTTAACCTCGCAACACACCGCAAACTCGCAGGCTCATTCTTCAAAAGGCACGCAGTCACGAGA
>NZ_JBIBXG010000034.1:0-2884 GCF_043082085.1 Streptomyces sp. NPDC014801 | reverse complement strand
CGACATCGCCACCGCCGAACACCTCGGCGAACGCGTCACCCACCACACCACCATCGTCCTCGCCGGCCGCGAAGCCCTCGGCCTCACCGCCTGACCAGGCGGACGGCGCCGCTCCCCCCTCCCGGAGTCCACCCGATGAAAAACTCAGCCCTCCTCGTCCGCACCGCCCTCGGTCCGGCCATCGGCGGCACGCTCTTCTACGTCGCCGGCCACTACCTGCCGCCCACCCCCTACTGGGACAGCTTCCTGCGGGTGCTGCCCGCCGGCCTCGTCCTGCTGGCGATCCGCCCCGCCCTGCCGCGCGGTGACTGGTGGTGGAAGTCGCTCGTGCTCGGCACGCTCAACATGGGCCTGTTCACGCTGTTCCTGCTGATCTCCGCCCAGCGTCTGCCCGGCGGTGTCGCGGCCACCCTGAACGCGACCTCCAGCCTCGTCGCCATCGCCGTGGCGTCGGTGGTGCTGAAGGAGAAGATCCGGCCGCACCACTACATCGCCTGCCTGATCGGCGTCAGCGGTGTCGCACTGCTCGTGCTGCGCAGCTCGGCCTCGCTCGACGCGATCGGCGTCCTCGCTGGCATCGGCAGCGCCTCCAGCATGGGTGTCGGCAGCGTCCTGGCCCGCAAGTGGGGCCGCCCCGAGGGCGTGCACAGCCTCACCACGGCCGGCTGGACCCTGCTCGGCGCCGCCGTCGTCCTGCTGCCGCTGTCCCTCATCTTCGAGGGCGCGCCGCCGAGCTTCAGCGGCAAGCAGCTGGCGGGCCTGGCCTGGGCCGCGTTCGTGGTCGGCGCGCTCGGCTTCGCCCTGTTCCTCTCCGGCGTCCAGCGGCTGCCGGTGTCCCAGTCGGCGCCGCTGCCCCTGATGAACCCGGTCACCGCGGCCCTGCTCGGCTGGCTGGCCGTCGGCGAGAAGCTCACCGCGTGGCAGGCCCTCGGCGGTGTGCTGGTGTGCACCGCGATCCTCCTGGTCGCCAACCCGAACCTGCTGGGCCGCTTCTTCACCAAGCCGGAGCCGGCGAAGGCCACGGCCCCGGCCCCGATCCCCGCCGACGACACGCAGCAGGTCGCGTCGTCCTCGTAGGCCGCCGCGCGGTCTGTTCCTGGACACGGGAGAACGCATGAAGAACTACGACGTCGCCGTGATCGGCGCCGGCCCCACCGGGCTGGTCCTCGCGGGACTGCTCTCACGGGCCGGGGCGAAGGTGTTCGTCGCGGAGCGCAGGCTCCACCGCGGTGACCGGCCCAAGGCGGTCGTGCTGCACGCACCGACCCTGGAACTCCTCGACTCCTTCGGGCTGCTCGACGACGTGCACGCCCGCAGCATCCCCCTCGAACGGTTCAGCTTCCACGTCAGCGGCGCCGGCTCGTACTCCGCCGAGATGACCGGGACGGACACCTTCCAGGACGGCTACCGGAACATGCCGCAGCCCCTTCTGGAAGGGCTGCTGGAGAAATACGCGCTGGAATACGGCGCACAGATCGAACACGGCGTCGGATATCTTTCCCACGAGGAAAGCGACACCGGAACGACGGTCCATTTCGACGGTCACCCCGATATCCGCTGCACGTATCTCGTCGGCAGCGACGGTCCGCGCAGCGCCGTACGGGAATCCCTCGGCATCGCGATGATCGGGCGCACCCTGACGTCGAGCTATCTGCTCGTCGAAGGGATGCCACAGGAACTGACGGGGCGCGACGAGGTCGGCATCTACGTCGGCTCCACCGGCATGGTCACCATGATGCCCATCCCCGGTGACCAGGTACTCGTGGCCGGCCCGGCCGTCACCGGGCTGTCCCTGGAACGCGGCGCCGAGGTGCCGTGGAGCCGGATCGAAGAGGCCATCGAGACCCTGGGATTCGGCCGTAGGCTGCGCCTGGCGGAGGCCATCCGCACGAGCCACTATTCCGTGGACCTGCGGACGGCCGACCGTCTGGTGGCCGGAAATGTCGTTCTGGCCGGCGATGCCGCGCATTTGAACACGCCGGCCGGGGGACAGGGGCTCAATCTCGGCATCAGTGATGCCGTCGCCCTTTCCTGGCGCATTCTCGTGGCCTTGAACGGTGGAAATCCTCAGGTGCTTTCGGGATATGATGAGGAACGTCGCTCGTACGCGGCGGAGGTCGTGAAGACGACGTTCGTCGTCCCGTTCGTCGAGCGCATCCGCGCCGCGGACGAGGCCACCCGGCCGGCCGTCCAGGCCGAGCTGGACGCGCTGGCCCTGTCCTGGAGCCAGCTCTACCCGGGCGCCGGCCACTTCCACGACGGGCGCTACGAGCTGACGGCCGGGGCGCGCGTCCCCACCGCCCTGCGGACGGACACGGGAGTGATCCCGTTCCTTCCCCCGAGCGACCGCGCCGACGCCTCGACGCTGATCCTCTTCGACGACGCGGAATCCGCGGCCCCCGCGACCGACCCGTCGATCCCCCCGGTGCGGCAGGTGCACCGCCTCCCCCGGCCCGCGCCCGGCGGCCGGATCACCGTGCCGGACGGCGCCCGCGGGCTGCTGGTCCGCCCCGACCGCCGTGTGGCCCGGGTGCTGACGGCCTGACCGGCGCAGCGCGCGAGCGCCGACCGCCAAGCGGCCGCACGGCCCGGGTGCCGGCAGCCGGGCAGGCGCCCGCAGTCCGGCGAGTGCCTGCAGTCCGGCGGGTGCCTGCAGTCCGGCGGGTGCCTGCAGTCCGACGGGTGCCTGCAATCCGGCGAGTCCCTGCCGCCTGACCGCCGGGCCACTCCGGTACCGCCTCGGCGCCAACTCCCTTTCTTCTTCCTCCTGTTCGTCTTTCGGAGTTCTTCGTCATGCCCAAGAAGCCGTCCGTCGTCATCGCCTACTACTCCGGCTACGGCCACACCGACGTCCTCGCCCAAGCCGTCGAACGCGGCGCCACCT
>NZ_JBIBXG010000033.1:0-3715 GCF_043082085.1 Streptomyces sp. NPDC014801 | reverse complement strand
ACCTGGGCAACGCCACCGGTCACCCCTCGTTCGTGATGTCCAACTCCTTCGCCAACCAGACGATCGCGCAGATCGAGCTGTTCACGAAGCAGGCGGAGTACCCGACGGGCGTGTACACGCTGCCCAAGCACCTCGACGAGAAGGTCGCCCGCCTCCACCTGGACGCGCTCGGTGTGAAGCTGACCCGGCTGCGCCCGGAGCAGGCGGCGTACATCGGCGTCGACGTCGACGGCCCGTACAAGCCGGCCCACTACCGCTACTGACCGGCGACCGGCGGTACTGACCGGATCCCCTTCGGCAGTACTGACCGATCCCTGCCGGCAGTGCCCACCAAGCGATGTTGGCAGAGCTGACCGAGGTCCGAGGCAGGCCCCCGCACCCCCGTGCCGGGGGCCTGCCCCTTTTCCCGGGCCGGCCGTCTCCGCCCCGCTTCGAGGCCGACCCGCCTCTGCCCGGACAAGCCCGTCACAGCTCGCCGGAACATCCCGTCACGACCCAGGACCCCCATGCCCCGCGGCCGCTATTCGCTCCACGATCCGCACGATCACACCCCCCTCGCAGAAGAACACTTCCAGTGCGCCCCCGGCCCCTCCGGCTGGCGCTACGTCTCGCGGCTGACCACCCCGTCCGGCGATCACCACGGCTCCGTCGACCTCACCCTCGACGAGCTCGGCCGCCCCCTCCGGCTGGAACTCCACGCGGGCGACTGGCAGGTGCGCGGCGCCGCCCTCGACGGCGTCACCTGGGTCCGCACCGACCCCACGGGAACCCAGGCCACCGAAGGCAATGTGCGCGCCCACGCCTTCACCGGCACGTCCCCCGCGTTCCTCGTCGCCACCACGCGTCTGCTGCGCCTCACCCCCTCCGCTACCGCCACCCGCGTACGGCTCGTCGCCTTCACGGACCCGGTCCTCGCCCCCCGCACCGTGGACCAGTCCTGGGCCTTGCTGAAGAGAGAAGCACACCCCACTGACAACGGCCCCCTGACCGTGGACGAATACCAGGTCACAGCCCTGGACACGGGGGAGCAGCACACCGTGCACATCGCCGGTGACGTCGTCCTCGCGGCCCCCGGCATCGAGCTGGAGGACCTGGACACCCCGCCGTCCGTCTTCCCCTGAGCCGGTGCGTCTGTCGAGTCCCTTGAGTCGTTGAATCCGTTGAGCCGCCTGGCCGGGGCTCCAGGCTCCCGGCCGTCGATCAGGCGGGCGGGGCGAAGCCCCTGTGGGGGCGGCTCTCCGACGACTCGGTGGGCGCCGGAGTGGGGGTTGCCGCAGGAGGAGCGGACGGGGCTGGCGAAGAGCTGGTGTGGGGGTCCGGGGCGGGCGTACCGCTCGGACCGAGCGGTGCTGCGAAAGGTCCCGCGGCCTGTGGCTCCGCTGTCTGCGGCCCCGCTGTCTGGGGCCCCGTCGTCAGGGGGCCGACTCCCTGCGGGCCGGTTGACTGTGCCCCGGTTGCCTGTGCTCCGGCTGCCTGAGGTCCGTGGGCGAAGGCCCGTCGCGCCTCCCTGGCCTGCCGCTCCTGCAGCACGGCAGCGAGATAAGCGGCCGGCGGAATTCCCGGCGGCACCGGAGTCCCCGTACGCGCCGACAGATCCGCGGCGAGCCGCTGGGCCATGTCCGAACCGACCTGCGGATCCAGCTGGTGCATCCGCGACAGGTACTGCCGGACGGCGAGCCACAGCGCGTCCGGCACCGCCGACAGGTCCAGCTGCCCGAAGCGCCCGGCCAGCCACGGCGGCGGAGGCGGCAGGAACCCCGTCCGCGTCTGCGGCACCCGCTCCCGCACGACCAGCGTCCCGGCGAACACGTCACCCAGCCGCCGCCCGCGCTCCGACACGAGCGAGGCGATGCACGCCACCACCCCGAAGGTCAGCAGGATCTCGACGACACCGACCGCGCCACGCACCAGCGCGTGCCGGAACCGGATCGGCCCGCCGTCGTCCCGGACCACCCGCAGACCACACGCCAGCTTCCCCAGCGACCGCCCATGACTGAGCGTCTCGACGGCGATGGGCGCACCCACCAGCACCAGCAGGAACGCCGCGATCGACACCGCCGTCCGCGCCGCATCGTCCAGCGAGGCCGTTGCCACCAGGAGCGCCATGGTCACGACCGTGTACGCCGCTATCGCGACGATCAGATCGATCACCACGGCGAGCGCCCTGCTGGGCAGCCTCGCGGGGCGTAGCTCCAAGGCCACCGCCTCGCCCGTCACCAGCTCACTCACGCCCGTCGTCCCCTTCCCCTGACCTGCCCTGAGATCCGCAAGTCTGCCAAGCTGAGGGCGCATCGCGCCGCAGTACGACAAGCTGACCCCAGGCCGAGCCGCCGACAAACCGCGCAGGAGCAGGCACACCGATGGACCTCGACGTCTTCGTCACCGCCCACCGAGCCGAGTGGGAACGCCTCGACAGCCTGCTCGGTCGCCGGCGCAGCCTCACCGGCGCCGAGGCCGACGAACTCGTCACCCTGTACCAACGCACCGCGACGCATCTCTCCCTGATCCAGTCGAGTGCACCCGATCCGCAGCTGACCGGCCGGCTCAGCCAGCTCGTCGCACGCGCGCGTAGCGCGGTGACCGGCACACGCCGTGCCTCCTGGCGGGACGTCACCCGTTTCCTCACCCGTGGCTTCCCCGCCGCGGTCTACCGCTCCCGCCACTGGTGGGTGCCCACGGCGCTGGTGTCCACGGTGGTCGCCGCCCTCCTCGGCTGGTGGATCGGCACCCACCCCGACGTCCAGGCCGTGATCGCCGCCCCCAGTGAGCTGCGCCAGCTCACCCGGCCGGGCGGCGAGTACGAGACGTACTACTCGAGCCACCCCGCGGCCTCCTTCGCCGCACAGGTGTGGACGAACAACGCGGAAGCCGCCGCCATCTGTCTCGTCATGGGCGTCTTCCTCGGGCTGCCGGTCCTGTGGATCCTGCTGCTGAACATGCTCAACCTGGGCGTCGGGATCGGCCTGATGTCCTCCGCCGGCCGCCTCGACACCTTCCTCGGCCTGATCCTGCCGCACGGCCTGCTCGAACTCACCGCGGTCTTCGTCGCCGCCGGCACCGGCCTGCGCCTGGGCTGGACGGTCATCGACCCCGGCCCGCGCACCCGTCGCACCGCGCTGGCGGAGGAGGGCCGAGCCGCCATCGGAATGGCCATCGGCCTCGCCCTGGTGCTGTTCGTCTCCGGTGCGCTGGAAGGCTTCGTCACCCCGTCGGCCCTGCCCACCTGGGCCCGCATCGGCATCGGCGTCGCCGCCGAGCTGGCCTTCCTGACGTACGTCTATGTGCTGGGCGGACGTGCCGTCCGGGAGGGCGAGAGCGGGGACCTGGAGGAGCAGGAGCGCAGCGCCACGCTGCCCGTGGCCGCCTGATGTGCATCCACCCCTCCCGAGCTGTTAATCTCTCCTTCGCCCCGGAAACACCGTTGACACGGAGTGGACGGGGAGGTAGATTCGAACAGTTGCCTGGAACTGGACAGCGTCCGGTCGGTGACGGTAAGTATCTGCAGGCTCCACGGAACATCGATTCCCAAGAGCCACCCCCCGATGAATCGGAAAAGGACAGCTGATCAAGCGGTCCGAAACATCTGATAAAGTCGGAACCGCCGGAAAGGGAAACGCGGAAGCGGGAACCTGGAAAGCACCGAGGAAATCGGATCGAGAAAAGATCTGATAGAGTCGGAAACGCAAGACCGAAGGGAAGCGCCCGGAGGAAAGCC
>NZ_JBIBXG010000032.1:0-6645 GCF_043082085.1 Streptomyces sp. NPDC014801 | reverse complement strand
CGAGATACGCGCCGACCTACACCACGGACTCCTCCAACTCGCCTGCGCCATCATCTGCTTGAGACGGCTACGCACCGCATTCTGAAACGATCAGTAAGCCGCTGATGCAGGCCAAGACGGCTGCCGCTGACGACGTGCCGGCTGGGCAGGAGGAGCCGGTGGACGAGGCGGACGCCCCGTCCAAGGGCGACGCCAGCGAGGTCCTTCCGGTCCAAGTGCACGACGGCGCCGTCTCCGTCACGCCGAACCTCGAGCTGCTGCGTGGCCAGGACACGGTCTACCCGGTCTACATCGACCCACCCCTCGGCCTGGGCTACTCCGAGCGCACGGTGCTCTCCTCCGACGGCGACCGGTTCTGGCAGTTCACCGGCGACTACGGCGTCGGCAAATGCGGCACCGCGGACGGCTACTACTGCGGAAACAACTACGTCAACCGCATGTACTACGAGTTCGCGCCGACGAAGCTCGCGGGCAAGAAGATCCTCGACGCCACCTTCCGCGCGTACGAGACATGGTCGTTCAACTGCGACGCGCACTGGGTCGACCTGGTGCGCACCGACAACATCTCCGAGTCGACCAGCTGGCCGGGTCCGACCCAGCGGGACTGGATGGGCGACCGGTACGTCGCCAACGGCCGCGGTGACCTGTGCAGCCCGTCCCAGCCGGATTCCTGGGTGGAGTTCCACGACAATCCGTCCGAGACGGACGAGAACCTCACGCCGACGGTGCAGTCCTTCGCCGACGGCAAGTTCTCTCGCCTGACCCTGATGCTGCGGGCGAAGGATGAGAGCGATCCGCGGGCGTGGAAGCGGTTCAATCAGAACGCCGATCTGCAGATCCAGTACGTGCCCAAGCCTGGCGTGCCCACGCAGGTTGGCGTGATTCCCGGCGATGGAACGCTGGCGTACTGCGAGCCGGAGTCCAGGCCCACGATCGTCACCCGCGCCGACCCCATCGTCCAGGCCGCGGTTCAGACCCAGGTCCAGCCTGCCTCCGGTGAATATCTCGGAGCGCTGCGCGCCTACATGGCAGTGGAGAAGAAGAACACCGACGGCACCTGGTCGTCCTCCTGGTCGGCGACATCACCCTCGACCGGCTACCACGTGGACAACACCCTCGAGAAGGTGCGGATCTCCTCCCGCCAGGACGGGGCGCTGTATCGGATGCGGGCGCTGACCCAGTCCCACTGGACCTACGCCGGCGTGACCTCGAGCATGTCCTCGGCGTATTCGCCATGGTGCTACTTCAAGGTGGACGCCACCGCGCCGAAGGCCCCTCAGATCACCCTGGAACCCGGCAACCCCTACACGTGCATAGCCACAGCCACTTGTGAGGCCACTGGTGGACCGGGCATCACGGGCGAGTTCAAGCTGACGCCGAACAGCGCAGACACGGATATTCAGGGCTACCGCTGGTATCTGCAGGACCCGCGTACGGTGAAGGAGACCGATCCCGCCCAGGTCGTTTCCCAGACGACGATCGACGTCACGCCGGCCATGGGCGGCACGCTTACGCTCGTTGTCCAGGCTCGGGATGTGCGCCAACGGTGGGGTACTCCGGCTGAGTATGCCTTCCAGGTGAAGCTGCCGTCTGGCCCCACCGACGAGTGGCGATTCACAGAGGGCACGGGACCTACCGCCGCCAACTCCATCACTGTCACTCCTCGGCAGCCCGTCAGTCTTTCGCCAGAGGCTGACGCGGTCGCTATGTGGTCTGCCGACCAAGCACGGCGCGGTGAAGGCGACCGTTCCCTGCAGTTGAACGACAACGTGACCGACCCCGCGAAGCGCACCCGCTACGCGAGCACGCCTATGCCGGTGAACACCGCTAACTCCTTCACGGTGTCGGCGTGGGTGATGCTCACCGACGCCGCCTCCACGAAGGCCGTCCTGGCCGCACCGGGTAACTACGGAGTTGCGTTCACCCTGTACTACTCCGCCGGCGACAAGAAGTGGGTGCTCAACCGGACTAACCACGACGGCTCCACCGGCCTGGTCGCCATCCGGTCTGTGGCTGACTACGCCAGCCCCCCGCTCAACGTGTGGACCCACCTGGCCGCCGTCTTCAATACGGGTGAGTGCGCACAGGCTCCTTGCTCTGACGCGGACGACACCCTGCAACTGTTCCTCAACGGACGCCCTCAGGGCGCCCCGGTCAACCTCAAGACCGCCTCGTCCACGTACCAGCCGTGGTCGGCCACCGGTGACATGCAGATCGGCCGAGCCAAGGTCAACGGCAACTACACCCAGTACTTCAGCGGCCGCATCGACGAGATCAAGGTGTGGCAGCGGGCTCTCACCGAGGATGAGCTGCGCAAGGAGAGCGCTGTGGAGACGGACAACGTCGCAGCCACGGAACTCGTGAGCCAGTGGAGGGGTAATCCTGCCGCAGGCACCTCGGTGATCAAGCAGTCGGCGCCCTATCCGGCCGGTGACCTGAAGATCAACAACGCTTCGATGGACGCTGACGGCGTGGTGGCACTGAACGGCACCTCCAGCTACATGAACGCCGTCATCCCGACCACCAACACGAGCACCACCGCACCGGTGACTGACGAATCTGCCTCTTTCACGGTCAACGCGCACGTGAAGTTGGACAGTGCCGTGTTCGCGAACAAGCCGGATGGCTACCGCGCCCAGATTGTGGGTCAGGCGACCCCGGCCGGTGGCCAGTACTCCTGGGCTTTGTGGGCGGAGAAGCTCGGTCCCGGGGCGATCGTGTGGCGCTTTGGCCGCACGGCGGTTGACGGTTCGGGCAAGGTCACGGCCACTGCCATGGTGCAGAGCGAAGACGTCGCGGACCTGGATGTCTGGGTCGATGTCACGGGAGTTTTCGATGCGGCCGAGGAGAATTCGGCAGGCGGATACGGGAACCTGCACCTCTTCCTGAACCCTGCTGAGCAGGTCGCGGAAGGCGCTACCCCTGCGTTCTCCTCCTACAGCCAAGGCAGCGGCGAACTGGCCGTCGGCGCTGGGGCGGCCGGGGGCCAGGTGGGCTCCTACCTGCCCGGAGCGGTCGACGAGGTCAGGCTCTGGGCGGGTGCGATGGCCGCCGACCAGGTCTCGCAGATCTTGCACTCATAAACCCATGACGCCCCTGTGTGGGCGGCGGCACGGTACACGCTGCCGCCCACACATCTGCACGGCCCCGGCCCGGGGCCGATCTGTGACGACGCGCCAGCTGCCTGAGGCATGCCGCAACCCGATGCTGCCGCCGGTGCCTGGTACCGGAAGAACGGAAAAGGATGAATCGATACAGACTGCTGCCGCCGAAGCGCGGCAGCTCAGCCAAAAGGAAAGCCTGGGCACGGCGTGTCGCCGTTGTGACCGGCTTCTTGCTGGTGCCGGAGCTGCTGACGCCGATCACGTCAGCGGGAGCGGCTGTCCCTCTGGAGGCGTTCAAGCCGCCCGCCTACAAGGCGGACAAGGTCTCCCCGATGACCGCGCGGATCAACAAGAAGACCGCAGCGGAAATGAAGAAGGCAGCGGCACAAACCCGCAAGGCCATCGCGCGTGCCGCTGCCGACCAGGCGAAGAAGCCGGTGTGGCCCAGCGCCGGCAAGGCCACAGTGGCCATGCCCGCCTCCGGAGCGGCCTCCGCGACCGCCGGAACCCTCCCCATCACACTCTCCCCGGCTGCCGCGGTGAAGAGCAGCAAGACGGCCGCTCCTGCTTCGAGCTCGGTCAGTGTTGAGGTGTTCGACCGCGCCCAGACGGCAAATTTGGGCATCAAGGACGTTGTCGTGAAGGTGACAGGCCCGGCCACCGGCGGCTCGGCCACCCTGGGCATCGACTACAGCCGCTTCGCCTCCGCCTACGGCGGCGACTGGGCCGGCCGCCTGCAGGCCTCACGCCTGCCCGACTGCGCCCTGACCAATCCCGCGGCATCCAAGTGCCACACGCTGACACGGCTCGACTACGCCAACCACCGTGCCGATCAGCAGCTGACAACGCAGCTCGCCTTCCAACCCGCGACGGCGCGCCAAAGCCGCACGACGGCGGCCACGTCCGGGCAGGCGATGCTGGTGGCGTTTTCTGCCGGCGACGCCTCCGCACGTGGTGACTACAAGGCGACCCCGCTTTCCGCCTCCTCATCGTGGGATGCCGGAGGCTCGTCCGGCACCTTCACGTGGTCCTACCCACTTCGCACGCCGCCCGCGGCGGCAGGCCCGAGCCCGCAGCTGTCGATCTCCTACGACTCCGGCAGTGTCGACGGGCGCACCGCCTCTTCCAACAACCAGGGCACGACGGTCGGCGAGGGCTTCGACCTCACCTCCTCCTTCATCGAACGTCGCTACGGCTCGTGCGATGACGACGGTCAGACCGACAAGTACGACCTGTGCTGGAAGTACGAAAACGCCTCCCTCGTCCTCAACGGTCAGGCGACCGAACTGGTCAAGGACGACACCACGGGCGTGTGGCGGCTGAAGAACGACGACGCCTCTACGGTCACCCACTCCACCGGCGCCGACAACGGCGACGATGGTGACAGCGGCGACAAGGGCGAGTACTGGACCGTCACCACCGGCAACGGCACCAAGTACGTCTTCGGCCTGAACAAGCTCGACGGCGCCGGCGCCACCGACCGCACCAATTCCGTGTGGACCGTCCCCGTCTTCGGCGACGACGCCGGCGAACCCGGTTACAGCGCCGGTGACACCTTCGCCAAGCGTGCCAAGACGCAAGCGTGGCGCTGGAACCTCGACTACGTCGAGGACACCCACGGCAACGCCATGTCGTACTGGTATGCCGCCGAGACCAACAACTACGACCAGCTCGGCGACGACACCACCGGCACCCCCTACATCCGCGGCGGCTACCTCAAGGAGATCCGCTACGGACAGCGCAAGGGCGCCCTGTTCACGTCCACCGCGACGGCTCCCGCCGCATCCGACAAGGTCGTCTTCGGCTACGACGAGCGCTGCATCCGCGAGCTGGGCTCCGCCTGCAACGAGCTCACCGAGACCAGCAAGAACGAATGGCCCGACGTCCCGTTCGACGCGATCTGCAAGGACGGCGACAAGTGCACCGGCAACGTCGGCCCCACCTTCTTCACCCGCAAGCGGTTGACCACCATCTCCACCTACGCCTGGAACGCCGCCGCAGCGACACCCGCGTTCGAGCCGGTCGACGAATGGGCGCTGAAGCAGACCTACCTGGACCCCGGTGACACCGGCGACTCCACTGACCAGTCCCTGTGGCTGCAGGAGATCCGCCACACCGGTAAGCACGGCACACCGGTCGACCTCGACCCGGTCGTGTTCACCCATGAGTTCATGTCCAACCGCGTCGACGGGCCGTCCGACGACATCCTGCCGTTCTACAAGCCCCGCCTGAGGACCATCACCTCCGAAACCGGCGCGCAGACCATCGTCAGCTACATGCCGGAAGACTGCGTCGCCGGCCAGACCATGCCAAAGGTCGACGACAACACCCGCCGCTGCTACCCGGTCTACTGGGCACCCAACGGCGGGAAGACGCCGAAACTGGACTGGTTCCAGAAGTACCCGGTCCAGGCGGTGTCCACCACCGCGCCTCAGGGCGGACAGGAAGCGGTCGAGCACACGTACGTCTACGGTCCTCATGGTGGCGCCTGGCGCTACAACGACGACCCCCTGACCAAGGAAAAGGAGCGCACCTGGTCGACCTGGCGCGGCTATGACCAGGTCACCCACCTCGTCGGCAGGGCAGGAACCACCCAGTCCAAGACCGTCACCTACTACCTGCGCGGCATGAACGGCGACCGCGTCCTGGCCGCCGACGGCACCCTCGACCCCACCGCCCGCAAGTCCGTCGCCGCCACCGGATTCAAGGCACCTGCGCTCACCGACCAGGACGAGTACGCCGGCTTCACCCGCGAAACGGTCACCTACAACGGCACAACGGCCATCGCCAGCACGGTCAACACGCCCTGGTCCAAGCGCACCGCAACCCAGCACAAGTCCTACGCCGACACCGAGGCCTACTACGTGCGCAGCGGTGCCACCACCACCCACACCTACATCACCTCCGGCGTCTCGCCCACCTGGCGCACCCGCACGGTGAACACCACCTACGACGCCACCTACGGCATGCCTGAAACGGTCTCCGACCGCGGCGACGACAGCAAACTCGGCGACGAAACCTGCACACGCACCTGGTACGCCCGAAACGACGCGACCGGCATCAACAACCTGGTCTCCCGCACCAGGGTGGTGGCGAACGCCAAGACCAACCCGGTGGCCGACCCCTGCACGATCACCGACGCGACCCTCGACCTGCCCGCGGACTCAACCCGGCCCGGGCAGATCATCTCCGACACCTCCGTCAGCTACGACACTGCGGCTGAGTGGAGTGCGACGCAGAAGCCGACTTTGGGCGAGGTGCGCTGGACGGGCCGTGCCAAGGGCTATACGAGCGATGATCAGCCCCAGTGGCAAAAGCTAACCACGACTACTTATGACTCGCTCGGTCGCCCGTTGAGCGTCTCGGACACCAACGGTTTGGTCACTGCAACGACGCTCTATGACCCGCCCGCATCGGGTCCTCTGACCTCGGCGGTGGGAAAGAACGCCCTAGGTCGTGTCCGCAAAGTCAGGGCAGCCAGAGCAGTAGGCAGGCGAGGGTGACCATGGCTTCGTAGTGGCGGGCGCGTTTGTCGTAGCGG
>NZ_JBIBXG010000031.1:0-11592 GCF_043082085.1 Streptomyces sp. NPDC014801 | reverse complement strand
CTGATCGCCTCGCAGGGCGACGTGGTACGCCGCCACGCCCTCATCGCCGCCGGCTGGCCGCACGGAGCGCAGGTCAGCGACAACACCCTCGACTCTTATGTACGCCGGCTGCGGGCCAAGCTCGGTTCGCTGGGTGTGGCCGAGCACCTGGCGACCGTCCGCGGCGTGGGCTACCGATGGCAGTGACCGGATTCCGTAAGCGGGTCGTCGCGCTCACTGTGCTGATCGCCACCGCCGTGGTTGCGATCCTGGTCGTCGTCTCGCACGTGCTGCTGAGCCGGGTGACGGACTCCGACGCGCGCGAACTGGCGCGTACACGCGCCGAGGCGGTCGCGGCGAACGTCACCGCCAAAGGCGGCCGTATCGTACTGACGGAGAGCGGCAGTGAGGCGCTGGACGAGGTCGCCTGGGTGTATGCCGACGGCCGGCTGATCGACGGGAACGTGCCGCCGAACGTGGTCGATCGCGTCGAAGAATCGCATGTGCGGGCAGCCCGACGGGGCCCAAAGCGGTCCCAGCCCGGTCGACCGCGCACGGCCGGGCAGTGAGCACCACGTCCTTGTCGACGGCCGGGGCGTTCCGCTCGCGGTGTCTCTGACCGGCGGCAACCGCAACGCCGTCACTCAGCTCCTGCCCTTGCTGGAAAGGTCCCCGCGGTGGCCGGCGCCGTCGGGCGGCCACGTAGACGGCCCGACATGCTCTTCGCCGACCGAGGCTACGACCACGACAAGTACCGGCGCCTGCTCTGGCAGCGGGGCATCAGGCCCGTAATCGCCGAGCGCGGGCAGCCGCACGGTTCCGGCCTGGGCATCTTGCGCGGGGTCGTCGAGCGGACGATCTCCTGGCTACACGGCATCCGCCGCCTTCGTATCCGCTGGGAGAGACGCGACGACATCCACGAAGCCTTCCTCGGCCTCGCCACCTGCCTCATCACCCACCGCCATGTCCAACGCCTTTGTCAAGAACTCTTAGATCAGTGTGCGGAGATCGGCTCGGTGCCGGGTTCAAGGGGCAGGCGGAGGGCCCTGACGGCGAACGAGATGGCGTGGTACCAACCGCAGATCAAGACCAGATCGAGTGCGGCATCTTCATCGGCGACAGCGACCAGGTTCGCCCAGGTGTCGTCCGAGAGGTCAAAGGTCGCATGGAGCTCGTCGACCGCTTTGAGCACGGCACGATCAGCGGTGTGCCAGCAGTCGTCCGTCGGCCTTCCCTTCGCGAGGGACGCGAGTTGCGCCGCGTCGAGTCCCACCTTCTCGGCGAAACCCGCGACGTGCACAGCCCACTCGTAATCGGCGCCACACAGCGCGGTGGTCCGGTCGATGACCAGCTCGCGCTGGCGCAGAGTGAGAGCGGAGCGCCGAGAGAAGTAGTAGCTTCCCCAGCCCGCGATGGAGCGGGCGAGCTCGGGCCGGCGGGCCCACACCCGGAACAGCTGGATGGGGGAATGCCCGAGGAGCTCAAGGGCCTCGCTGGCTCCCTCGCCATAGGGCGGCGAGAGCGGCTCGATACGAGGCTGCTTCGATTTCAGAGGCATAGCGGGACGTTAACATTGACGCTTCGGAAAGGGAAGCAGATGACACGACCAACACCACTCCCAGGCCGCCGGGTCCGCGGCTCGCACACGGGGCGCCCGATCATGGCGCTCCTGGACCTCTTGGGCCGACGCTGGGCGCTGCGAGTCCTGTGGGAGCTGCGGGACGGCTCATCTCCGACCTTCCGCCAGCTCCAGCAACGATGTGGCGGCGTGTCATCAAGCGTCCTGGCAGACAGGCTTCGCGAGCTTGGACAGGCCGACCTCGTAGAGAACGCCGGCGAGGGGTACCTGCTCACTGAACAGGGCAGGACCCTTCGAGAATCCCTCGCCCCGCTCGATGATTGGGCCTCCGGTTGGCGGCCCAAGGCGGGGGACTGACGGCCGTGACGGCCGGACAGGCTCAGTCTCTCCAGTGGTCACAGAGTGTCGCGACTCCGTACCAGGCCAGTGCCCGCCTTGCTGCAGAGGCTCCCACACCGCCTGTTTGCGCGAGCTACGGGCTGGTCTCGGACGAGCGTCGGCGGGCGAGAGCGAGGCTTGTCAGCGTCGTGATCGCCATGGCGCCGACGCCGACCACGCCGCGGTGGTGTAGGCGCTGCCGTCGGGGAGGAGGCGGCCGGGGCCGGTGCCCGCGCCGAGGATCAGGCCGCCGGTGGTGCTGCCCAAAGAGTATCCGACGCCGCGGGCGACGTACTTGAAGCTCATGGCGCTTGACGTCTCGCTCTTGGGGGTGACGGCCAGGATGACGCCGGGCATCGCGGCCCAGAAGCCGCCGACGCCGAAGCCGAGCACGCCCATCGCCGCGAACAGTTCGGCCAGGTCCGACCGGGCCGCCGCGAACAGGGCGGAACCCACCGCCGACCACGACGGCGCTGCCGGCCAGGAGCAGGGGATCGGCGATCCGCATCCGGACCCGCGGCGTGTGCTTGCCGGCGACGAACCCCAGCACCGAGAACGGGATGAGGACCAGCCCGGCGACGAAGGTCGTCAGCCCGAAGCCGTAGCCGGCGCCGTGCGGTGTCTGCGCGTACCCGGTGATGAGCGTGAGCAGGAGGTCCATGCCGATCCCGCCGACGAACATGGCGAGGCTCGCCCCGGCGACCGCCGGGTGCCCCCGCCGCCCGCACCTCGACCAGAGGCGTTGTGCTGCGCAGCTCGATGACGGCCCAGACCCCGAGCAGCACCACCGCGACGACGGCGAGGCCCGCCACGGCGAGGTGCCGGCTCCACAGATTCCGTTCGCCGGCGAGGAACAGCACCAGGAGCAGCGCAGCGGCCAGGATGACCGCGCCTGCAACATTCCCAAGGGCGCCGAGGTGGTGCGCTGCGAAGGCGAGGGGGCTGCCGGCACCACGCGGCCCAGAAGGTTGGCAGTGCCGGCCCGCCCTCTCAAACCGCCCGCCGGGTCAGCGATCCGGCTTGACGCCGTTCGAGACGGACTTCACGCGGGCGATCTGGACCTTCACCGCGTACTCCACGTTGCCGAGCTGGGCGTCGCTCGCGTGCAGGTGCGCCACGACGGCGCGGATGCGCATGACGACATCGAAGTAGTCGCCGTCCTGCATCGCCCGGGTCTCGTCCGCGTCGGCGTCGACCGTCACGGGCTTTGCCGGCTCGCCGTACTCCGCATTGTCCTTGCGCTTGTGCTCCGCCAGGTCCTGCATCGTCGTGGACGCGTCCTTCGCCTCGGCGAAGGTGCAGAGGGTGAACTCCACCCACGCCTCGTCCGAGGAGCCCCGGGCCTCCATGTCCCTTTTCCCGATCGCCTGGATCCCGGCACACGGCGACTTCGTCAGCTCGGAGCAGGCCTTGACCACACCGTCGCCCTACCACGACGGGATCGCCGCCGGCCATGACGGCGCAGAGGCTGCCGTCGGACGGGAGAGCGGAGTACAGGCCCGTCGCGTCCACCCACACCCGCGGAGAGTGAGGCGACACGTCGCACCCACGCGTCGCAGGTCCTTCGGGACGTCAAGGCAGACACAGGCAATGCATAGAGAATTAATATAAATAAGCTATGCTTCCGGCATGAGCCGTCAAGACGCCCCTCGGGGCGCTTCAGCCGCAGTCGGGTCAGCCCTCTACGAACTGGCCACGAGAGCCGTGAGGCGTCTTCCGCGTGACCTGAGCCTCACGTCCGCTGCCACCCTGGCCACCCTCGACCGGACCGGTCCCCGACGGATCACCGACCTGGCCGTCACCGAGGGGGTCACTCAGCCCGCGATGACCGTCCTGGTTCGAGTGATGGAGAAAGACGGGCTGGTCGAACGGAGAGGCGACCCGTCCGACAAGCGGGTCACGCTGGTGTGCCTGACCGAGGCCGGCGCGTCTTACGTCCGGGCGCGGCGCCAGGCGGGCGCCCAGGCGTTTGCCCGGTTGATCGACAAGCTCAGTGACGAGGAGGCCGAGGCCTTGGTGGCAGCCCTTCCGGCGCTGCTGCATCTGGCAACGCTCGACGGCCAGGAGCACGAAGGGCCGAAGCAGTGACCAGGGGGTCAATCAGCGGGGTCACCGCGTCTTCGGACGGAGGCACCGGACGGATGCGGGAGGTGGTCATCGAGACCGCCGGGCCCGATCCGGTAAGGACCAAGGGATTCCTGTCCTCAGGGACGCTGCTCGGCGATGGCGTCACGCTTCAGCTCGCCCAGCCGGACGAGCCATGGGCGGAATGGGCCCGCACTCGCGTCGTTGACCGCAGCACGATCAGGCGCCACCGATGAGCACGACCCGACAGCACTCCGAGTCGCGGCTACTGGTCCCTTCCCTGCTGTTCATCGCCTTGGTCGTGGCGGCAGTCGGCAGCCTCGGGACACCGCTCATCACCAGCGTGGCGAGCACGTTCCACGTCTCGCTCGACAGCGCGCAATGGACGCTGACCATCGCGCTGCTGAGCGGCGCCGTCGCTACTCCCGTCCTTGGCCGGCTCGGAGCCGGCCCACACCGACGAGCCACGGTTCTCGCCACGCTGGCGGTCGTCGTTGCCGGCAGCGCGCTTACCGTATTGCCGCTGCCGTTCGCGTGGCTGCTCGTCGGCAGGGCGGCCCAAGGCGTCGGGCTCGGTCTGACAGCCCTGATGATGGGCGTGGCCCGCGATCACCTTCCCGAGGGGCGCAGCGCGGCCACGATCGCCCTGATCTCGGTGGTTTCCATCATCGGGGCCGGCGTCGGTTACCCGCTTGCCGCACTGCTCAGCGAGTTCGGTGGCGTACGGGCCGCTTACGGCCTCGGTCTGTTCGTCACCGCCATCGCCTTCCTGGCCGCGTGGCGCTCCGTACCTGTAGCCCCTGAAGGCCGCCGCGCGGACATGGACGTAGCGGGCGCCCTCATCCTGGCGGGTGGACTCTTCCTCGTCCTGTTCCTGGCCGGCGAGACGCATCTGTGGAGCCGTCACCTCGCCGTGGCGTTGGTCCTCGCCGTCGTTGCCGTGCTCCTGCTCGGCGGCTGGACCGCCCACGAGTTGCGCAGCAAGACGCCCCTGGTCGATGTCCGGGCGGTACGGCACCCGGCGGTCGCCGGGGCGAACATCGCCATGTTCGTCGGCGGAATCGGCATGTACCTCCTGCTCACGCTCGTCACCCGGTACGCGCAGACGCCGCACAGCGCAGGCTACGGGTTCGGGCTGACCACCTTCGCTGCCGGGCTGGTCCTCGTCCCGTTCTCCGGGCTGGGCTTCGTCGCCGGCAAGCTCAGCCCCCGGCTTCGCGAACGGATCAGTGCCCCCTTGCTCTTGGCCGGCAGCGCCGTCGTCGTCGGTGGCGGGTTCGTCCTCTTCGCGGTGGCCCGGTCGCGCGTGGCCGAACTGTTCGTGGTCATGGGAGTGCTGGGCTTCGGTGTCGGCGGCTTCTCGGCCGCCATGCCCGGTGTCATCTTGGCCGTCACCCCCAAGAGCGAGACGTCGAGCGCCATGAGCTTCAACTACGTCGTCCGTAGCGCCGGATACTCCCTGGGCAGTGCCATAGGCGGCCTGCTGCTGGCCGCCGGCACCGACGCCGGTCAACCCTTCCCGCACGACGGCGCCTACACCACGGCAGCGGTGGTCGGTGTCGCCGCGATGACGATCACGACGATGGCCGGCCTCGCACTCGCCCGCCGGCGCTCGCCCGGGCCAAACCCGATCGCGCCCCTGACCGGCGCGCCGAGCCAGGACCGGTCGAGTCGATGACAGGCCTGCCGGAAGGGCGGCGGCCCACCGGGCCGCACGGCCCTCGACGTCGGAAGGGGGCACCGGCGTCCTCGCCTCCGCGATCGGTCCGCGCCGTATCGGCTGGGAAGGACGGTCCTCGAGCGCCGGCGATGCTCGGGGATACGGGAGCGGGCACCTGAAAGGTGGTTGTCCGGTTCCGCCAGGGAAGCGGTGGCCATGGTTGAAGCCTTGCAGCGGAGAGAAGACGCATGCGCGCCATTCAGTTCGAGCGGTTCGGCGGCCCAGAGGTCCTGACAGAGGCCCAGGTGCCCGAACCGGTGGCAAGGCCAGGTGAGACAGTCGTCGAAGTGGAGGCGGCCGGCGTCAACTTCGGCGATATCAAGCAGATCGCCGGCGAGCAGCCTGACGGCCCCTATGCCCCCAAGGGACCGTTGCCGCGCATCCCGGGCATGGAGGTTGTGGGCCGGACAGCGGACGGGCGGCGGGTCCTCGGCCACGTCCTGCAGGGCGGTTACGCCGAGCGGACGGTGGTCGCCGACCGGGACCTGGTCACCGTGCCGGAGGGCGTCAGCGCGGGCGAGGCTCTGGCGGTACACGTGCAGGGGCTGACAGCCTGGCACCTGTTGCGCTCGGTTGCCCGGATCAGGCCCGGCGAGAGCGTAGTGGTACATGCCGCCGCCGGCGGCACCGGAAGCCTCGCTGTCCAGCTGGCCCGGGAGTTCGGGGCCGGACGGGTGATCGCCACTGCCTCGTCCGAAGGCAAGCGCGCCTTTGCCCTGGACCTGGGCGCGGACGTCGCGATCGACGGCGAGGCACAGGGGTACCGGGAGAGGGTCCTGGCCGCCAACGACGGGCGACAGGTCGACATCGTGCTGGACGCCATTGGCGGCCCGGTTCTCGACGCCGCCCTGGACACCCTGGGCTACCTGGGGAGACTTGTCACCTACGGGGCCTCCGCCCGGCAGCCCGCCTCCGCCATCTCCCCGAGCCGCCTTGCAGTGGAAAGTCTCACGGTCGCCGGTTTCTGGCTCACCCCGCTACTCGTCCGGGAAGGGACCGCAGGCCCGCCGCTGCAGGAACTGCTCGACCTCACCGCCAGGCGGCGCCTGCGACCGCTGGTCGGAGGGCAGTACCCGCTCGGACAGGCCCGCCAGGCACATGAAGACCTGCTCGCTCGCCGCACAAAAGGAAAGCTTCTCCTGCTTCCCCGCACCTGAGCTTCTTCTTCGACCTGCGGGCCAGGTATGTCCCTACCGAGGAAGAGAAGGCGGAGGTCATCTGGGGCCCCTACCTCTTTCACACTCGCGCCAACGTCACCGAAGAGCAGGGCCGCACGGTGCCCGAGTTCTCTCTTTTGCCGGGTGACCGACGCCGGATCAGGCTCGATCGGACCGAGGAGCCGACCTGGTGTACCCCGGCGGGCGGGCGCAGTGGCAGGCCCATTACCCCGATGAACCTGTCCGCCTCTGCGCCCTGTGTACCGCTGAAGACCACAAGCCCTGGACCTTGAGCTTCGGAGTACCTCAAGACGGCAGTTGGGCGGTCCGAGGCGCCTGAACCCGAGCACAGCAGCGAGCCGAACCCCTCCTATGTCTGCGCACCAGTGGACCCGTGCGCCGGCTATCCTCGCGGGTGATCACCCGTGCCTCGTGCTGTGAGCCAGGGTTGTACAGGTGTGACACGACTGATGACAGCCGCCGTCGCGGCTCTCGGCGTCCTGATCGCCTCCGCTGGCGCCGAGGCAGTCGCCACCGCTGCTCCCACCGCGCCGGCCAAGCCGTGTGCCACGGCCTGGCGCGCCGTCGAACGCGCTGCCGTGCGTCGCCCCGGCCCGTACGACGGGCCGGCCGCCACGATGCGCACGCCGATCCGTCACCACCTGCGCAAGGGCGAGGTGGTCCGCTCCTGCACGTCGCGCTGGCGCGCACTGCCAACGGCGTACCTGCCTACCGGGCCTGCGGCCGCGGGGGAACCTCCGGCCTGCCCCTAAGCGGCATCGCCGTCAGGCTTACCGCGCACCCAACCGCACGGGAGACCGTGGTTCGCGCGTCACACCGGCTTGTGATTACGACATACCGTGGTTCAGGCAATCGACTCCCTAGACCGTGGGTGGAGGCGCAGGCAGGTGTCTGATGGTGACCTGCGCTGAGCCGACGGAACAGGGACCTGACATCAAATGCGGCCGGAGCGTCTCGCTCCCGGTCTGCAGTGGCCCATAGGCACTATCGGTCATCGAGGTGCTGATGGGACGTTCCATGCTTGCGGGCCTGGTAGCGGTCCGCCAGGGCGTGGAAGGCCTCCTTGGGTTCCCAGGGCATGTCCGGGTACCTGCGCGCGTCTGCGGGGTATCCGCTGTGCTCGTCGAGGATCTTGACGATGCCGTAGGAGGCTAGGTCGGGGTCCGGTCCGGACAGACGGTGGGGAGTGCCATAGCCGGCGAAGCTGAACCAGAAGACGGAGTCGACTCCTTCGTCTTCGAAGACGGGCATGAGCTCGTCGAGATAGCGGACCTGCTCGCCCTCGTCACGCACCAGGTGCGGCTTGGGAGCGACACCGTCCGGTTCCATGGCCACGTACCAGCCCGAGCCGCCGTAGTCGCCCGCCCCGCGGAAGGTGCAGCAGCCGACTTCCATGATGGCCACCGGCTTGCCATGGGTGAACTCCTTGCGCAGGTCGTTGCGGTATGTGGCGGCGTTGCGCAGACTCCGGAAGGCGTCCAGGCCGACGATGTCGAACGGGCTCCAGTCCACGCCGTCCAGGGGGCACGAGGCGTAGCTGACCCGGCCGGCGAAGAGAGGGCGCACGGTGCGGACGACGTCGCCGAGGAAGGCGTTGATCTTGTCGGGGATGGACCGGAGTGCGGCTTCGCGATCGGGGCCGGCCAAGACCGGGATGCGCTCGTTGAAGGTCTCGCCGGGCAGGTACCCGCGGGCGAACAGGCTCAGTTCGCAGCCGGTGACAAGGACGACGTCGGCGCCGTCTTGGCGGAGGTGTTCGGCTCGCTCGGCGCAGTCGGCGAAGTACGGCAGCATCTGTTCGTTGGTCATTTCGCAGGGGAACGGCGAAAACCAGACCTCCAGCCCGACGGCGGCTGCATGCCGCGCGGTGGTCTCGATCCGGTCCGGGTCGCCGCCCGTGATGCGGATCGCGGTGCAGTGCAGATCTTCGGCGATGATCCGCATGTCCCGCGCGACGACGTCGGCGTCAAAAACGGGGCGGGAGGTATCGCCGTTGGGAAAGGTGCCGGTGTCGTAGTGGATGCCCTTGCCTCGCATGCCTGCGCCTCCGGTGAGAATTCGCGTGTCGCCTACAGCGCGATCGTCAAGTCTCCAGCGGCGTCAGGGTCAAGCCCGGATGGTGATCAGCCGTTTGAATCGGACTGGCGCTGCCACAGGATGAGCACCTTGTCCAGGTGCGCTACCTCGCGCATGATCCGGCCGGATCCGGTGTCGCCCGCAACCGTCAGAGCTTGCAGGCCAATGGCAGCGGCTTCCTCCGGTGATCCGGCGCCGGCGTGGGCGACGGCGGCACGGCCGATGTACACGCCTCGATCTCGGGGGTAACCCTGCGGGAGGGCCTTGATGGCGTTGGTAAGGATCTCCGCAGCCTGGGCGTGTTTGCCGAGGCTTCCAGCCCTTGGGTGCAGCGGACGTCGACGTACAGCTCGCTGAGCCAAACGCCCCAGGGGGTCGTGTCGCTGGAGACGCGGTCGAGGGCGTTGCGGACGTCCTCGACCGCCCGCTCGCTGTCATCGGACTCACTACGCAGCGCGTGACCGTACGACTCGGAGGTGCGGGCTACAGCGGCGGGCCGGCTTCGAGGCCGGGCCATGCGGATATCCGCCGTCATCACGGTCCGCCGTCCCCGCCGCGCTCACCGCGACCGCAGAGCGTGAGCGCCTCTCCCCTGCCGGCCGGACACCGCTTTGGGCATCCTTCGGAGGTGCAGTTCCAGCAGAGCCCACTCGTCATCCGAAAGATCACCCCGTCCCACGAGACTCGAAACGATCCACCTACAGACGAGTCACTCGACCCATTGGACAGGACCTAGTCTTCTGAGTCAGGAATTTCATTCAGATGTGTAGGGTTGCCTGGTGGCGCGTACTGGGCGGCCGAAGGCCGAGCTGATCCTGTCGGATGAGGAGCGGGCTGCGCTGGAGGGGTGGGTGCGGCGCCGTTCCACTCCGCAGGCGTGGGCTTTGCGGTGCCGGATCATCCTGGCCTGCGCGACCCGCGCGTCCAACAAGGACGTGGCCGCACAGCTCGGTTCGACACCGCATGCGGTGGGCCGCTGGCGGAAGCGGTTCGTCGAACACCGGATCGCCGGGCTGGGTGACATGCCGCGGTCCGGCGGGCCCCGGACGGTCACCGATGAGCAGGTCGCCGCGGTGGTGAAGCGGACGCTGGAGTCGACGCCGAAGAACGCCACGCACTGGTCGACGAGGGCGATGGCCACGGAGATGGGTCTGTCGCAGTCGACCGTGTCGCGGATCTGGCGGGCCTTCGGCCTGCAGCCCCACCGCACCGAGACGTTCAAGCTGTCGACGGATCCGTACTTCGTCGACAAGGTCCACGACGTGGTCGGCCTCTATCTGGACCCGCCCGAGCGGGCCTTGGTGTTCTGTGTCGACGAGAAGTCGCAGATCCAGGCCCTGGACCGGTCCCAGCCGGTGCTGCCGATGATGCCGGGCGTCCCGCAGCGGGTCACCCACGACTACGTGCGCGCGGGCACCACCACATTGTTCGCCGCACTGGAGGTGGCCACGGCGAAGGTGATCGGCTCCCTGCACCGCCGGCACCGGGCCGGGGAGTTCAAGAAGTTCCTGATCAAACTCGACCAGGAGATACCGGCGGACCTGGACGTGCACCTGGTGCTGGACAACTACGCCACCCACAAGACCCCAGCCATCAAGACCTGGCTGCTGGCCCACCCCCGCTTCCACCTGCACTTCACGCCCACCGGCTCGTCCTGGCTCAACCTGGTCGAGCGGTGGTTCGCCGAGCTGACGAACAAGCAGATACGGCGAGGCGTCCACAGAAGCGTCCAGGCACTGGAGAAGGACATCCGGACCTGGATCGCCGCATGGAACACCGATCCCAAGCCCTACGTCTGGACGAAGACCGCAGACGAGATCCTCGAACGCCTCGCCAGCTATCTGAACAGAATTCCTGACTCAGAAGACTAGTCGCCGGTCGTGCCGTCGAGCATCTCGCGCAGGATGTCCAGGTGGCCGTTGTGGCGGGCCGTCTCCTCGGTGAGGTGGAGGAGGATCCAGCGCAGGTCGACGTGGAGGCCGTTGCGGACGGCTCGCTGGGCATGCTTGTCCAGGCCGTTCCCGGCGACCAATTCGCGGTAGCGGGCACTCTGTTCAGCGTATTCATCGAGCAACTGCGTGAGCGGGAAGTCGACGGCTATACGCATCTCGCGGTCGGGGTCCTCCTCGGTCCAGGGGCCGTGGTCTTCCTCGCCGAGGAAGACCACTTGGAACCAGTAGTACTCGACCCAGCGGAGGTGGTTGATCAGTCCGCTCATGGTCATCAGCGGTGAGCCCGGCAGAAGCGCCTTGCGTGTGTTCTCCGCGGAGACGCCATCGCACTTGGCGCGGGCGGTGTCACGTGCGTAGTCGAGAAACGTGGTGAGCTGGGTGCGCTCGTCCCACGCGGGCGGGGTGTCCTGGATTCTGGTCATCGCGCGAAGCGTCCCCGATCACCGCGACCGATGTCGAGGTATTTATCGACCGACCCGACCTGCTCCACCCAGCTCCTTGTCCGGCGGGACGCTACAGCGATTCAGCGCCAGCGAGCCGCCGGACAGGTCCTAGGCAGCGTCTTGTCGATCACGCCTCGAGCCAGATGAGCGTGCTGGCCAGGGTGATGGCGGCGAGGAAGCGGTCGGGCAGCTTGTCGTAACG
>NZ_JBIBXG010000030.1:0-18908 GCF_043082085.1 Streptomyces sp. NPDC014801 | reverse complement strand
CAACGGCTCGATCACCGCCCACGACTCATCTGTCAGCTCATGACGACGCACCACGAACAGACCAACGAGCCCACCACTTTGCGGACACGACCTAGAGCACGCGACTACAACCCTCGTCGACTTTGCCTTTGGGTCTCCGACCAAGGTCACAGATCCAAATGGCAAGGTGACCGAGACGGAGTACGACGCCCTCGGGCGCACGACCAAGGTGTGGCTGCCCAACCAGCTCAGGGTCCTCAACCGGTCACCGAACTACGTCTTCACCTACAACACCACCAGCTCGGCCATGCCCTGGGTGTCCACGGCCACCCTCAAGGGCGACGGATCCGGCTACAACACCAGCTACACGCTCTACGACTCCCTGCTGCGCCCCAGGCAGACCCAGGCCCCCTCACCCGGTGGCGGGACGATCATCGGGCAGACGCTGTACGACTCGCGCGGCCTGGCGGTCTCCTCACAAGCTGACATCTGGGCAAGCGACCGACAGCCGTCGGGTAACCCGGTGGAGATCGACGGCGGGCAGCCGCCCATCCAGACCGACACCGTCTACGACGGTGCGGGGCGCGCAGTGCGGGCGATAACCAAGACCCGCAACGTGGTCCGCTGGACGATCGACACCGCGTACTTCGGCGACACCGTAACGACAACCGCACCCGCCGGCGGTCAGGCCACCGCCACCGTCACCAACGCCCTGGGCCAGGTCACCGAACGCCGCGAGTACGGCGGACCGCAGCCCACCGGCAGCGACTACACCACCACCGCCTACACCTACACCCCGGCGGGCAAGCAGGAGACGATCACCGGCCCGGACAAGGCCACCTGGTCCTACGGCTACGACCTGTTCGGCCGACAGACCTCCTCGACCGACCCCGACAAGGGCAAGTCCACCACCCACTACAACGAGCTCGACCAAGCGGACAGCATCACCGATGTCGGCCGTAACAAGACGCTCATCACCGCCTACGACTCTCTTGGCCGCAAGACCGGTCTGTGGGACGGCGTCAAGGACCCTGACCACCAGCTCGCTGCCTGGGAGTACGACAAGCTCCTCAAGGGCCAGCAGGACACGGCCATCCGCTACGAAGGCGGATCCGGCACCACCGGCAAGGCCTACACCAAGAAGGTCAACAGCCGCGACGCCCTCTACCGAGCCACCAGCAGCAGCCTCATCCTGCCCAGCACCGATCCTCTTGTGGCAGCCGGCCTGCCCACAACCCTGACCACAACCGCCAGCTACCTCCTCGACGGCACCGTCAATCAGGCCGGCAGCCCCGCAGCAGCGGGCCTTCCCAGCGAAATCGTCAAGTACACCTACAACTACACAGGCGTCGGCCTCCAAACCACATCCACCGGCCTCACCGGATACCAGCTCGGAGCCACCTACGACCCCCTCGGCCAGGCGACCGAGCTCATCATCGGCACCGACAGCACCAGCAGCGCTCAGAAGGCCCACCTCAAGTACGTCTACGAAGCCGGCACGCGCCGCCTGAAGCAGTCCTACGTGAGAACGGACGCGCAGAGCTACCCGCTGCAGGATCTGAACTTCACCCAGGACGACGCCGGCAACGTCACTTCCATCTTCGACAACACCACCCTCGGAGGCACAAGCAAGCCCGACTACCAGTGCTTCACCTACGACGGCCACCGCCGCCTGACCGAAGCCTGGACACCCAAAACCGCCGACTGCGGCAGCACCGGTCGCACCACCAGCAACATTGACGGCGCAGCGCCTTACTGGACGTCATACACCTACACCCAGGGCGGCCAGCGCAAGACGGAGACACAGCACACCTCCACCGGCGACCAGACGACCACCTACACCTACGACGACCCCGCAGACACCAAGCCGCACACCCTCGACAAGACGACCGGCGTCTACGCCAGCACATACGCCTACGACGCAGCTGGCAACACCACTTCCCGCCCCGGCCCCACGGCCCAACAGACGCTGACCTGGAACAGTGAAGGCGAGCTCGCCAAGCTCACGGAAAGCACCAAGGAGACGAACTACCTCTACGACGCCGACGGCGAACTGCTCATCCGCAGAGCCAAGGGCGGCGGCGACACCGTCCTCTACGTCGGAAACACCGAGGTCCGTCTGACAGTCAAGGGCACCACCAAAACCCTGACCGGTAGTCGGTACTACACCGCGAGCGGCCAAACCATCGCGGTCCGCACAGCCACCGCAGGCGTATCCGGTACCAAGCTCACCTTCCTGGCCGCCGACCACCATGGCACCTCTAACGTTGCCATGGCAGCCGGCACGTACGCCCTCACCAAGCGCTACACCACCCCCTTCGGCGCACCCAGAGGCGCGAAGGCCACGAACTGGCCCGACGACAAAGCCTTCCTCGGCAAGCCGGTAGACGACTCCACCGCGCTTACCCACATCGGTGCCCGCGAATACGACCCGACTGTCGGGCAATTCATCAGCGTCGACCCGGTCCTCGACACCACACAGCACCAGTCGCTCAACGGCTACGCCTACGCCAACAACACGCCCGTCACCTCAAGTGACCCAACCGGAATGTGGCTCGACGACGGCACCGGCCATAACGAGCCCGCCCCTCCAGGGGTCGCTGCCGGCCCTGCAAGCCCTACACCTGGCGTACCGCCGGGTGGAACGGGGCATGGCGGCTGCTACTACACATGCGGAGGAACGGCCGCCACAACCAGTGCAGGAGAAACGGACACTGGGAGCGACAGCAACGACTGGTGCATGGACGCCTGTGGACTGCTGTCAAAGGGACCTCAGGACCCAGGAAATCCGTTTACCAGCAACATGTGCGGCGTATCAGTAAGCGCCGGTTGTGACGAGCAATTTCGAGCGCAGGCCAGACACGGCCTCGCCGAGATGACGGTGGTCGATGACTACTACAACTGCACGATCCATAATGCGCAAGAGGCATGTGATGTAGCAGGTGCGGCTTATTCTTCCGGTGGTGCCACTTGGGCGGCTAGCGTAGTATTTGGCTTTGTCCATATAGCAGAAGACCGCCTGGCTATCACCGGTACTCGGAGTGCGACTGAGCTGCGGAATTCGGCAGGTGCTGTGACCGGAGGAGCCCTTGCCAGGGATGTTACTGGGCCGTGGCTTCGAGGTAACAGCGGGAACGCTGGCAAAATTCCTGGACAGGTGGCTAAACGTCTTGCCGGGCGCGAGTTCACCTCGTTCGGTGAATTTCGAAAAGCGTTTTGGCAGGAGGTTGCCGGTGTTCCGGAATTGGCGAATCAGTTCAGTCCTTCGAACAGGACCCTCATGGCCAAGGGGAAAGCGCCAATCGTCCCTAAGGGGCAAGAGATAGGAAAAAACAACAGGTATAATCTGCATCACATAACGCCGATTCAGCATGGCGGGGGTGTCTATGATCTGGACAACCTCATAGTGGTCACCCCCAGGTACCATGATGAAGTGCTGGATCCGACCTACCATTCGGGGTGATGGTGATGAGCCTGACTCGCGAGCAACTTGTCGATCTTGTGAACAGAATCATGGACGCAGAGGGGACCGAAGATGATGACGATCAGCTGATCGAAATTCTCGAAGCGAACGTAGTCCATCCGCGAGTACTGAACCTCATATACCATCCTGAGGTTGAGGGATTGCGCGAGGGTGCAACCGCTGAGCAAATCGTCGACGCCGCACTGACCTATAAACCAATTGCTCTATAGGGCGGTGTGTATGCAACCTCTCGGTCGACACCACACCTGTCCTGCCTGGACCGGTGGGCAGACCCGACACGAAACCATCGGTTGAGCCCTCGTGTACCAGATACGGAGGAACCGGTGAAGACGGACCAGGACCCGGGCATGTGGCCACCCCGGTCGAGGGTTGCTGTTGCTAGGTAGCGTCTTGTCGCCACGTCTCGAGCCAGATGAGTGCGCTGGCCAGGGTGATGGCGGCGAGGCAGCGGCTGGGCTGTTTTTCGTAGCGGGTGGCGATGCCGCGCCACTGCGTGAGGCGGTGGAAGCAGCGCTCGACGACATTGCGGCGCCGGTAGACGGCTCTGTCGAAGCCACAGGGCCGTTCACGGCGCCGGCGTCGGCCTGCGAGCTGGTCAACGCGTTCCGGGATGGTCGCCTTGATTCCGCGTCGGCGCAGGTAGGCGCGGAAGGTGCGGGCCGAGTAGCCCTTTTCGGCGACCACTCGCTCCGGGCGGACGCGAGGTCGTCCCGGTCCGGGCCGGGTGACGCGAATGGCGTCGATGACCGCTTCGGCCTGGGTGCAGTCGTTGCGGGTGCCGGCCGTGACCGTGAAGGACAACGGCCGGCCCTGCCCGTCACAGGCCAGGTGGATCTTGCTGGTCAGCCCGTCGCGGGAGTGTCCGAGGCCGCGTTCCTCGAGCCCCGTTTGGCTGCGGTGTGCTGATGGGCCCTGACGACCGGGAGTCCAGGGCGACCAGCCAGTCCACCTCCGCTCGCACCCGGCCCACTACCGCTGCAGCCGTTCAGCACCTGGACGGCCTCACCGGCACCGTGGCGGTGAAGTGTCGGAACCATGGGCGCGGACCGTAGGCGCGGGCGGGGCAGCGTCGTGGGCTACTCGGCGCCTACCGCAGAGAGCGCACCCGGCGTACGGCAGGGGGCAGACCACGTCTATCCGACGCCATGCGAGGAGAGAGCCCCCGAAATGTGCCAGGGGCCCGAGCGGAAACTATGTAGGGGCGGGCACCGGTGCGGTGCTATAGGGGATGAAGGTTCCCCGAGGGGGGTCTCGCAGCGGGGGAGAGCTGCACGTTTTCAGCGCGAATTCCTGTACGGAAAGACCGCGAAAGCCTACGTGGAACATCCGGCGCCCGCCGCCCGCACCTTTGTCCTGCAGCGCTCCCACCTGCGTAGAAGCGCTTTGTGCACCAGTCCGAGGGGTGCGATGGTCTCTCCCGGCGCAACTCGGCGCCACTGAGCAAGGGGGAGATGGGGACGCCATCATCGGGGCCACCATCACCGGCGTGTTCACCGTCATCGCCACGATCACCGCGACCCGGCGCCGGGGGGGATGCGCAGTGAGGTGACGTGACGAGCAAACGCAGGTCTGGGCGCGTCTCGTCACCTCGGGAAGGCCTGCGTCTGCTTCCCGGTCCGCCCCATCTCCGGCTTCGCGTCGTCCCCGCTGGCGAAACCGGCCTTCAGGTCGGCGGTGTGGCAACGCGTCGGCGCGGCCCTGGCAGTGGCGGCCGAGGCCGGGACGGCGGCGACGGCGGTGCCGGGGGCGACGATCGCCGTAAGGGCCATGGTGGTCATTTTGGTCTTGATGACGTGTGTTGACATTGCGTTGCAGTGCCGCCTCCTACAGTCCTTCCCGTTCTCCGGCGGGTCTCGCGACCTCCTGATGACCCACCGACACGTCCGACGCCTTTGTTACGAGCTTTGGCTAAAGGCCGGGGTACCAGAAGCCAAAGACGCGACGAGGTCGGCGGCGGGCCTGGTTTCCTTGACGTCCTCGGAGGCCGTGGCTTCGTGGTAAGCCACGAATCTGATGCCGTCGCCCTGCAGACGGTTGTAGAAGTAGCAGTCACTGTTCGCTCCGAATGCAGCCGGTAGCAGTTCGACCAGTGGCGCCAGTGGCAATGCGCTGCCGCCCTCGCGGGAGACCAGGTACAGGCCGTCCTCCTCCAAGGCCGAGGTGCTGGGAACGCGTTCTTGGCGGAAGGGGGTGTTCGCCCCCATGGCTAGGTCCACATCGTGGTGGAAGACCCCGTTTCTGACGCGGGCGCCGCCGGCGCGCACGAGAGGGAAGTCCTGCCAGCCGGCACCGATCAGGTTGCGTAGGGTGTGCATGTGACCGGTCAGGGTGGCGAGCTGCTCCCTGAGAGTCTCCTCGCTCGTCGCACCGGAGTGGCCGCTCCAGGTGTTGCGCAGGTGGATGACCTCTCCGAACAGGTTCGTCAGCTCAGTGCTGAGGAGTGTCTCCAAGAAATCCGCGGGCGCGTCCGCAAAGGCCGCCTGCACACGGGCCTGCTCGTCCGTGTCAGCTCCGGTCAGCGCCGTGCGGTACCGCTTCGCCAGGCGCTGCAGCACGATGTGCCAGACGCCAAGAGATGCCCGCTGTGGGGAGAGCCCCACTTGCTGGAACTGCGCGGCAAGACCGGGCAGTTCCTGCTCTAGAAGTGAGCGGTCCTGGAGCAGTGCGGACAGCACGACCGTGGCGTGGAACTCGATCACGGCGTCCCAGAAGTGGAACATCTGCGCATGCCGGGCGTGGAGGTTGCCCTCACCCTTGGACTGGTAGGCCCACAGGGCGCTGGCTATGGGGAAGGGGAGGCTTGCCGCCCATTCGCCCAAATCCGCCGACGGGATGAGACGGCTGGCCTCCCGGTAGATGTCTGAGCGCCGCCGGGGGTCGTTCCACAGTTCTCTGTGCGAGTCGGCGAGGTGGCGGCGGGCGGCGGCCAGGGCCCGTTCCGTGCGGGCCATGTCGTGCTGGACAGCCAGTTCCGGCACCGCGACGAGGATCTCGTCCGCGATGCGCCATGCCTGGTGGAGATTGATGGCGCGCGGGCTGACGTAGCCGTCGCTGCCGGATCCAATCGCTGCGGAGCGTAGTCGTCGACCCAGTGGGGAATTGAGCCAGCCCGCGAGGTATTCGGCTTCGACGTGTGTGTCTCTGGCCCGCAGGACGAGGATGCGGTTGTGGGGTGCCACTTCGCCCGGGTCCCCGGTGACTGCGTCGAGATGCGGTTCGACAGGGAGGATGAGCGCCTGCTGCCCCGCGGCTGCCGCCAGCAGAGCCGCACGCTCGGCCGCTTTGGCCGACGGGACGTAGCAGACGTGCTCGGTGACCTCGGTGAGCCGGGCGGTCTTCCAGTGGTGGCGGGTCAGCTCGCGCAGGGCGCGCGGCGGTTTGCCCGTCCCAAAGATGCGGTCCACGTCGAGCCTAGTGATCTGGGAGTTCGCCACGTCCTGCACGTTCGGCGGCGTCATGGTGTAGCGGGCATCGCGCCAGGCTTCGGTGGAGGCTGCAGTTGGCAGCAGCATGGTCAGCTGCGGTGCGTGACGCCGTTCGGGCCTGTCCGAGGGCGCTGTGACGGGGTGGGCGACGCTGACCCGGCGGAAGGAGAGATCCTTGGCCGGCACGGCCCTGCTATAGGCCGTCGGCTTGGGCTGCTTCAGACTGCGGGACAGCTCCTCGAGGGCTGCTTCACTGATCACGCGACGCTCAAGTCGGCGTGAGGACGTGGCGTCCTCATAGAAGCCGCGCAGGTCGATGAACTGCACTTTGTGCCTTCGCGCTTTGGCCTTGACGTTAGAGAAGACCAGGGCGAACAGCCGGATGTGCGTGTGCGCGCTGAGCCCTTCGGGCAGAGCGACAACGGCCTCCAGCAGATCCTGCTCGAGCAGCCAGGTGCGAATGGCGCTGCCACCCGCATCCAGTAGCGGAGCGGTCGCGGTGAACATGATGCCTCGGCCGCCGCCGTCGGCCGGCTCCCGGAGCTTGCTGACCACGATCTGGGCGAACAAAAGGGAGGCATTGTCAGGTTGGGGCAGCCCGGCAGGGAACCGTCCCTCTGGCCGCGCGGCCTCAGCCCGGCAGGAGTCGAGCCTGTCTCGCCATGACATGTTGTACGGGATCTCGGCGACCGTGTAGTCGAACCGGCGGCCGGGGAAGGCGTCTTCCTCCAAGGAGTCTGCCCGGCTGAAGGTTGCGTCCGCGTCCGCGAGGAATGCGTGCGCCTGCGCGCGTTGGACGCTGGAGAGGTTGATGTCCTGACCGGCGACGCTGACCAATGCGCCAGCTTGGGCTGCCAGCGTTCCCGCTGCATCGAGCGCCAGCGTGGCGGAACCGCAGGCGGGATCGTACAGGTGCAGCGCAGCCGTCCGGCCTGCCGGCTCGTACGCCGTCAAGGCGGTCGTGGCGACCTTCACCAGGGACGCTGAGGTGGCGAACTCGGAGTGCTGGTCGACCGGGCGCAACAACGTTCGCACATATTGGCGGATCTGCCCCAGTGTGTAGGTGTTCAGGACCCGATCTTCGCTTTCCAGCATGGAAGCCAGAGCTGGGACGCGGCCGCGCATGCGCTGGCCGGCACTCTGCAGTTCGTCGATTGCAGGCGTCGGCAGGCCCGTTGACAGGGCCTTCCAGGCGACGGCGTTACACAGCAGCATGTCAACCAGGTCATTGACGGACAAGTGGTCCCGCAGGGAGTCGAAGAGCTGCCAAAGGTGTCGGTCGACCGCCTGCTGCTCGTCCGTCATGAAGTCCCCGTCCGTCGGCCTGCGCCCGCTGCCGGGGACGCTGTGTGTTGCCAGGGGTGTCAACCTACCGAAAGTGGCTGAGCAGGTGTCCGTATCGGGCAGAGGGTCGGTAGGCGGAGGTGCGTCGAGGTGGCTGAGGCGGCGGCAATCACGACCGAGGCCACCTGGCCCTGCGTGTACCCCTTCGGCGTCGGCCCTGTCTCCTGTGGCGCACTCGACGCGCCGATGGCACGGTGCGCACTGGCCGCCGTGCTCGCTGGGGAACCGCTGCCCAAAGCCTGGATGCACGAGCAGCACGCCTACACCAGGCTCCTGACCGCCATCAGTGACTACCGCCGCCACCACCGCGCCGGCCCCCATCGTCCTGGGCCCCCCGCCCCGCAGGCCTGGACGGCGACGAAGGGGACCACCTCACCGACGCCATCGACCTCTACACCCACGCCCGCGTCCAAGACCGCAGATCCGGGCCCGCTCGCCTGGTCTGTTCGATGCGCACGTCGGGGGCGAGGATCAGGTGCATCTGTTCGGTGGTGGCCATCCGGTGCTGGGTCAGTACCGCCAGTGCGAGGCGGTCGCGGCCGCCTGTGTCGATGCCCGTCATCGCCGGGTGCTCCTTGCAGCAGGCCGCCCTGGTCGGTCGTCTGGCTGATGGTCCCGCAGGTGACGTGAGAGAGTTGCGTTCTGACCGGCGGGGTTGGGGTGTTCTTGCCTGTGGGGGGCGTCGTTGTCCACGCGTATTCATTCTGCGCGGCCTGGTGATCCGCGTCGGATCGGTCCGTACCGGGTCATCGGGCGGCTGGGGTCGGGCGGTATGGGAACAGTCCATGCGGCCCTGGATCCCGACGGCCGGCGGGTGGCGGTCAAGGTCGTCCACCCCGCGCAAGCCGGCGACGATGAATTCCGGGCACGGTTCAAACGGGAAGTCGAGCTGTCCCGGCGGGTCACGGGTCCCTGCCTAGTGCCGCTGCTCGCCGCGGACCCGAGCGCGCCCGATCCCTGGCTGGCCACCCCGTACGTCCCCGGCCCCACGCTCGGCGAGCACCTCGCCGCACATGGCCCGCTCTCCGGGGCCCCGCTCTACGCACTAGCGGCCGGCAGCGCGGCCGCACTGGCCGCCGTCCACGCAGCCGGGGTGGTGCACCGCGATGTGAAGCCAGGAAACGTCATCCTGGCCCCCGACGGGCCGCGGATGGTCGACTTCGGCATCGCCCACGCCCTGGACGGCACCTCGGTCACCCGCACCGGCGTGATGACCGGCACCACGGGCTGGATCAGCCCCGAGGGCTACCGCACCGGCGCCGTGGGACCGGCCGGAGACGTCTTCGCCTGGGGAGCACTGGTCGCCTATGCTGCCACCGGACGCCTGCCGTTCGGCACCGGCGCACCGGACGCGGTCGCAGCCCGGGTCATGTCCGCCGACCCCGACCTAGCCGGAATCCCCAACGACCTCCTGACCCTGGTGACGTCCGCCCTGGCCAAAGCCCCGCAGGAGAGACCCACAGCCGCCGCGCTGGCCGGGCGGAGCGCAGCGCTGCTCGCCGCCCAGAGCACCCAGGTCCTGCAGCCCGGGGCCACTGCGCCGACCCTGGTGGGTGACCTGGTGACGGCCGGATGGGAAGGCCTGCCCGCATCCGAGGACGACCCGGCCTGGACACTGGCCAGGCGTCGGGGCGGCCGCCGCCGCCTCTGGCTCGGCACCGCGGCCGTCGCCACCGGTTTCGCTGTGGCCGCCGCCGGCACCTACCTGATCACCGAATACCACCAGGACGGACAGCCGGGCACCACACATGCAGGGGCGAACACGACGGCCTCCGCCACCACTACCCCCGACGGACGCCCCGCAGCGGTCACCGCCTCCCGGGCAGCAGACACTCCGCAAACCGGACAGGTAAAGACCCCAGCGGCGACCGCGGCCGCCCAGTGCCTGCCGGTCACCTACAAGACCGCCCAGGGCGAAGCGGACTGCAAGCCCAAGAAGGACATCTGCACCGTCGGATCTCCGTACTACGTCAAGGACATCAACAGCCTGTGCGGAGGCCTGCCCACCCTGCAAAGGGTGAACATCATCTCCGAGCCGTCCACAGGCGGAGACCCAGGAGTCCTGTACTGCGTCGCCTGGACCGGCAGCGGCAACGGGACCCACCGGGACGGCGTGCTACTGATGAACGCCCCCGGCTACCAGTGCGGCGCCAACCTAGTGAACTCCGCCGGCATCCCCGATGTACAGGGTGACGAAACAGTCGTGTTCTACGAAACCGAGCAGGACTGCACCCCTCTCTACCCCGGAACCCGCCTGACCTACCCGGCCGTTTTGGACTACAGCAGCCTCGGTGACCAGGAACCCCCGCAGTACGTCTGCCTCACCGAACACACTGGCGCCTGACCCGCAAGTGCCAAGGGATTCGGACTGAGGCGCTGCGGGCCGCCGAGGCAGCCCTGATCACGGCTGAGCTGCGTTCGGGGCGAAGCTGCCAAGCCACTGGGCGAAGCCCAGAACGCGCTGGCCCAAGCCCGTTCAGAGCTCGAGGAGCAAACCCGCCAGGAAATCAGCCCCCTGGCCGGGCAGATCGAGCAGCTCTCGGCCGCTCACGCCAGCGCCCGCAGCAGCATGCTGGAGCGCCAGCTGGAACCGCACCAGCGCCTGGCGGAACTGCGGCAGGCGCTGCGCACGGCACAGGAGGAGCTGCACGGGGTACGGGAGGACATCAAGACACGCAAAAGGCTTCTGGCGGGACGGCAGGTGACGCTGGGGGAGATCGAAGAGCAGTTCCGGGCGATCATCGACGGGCTGAACCTCCCCGGTGAGCCAAGTACTCGAATCGACGCCAGCTCGCTGCTGCCCAAGGTGAGGTCGGGCAAGCTGACGAAGGTGGGTCACGGGGTACGCACCGCCATCAATGTCGCCTACCGGATGACGTTCCTCAGTTACGCCTTCTGCTCACCGGAGCCACAGAGCTTCCCGCACTGCTGATCATCGACTCACCCCGCAAGAACGTCGGATACGGGCACCAAGATCAGCAGCTCATCGGCCGACTGTATACACACTTGCTCGAGCACATCTCCACCTCCCGCGCCCACCAGGTCATCATCGTCGACAACGATCTCCCCTCCCTGCCTGCGCAACTGCGGCGGCGCATGCACACCATTGAGCTCACCCGGGAGAACCCGCTGGTGCCCTGACTCGCCTCTTTCAGGGCATGCCGCCGGCTGCAGCCAGCTACCCGCGAGCCGGTATCGCCCACGCGAGGCCGCGCGACCCTTTCCGTGCGCCGCAATCCCATGCGGCCCTACTTGCCTGTCTCTGAGCACCTGCTGTCTGCTCACGGCACCGGAGCGGGCGCGCCGGCAAGGATCCGATGGCAGCCGTCCGCCGGCAGGCTCCCTTGATGGCTGGTTTTCGTCACGTCTTCGCGGTCTTAGGGAAGTTGGCGTCGATATTCGCTGATCCGTTGTCAGTGGTGCCTGTCAGCATGGTCGGTCGAGCAGGCATGCTTCGAGGAGGGGGAAGAGCTGTGCCTTGGGTCAGGGACTATGTGCGTTCGGACGGGACACGGGTGCGTGGCTACTCGCGGTGGGCGCCGGGCGCGAGCCGGGAGATGACGCTGTTAGCGGTGGTCGCGGTGGCCGTGATCGGAGTGGGTGGGGGCACCACATCGGCGGGCAGCGCGGAAGGCGGCACGATGCGGCCGGAGCCGGCGGTGAAGTATCCGATCCGGTTCGAGGACACGACCGCGGGCAGGGCGGGTCGGGCACGGCCGCAGCCCACCGTGTCCTATCCGATCAAGTTCGACACTCCAGCGCGAAGGCCGGTCGTGCCCCGGCCGACCGTGTCGTACCCCATCGACTTCTCCACGATGGGCTCCGGCCGGTGACCCGCCGCTCAGTCACCCGCCGCCCCTCAGCCCGCCGCGCCCCGGCTCGGCGCCCGCGCCGCACGTCCACCTCGGCACATCGGCGCCGGCAGCAGGAGTCGCAGATCCTCGTTCTCGGCGTGGCCGCACTCGCCGGGATCACTCTGGTCGTCGCCGTCGTGCAGTGGCTGCTCGCGCACTGGTGGCTGCTGGCCCTGGCTGCCGCCGTGGCGGTCCTCGCGGGAGTGGTCTGGTGGCAACGCAGGGCGCAGCAAGCCCAGTGGGAGCAGGTACGCCGCCAGGCCCTGCGCTACGGTCTGACGCAGCTGGACGCGCTCGGCCACCGGGACTTCGAATACGCGATACGCGACCTGATGCGCCGCGACGGCTGCGCGGACGCCGTCCAGGTCGGCGGCCAAGGAGACCTCGGCGCCGACGTGAAAGCCACCGACCCCTACGGCCGACTATGGGTCATCCAGTGCAAGCACCGCCGCAACGGCGACCGGGGCGCCGCCGTCGGCACCCCCGAACTCCAGATCCTCAACGGCACCACCCGACCCGTCCACCACGCCGACGTCGTCGTCATGGTCACCAACGGCCGCATCACCCAGCCCGGCCAGGACTTCACCCACCAGCAACACATCCACCCCGTCGACCGCCGCATACTCACCGACTGGACCGCAGGCACACGACCGCTGTGGGAACTGCTACACGCCGTGCCCCCGCCGCGGCGGCCGTCGACCCTCTCATGACCGCTGCCGTTAGCCACACGGACGAACGTTGCCACCTAGCCGGACGCCAACCAGATCACCGGGCCGACCGGGGCGATGAGCGAGCCGATGCCGGCGTTGCTCAGACTTACGGCTTGGTTCCGGGCTCGTGGAAGGCGTCGATGCCGAGGCCGGGTGCGACGCCCAGTGCCTCTTGCGCGGATTGCAGAAAGTTGGCATACACCAGGCAGGGACCCTGCTGGCCGACTATGGACCAGCCGTACCGTTGTACGCGGCGAAGGTCCAGATCGCCCGCGTGAAGTCCGTCTCCAACGGCGTCAACCCGGATCGCTGACCCGTCGGGCGGTTGGAAAGGGCGGCTCCGGCACGCCGACCACTTGGGCCGCATGGTGCCGGCACACCTTGGACCACCGGCCGGCGGTTTGTACGCACCGACACATGTACCGGCGTGTCAGACGCGGGAGTCGTCGTCGCCAGGTGCGGCGAGCCCCCGCCCCTTCGGCTAAGATCGCGCGCCACGGGGGATGACATTCGACGGCTCGGCGCTCATCGCAGCGACGGGGCCCGGTCTTCTCCCGCACCGAGGGAGGGGACGAAACCGATGCTCCGTATGTCTTTCGCGACGCGCCGAGCGGCACGCTCGCGTGTGGCGCTTGCCACCGCTGTCGTCCTGGCCACGACCGGCGGTCTGAGCATCACCGCGACCGGGCCGGCCATCGCCGAGGACCCGCCCTCGACACCCGCGCCGACCCCCGACGAGGTGGTCCTTGCGGACCCGGGCCGGTACACGCCTCGCCTCGAGATCATCGATCACGCCGGCGCCACCGGCTACGTCCACCAGCAGGAGGGCAAGCCCCTTGCCTGGACGGACCTCGCGACGGGAGCGGACAGCCCTCTGCCCCCGACCTACCTCACCGCAAGCTCTGCCCACCACTCCGGTCTTCTGGGCCACTACGACCGCGAGACGGCAAGGGTGACCGTCACCGACCTCGCCACCGGCACGACCACCTCCACGCTGTCCTTGCCGCCCGACCGGACGTGGATGCGCGCCTTCACGGCGGACACGGTGGTCACCGCCACGAAGACGGCCGACGGGAAGTACGACGGGCTGCAGCTGCTGCACGCGGCCGGGGACGAACAGGTCACCGAGCAACCGGTGACCGGCCTGCGGGAACCCGTCGCCACGCTCAGTGTCTTCGCCCAGGACCTGCAAGGCGCGCTGGTGACGACACAGGCCGTGGCCGGCGGCCCTTACTCCTCCTACCTTCTCGACTACGCGACGGCAACCCTCACACCCACGCTGACGGTGACACCCACCAACTACCGCAGCCTCGGACACGACCGGCTCCTCGTCGAGCAGTCGAACGACACGGTCCTGACCGTCCCACGCGACCATCCCTCGGCTCCCGCAGTGACCACCCCGCTGCCACCCAAAGGCATCAACGACGCGGCCTCGTCGAAGTCCGCCGTACTCGGCGACTGGATCCTCGTGCGCCACGACGGCGACCCTTACTCGGGAAGCTTCAGCCTGGGCGGGAAGCTCCTCGCCGTACCGATCGGCGGCGGCACCGCCCGCGAGCTGCTCCCGCACGCGGCGGGGAACCTCACCGTCACTCCCGACGGCAGCGTTCTCGCCGTCGGCGGCAGCCGTGGGCAGGACTGGGCCGTGCACCGGGTCGCGCTCGGCGAGGACGGGGCACCGCACCTCGAGACCGTGCGGAAGGTGCCGCAGATGCCCGCCACCTACAGCGGGCTGGCCGTGGGCGGAGGGCGGGTGAACTACTTCAGCGATTCACGACCAGGACGCACCCTGTACGAAGTCGACACCCGCGCGCCCGGCGAGGCAAGACCACGCTCGTGGTCCCTGTCGGACAAACAGGCCTGGCTTAAGGGGCCGCTGTCGCTCGGCGACGGACAGACCGCCCTCTGGCGGGGCCGTGAGGTCAACTCGCCCCACACCGAGAACTCCTACTACAACGTGGAGCTCCCCACCTCCTCCTCGCTGCTCGACGCCGCAGGCCGCTACTCGCTCTCCTCCGACGGGACCACCCAGTACGTCGGCGACTTCGGCGACGGCAGCGGCTCCCGGATCGTGCTCCAGCGGCCGCACAGCGCCGCCGCGCTGTGGGGAACCAAGCTGTGGAAGACGGCCGCTGCGGCGGGCAAGGTCAACTCCTACGACCTGGTCACGAAGGTGACCACTCCCGACGTCGACCTCGGCTCGGGCTGTGTGCCCGGCGAACTGCAGGCCCTCGGCCGCTGGCTGTACTGGGCCTGCGCGGGCGGCGCCAAGGCAGGGGTGTACGACCAAAAGCTGAAGCGGAGTGTCGCCGTGCCGACGGGCGAGGCGGCGCTCGGCGACGGATATGTCGTACGCCGGGACACCGCGGCCGGCAAGCTGCTCCTGACGGACGCGACGACCGGGCAGACCACCGACTTCGCCGACGTCCGGGTGACGGACCGGGCCGGCTCCGGATGGCGCAGCGACTGGAGCGTCGACAAATTCGGCGGCGGCGTGGCATTCATCGACGCGGACAACAACATCCACGTCAAGCGTGTCCCCATCACACCGCAGGGCCTCACCCTCCTCGACTCCTCAGTCGACGCGGGCTTCACCGCGGCCTACGCAGCGGACAACGCCTGGGACGCCCTGTGGCGCCTGTCGCGGCCCGTGGACCGCTGGCGGGTGCTCGTGCGGGACGGATCCGACCGGATCGTGCGGACCCTGAGCGGCGCGGGCGGACCCGGAGCCGCCGTGCAGGCACGGTGGGACGGCAGGGACGACGCCGGACGCGGAGTCCTGGCAGGCCGCTACTCCTACGACCTCGAGGTCGAGCCCGATCCCGGCGACGGCTTCATCCGACTGACGAGCGGCACGCTCGACGCGAGCGACACCGTCCTGGAAACTTCCCCATCCCGTTACCGGCCGCTCGCGCCCCGACGGCTTCTCGACACCCGCTCCGGAGTCGGCGCGCCCCGGTCCAAGGTCGGCCCGTGGCGGCGCATCTCCCTGAAGGTCGCCGGCGTCGGCGGCGTACCGGCGACCGGGGCGACCAGCGTCGTGCTGAACGTGACAGTCACCGGCGCCACCAAGCCGGGCCATGTCTCCGTCGTCCCGAACACCGCCGAGTCCAACCACGCCTCCCAGGTCAACTTCGCCGCCGGGCAGACGACGTCGAACCTCGTGGTCGTGCCCGTCGTCAACGGCACAGTGGACCTGATGGCCAGCACCGCCGGCACGGTCGACCTCGTCGCCGACGTCGCCGGCTACTACGCGCAGGACACGGGCGGCGCCGGATTCCAGCCGCTGACACCCACCCGGTTCATGGACACCCGCTCCGGCCTCGGCGTGCCACGCGCCAAGGTGAGCTCCGGCAGCACGGCCCGCCTGCAGGTAACGGGCGTCAAGGGAGTACCGGCGAGCGGGGTCAGCGCGGTCGTCATGAACGTGACCGCGACCAACGCCTCCCACTCCACCGTCATCACCGCCTACCCGGACGGCACCCCGCGCCCGGGCACCTCCAATCTGAACGTGCCCGCCGGCCAAACCGTCGCCCGGCTCGTCGTCGTACCCGTCGTCAACGGCCAGATCGCCCTCACCAACAACTACGGCTCCGTCGATCTCGTCGGCGACGTCGTGGGCTACTACACCGACGGTGACAGTGACGCCTTCACCGGCATCGAGGCGCGCAGGCTCATGGACACCCGCAGCGGCTACGGCGTCCGCGCCGGCACCGTGGGTCCGGGCCAGTCGGTGACCCTCCAGGTCTCCGGAGCCGGCCCCGTCCCCGCGAAAATCTCGGCCGTCGTCCTGAACGTCACGGCCACCGGCCCCACGACCACCGGATACGTCACCGTCCACCCTTCGGGCACGCCCCACGGCACCACGTCGAGCCTGAACTTCCTGGCCGGGCAGACGGTACCGAACCAGGTCGTCGTGCCGGTCGTCGACGGCAAGGTGACCTTCTACAACCACGCAGGCAATGTGCACCTGATCGCGGACGTGGAGGGCTGGTTCGCGTAACCAGGCACAGAGGCGGCAGGTGAGGAAGAAGGCGATGGCGTCGCGTGAACCAGGGTGAAGACAGCCGGACCGGCACGCGGCAGTGGCGCCCACCGGTCCGGCAGCCCGTCGCGAGGTATACGACTTCCTCATGGTCGCAATGCAGGAGCCACTGCCCTCTGTGATCCGCGTTGTATGGGACGGCCCAAAAGATCCGGTGCCTCTTCGCGTGCCGCCGCGCATCGGCTAACTGGCCGTCGTACGCCTACTCCCAGCGCATGTCGAGGGCGTCGAGTTCGGTGCGGGGTTCAGGCGAGAGTCGGTCGGTTCGGCGGCGGGTGTTGTCCAACCATGCCCCGGGCTTGTGCTCGATGCCGTCGATGACTTCGATGTGCTTGCGGGGCACGGTCAGGTGGCCTTCGCGGGCGTGGAACTGGCGGGCTGCAGTGAGGTTGGCGGCCAGCGTTAGTCCTGGCTGCGCCGGGCCGGCCGCGCTGCCTCGTCTTCGGGCAGTGGCTCCAGGCCGAGCACACCGGACAGCTGCCACAGCTGCGCGGGCAGCAACCTGCCCCAGCCCGCGCACTGGGCCCGCACACACGCGGTAAGATCCTCGCCCTGCACGTTCACCCCGCACGCCGCCGCAGGGAGCACGCCGCCGGCTTGGGGATGTGCGTAGGTGAGCCGGAATGCGCGTTGCCGGCCGATGTCCCACGTCGGGAACTGGCCGCGGACCGGCTGAGGGTGGGGTCCATACGGGAGATTCGGCCGGGTCCTTGGCCGCCGCGGTTCTCCAGGGTCTGCTGGTAGCCGGGTGGGACCTCGGTGGACGTGACCCAGTCATGTTCGGAGCCTGTATCGCGCTCGCCCGGAAGCGCAGGGCCTGCAGCCGTGTCTGCCGCCCGACTACCCTGCCCGGTCGCTGATCTTGGAGATGACGGTAGAGGGATCGGCCTGGGCTCGGCTCAACTTCGGTGCCCGCTCGAGATCGCCTGAAAGCGGAATCCTTTCCCCTGGGGTGGCGAAAGTCGGCACCTTCCCATTGGCCGGGGTGGCGAAGGGTAGCGTTCTTCATATTCGGCTGCCGAGTCGTTGAAGGTGGCCTTATGAATAGCGAAGCGCGTGCTGTTTGTGCGCCCGTCGTGCGCGGGCGTGCGAGCGGTATCCGCCTCGGGCCGCGGCTTGTTGTGGCCCGACCGTAGCTCTGTGGTGGCACCCCTGCCCAGAGCCTTGCCTTCGTGGAGAGGAGACCCGCGCGTGCGGGGGCGTCCGCAGGCGCGTTGACCTGCTATGCAGAGCGCTTTACATGAGGTGTGGCTCCAGTACGTTGCCGGCGTGCTGGTGCTGGCCACCGGTGCCGGGGCTGCGGCGGCCGTCCGTGTCATGCGGCGTCGCGCCGCGGCCCATGCCCGGGAGGCTGCCGGCCCGGAAGGGCCCCGTTGACCAACACTTCCTGAAATTCGAGGTGCAGCTATGTCGTCGCAGAAAAATGTCATCCGTAGGACGACAAAGAGTGTCGTCATCAGGACGACGCATTCAGAGCGTCCTGAAGAGTTCAGCCGCCCTGCTGCCTGGCAGCTTTTCCACACGCAGCGCGAGCGTGACCCGAACGAATGGGTCGGAGAGTTAGCCCTGGCCAGCATCCGGGAGTTCTCCATCAGCGACCGTGACTTGGGCAGCGTGGCCGCCAAGTACGACGAGTTGATCGAGCGCGTCCTCTACGAGGACCCCGACCTCGACGAGACCAGCGTGCTCGCCGCCCTCCTGGTCATCCGCACGCTTCGGGACAAGTTCCTCGTCGACGAACGGCGGTTGATCGGCGCCGCCCGCACGCTGAGAGTTCCCTGGCGGCGCATCGCCGACGCACTGGAGCTCAAGAGCCGGCAGGCCGCCGAACGCCGCTATCTCCAGCTACGCGATGACCCCGACGTGGCTCCAGGCGACGAGGAGATGACCCAGGCCGAACGTGTGGAAGCCGCACGCGCCCGCCGTGCACGCCGCACCGAGTACACCTGGGCCGTCGCCCATGCCGCACAGATCATCCCCCTGGCCCTGCGCCTGGAGGCAATCCCTGACCTGCAGGAGCGCGCTGACGCTTCGGAAGAGGCCCGCAAAGCCCATCAGCACGCAGAG
>NZ_JBIBXG010000029.1:0-23613 GCF_043082085.1 Streptomyces sp. NPDC014801 | reverse complement strand
GGTGCTGGACCGGTACCTGCACCACCTGCGGACGCCCCCTGCCCAGCCCTCGGAGCATCAGCAGACAGCCCAGAACCTAACGAAGCACTACTAGGATCTCTGGATGTGGCACACACTTTCGAAGACCTCGTGAACATGCAGCGTACCGCCGACGAAGCTCACGCCGAGGTGCTGCGGCTGCGCGAGGAGTACGGCCGGCCCGCCGCGAGCGAGTGGAGCGAGGAGCGGACCGCACTGTATGGCAAGGCGTGGCGGGTCTGGCGGGAGCGCGCTGAGCTGGTGCAGGCCGCGGTCACCGTCTTCGCGCAGGCTGAGGGGCGTGGCCGGTACGACGTCGAGATGGACGTGAAGAAGGCCGTGCGGCATCCGGCGCCGGATGAAGCGTGATCTTGGTCAGCGGGTGGAGATCCGGTACTCGCCCACCCAGAGCGGATCGCTCGCGCTGTCGTCGGCGGGCTCGGGCTGCCGGGGCGGCCGGGCGGCCGACCAGGGTTCGACTTTCCCCTGGTGGCGGTCGATCTGCCGGCGGGCGCGCTCGCGCAACGGGTACGGGCGGTGGGTCATGATCCCCAGCATGGCAGAGCGCTACGAAGGCTTGGGCCAGGTCGTCAACCGGGTGCCGGTCTCTTCGTCGGTGAGGGTGATGCGGACACCGGGACGCCCTTGTTCGCCCACCAGCTGCGTGAACTTGCCGCGCGCCACCGGCAGGCTGTTCCACCAGCCGTGCAGCACCGAGCGGCCGCCGGCCTCCATCATGAGGTGGTAGCGGCCGGCGTCAGTCACGACCGCCCCGCGCCTGCGGCGATCCGCAGGTGCGGGCCGCAGACGTCGATCCAGCGGTACCCGGGACCGGGAAACTCACGGACGGTCGTGTACGAGGCAGGCGTGGCGCAGGCGATGCAGCGCCGTCCCCGGCGCAGCCTGTCAGCCCAGTCGGGTGGGAGCCGCCCGCCCTCGGGTGGCGGCGTCGGCTCGAGGCCGGCGGGGTTGAGGCCGAGGGCGTGGGTGATTGCGGGGCCGTCCACTTGCTGCTCCTCCATGGCCCCCCAATGGCACTGGTCACCCCTCATCCTAGAATCGAACGTATGACCGATCCAGTTTCGCCGCGCCTTGCGCTGCTCCGTTTCCTGGAACGCGTGCAGGTGCGGGACCTGGAACGGACCCGCCGGTGGATCGCCGAGGAGGAGCGCCGCGAGGACGAGCGGCAGCGCGGGATGCAGGCGCGGCCGCCGGAGCCGGATTGGCTGATCCAGTACGGCCTGAACCGCAAGAACATCGACTGGGTCCACACCGGTGACTGCTGGGCGGCAGCGAAGAGCGGCCGGTGCCAGCCCGCCACCCGGCAGCAGGCTGTGGAGGCGCTGCGACAGCAGGTCCCGGCGTGCGTTCACTGCCGCCCCGACACCGCGCTGGGCGTCCTGGACTGAGCACGGGAGCGACCGGCCGCCCGACCCGGGTGACGCTGAAGGCCGGGCAACGTGGCGCGCGACCAGGACGTGGCGCTGCCGGTGCTGCGAGTACTCGTCGATGGCGTCGCCGTCTGTCCGCACTGCCAGCTGGACAGCGAGCTCGGCTATCGGGGGGGTGAGGTCAGGCCCGGCGGAACAGGCAGACGAGCGCGACCCGCTCGCCGGTCATAGCCTTCCCCTCGGCGGCTGCCATGTGGGCCAGCGTCCAGCCCTCGCCCTCCACCGCCTGGATCTGCTCGGACATGCCGAGCATCGGCGCGGTCGACTTGCTGTTGGTGTTGGCCTCAATGAACTTGTAGACGAGCACGGTCTGCCCGCGCTCCCGGGCCTTTCGCGCTTCAGTCGCAGCCATCTGGCCCTTGGCGTCGTTGATGAACCCCATGACCCACCCCTGGATCGCGACGACAGAGGGACTCAGTGTGGTCCCTCTGTCACGGGGGTACGGCGAGATAGACCAATTCGTAATTCAAGCACTGCGCGGCTTGCGGCCCGGGGTCTTCTTGGCGGTGGTCTTCTTCGCTGCGGTCTTCTTGGCGGGCTGCTTCTTCGCCGTCTTCTTCGGCTGGGGCAGCTCGTGCACGTCGGCGTGGCCGACCTGTTCACCGCGCGAGGCCTTGGCCTTCTCCACCGAGGCGTTCAGTGCGGCCATCAGGTCCAGGACCTGCGCCGGCTCTTCGGGTTCCGGTGCCTGCGGGATCGGTTTGTCCTCGCGTTTGGCTTCGATGATCTGTGCGATGGCCTCGGTGTACTCGTCGTGTGCGTCGAGCTCGGCGAGGTCTTCGACGGTCATGGTGTCCATGAGGGTGAGGGCGCGCTCGATCTCCTCGTCGGAGAGGTCCACGGATGGCGGGAGGAGTTCGTTGGGGCTGCGGATCTCGTCGGGCCAGCGCATGGAGTGCAGGACCAGGGCGTCGTCGCGGACCCGTAGCATGCCGAGCCGCTCGCGTCCGGACCAGGCGTACTTGGCGATGGCGACCTTTTCCGACCGGCCGAGGGCCTGGACCAGCAGTTTGTATGGCTTGGCGGCGACCTGGCCGCTGGCTTGGAGGTAGTAGCCGTCGCCGATCTGGAGGGGGTCGATGTCCTCGGCGGGTACGAACGCGACGATCTCGATGGCTTTCGCGGTGGGCAGGGGCAGGTCGCGCAGTTCCTCGTCGGAGATCGGCACGATCTGCGCCGGCGCGTGCTTGGTCTCGCGGCTCACCTCGTACCCTTTGCCGATCTCCGCGTTCGACACCTCGCGGTCCTCGAGGTCGCAGAACTTGCGCACGCGGACCCGGCCGCCGTCCTGAAGGTGGTACTGGTGGAAGCGGATCGAGTGGTCCTCGGTCGCGCTGACCACGTTGATCGGCACGGTGACCAGGCCGAAGCTGATGGCGCCAGACCAGATGCTGCGGGGCATGCGGTGTCCTCCGTCTGTAGCCCCGAGCACCACCAGCCTAGGAGCGCCACGCACCTCGCGCAGCCTCCCGCCGGCCCCTTCAGGCCCAATGGGCGATGACCGCCGGAACGCGTCCCACCGCGCAAGGGCGGCGAGAGCGACGGCGGACCGTTTGGCCGTGCTCATTGCGATGCTGCGAAAGCCGTGTGGAAAGGATGGGCCGTGAGGTGGACGCTGCCGGAGCCGATGCTGAGCACTTCCGTCTCCACGCCGGATCTGCGCAGCCGGGCTGGGCCGCGGAGCCGAAGTGAGACGGTTACCGCGCCCAGCTCGCCGTGCACGCTGACCGACGGGTGCTCCTGCGCTCCAGGGACGGACATGACGGCCTCCTTCCCCAAGATCCGAACAGCGACCCTCGAGCAGATACCGGCCTGGACGGCGAGCTGGTGGTATGGGAAGAAGGCCGGCTCGCGTGCGAGCGGCTTCAACAGCGCTTCGCCCGCCACCGGGACCGGGGCGGGCGGCGCAGCACGCCATTGGCCGGCGCACTACGTGGTCTTCGACCTCGTGCACGCAGGCGCGGACCTGACCGGCCGGCTGTACGAGCGGCGGCGCGCGACGTTGTAGGCGCTCTTCGCGGACCCCGTACGGAACGCGGTGATCTTCCAGTCGGTGGGGGACGTCCGGGCGATCAGATAGATGTGCTCGCGCACCTCGTCACTGATCGTCTTGGGGCGTCCCCTGCTCCATGGGCTCCAGCGCTTCAAAATCCCGCTCGTTGAACGCGTGGATGACATCACGGACGGAGTCCTCGCCGACTTGCACCATCGTGGTGATGTCCTTCACCGACTGGCCCTGAACGGACATCAGCACCACGATCGCCCGGCGGAGTTTCACCGGGTCCTTCGCGGTCCGGCTGATCCGCGGCAGCTTCCGGCCCTCATCCATCGTGACCGGCCGGACGAACACACTCGGACGTCGTCCAACGTCACCCCCAAGACCCGGTTTTGGAGACAGTCTGCTGACCGACGTGAAGCAAGTCGCGCGACCGGGCTGGGCACTTCGGCTGGCGAGCCCGGCAGCGGGCAGTTTGCGAACAGGCCGCCAGTCATACCGTCGGCGGATCCAGGGCGACCCCGTCACGGAACCGGAACCCCAGGGCATGAACAAGCGCGAAGACCAAGTCCTCCGCCAGCGGATCAGACTCAGCCACCAGGGCGGTCCCGAGCGCCACCGGGTCCGGCTGAAGACCAGCCCGTCGGGCCCAGGCTTCAGCCCGCTCACCTACTTCGACCGCATCACCGATCCACTCTCCGGGGAGGCCGTAATCCCGGGCCATCTCCGGCGACAAAGCACATTGCCATGACAGGCCATCGGGATGCGCTGCCTGAACGGTCGCGAAATCACTGTCAACAACATGACAGACCAGGACAGAAGCGCGCGTCTCATCGAGAATCGAAGAGTCCGGATCCGCAATGGGACAAGCTTGCAGGATCTGCCACTCGCCATCGCGCGCCCACCACAACGGCACACAGTCCGACGCACGCATCGCCGCCGACTGCGTCAGCGGTCGGCTGCCTCGCGCCACGATGAAAGATCCCGAGAACCCCATGACCGGGCACCATAGCCGCGATCACTGACAGCGTTGATCACCCGGCCAAGGCTGGGTGACAAGCCACTACCCGAGGTCGCCTTGGTGTTGCCGACAACAACCAGCTGGGTAACAAGGAGCAGCACTCGCCGATTTCACGGATTCTCGTCAGCTCGGCCAGGGCGAGGGCGTGATGGGCGCGAGGCCGGCCGTGATGTCTCGTGAGCAGCAGGGGTCTGTGGCGAGAGGACGGGCGCCAGAAGCCCTGGAGCTGGCTAGACAGGTCGATGCCGTTCCCCGGTGTTGAGGCCGTCCCGATACAGGGCGGGGCTGAATGCCCTGGAGAGATCTGCCGGAGCAGTTCGGGCCCCGGCAGACCGTGCACGGACGTCACGCCGGCGAGCCCGGTGGACGACGCTTCCCTTGCCTACTAGGGCCGCGCCCGCGGGCCGGACAGCACGAACGAAGATGACGCGCTTCGCTTCCGCGGTCGGGCTTATCCCATCGCCGCCCGGTTCACCATACCTACCCTGTCCTCTTGCAGCTGCCGGTTGCCTGAAAGCTCAGTTCTCCGACGGGATGCGTGTGGCGGTATCGTTGGCCAGCCGGTCCGCCTCAGACGAAACCTGCCCGCTCTCCTGCCCCACGGTCACCAGCAACCGCACAAGATCATGTGCTTCCTTAAGGGTCAGCAGCGCGAGCCGACGGGCTGTTGATTCCACGGGCGCAAAGTTTGACCGGAAACCGTCGCGGCTGCTGCTTGATCGCCAGCGGGAAGCTGACATTCCTGTGCCCGGCTACTTGGGCCTCTCCACTGCCGTGGCGCTGGCACAGACGGGGCGGGTGCGGGCGGCATAGGAGCGGGCGGCCACAACGAGGCCGATGCCCAGACCGGCGAATGCCAGGCCGCCGAACTCGACCATCCAAGTGATCCCCGAAGTGGTGGTGAACGGCGGGGACGGCTTGATCTCGGGCAGCACGCCGACGGCCATGAGCGGGGCCATGACGATGAGGACGGACCCGTACATCGCCAGGGGGATGCCGGTCAGCCAGGCCGGGATCAACGGCAGCAGGCGCGGGACCCGTCGTCCGGACAGGACCACCGTCCAGCGGGGGAACACCTGCCCCCATGTGTACAGCAACCCCAGCAGCAGGAAGCCCCCGACCATCGCGGCCAGCACGGTCACGTCAATCCCAGAGAACGCCCACAGCCGGCGTGCGACGCCGGACAGCGGCTCCTTGCGGTTCTTCTCGGAGCCGTTCGTCCGCTTGGCCACAGCCCGCCCTTCCTTCGCCCTGACGACAACGCGCAGCGTAGTCCAGCTGATTGAGGTGGGACGGGCGTGCTGGCTGTCCGGCTGCTACGAGCGCAGTGTCGGGCGCAAGGTCCGGGGCCTTCTCCGTTGCCGGTCGCACAATTGAGCCCGGGCCGGGCGGTGGATCGCTACGCTGGTCGCAGGTGCGGCGCTCCCCCCGTGGCGCCGCACCTCCCCGCTTTCATAGGCGCGCCGGTACCGCCGCGACAGGCGGGCATCGGGCGTCTAGCCGCCGCTGGCCTGGTCCCCCTCGCCGTCCCGGCGGACAGGCCCGACCAGTGCTTCGGTCTCCTGGAAGAGCCGGTCCGTGGGGGTGAAGTCCCCCAGCTCGACCGCGAGCGCGGCGCGCACGAATGCGGTGAGCTCGATACTCCCCTTGCGTACCTCGAAGATGCGCAGCACCCCGCCCGAGTACGCGGCGTGGTGTCGGCACCTGGCCTGCACGCAGTACTCCTCGGCAGCCTGGGCGAGCCGCATGAAGGGGGCGTCCTTCTCATCGGTGACCTGGGCGGGACAACCCAGGTGGTCCAGCGTGATCCGGGTGTGGGCGCGCTTCTCGGCCGGGCGGATGGTGAGCCGTCCGCCGCCGGGCGTGAGATAGCGGCCGGGCGTCACCAGGCCGTACGGATGGATCAGCGGCAGATCCTTGTCCACCACGTGCTGGGCGGGCAGTCCGTCGTACTCGAAGTAGGGGCCTGCAATGCCGTTGTGCTCGATTGCCATGCGGTCCTCGTCTCGGTCGCCAGGCGAGCGCCGGGCCGTCACGCGCTGGTGACGGGCACGTTCCGCAGCAGTGCGGCGGTCATCGCCAGGAGCGTCTCCGCCTCGGCCCGGTCGTACTTGAAGGTCTTGGTGACCGCGTCGTTGTGCAGGGCGCCGCAGGTCTGGCTGTAGAGGGCGTCCTGGATCCGCCACCACCGCTCGGTCTGGTTGCACTGGTTGGCCTGCTTCCTCGATCCGGGGTTGTCCCAGGTGACGTTCTCCCGGACCCACTCCAGCGCCCGCCTGACCTCCAGGATCGACGCCCGCACCTCGTTCGCGGTCAGCAGCCGCTGTGCCTCCCGCAGCGTCCGTCCAACCTCGTCCCGTTCCGGGTCGCCGAGCGGGTACGGCACGGCCATCTCGAACGCCGCGGACGGCCCCAGCTGCGCCAACTGCTGTTCCCACCGGCTCTTGGCGATGGTGATGTGCGCCGTGTCCTGGGTGCTCCCCGGATACCCGGGCGCCTGCGGCAGGGTCGCGTTGAGGTCGATCTCGAAGCGGACGTCGCCGGTGCGGCCCTCCTCGATGGCGTGGACCTGCAACGAGGTCAGCGGGAACGACAGGTTCACGCGGTGGACGGTGATCTTCGGGGTGTACGCCAGGTTCGCCGTGGTCCGGGCGAGCCGGGAGCGCTGCCCCGTCGCCTCGAAGCCGAACAGGTCCGCCTCCAGGGCGAGGATCTTCCCGGCCTCGGTGAAGGGCGACACCCCGACAGCGAGCTGGACTCTCAGCTCGTGGGCTCCCAGTGCGCGGTGCAGCCACGTCTGGTCGCTGCTGACTTCCACGGTGAACCGGATGTCGTCGTCGAAGCGGAGTTCCTGCATAGCTCCCCCAAAGGGCGTGTCGATCACCCGATTCTGCCGGGCGGGCGGCCGCATCACCGCCAATTTCCCCCGGCCGCGGGCTCCAGCCCGCAGACCCTGACGGGCCCGGCTCCAGCCACTCAGGCCGCGGTGCCGTCCGGCGCGCACGGCCCCGGCCCAACACCTCCTGTCCGCGCCGGGCGGTACCGCGGGGAGCGGGGGTCAGGGGGCCGGCGTGCTTTCATCCTGCGACGCCCCAGGCCTGTCCATCGTCCGGGCTGGCAAGTCGTTGGTGTTCCGATCGGGCGGCTTCGAGCAGGCGTCTCCAGGACGTGACCAGGGGGCGCCGTCGCAGGAGAGCCCGCCGCTCACGCTCGGTCATGCCGCCCCAGATTCCGTGCTCGATGCGATAGTCGAGGGCATAGGCCAGGCACTCGGTGCGCACCGGGCAGCCGGTGCAGAGGGCCTTGGCCCTGTTCTGGGCCGCGCCGTCCACGAAGAGCTCGTCCGGATCAGCGGTTCGGCAGACCGCTCGCTTACCCCAGTTCTCCTGGTCTTCCCCATTCACCCCGACGCCGTCCTCTCCCCGGTCCGGCCCGCTGCCCTCCCCTGGGCAGGCGCAGTCCGAGAACGGTACGGCAAACGCCTACGGCATGGGACATCGCCGCATTGCGGCAATCCCTTCGGGTGAAGGGGCCTTGACTAAGGCCCCTACGCTCGTGACCCCCTCAGCCGGTGCCCGAGCAACCGGGCATCACGGGCAACGATGCCTCGCCCGTCAGGGCACTGGTGCGCCGGCGGATCGCCGCGAACATCTCGGCGCGGTGCTTCCTGATCGGGTAGTCGATCCGGTCGTAGCGCAGTTGGAGAGCGGCGCTGCGATCTGGAGACTTCAACAGGACCAGGCCGAGGCTACCCCCGGGCGTCAGGTCGCGGTGACCGCACAGCTCCAGCGGCAGACCATGCTCCGGGTCGGTCAGGGCCTGCACCAGCTCGGCGCGGCGCAGGGCTGTCTCGGAATCGTGCTCGAGCTGCAGGATCCACCACTCCCCCAGCCGCGACTCGTGGCCGGTGACGACCTGGGGGACGGCGACGGTGTGGAGGAGTCCGAGGCGGCGCAGCAGCCCGCTGGGGAGCCAGGCGGCGTCCCGCCAGATCTTCTCGTAGATAAGCGGCTGCCGTTCGGTGTCCCACTGCTTCTCGTAGGAAGTCCAGGTGTCGCCGGCCAGCCAGCAGGCCTCTCCCCCGTTGCTCTGGATCTGCTGCGCAAGGGCTGCCTCGGCCTTCTGGAAGGCTCGTCGCGAGGGGCCGGTGAGCTGGATCCTGGTCGGCTGTCCGAGCCGACGGAGCTCGATGCCGCGATCGGTGCGTGCGCAGATCCGGACACCGTTGAGCCCGTAGATCTCGTCTCGTCCTACGCGCATCGGTGACCGGCAGGGCAGCAGTCCGCTCAGCAGGCTGTCGAGGCTGGCGTTGCTCTCCAGGTGGAGCCGGACGCCTTCTGAGGTGGGCTGCACGTACCGGATGCCGAAGGGGTACTCGAAGAAGTGCCGCTGGGTGTTGAGGACCCAGTAGAACACCTCCGACTCAAGCAGGAGTTGCGCGTGCTGGGCCGGCGCCGGGATGAGGGGCGCATCGGGCTGCACGGCAGCGACGGCGTCACAGGCGACCTGGCGGGGGTGCCGGTGTAGAGGGCGTACGTCCGGGCGCGGCTGCTGGTCTGGGTGGCCGACATGGCTTCAAGCACCTTTCGCTCCGCTCCGTCGGCCCTCGGAGCATGAGGAACAGGTACTGGCGTGCGGCGTTGCGGTCGATGAGACGGAACTGGTCGAAGCCGAGCTTCTTCGCCTCCGCCTGTGAACCCGTGGGCCGAGGTTCGCGTGAGGAGCAGCAGACCGATGCCGCAGGGCGTCACAGTAGTGGCGAGGCGCCGTGCTGGCAGCGCGCCACGCCGCGCCCCCATCGGCGCTTGCCGGTGGCGCGCTGTACCTTCCCTGATTCCGCTGGTGGCACGTCGGAGGCAGCCGTCGTTGACCAGGGAATTTCAGTCGCATGTCTGTGCCCCTTTCTGGAATCTCGGGTTACGGTTCGAACCTGTACGAGCGCGGAGGGGGACACTATGGAGGCCACTCGGTACGTCGGGCGTCCGCCGGGCATCGTGACCCGGGAGGACGGGCTGACCGACCGGCAACGCCGCATCGTCGACGCGATCCGGGCCAGCATCAGTGATGCGCGGCTACCCGCCGTCGATGCGGGAGCTCGGTCAGGCTGCGGGGCTCGCCAGCACCTCGTCCGTCGCGCATCAGATCGGCGCCCTGGTGAAGAAGGGCGTCCTGCGGCAGGACCCGAAGCGTCCTCGCGCTTACGTTCCCACCGCGACCGCCGGTCCCGAGGTCGACTTTGCCCTGGAGGCGAACCCCGATGCGTCCGACGCCTCGGTGGTCCATACCCCGCTCGTCGGGCGCATCGCCGCCGGCGTTCCGATCACCGCCGACGAGCACGTCAAGGACGTGCTGGCGCTGCCGAAGCAACTCGTCGGCAGCGGGACGGTGTTCGCGCTCACTGAGAGGGGGAATTCGATGATCAAAGCGCACATCATGGACGGCGACACGGTCGCCGTCCGCGCCCAGCCGAACGCCGAGAACGGCGAGATCGTCGCTTCTAGCGGGGTCAACTGTCGTGCGGCGTAGTCCCATGAGGATCAGTGCAGCTCAGCAGCAGTGCGAAGGACGCTACCGCGTGCAACAGGTGTGGCGCTATCACCTGATCAGGTAAGGGGCGCCCCCGTCTCGACGAGGCCCGCATCCCAGGCCGAATGCCAGTGCGGCGAGGACGGCCTGGAGCGAATGACCTACTGCTCCTCTGCTCCTCGCCACCCCGCGGCGGACGCCGATCTCGTGAGGCGCCCGCCAGCAGCCTTGATGCGACCGGCGCACGGGAGTGGGAGGCTCCCGGGATAGATCAAGGAGTCGTGCGGCCCGGTTTCGGAGTGCCTTGGAATGCGTGCCGCCGGCGATCGGCTGCGGGTGGAGATCTGGGACGACATGCACGACGCGGCCATGCCGTGGGAGCTGTGAGCCGAAACGCCGAGCGGCGGCACCATCTGGTGCCGCCGCTGGCAGGCTACTGAGCCTTACCGCCCGAAGGCCCCAGCCTCGATGAGGATGAGCAGGCCGTTGCCGATGCGGACGACGGGCAACAGGCTGTGACTCAGCGGCTGAGGGTCTTGGCGACGATGGAGCGGGTGGCGAAGTACTGGCCGGCCGCAATCCACACGGCGAGCAGAACGTGGAAGCCTCCGGGCTGACGATGTACACGGGACTGTGCGCACGCGGAGAGACTCTGGCTCGTGTGACTCACCCATCCGCTAGGACTAAATGCGACATCTCTGTCCATGTCAGATGATTTCTCACTGGAGGTGCTCTATGGAACGCATTGGACTGGCGGAGACCATCGAGGCCGTACGGGCTGAGCTCGCTTCAGCGATCACTGCTGGCGCAGCTTCAACCCTTCAGTTCCCCGTAGATGGAGTGCAGCTCGAGTTCAACGTGGCGGTCGAGAAGAAGGCCGGCGGAAAAGCAGGGGTGAGGTTCTGGGTGATGGAACTGGGCGGCTCGGCCGACTACCGCAATGAGGAGATCCAGAAGGTGACTGTCACGCTGGGCACACCAGTGGACGACCACGGCAGGCCAGTAAAGGTCCACCGCGGCTCCGACGACAAGCCCTGAGGCGGCGCGCCGGAGAGGAGCGGTAGTGATTGGCGCTGTGGAAGTGCTTCACGATCGCGGTGCGCACATCAGTCCGCGGTGGACGGTGGGCTCCGGTCATTTGATGGGCCCGTGCAAGGTACTTACCGCTGCCCACAACGTGGATTACCGCAGCGCACCGGGTGAGGGTGAACAACTCTTCATCCGCTGTCCGGACGGCCGTGAATACACCGCGCAGGTCATTCTTGTCAATGGACTGGATGGCCCTGACTTGGCGATCTTGGAGATCCTCGACTCCGACCTCACAGAAGGTCAGACACCCCAGTTTTCCTTTGCCCAGGTGGACCGTAATAGCCCTACACGGTTGATGGGCTGCAGCACGATCGGCTTCCCACGGTTTAAGGAAAAGTCCAGGAGCCCAACCGCACCGCGGAGGTCTTCCGCAGACCGGCCGCTGCGCGACACCGCCCATCTTCACGGGTACATCCCGCCTGGGGCGAACTTGGTCTCTGGCCTCCTCGAGCTGCAGGTCACGGCAGCTCCTGAGCCCCTGCCGGAGGCAAGTATCACGGGGTCGCCATGGGAGGGCATCTCTGGCGCGGTGGTTTTCGTGACCGACCAGCGGCAGTACCGAGCGCTCGGCGTGATTAGTGAGCACCACCGGCCGGAAGGCAGCTCCTCGCTGACACTGGTTCCGATCACCTCTCTCAACATGCTCCCCACCAGCGTGGCAGATCGCTGGTGGCACGAGCTGGGAGTTGCCGACGCAGCTAACCTCGTCCAACTGCCTCGGCCCGAGCCTCCTCCTGCCTATCACGAACGAATCAGGGAACTAATCCGGCGGACTCCGGTACTGCTTGACCGCGAGCAATGGCTGGCAGAGCTGACCAAATTCGCGACCAGCAGCCGGGGATACCAATGGGTGTCGGGTGGACCATGGGCTGGCAAGACGGCACTAACCGCGCACTTGATCAACAACTGCCCGCCGAACGTGGACTGCGTCGCATACTTCCTGATTCGTCGCCTGTCCGATGCCCACTCAGGGCGGTTCACTACAGTGGTCGGAAATCAACTCGCCTGGCTCCTGGGAGAAGAGCCACCACAGCCAGCTGACGATCCGGAGGCCTTCATCGCTCTGTGGCGGCGTGCCGTCGAGCGGGCCGCACAGAACAGTCGACACCTGTTGCTCGTCATTGACGGGATCGATGAGGATGTCAGTCGGAGCCTTGGCCGACCGAGCGTAGCCGCGCTAATCCCCACCATGGTTGGTGAACACGCACACATCCTGATCACCAGTCGGCGCAACTACCAGCTGCCCGCCGACGTCGATGCCGACAGCCCTCTGCGCGAAGTGCGGCCAAAGGAGCTACCGGACAGCCCGTACGCCGCTCGACTCGCCGAGGCAGCCCAGAACGAGCTCGAGTTGCTCCTGGATCGGCAAGGGGAACTAGCCTTCGACTGCATCGGCCTGCTCGCGGCAGCTGAGGGGGCATTGAGCATCGACGACCTTGTCCAGCTCACTCGTTTCGCCGGTCACTCTTCGCGGCATTACCGAATCCAGCGCCTAGTGACTGACGAGGTCGCGCGGGTGCTGGAGCCGGTCGGTGATCTGTCCCATACCCGTTACGTCTTCGCTCATGATCAGCTCCGCAGCGGCAGCGCGGAGCGGCTAGCGCAGGAGCTGAACCTCTACCGCCAACGCCTAGAGCGGTGGATGAACCGCTATCGGGAGGCTGGCTGGCCCGAAGACACGCCCTCGTACCTGCTTGACAGCTATCCCGACATGCTCGCGAGACACCAGCCGACCAAGCTACGTGATCTCGTGAGCGACTTCGGCTACCTCGACGCGGCAATCGCCCGGCTCGGGGTGGACCAAGTGCTCATCACAGCGCACAGCGCAAGCAATGTGGACCCCAATCTGACCGGGCTCAGTCGCTGCATTGGTCAGCAAGCCCATCACCTGCAGCCCGGCGACCCCATCCACGAATCCGGCTATGTGACCCGGCAGTTGGGAGCCCAGTTTCTTCGGCTGGGCGAAGCTGAACTGGCCCAGCGAGCTCAGCAACGGCTCGCGAGCCTGCTTCCACCCCAAGTCATGCCGCGCTGGACCACTGGACGCACATCACCCGCTCTACTTCATGCGGTACCAGTTGCCGTCGGGGCAGTGGCCCTGAGCGCTGAGGGCCGACGAGTAGTCACTGGTGGCGGAGTCAATGGCAGACCCGGAGAGCTCCTGCTGTGGGACCTCTGTGGTAAGCAGCCGACGAGCCGGCCACTATCTGGACACACCAGCTGCGTCACAGCGGTGGCACTCACGCCGGACGGTCATTGGGCTCTCACGGCTAGCCATAGTGATGGGCTTGGGAAACTGTTCCTATTCGGTCTCAGCAACGATCCTCCAGGCAGGATCAGGCTCCCCGACCTTGAGTGGACGTGGTCAGTGGGTATCAGTGCTGACGGCATGCTAGGGATGACCGGCGGTGGCACCTTGGTGATTTGGGACCTCGATCTCGTGGATTACATGCCGCTGCCCATCGATGAGAACAGTTGGGTTCGATCAGCAGCGATGAGCGCCGATGGTCGCCGCGTGATCAGCGCTGCGGACAACCAGGGAACGCCCGAGCTGCTGCTCTGGAGTTTTGTAGCCAACGGCTTTTTCAAAGAGTCACTCCCTGTCACAACGGATTCGGTGAGAAAGGTGGCGATCAGTGCTGACGGCGCTTGGGCTATCAGCGCAGGGGGCGACAAGGCCGGCAACGGGAAGCTGCTGCTGTGGGATTTGTTCCGCGCAACCAGCCAGCAGATGCTCGGCCACACTCGCGCAGCCTCGGCCGTGGCCATCAGCCCCGACGGCCAACGTGCGGCGAGCGGCAGTGGCACAGAGCTGCTGCTGTGGGACCTATCCGGCAGTCAGCCCACAAGCCAATCGCTTGCGGGCCATACCCGTGAAGTCGAGGCAGTGGCAATCAGCGCCGACAACAGTCTGGCCGTCAGCGGCAGCGCCGCGGAGATGCTGGTGTGGGATCTCACTATCGAGGAGCCGACAGCCGAGCCACTGCCCGGCCCGGCGGGCTGGGTTCGCGCGGTGGCGATGAGCGGCGACGGCCAGCGCGCCGTCAGCGGGGGCGGAGACGTGTACAGCCAAACCGGCGAGCTGTTGTTGTGGGACCTGTCTGGCGAACAGCCGCGAACCCAATCGCTCGTCGGCCCCGCCTTTGAGGTCCAAGCAGTCGCGATCAGCGCTGACGGCCAGCGAGCGCTTAGCGGCGGCGGCCCCAAGTACGGAGATTCTGCTGAACTGCTGCTGTGGGATCTATCCGGTGAACACCCGCGAAGTCAGGCACTGGCAGGGCACGCCAGCAAGGTTCAAGCGGTAGCGATCAGCGGCGACGGCCAGCGCGCCGTGACCGGCAGCAGCGAACTTCTGCTCTGGGACCTGTCTGGCAAACATCCCACCAGCCAATCGCTACTCGACCGCAGGGTCGAAACCGCGGTGATCAGCGCCGACGGCCAGCGGGTTGTTGCTGGCACCCGCTCACTGCTCCAGGAATCTGGGGAAGTGCTGCTGTGGGATCTAACCAGCCCCGAATCGACCCACCGGCCGCTGTCAATCCCTACAGCAACAGGCATCGCAGCTGTTGCTGTGAGTTCTGACGGCCAGCGAGCGCTGACTGGTGGCGGCGAAGGGCCCGGCGGTGCCGGGGAACTATTGCTGTGGGACCTCTCCGCGGAAGAGCCCGTGAACCGATCACTGCCAGCCGCCGTTTGGGTGAGAGCAGTAGCGATTAGCCCGGATGGACGCTGGGGGATCAGCTGCAGCGGTGGCGAGGTAACGGTTTGGGATATCGAATCAGCGAGAAGTATCCGGACCCATACAGACGGCCTGATCACCTCGGCCAGCGTGGCGCAACCCAGCACCGACACCTTGAGCTTGATGATCGGCGAGTGGGCAGGAACCGTCACCGCATGGACCTTGCTCCCTTGGTGAGGCCAATCCGCTCCGACGCGGACAAGGAGTTTCAGACCACGCAAGACTGACTATTGCGATCCAATGAAAGGCCCGTCATCCGTGCGGTCGGCACCTGCCCGACGTCGACTCTCCACGCTGGTTGAGGGTCCGGGTCAGCTCACGATTGGCTTCCCGAGCCGCCGCCAGCTCGGCCTGGCTCTCTTCCAGGGCCTCGGTCAACTCGACGTTGCGCTGCTCGAGCCGCGTGATCGTTCGCTGAAGCTCCTCGATGTCGGTGGGCGCGCCAAGGCCCGACTCGCGCCAGGCCAGCTCGCCCAGTTCCTGGGACAAGCGCCTCTCCAACTGCTGAATTCGGGCGGACAGGCGGACCGTGCGGGCCTGCGCGTTCGCGAGATCGGCCTGGAGCGAGGCCCTGCTCACCGCAGAGGCACCCGACGCCGGGTCCCGCTCGACCGGCGCCAGCTCGGCAGCGTGCACCAATGCGAGTAGATCCCGGTGCCGGTACAGAAAGGTCCGGTCCACCCCGGCCTGACGGGCGATGCCCGAGACCGTGATGCGGCTCCCCTTCTGCGTGGCAGCGTTGACGGCCTTCACGACCCGCTGGCGGCGCCGGTCGCCGTCCGCTTCGCGGCCGGCGCTCATCGCGGAACTCACGTATCAGTCCTCCTCGGCCGGACGTCGGGCAGGGGCTGGCCGATGCGAGGCATCCCCAGCATCACGCTGCGCCCGCGGCGGATGACCGAGACCGCCTGCTGGATTTGCGCCTGCTCCTCCGCGGTGAGATCGTCCAGGTCCGCCTTGACGCGGTTGATCAGTCGGCGGACCCGGCGGATCTCCTCCTGGGACGGCATCGCCTCGGCGCGTGCCCAGTCGTCCGCTTCGAAGGCGGACATCAGCTTCTCGCGGCTGCGCAGGAGGTCTGCGTGGTACGCCTCCAGGTCCGGCAGGTAGGAGACGTCGGTGTGGAAGTGTTCGCAGCCCAGGCAGCGGAAGCGCAGCGGGCAGCTGTGCCCGCCGGCCGCCACGTTCGTGGGTTCCCTGCACAAGCCGTACGCCGTGGCGACCTCGCCGATCTCGCGCCGTACGTGCTCGGATTCCAAGAGCCCCTGAACCTGGCGCCACACCCGCTTGCCGTGCCGGTCGAACTGCATGACCGCGACCCGGTCGATGGCTTCACGACGCCGGTCCTGGCCGATGCGGTAGTACGCCTGGCTGGTCTGCAGCTGGCGATGGTCCATGAGGTCCTTGAGGACTTCCGGCTTGACTCCCGCGTCGGCGTGCCGCTGGGCGAAGCTGTGCCGGTACGCGTACGGAAAGATCTTGCCCTTGTCGAACGGCAGGAGCTTCGTTGCGACTTCGCCGTCCAGTTCCACCTCGATGGGCACGAGGAAGTCTGGCAGGGCCCGGACCCAGTTCCGGTGCTGCTCCCAGATACCGGAGATCGGCTTGGTCCCCCACGCGTTGGCGACCGGAGAGGGCAGCAGCCTCAGATCGGACTCCCGTTCCCCCGCCTCCTCCCGCGTCCGGGCCAGCTGGACCAGGGCGTGCGTGTTGCCGTGGTCGGCGGCCTGCCGGGCGAAGATTTCGGCGTCCTCCCACTCCCCCGCCCGCTCTCTCATCCGGGCCAGGATGGACAGCGCGCTCGTGTCGCCGTGGTCGGCGGCCTGCCGAGCGAAGATTCCGGCGCCCTCCCGATCCCCCACCTCCTCCCGCAGCCGGGCCAGCTCGACCAGGACGACCGCGTCGCCGCGCTTGGTGGCCTGTCGGACGAAGGTTTCGGCGCCCTCCCGATCCCCTGCCCGCTCCCGCATCCGGGCCAGCTCGACCAAGGCGCCCGGGTTGCCGTGGTCGGCGGCTTGCCGGGCAAGGGCTTCGGCACTCTCCCGAGACCTGGCCCGCTCCCGCAGCCGGGCCAGCAGGGCCAGGGCCTCCGTGTCTCCGTGGTCGGCGGCCTGCCGGGCGAAGGCTTCGGCACTCTCCCGATCCCCCATCTCCTCCCGCATCCAAGCCAGCAGGGCCAGGGCCTCCGTGCCGCCGCGCTCGGCGGCCTGCCGGGCGGCGGTTCCGGCGCTGTCTCGGTCCCCGGCCTGCTCGCGTAGCCACGCCAGGACGTATAGAGCCTGAGTGTTTCCGTGGCTGGCGGCCCGAAGGCGGGTGGTGGGCCCAAAGCAGGCGGTAGCGCTGCTGGGCTGCAGTGGCGAGACTGTTCAGTTCGTCGGAGTGGGTGAGGTGGGTGTAGCGGCGTGCCAGAAGGAGGCGGGTGGACACAGGTGCCAGCGGGTGGTGCGTCCGTGTTGCTCCAGGTAGTCCGCGAGGCGGAATACCGGCCCCATCGGTTGCGGGGGCGGGGCGTCGGCGGGTGTGGACGGGTCGAGTGGGCGTCGTTGTGGCCGTGGGGTGATGCGGCTCAGTGGGGCGTGCTTGCCGTGAACCCGTGTGGCGAGTTCGGCGTAGGCCTTGTCCGCCCAGTCGTCGGTGAGCTGGTTCCAGTCGCTGTCGTGCAGGTAGTCGGGGGCGGCGTCGGTGAGGAAGGCCTGCGGCAGGTGCGGGCCGACGCCGAGGCGGCGGGCGTCCATCGCCGCCTCCAAGAGAGCTCGGGCGGCCGGGCTGCCTGTCTGGTAGCGCTCCAGGAGCGCGGGGCCTCCTGCCAGGTCCTGGGCAAGACGCCCGTCGGTCCCGGCTCGGGTGAGAGCATCGGCCAGCAGCCGGTCACCGCCCTCGGCCAACTCTCTCGCCTCGTCCAGCGCGCCGGAGTCGAAACAGTTGGGGATGCTCACGATGCGGCCCGCGAGCAGCTCCCTGACCCGGCTGTGTGGATCGGCCCCTTCTGGGGTGGGTGGGGCGATGTACTGGTTGGCGTAGTCGGGCCACAGGGTGCCCAGAACGAGGACCGGTCCGCGCTGCGGGTCGGTCAGTAGAGCATGCACGGCGGCAGCGATCTCCTCCCCGGCCGACGGGTCGCCGAGGTAATGCTGGGCTTCGTTCAGCCACACCACCGTTTGCGGGCCGACCCGGTGCAGATCTTCCAGAGCGGCCCTCGCGCGGGTGGGGTCGAAGGGGTGCCACAGCCTCCAGCCCCCGTCCGCGAGTGGCTGCACAGCCTCCCAGCACGCACGCGTCTTACCCGTCGAGGACTCGCCCACCAGCACCACCATCTGGCTGTGTCCCTGCGGAGCCTGCCGCACGGCCTCCGCCAAGAGACGGTCGTGTTCGCGGCGTACATATCCGGGCAGTGACCGCTATCCCGGCAGACCAGGGCCGTCATGAGGGGTGCCGGCGGGATGGACCTCCAGGGCGTGCGGATCCCATTGGCCGATCGGCCGCCCCGGCCCAGGCCTTTCACCGTTCCCGCCGCCGGCCGCGACCCGCTGAAGCTCGAGCAGCTCCCCTACCGGCAGTCTCAGCGGGGCGGCCAGTGAAGTCACCGTGTGCTCTGACGGCACCGGCCCGCCGTCCTGGAAGGCGAGCTGCACAGTGGTACGGCTCAGCTCTGTACGGGCGGCGAGATCCTTCTTCGCCAGCCCGGTCTTGGCCAGCCCTGCCGCCAGCTTCCTGCGCAGTTCCCCCAGAGCCGAGTCCGGAGTGTGCCCCGTCCGTTCCTCGTGCACGCGCTCGCCCCCCGGGTGTGATGTGTGCGCCGGTGTTCATCTTCGGTCCGGCGCACCATGGCGCACACCCATTTCGGCACCCTCACCCACGTCAACACCCCACCTCGTGCAGGGAGTCTGCCGTGAAGGTCGCCGTCGTCCTCATCGCCGTCGCAGTCGTGTTCGTCGTCGCGCTGCTGGCCGCCGCCGGCGCGGGCAAGCTTGCTCGCATGGATGGCGCCACCTACCCCGCCGCCCTCACCCGCGCCGCCACCACCTTCGCCGCGGTGCTCACGCTCACCGCCACCGTGGCCGGCGCCCTCGCCGCCGTCCTCGCCTGACCGCCACACGATGCCTTCGCCGCCTGGCCGCCCTCCCCGCACGTTCTACGTGCGCGCTCACAGCGGGGGCGTGGCGGAGGCCAACCAGTTCGCCCGCGAGTACGGGATCACCGGCGCCTGCGGCCCTTGAGCCGCTCCAGAGACGCCGGTACTCGACTTGCCCTTGCCCTGCCCTGCCCAGCGGTGGCTGTTGTCGGCCATGTCGGTGCTGGCAGGAGGGGCAGCGCGTCTTCACTTTGTCCCGGGGCCGACCGGGGCCCCATTACCGGGTGAGAACTGTGATCGGGCACTTTGGGGCAGTGGCTGAGACTCTGCGGCGTCGTCCGTGCAGGAGTGGCTGCGGGGATTGGGCGTAAGGGTGTCATTGCGCCCGATACGATCGATCGCCGCTTCGGGCGGCGCATGGGGATTACTTAAGACGTGGGGGCTTCGTCGTGTCCAGTCAGGTAGAACCGCTGCAGGTTGGAGATCCGAGCACTGTGGGGCCCTACCGGGTCGTGGGGCGACTCGGATCGGGCGGTATGGGCACCGTGTATGCCGCGCTCAGCGCGGGCGGCGAGCGGTTGGCCGTGAAAGTCGTGCATCCAGCGCACGCTGCGAACGCGGAATTTCGGGCCCGGTTTCGGCGGGAGGTGCAACTCTCACGACGGATTGCGGGGCCATGCTTGGTGGCCGTGCATGACGCTGACGTTGACGCGCCCTCGCCGTGGCTTGCGACCGCGTTCGCACCTGGCCTTACTCTCGACCAACACGTCAGCGAAATCGGGCCGTTGGCGGGGGTCAACTTGTACGTTCTGGCAGCTGGCACCGCGGCCGCTCTCGCGGCCGTACACGAGGCCGGCGTGATCCACCGGGACGTCAAACCGCAGAACATCATGCTGACCCCCTCGGGACCGGCCGTCCTCGACTTCGGCATCGCCCACGCTTTAGACGGAACTTCCGTCACCCGCACCGGCGTGATGACCGGCACGCCCGGCTGGATCAGCCCCGAGCATTACCGCACCGGTGCTGTCGGCCCACACGGTGACATCTTCGCCTGGGGAGCGCTCATCGCCTACGGAGCAACCGGCCGCCTGCCCTTCGGTACCGGGGCTGCCGATGCAGTCGCCTTCCGCGTTCTGTCGGCCGAACCCGATCTCGACGGCATCCCTGACGACCTTAAGTCCCTGACCGCAAGGGCCCTCTCCAAAGAGCCGTCCGACAGGCCGACAGCTGCGGACCTCGCCCGACAATGCGGACGCCTGTTGGCTGCGCAGACCACAGCCATCATCAGCCCCATTTCCCCGCCGCCGACCCTGATAGCTGACTTCTTCACTCTCCATTGGGACATACCGCCCGCCACTGATGTGCCATGGCCCGTGCCACCGCAGGGCAAAAGACGCACTCGCCTGTACGTCGCGGTCGTCGCTGCCGCAGGTATCGTGGGCGGCCTCGGTGGTGCCCTCGTCGCCGCCCAGCCCTCCTCAAATGCGGCGCGGCAGCAACCTGCAGCGGTCCACCAGCAGACACCGACGGTCGCTAGCCCCGAGCAGCAGTCCCCCACCACAAATGACAGTACAACCGCCCGCACCACGGATGCGGCTGCTCCCGCCTCACGCGCGTCGCAGGCTCCGTCGATGCCCTCCCCCGCTTACACCCGCACCGACACCCTCAAACCCACTGTCGATGAGTGGGCCGCTGCCCGGGTCCCGGCCACCCCAGCGGAGAAAGCCGCCGCGCAGCGCTTCATCACGGAGGCCACTCCGATTCTTGAAGGCAAGACCTACCTGGACGATGTCGTGACTGTCAGCTTCAATCCGGAGGCACAGACGATGTTCGTCACCTTCGGTCCGGGCACCTACCCCGAAGGGCAGGACTACCACGACGACCCGGACTACACGGACACCGTCCGCGCCCTCATGTTCGGCAGTTGCTCGGAAGCTCAGCAAGATTTCCGCGACCAAGAGGCCTGGGCGTACGGCCGGACAGCCGTCGTCTACCGCGAATCCATGGCCAGCCCCATCATCGCCGACTTCCGCGACGTCACCCACATCGACAGCTGCCGCGTGTGAAGTACTCACACGCTCACTCCGGCGGGCACCGCGACTTCGCCCCGGCGTGGTCCGGGCACCGCCGCTGACCGTAGACCAGTCGCATCGATAGGTTCCGCCGCCCGTGGCTTCTTCACCTGAGGGGAGGCGCGGGGGAAGCGACCCCCTGCCGGTCTGGTGCCGGCAGAGACAGGTACCGCTGACGCACCGGATGCCTGATGTAGCTGCCGGGGGGCAGGGCATGGCCATGCTCACCGCGGTCAGCTCGGGTTGCAGCGCAGGCCTTTAGTCGGCTTCTTCCTCGATCCAGTCAGCTGGTACGAGTGCTTGGTTGGTGTCGTGGCGCCGTCGCTGAGTCACGTTCGGTGCGAAGTCGGGGTGATCGAGGTCGGCGTCTTCCATGACGATGACTTGGAACTGGCCTTGTAGCAGGCGCAGCGTCCGATGGATTGCCCGGAAGGTGTATCACCGGCTCCAGGACCTCCTACGCCAACTCGCGGCGGGAGCAGCTGTCGATGGCTCCCGCCCCTCCTCCGTGTCTGCTGGGGGTCTCAGTTCTCTGGTTCTCTCGGCACGAGACGGGAGAAGAACTCCTTCGCGGCCTGGGCGTCGAGCCCCCCGTTCATGGTCGCGGATCGCCGCAGCGCTTCGCCGGAGACCTGAGCGGAAATGCCGAGCTGACGGTCCGCCTCGCTCATGATCTCGCCGAGGTACCACTGGGCCGAGGTCGGGAAGTGTTGGATGAACCAGCCGAGCATCTTCGCAAGGGGCAGCGACAGGATGAGGTCGAAGCCCTTGAGCTCACTGCCCCGGCGTTTGGCGACGCGGAGCGAGGTGGTGAAGTCCTCCAGGACGGCGTGGCGGATGGTCGGTCCGAGGGCGTCGGTCGGGATGATCTGCCGGAGGCTGTCGGCGACTTCGAAGGCGAGCTGGTCGGCTACTTCCCGCACGCTCGGTTCGTTGCGGTGCCGCAGGGCCCAGCGTTTGCGGAGGTCGGGGCGCTTCCACAGGTAGCGGAAGAAGGTCTCGCTGAACCGGTCGCGGATCTGCGCCGCTCCCGGGGCGAGATGGTGGCGGTCGCCGGCCGACATGGCCTCCTTCAGCCCTTCGGAGGAGCGGCGTCTGGCTTCGGCCCAGTCTTCGGCGACCGGGCGGGACCACTGGGCGCGACCGCCGACGGTCGCCTGCGGCAGGGGGACGTCGTTCTCGCCGCGGGAGATGTAGCCGCGCAGGGTAGAAGCCGTGATGCCGCCGAGCGCGGCCATCTCGGGTACGCCGAGCAGCCGGTCTCCGGTGAGTTCGGGGCTGGCCAGGTCGACGACGCAACGGTCCAGCGGCAGGGGGTCGTCCTGCTTTTGGTGGTGCTGCGCCCACCGGGTCAGGTCGTCGATCCAGTTCTCTGGTTGTGCGGTGGCCGGATCGAAGGTGGCAACCTTGTGCAGGTGCGCTCGGTCGGGGTGGGCGTGGCCGTCGAGCAGGTCTGCGGCGTGGACGGTGGCGGTGGCGCGGGCCTTGTGGCGGGCGTAGTCCTCAGTGACCGGGTCCCAGATCTGGCCGGGCCGGTACCAGGTGTCGCCGTCCCACCAGTAGCCGCCGGCCCTGAACAGCAGCGGGGCGCCGGACCAGTGGGTATGAAGGCTGGCGGTGTCCTCGTCGCGCAGCAGGAGGACGGTGCGCCCGTGGTCGGGGTGGTAGCGCACGGCCCAGCCCAAGTGGTGGGCGATCGGGTCGGTGGTGAAGGCCAGCCATCCTCCCTCGTGTGAGGTGTCGCAGCGGCCCCACATGCCCTCGCCCTTGCTGCGGCCGACGGCCTCGATGGCGTCGGGGCCTTCGTCGAGCGGCAGATGCGCGTCGTCGACGAACGGCAGACCGGGCACCGGGTGGTCGGTGCGCAGGCCGTTGGCGAGCGGACGAATGTCGTAGACCAACGTGTTCCCCTTCTCAACTTTACCGCTGTAGATGACTACAACGCTCATGATGCCAGTAGTACACGACTGGAAAGCAAATCGGTACAGCCACTTCAAGACAGGTTGTACAGCGCCCACTTGGCCTGAAAGCGCTACCGAGGCGGCACTCCGCCAACAGCTGCTCTGCCGCACATCGCCGCCATGGACTCGGAAAAGGCGGGGATCTGCTGATCACGTCCGTGTCATCCCGGCCGGTTGATCATGGAACGAGGAAAAGGCGGCACATGGCAACACGTCACGAGCCCTGGCCGTCAGCGATCGTCCCGACGGTGGCAGGTGTGCTAGGCGTCACCGCTCACGGCTTGACAGGACGGGAGATCGGCCAGCTGTTGGCCGTCCTGAAGGTGCCGGATGCCGACGGCACCAACTGCACCGACGCAGCACAGCCAAGCGGACGAGGAGTCCGTAGACTCCCGCGCATGGATGAGGGGATGGCGACAGCAGTGGCCGGCGCGGCAGGGCTGGTTGGTGCAGTCTTCGGTGGGGCCATCTCCGGTTGGTTCACCAAGAAGGCAGCGGACAAGGGAGCAGCCGCCACGGCTCAAGCCGCTCGCGATACCGGCGACAGAACCGTGCAGGCCGCTATCGAGGGTGCTAGTCTTCTGAGTCAGGAATTCTGTTCAGATAGCTGGCGAGGCGTTCGAGGATCTCGTCTGCGGTCTTCGTCCAGACGTAGGGCTTGGGATCGG
>NZ_JBIBXG010000028.1:0-24113 GCF_043082085.1 Streptomyces sp. NPDC014801 | reverse complement strand
GAGGAGCGCCCGTGCGTACTCCTCTGTCTGGAGCAGTCCGTACACCACCTGCGCCTGGAAGGCGGAGATGTACGTCGCCCTGGCCTCCATCTCGGCGTACGGCTGGAACCACGTGGGCAGTTGGCTCCGCAGGACCAGCCCGACCAACCGCGAGAACAGCCCGTCCGTGCCCAGCGCGGCGTCCGCCCGCTCGGAGAAGTCCCGTGTGGGGACTCTTCTCGTCGTCTCGATCTGGCCGATCAGCGACCCCGTGCAGAAGATGATCTCCCCCAACTGCCCCTGGCTCAGGCCGGCGGCCTCCCGGTGGCGCCGGAGCTCCCAGCCGTAGTAGTCGAGCGGGGACGCCGTGGGGTCGAGATTCTGGACGTTGGCCACAGTGGTCACCTCCGGCCGGCAACACCTCACGGTGTTGATTTCGCTGCGTAGTCGAGCGTATGCGATCCGTCGCACGCTGAGGGCATGAACGACGTAACCGGTCTGCCCGGCAAGGGCCTTGGGGCGCACTACCGCGCACAGTTCGCGCTGGGCGGCCACTCCGTGCGCCACCTGCGCCGCATTTTGCGCCTGTACCTCCTGCGCTCGGGTCTGGCGGAGGTCGCCGACGCGGCGGAGCTGGCGCTGACGGAGCTGCTGACGAACGTGGTGCGGCACGTCCCCGGCCGCCGCTGTGCCGTCTGCTACGTGCTCCTGCCGGGCGCGGTCCGTGTGGAGGTGTCGGACAGCGACGCGCGGCTGCCGGTGCGGGGGAGCGGGGAGTTGCTCGCCGAGGGCGGCCGCGGCCTGCTGCTGGTGGAGGCGGTCACGGACCGCTGGGGCGTGACACCTTGCACCACCGGCGACGGCAAGACGGTGTGGTTCGAGTGCACGTCCAAGTCACCGGAGGCGTGAGCGGGATGGCAGGTTCACTGGATGTCCAGGACCGGCTGGTGTCGCACGTCGTCGCGGCAGACGAAGACACGGAGTTCGCCGGCGCGGCCGACTGCGGCCCCGGTCGGCTCGTAGGCACGGTCCAGGGCGTCCCGGTCCAGGTCCCGGTCCTCCAGTGGCCACCACCGGTCGCTCGCCCCGTCCCATTCGCTGCTGTCGGCCTTGAGGAGCAGCTCGACCGCGCCGTCGCAGTCCGGGCAGGTCAGGTTCCGTTTGTCCGTCGCGTGCCAGCTCGCCCACCCGCCGATCTTCCAGCCGCGCGCCACGGACAGGGCGTACTGATAGCGCAGGCCCCGCTCACGGTCGGCCGCGACGAGACGCGTCATGAGCTCGCCGGGGAGCTCTTCCACGTAGGGGAACTCGACGACCCGCTCCGGGGAGAGGCGGCAGGGCCGCACGGTGTACGACTCCTCGTAGGGGTCGACACGGGAGAACGGGTTGTCAGCGGATTCGTCTGCCGCCCCCGTGGAGTCCAGCCACGCGAGCGACACGGCCGGCCCGCCGTACTCCGAGTCGGGATACTCGATGCAGTGGTCGTTCGGGCACCAGTGGACTTGGAGCAGGTCGCAGTCCGCCGGATACGGGATCTCGGGGACATCCCGTCGGAAGAACTGCGCCACCGACTCCATGGGGCGGGGCACGAGTTGCCCGTCGTGCTCCATCGGATGCTCCGCGCAGGTGGGCCGCACGGCTCCCGCCACGGCGAGCAGCGGACCGCCGATGTGACTGTCGGCCGGTCGCGGCCGGCCGGGCCGGGGATGCAGCCGTACCGTCGTCCGGCGCCATGCGGCCAGCTCGGGGACGATCGTTGTGATGTCCACCGCGGGTGCGGGGGTGGTCCGCACGCGTACTCCTTGTCGCGATCCTGGGCCGCAGGGGCTGTCTCAGCCGGCGTGGTCGAGGCGGTGGGCGTTGTCGTACGCCTCGCGGGCGTCGAGGAGTTCGTCCCAGTGCTGTTCGGTCCAGGCGCAGGCGGCCCTCATCGGCTCCAGCAGACTGCGGCCCAGCGGGGTCAGCGCGTACTCCACGTGCGGGGCGGCCCCGGCGTGGACGGTGCGCCGGATCAGACCGTCCCGCTCCAGGGAACGCAGCGACTGCGTGAGCACCTTGGGCGTGACGCGGCGCAGGGGGACGCGCAGTTCGGAGAAGCGGCGCGGCCCGCCTTCGAGGCAGCCGATGACCAGCGCCGCCCACTTGTCGCCGAAGCGGATGGGGTTGAGCGAGGACGGACACAACTCGTCGAACATGTCGGCGGGCAGGGGTTCCCTCATGGCCTCACGATAGCCGGTATCCGGGAGGTAACCAGGGGTCTCGCTACGGTCGGCGAACCGGCCGGGGCACATGGGCTCCGGCCCTGCTGAGAGGCGGTTCGTCATGAACATCGTGGTCTTCGGCGCGGGCGGCCGGGCCGGGCGGCAGGTCGTCGCCGAGGCGCGGCGGCGCGGCCACCGGGTCACCGCCGTGGTGCGCGACCCCGCCCGGCACGGCGACCTGGCCGGCGCCCATGCGGTGGCGGGTGACGTCACCGACGCGTCGAGCGTCGAGCGGGTGGCCGCCGGGCACGACGCCGCCGTCAGCGCCGCGGTGGATCTGTCCGTCCCGGCGCACGACTTCTTCACCGCCTCCGCCCGCGCCTTGAGCACCGGCCTGGCGAAGGCGGACGTGCGCCGCCTGGTGGTGGTCGGCCTCGCATCCGTACTGCCCGGCGCGTCCGGTGTTCCCCTGATGGACGAGCCCGGCTACCCCGGCGAGTACCGCTCGTTCTGCCTCGGCCACGCGGCGGGCCTCGACGAGCTGCGGGCCGGCGACCTCGACTGGGTGTACGCGGCGCCCGAGGGCGACTTCGACCACGACGGCACGCGCACCGGCCGGTACGCGCTCGCCGACCACGGGGACCCGGCCGGCCGTATCTCCTACGCGGACTTCGCGATCGCGCTCCTCGACGAGCTCGACGCCCCCCGCCACCACCGGGCCACCGTCAGCGTCCGGGCGGCGTGATGCCCGAGGTCCACGACAGCCCGAACCCCTGGATCGCCGAGCACATCCGCCGTTTCGAGGAGACCGGCGGCCGTCCGCGTCTGCGGCGCCTGATCGTCTCGGCCGGGCCGGAGTACGCCGCCTACCGGACGCGGACCACGAGGGAGATCCCGGTGGTCCTCCTGGAACCGGTCGGGCAGCGACCTCCGGGGAACACGGCTCAGTCGACGTCGTCGCTCAGGCCCAGCACCTGAGGGGAGGCGCTGGGGAAGTTCCTGGGCATGCCCGGCAGGGCGAGGGTGCGCCCGAACACTCCGGCCAGGAACGCGACCGCGCCGACCGGGAACTCGATCCAGTCGGCGTTGTCCGTGCGGACGACCACCGGCCAGGCGTCCGGGTCGGCGGGGCTCGTCCGCCAGTAGAAGTCGTCCCCGCAGAAGGAGGACGCCCAGCCGATCAGGCCACCGGGTCGCGGGTAGGGGACGTAGTCCGCGGTGTCGCCCATCTCGTACAGGTCACCCAGGATCTCGTCGTCCCGGCGCCCGGACGCCCACGCCCTCTCGGCGCCGGGTGTCGGCACCGACACGCTCAGGAAGTCGTCGACGACCAGCACCGGATACGCCTCCGCGAGGGCACGGAAGTCGGACGGCAGCGCCGTCCCCAGCGCGGCCTCCAGCACGGCCCAGTCGACGGCGCGCCCGCCCGGCACCCGCCACCGCTTCATCGTCGGCAGCGCGGCCTCCAGCCGTTCCAGTCCCACGGTCATACGTCCCCTCCTCGGTCGATCCGCGCACGGCGCCGGCCCGCGCGCCAGCCGATCGCGATACGCGGATGGGCGCCCGGCCGGACCCAGCCGGTCCCGCGCGCGACGATGGACAACATCATGGGCCGCCCCACAGGCGGCCGTAGGGTGAAGGCCTCATCGCCAGTGCGGAGTGGTGACGGGTAATCCGCCGCGTACGCGCGGGGTTCCGGCGGACGAACGCCGGGAGGAGTCGCGCGGCCGTCGGTGTCCGACGCCGCGTCACATCGCCCGCACGCTCCGACGTGACCGGCGTCTCACCCCGTGAGACGTGAAACGCGTTACTAAGTCCGCCACGGTGCCCCTCACGGGCGCTAGTGTCCGGCCGAGAGAAGGGCCCTGCTGTCACCCTCCCGTTGCCCGGCGCCCCGCCATCGCGCGCGCCGGACGCCCCCGGAACCGTCCCACCGGGCGGAACGTGACGCCGAGGCCCCACGACAGCGCGTATCAGGGGAGTCGCACAGTGGCACGGAAGCTCGCCGTCATCGGAGCCGGTCTCATGGGATCCGGCATCGCCCAGGTCTCCGCACAGGCGGGCTGGGACGTCGTCCTGCGCGACGTCACCGACGAGGCGCTCACCCGCGGCACCGACGGCATCAAGGCGTCGTACGACAAGTTCGTGAGCAAGGGCAAGCTGGCCGCCGAGGACGCCGAGGCGGCCCTCGCCCGGATCACGGCGACCACCGACCTGGACGCCGCCGCCGACGCCGACCTCGTCGTCGAGGCCGTCTTCGAGAAGCTGGAGGTCAAGCACGAGATCTTCCGTGCGCTCGACAAGATCGTGCGCCCGGAGACCGTCCTCGCCTCCAACACCTCCGCCATCCCGATCACCAAGATCGCCGCGGCCACCGAGCGCCCCGAGCGGGTCGTCGGCGTGCACTTCTTCTCGCCGGTGCCGATGATGCAGCTCGTCGAGCTGGTCCGCGGCTACAAGACCAGCGACGAAACCCTCGCCACTGCCCGCGCGTTCGCCGAGTCCGTCGGCAAGACCTGCATCGTCGTCAACCGCGACGTCGCCGGCTTCGTGACGACCCGTCTGATCTCCGCGCTCGTCGTGGAGGCCACCAAGCTCTACGAGTCGGGCGTCGCCACCGCCGAGGACATCGACACCGCGTGCAAGCTGGGCTTCGGCCACGCCATGGGCCCGCTGGCCACCGCGGACCTCACCGGCGTCGACATCCTGCTGCACGCCACCAGCAACATCTACACCGAGTCCCAGGACGAGAAGTTCGCCCCGCCGGAGCTGATGCGCCGGATGGTGGACGCCGGTGACATCGGGCGCAAGAGCGGGCAGGGCTTCTACACGTACTGATCACCGCCGTCACCCCGGAGAGGTCACTCTCCGGGGTGAATCAGGTATCGGTTCGCTTACAGCCAGCAACCGCACTGCCACCGACGCAGTCAGACCTGGCACACCCACGTCATGGAGAAACGCCACCGCACCCACCCGAGGAGCGCATATGCACATCAGGGGCGACCACGTCGAGCTGGTCGTCGGGGGCCGCCTCGACGTCCGCAGCGCGGCGGACGCCCGTACGGTCCTGCACTCGGCGGTCGACGACGGCGTCGGCGACCTCGTGCTCGACCTGTCCGAACTCGACTCCTGGGACGCCACCGGACTCGGCGTCATCATGGGCGCCCACCGCCGGGCCGGCCGCTGCGGCCGCCGCCTGGTGCTGCGCGGCGTACCCCCGCAGATGCAGCGCCTGCTGGTGGCGACCCGCCTGCACCGCATCCTGGCCATCGAGGGCGGCCTCGCCGTGGACTCCCTCCCGCGCGTGTGACCCGGCGCGCGTGAGACCCGGCGCCCGCGTGTGACCCCGGCGCGCGGGGGCACCCGGCGCACGTCCGACACCCGGCGAAACGCCCCACGCGCCCAATCCTCATGAAGCTGTGACGTCTCGGACTGCGCGGTACCCCGGGCTGTCGGAGATACTGAGCGAAGGTTTACGGTTCGTCTGCCCGCCGCCCGCAACCCTCGACCGGGCACCGGACCAGAAGCGACAGCGCAGTGTGCAGCAAGGCCGGGAGGGGCTACCGCCACACGACGCTTTTGGGGGGGCTTGAACCTATGGACCCGAACACCCGGGGCCCCGAGGAGTACGGCCATGAGGCCGACAGCCGGCCATCGCGCCCGCGCCCGTCCAGGGACCCCCTCACACCCGACCTCGGCCAGCACGGGCCCGCCCAGGCCCGCGTCGTGCAGATCGTCTCCGGTGACCTGCTGCTCACCGTCAACCCGGTGGACGGCAGCGAGATAGAGCCCTGCCCGCCCACCGAACGGCCCGGCCGCCCCGCCCGGCACACCGCCGCCGAGCGCGCCGAGGCCGACCGCGCCGCCGCCCCGCCCGTCCCGCCCGGACCCGGCCGGCCCCCGCTCGGGCTGCTCGGCCGCCAGGACGAACGCGAACGCCTGGTCCGCCTCCTGGCCCGCGGCCGCTCCGTACGCCTCACCGGCCCCGCCGGCTCCGGCCGCACCAGCCTCCTCGACCTGGTCGCCGAGGACTGCGCCGACCTCGCCCCCGACGGCGTCGTACGGCTCAACGGCTTCCACCGCACCGCCGACGACCTGCTGCACGACCTCCTGCGCACCGTCCACCAGGCGCCCCGGCACCGCCCCGAGCGCGCCGAACTGCTCGACTGCGTCCGCGAGATCGGCGCCGTCGTCGTCCTGGACGACCTGGAGTTCGGCGGCGCCGCCCTGGACGAGCTGCTCGACGCCACCCCCGAGTGCGCCTGGCTGCTCGCCGCCACCCCCGACGTCACCGCCCCCTCCGCCGCCTCCGCCGTCGAGGAGGTCTTCCTCAGCGGCCTCGACCGCGCCGACGGCACCGAGCTGATCGAACGCGCCGTCGGCCGCGTCCTCACCGAGGAGGAGGCCAACTGGGCCGGCGACCTCTGGTTCGAGTCCGAGGGCCTGCCCCTGCGCTTCGTCCAGGCCGGCGCCCTGCTGCGGCAGCGCGACCGGCTGCGCGCGGGCGCCGACGCCGTCGACGAGTACGGCGTCTTCGAGGACGCCGTCCCGGTCGACGAGGCCTCCGTGCTCGCCGAACCGGTCGAGGACATCCCGCTGCCCTCCCTCGGCGAGGCCGCCGCACCCGCCCCGCTGCTCGCCTCCCGGCTCAGCGCCTCCGCCCGCGCCACCCTGCGCTTCGCCGTCGCCCTCGGCGGCGAGGTGCCCCACCAGGCGCACCTGCCCGCCCTCGTCGGCGACACCCACGCCGACGCCGCGCTCGGCGAACTCGCCGCCTGCGGGCTGGTCTCCCCGGTCGGCTCCCGCTACCGGCTCGCCGCCGGCGTGCAGACCCAGCTGGAGGCCGCCGGGTACGCCGACGACGCCACCGAGCAGGCCCGCACCGCCGCCCGGCACTACACCTGGTGGGCCGGGCACCCCTCGGTCACGCCCGAGCGGGTCTGCGCCGAGGCCGACGCCGTCCTCGCCGCCCTCGCCCCGGTCGTCTCCGCCGGCCCCGACGAGGACGACGGCGAGCACACCGCCGTCAAGCTCGCCCGCACCGCCGCGCCCGCCTTCGCCGCCGGCCTCGCCTGGGGCGCCTGGGAGCGGGCCCTGCGCTCCGGCGCCGAGGCCTCCCGGCTGGCCGGCGAGGTCGCCGAACAGGCCTACTTCCACCACGAGCTCGGCGTCCTCGCCCTGTGCGGCGGACAACTCGACCGGGCCCGCACCGAACTGGAGGCCTCCGTCGCGCTGCGCGGCGCGGTCGCCGACAAGCGCGGCACCGTCGCCGGACGCCGCGCCCTCGCCCTGGTCGCCGACCGCGCGGGCGACGTGCCCGGCATCCCGGCGACGGCGGGGGAGGAGGTGCCCGCCGCCCGCACCGAGGAGTCCGCCTCCCCGGCCGCCGGGGTGCCCGCGCCGCTGCCGCCGCTGCCCCGGCCCGCCGCGGACGAGGGCGCCACCCTCGTCGGCCACCGGGCCGGGCCGGCCGGCCCCCACGGGACCGCCCGCAAGCCCGCCGGCGGCCTGCGCGGCCTCGCCCGCCGCAACCTCGTCGCGGCCGGCGCCGGCGCCCTGCTCGTCGCCGTCCTCGGCACGGTGGTGACCCTCGGCGCCACGTCCGACAACGACGCCCACCACCCCTCCGACCAGGTCGGCGTCAACCCGTCCGCCAGCCAGGACGCCGGCGACGGCGAACTGGGCGCCGACACCCCGCAGAAGGACGGCGACACCGCCCCCGGCGACACCGGCAAGGCCACCAGCCGCCCCACCGACCCGGGCCCCGACGGCACCTACGGCACGGCGGACGACCCGACGCCCACCACCACGGCGGGGCCGTCGGACCGGCCGACGGGGACACAGGGCACGGACGGCGGGACCACGCCGCAGCCGTCCACGTCCGGGTCGCCCAAGCCGACGAAGACCTCCCCGAAGCCGTCGTCGTCGACCCCGAAGCCGAGCACGTCCACCACGGCGGACCCGACGCCCACCGACACCGGATCGCCCACCCCGACGGACACCGGGACCACCACCGCCCCGTCCACCACGGACAGCGCCAGTGGCCCGGCGTCCTCCAGCGCCCCCGCCGAGTCCAGCAGCTCGGCGAGCGCCCCGCAGAGCAGCGGCGCGAGCAGCACCGACCCGGTGATCTGAGCCGGAGCACGCCGAAGGGCCGGGTCCCCGAGTGGGGTCCGGCCCTTCGGCGTCGTACGGGAAGCGGGGTTCGCGGTCAGAACAGCCGCAGCTTGTCGTCCTCGATGCCGCGCAGCGCGTCGTAGTCCAGCACCTGGCAGCCGATGCCGCGGTCGGTGGCTAGCACGCGGGCCTGCGGCTTGATCTCCTGGGCCGCGAAGATGCCGCGCACCGGGGCGAGATGGGGGTCGCGGTTGAGCAGCTCCAGATAGCGGGTGAGCTGTTCCACGCCGTCGATCTCACCGCGCCGCTTGATCTCGACGGCGACGGTCCGGCCCTCGGCGTCCCGGCACAGGATGTCGACCGGGCCGATGGCGGTCATGTACTCGCGCCGGATGAGCGTGTAGCCCTCGCCGAGGGTCTCGATGCGGTCGGCGAGCAGCTCCTGCAGGTGCGCTTCCACGCCGTCCTTGATCAGACCGGGGTCGACGCCGAGTTCGTGCGTGGAGTCGTGGAGGATCTCCTCCATCGTGATGATCAGTTTCTCGCCCGCTTTGTTGACGACGGTCCAGACGCCTTCCTCCTCGCCCGTGCCCTCCTTCAGCGTGCACGGCGGCGACATCCAGTTCAGGGGCTTGTAGGCCCGGTCGTCGGCATGGATGGACACGCTGCCGTCGGCCTTGACCAGGATCAGTCGGGGCGCGGAGGGCAGGTGGGCGGTGAGCCGGCCGGCGTAGTCCACGGAGCAGCGGGCAATGACGAGACGCATGGTCGGCAACGCTACTCGACCGGCGGGCGTGGACGCGATTCGCCCACCCGCGGCCCGCCCGCCGCCCGCCGGACCGCCCGGCCGCGGTGCTCCGGGCCGCCCCTGTTGTCCCTGAATCCTCCTGTTCCCACCTGGCCGATTGTGTGCCCAACTGGGCATCCCTATCTGCCCATTCGCCTGGTGCGGTCACGGTCTGTTGCCTACCGTAGAAACGGGAGGTCGCTATGCGTGTACTCACCGTGTTCGGTATCTCGTCATGGCGGGCTCCCCTTTCCGTGTCCGGCAACCCCTGCTGTGCGGGGGTGCGAGAGGAGAACCCATGTCGCTCGACGTCTCACCGGCCCTACTCGAACAGGCCGAGCGAGGCGAGGTCGACGAGGCAGCATTCGTCGACTGCGTCCGGACCTCCCTGCCCTACGCATGGGAGATGATCAGCTCCCTGGTGGCCCAGCTGAAGGTGGACGGTGGCGAGTTCGCCGACAACCAGACGCCCCCGCCGGACGAGCAGGCGCGCGGCCAGCTGCTGCGCGCGCTGGCGAGTGACGCGATACGCGGTGCGCTCCAGCGGCACTTCGGGGTGCGGCTCGCCTTCCAGAACTGCCACCGCGTGGCGGTGTTCCCGCTGGACGACTCCGTGGACGGGACGCTGGCGCGCTTCACCTCGGTGCGCGCCCAGCTGCTGAACCAGTCCCCGGAGCTGCGGGACTGCTGAGGCGGTGAGCCACCCGCTTGCCGCTCCGTCCGTGGGAGGTGCAGACATCGTCAACGGAGCGGCAAGCTCCCCGGGGAAGGGTCAGCGCAGGTGGGGGAGTACCTCGGCGCCCAGCCGCCGGACGTTCTCCTCCGTCGCCGCGAGGTCGCCCGACCCCTCCACCAGCAGGGCGAACCGGGAGATCCCGGTCCGCTCGCTGGTCGCCGCGAGCCGGTCGACGGCGAGCCGCGGGGTGCCCACCGGGTGCAGCCCGCACAGCAGCTCGGTGTACGCGAGCGGGTCCCGCATCCGCCGTTGCCGGCCGTCGACCGTGACATGCGCGTCGAGGCCCTGTTTCAGCCAGCCCGGCATCGCCTTCGTCAGCGTCTCCACCGCGTCCGTGCGCCGGTCGGCGAGCTGGCAGACGCCGGCCGAGACGTGCGGCGCCGTCCGGATCTCGTCCTCCGGCCGGCCCGCGGTCCGCGCGTGGCGCTGCCACAGGGCGACCATTTCGGCCTTCTCCTCGTCCCCGACGTGCATCCCGAGCAGCATCGGCAGTCCGCGCTCGGCGGCCAGCCGCACACTCGCCGGCGAGGTGCACGCCACGACCACCTCCGGCCCCTCGGTCTCCGTCAGCGCCTCCGACGGCCGCGGTACGACGGCCACTTCACGGAAGCGGAACCGCTCGCCGTCCGCCGCCACCCGCGCCTCGCGCAGCCAGCGCATCAGCAGATCGAGTGATTCCGGGAAGCCCCGCTCGTACGCCGCGAGGCCGGTGCCGAACACTTCCAGGTCCACCCACGGGCCGCCGCGGCCCACGCCCAGCGAGAACCGGCCGCCGCTCGTCAGATGCAGCAGCGCGGCCTGCTCGCCGAGCGCGACCGGATGGACGGTCGGCAGCACGCTGACCGCCGTGCCCACCCGCAGCGTGCGGGTGCGGCCCAGCAGCAGCGCGGCCAGGGTGATCGCCGACGGGCACGTGCCGTACGGCACGAAGTGGTGCTCGGCCAGCCAGACCGTGTCGAGCCCCGCCTCCTCGGCGACCTCCGCGGAGCGGACCGCGCGGTGCAGCGCCTCTCCCTGGCCCTGGCCGGGGAACTGGGCCGCCAACACGAAACTTCCAACGCGCATCGCTTTTTCCTGCTTCCTCGGCTCCGACATGGAGCTCCCCCACCCGGCATAACCGTCCGACACGTGCCGAGGACACGGCCTGACGGAGTAATTTGCGGATTGTCGGGAGAATCGCCGGGGAACGGGCCGCCCGGGAGGGGGACTTCACGGGAGCCCACGGTCTTCCCCGGGCCGGGGAGTACCCCGGACCGCGCCGCGTACGCTGGAAGCGGCCCCGATCCCCGTACAGCTCCGAGAGGTGTCCCGTGTCCCCGCGTCGAAACCGCCCCAAGGGCGCCGGCTCGCCCGGCCAGAGCGCCGAGGAGGACCGCGGCCGCTACGGCGGCTGGCAGTCGTCGGTGAGCTGGCAGGGCGAGGACTGGAGCGTGCGGCACGTCGCGGGGTCGAGCGCCCAGGGCAAGAGCTACCGCTGCCCCGGCTGCGACCAGCTCATCCCCGACGGCGTCCCGCACGTCGTCGCCTGGCCCGAGCACGCGGGCGTGGACGACCGCCGGCACTGGCACAAGGCCTGCTGGAACGCCAGAGACCGCCGCACCACGCGGGTGCAGCGGTCCCGTAACGCGCCGAGGTTCTGACGAGGACTACACGTCCCGCTTCTCCAGCAGCGCCCACGCGCCGGCGAACGCGACGGCCGTCGCGCCGAGCGCGATCCACAGCGGGTCCCAGCCGGAGGGGCCGTTCTCGCCGATGGACGTGGTGTAGAACACGCCGAGCTGGGTGGGGATCGAGTAGTCGAAGAGGAACTCACGCACCGACTGCAGCGACTCCGTCACCATGAACAGCGCGATCACCAGCGGGGCCAGCACCAGGCCGATCATGATCGTGATGGCGCCGGCGGAGTGCCGGATGACGGATCCCACCAGCATCGAGAACAGGCCGAGCAGCGCCACGTAGAACGAGACGCCGACGGTCGCCTTGAACCACTCCCCGCCCGTCGCCTCGTCGGCGTCGGAGAGCAGGCCCGTCAGCGCGAGCGAGACCAGCCCGGTCGAGACCAGCGTGACGGTGAACACCACCGCGAACAGCACGATCGCCTTCGCGGTCAGCACCCGGCCACGCGCCGGGCAGGCCACCGTCGTGGTGCGGATCATGCCCGTGCCGTACTCCGAGGCCGTGGTGAGCACGCCCAGCGTGATCACGCACATGATGCCCAGCAGCACCCCGAAGAGGCCGTAGGGCAGCGCGCTGCTGCCCGCCAGGTCCTCCCGCGACGCATGGGCCGCGATCAGCGCGCCGACCGTCAGGCCGATGCCGACCACGAGCAGCACGAACACCCCGAGCGTCCACATCGTGGAGCGCACCGAGCGCATCTTGGTCCACTCGGAGGCGAGGGCGTGCCCGAGGTGCGTGCGCACCACGGGGATCGGCGAGGTGTAGGCGGGGGTACCGGGCGCCGGCTGCCAGGTCGGCGCGGCCTGCGGCGTCGGGATCTGGGGCGTGCTCATCGGGCGTCCTCGGACTGGGCGGTGGCGGACGGGGCGGCGGGCGCGGCGGACGGGGCGGCGGGCGCGCTCGGCGCGGGCCCCTCCTGCGGCGGGGTGGACACAGCGGGCTGCGCGGCGGCCGCCGGAGCCGGCTGCGGGGCCGGCTGGGCGTACGGGTTCGCGGGGGCAGCTCCCGGGGCGGCGGGCGCCTGCGGGGCGCCGTAGGGGCCCTGCGGCACGGCGAACGGCTGCCCGCCCTGCTGGGGCGGCGGCGGGGCGTACCAGCCCGGCTGGCCCTGCCCCGGCACCGGCATCGGCGGCTCGGCGCCGGGCGGCAGCGGCTGCTGCAGGCCGGCCTTCTGGTCGATCGTGGAGCGGTAGTCGACGGCGGCCTGCGTCATCCGCATGTACGCCTCCTCCAGCGAGGCCTGGTGCGGGCTCAGCTCCCACAGCCGTACGTCGTGCTCGTGGGCGAGGTCGGAGATGCGCGGCAGCGCCAGCCCCGTCACCCGCAGCGCGCCGTCCTGCTCGGGCAGCACATGGCCGCCCGCCTCGATCAGGGCCGCCATCAGCTTCTCGCGCTGCTGCGGCTCGGTGTCGGGGGTGCGCACCCGCGCGAAACCGGCGGAGTTGGCCGCGATGAAGTCCGGCACGCTCATGTCGGCGAGCAACTGCCCGCGCCCGATGACGATGAGATGGTCGGCGGTGAGCGCCATCTCGCTCATCAGGTGCGAGGAGACGAACACGGTCCGCCCCTCGGCGGCGAGCGCCTTCATCAGGTTGCGCACCCACAGGATGCCCTCGGGGTCGAGGCCGTTGACCGGCTCGTCGAAGAGCAGCACCTGCGGGTCGCCGAGCAGCGCGGCGGCGATGCCGAGCCGCTGGCCCATGCCGAGCGAGAAGCCCTTGGAACGCCGGTTCGCCACGTCCTGCAGGCCGACCACGCCGAGCACCTCGTCGACGCGGCGGGCGGGGATGCCCGACAGCTGCGCGAGGCTCAGCAGGTGGCTGCGCGCGGAGCGGCCGCCGTGCACGGCCTTGGCGTCCAGCAGCGCGCCCACCTGCCGGGCGGCGTTGGGCAGCCGGCGGTAGGGGTGGCCGCAGATCGTCACCGACCCGGCGGTGGGGTTGTCCAGGCCGAGGATCATCCGCATGGTCGTCGACTTGCCCGAGCCGTTCGGCCCGAGGAAGCCGGTGACGGCGCCGGGCCGTACCTGGAAGGACAGGTTGTACACAGCGGTCTTGTCGCCGTAGCGCTTCGTCAGGCCGACTGCTTCGATCATGCTCCGCACCCATCGCATGGTTCAGGACAGCGGGGCGCACGCCCCCGTAAGGGTTAGGAGGATATCCAGGCGCTGACGGTTCCCCCCAAGAGAAAGCAAAATCTATGCGTCACGCCGCTTCAACAGGACGTAACCGCCGATCAGGGCCGCCGCCACCCACGCCACCATGATCGCCAGTCCGCCCCAGGGACCGTAGGGGCTGTCGTCGCCGACCGGGGTGACCACCTGCATGATCCTGCTGCCCGCCTGGTCGGGCAGGTACCGGCCGACCTTCTTCGTCGCGCTGACGTTGCCGAGGATGTTCGAGATCAGGAAGAAGAACGGCATCAGGATGCCCAGCGACAGCATCGGCGAGCGCAGCATCGCGGCCACGCCCATGGAGAACATCGCGATCAGCGTCATGTAGAGGCCGCCGCCGAACACCGCGCGCAGCACACCGGGGTCGCCGATCGAGGCCCGGAGGTCGCCGCCGAGCATGGCCTGCCCGAGGAAGAACGCGACGAAGCTGGTCGCGAGGCCGACCACCAGGGCGAGCCCGGTCGCCACCGCCACCTTGCTGAACAGGAACGTGCCGCGCCGGGGCACGGCCGCGAGCGAGGTGCGGATCATGCCGGTGCTGTACTCGTTCGACACGACCAGCACCCCGAACACGATCATCGCGAGCTGGCCGAGGGTCATCCCGGCGAAGCTGATGAAGGTCGGGTCGAAGGAGAGCCGGTCCCTGCGGCTCATGTGGTCGAACTCGTTCTTCGACAGCGCCGAGATGAGCATGCCGAGGGCGATGGTGACCACCACGGCGAGCGAGAGCGTCCAGACGGTGGACGCCACCGACCGGATCTTGGTCCACTCCGAGCGGATGACCTGGGCCGCCGCCATGGCTCAGCTTCCCTTCTGCCAGCCGGCGCCCCACGGCTCCTGCCGCGGCGCCGGGGCCGTGCCGTCGTGTGCGTGGTACTCCACCGCCTGCGCGGTCAGCTGCATGAACGCCTCCTCCAGGGAAGCCTGCTGACCGCTCAGCTCGTGCAGCACGATCTGGTGCCGCGCCGCCAGTTCACCGATCTGCTCGCTCTTGCCGCCCTCCACCTCCAGGGCGCCCCCGCCGGTCTCCACGGCGGTGATGCCCTCCTGGTGCAGCACGTCCAGCAGCCGCTCGCGCTGCGGGGTGCGGATGCGGACGAAGGCGCGGGAGTTGCGCGCGATGAAGTCGGCCATGGTGGTGTCGGCCAGCAGCCGGCCCTGCCCGATGACCACGAGATGGTCGGCGGTGAGCGCCATCTCGCTCATCAGGTGGGAGGAGACGAACACCGTCCGCCCCTGGCCCGCCAGCGACTTCATCAGATTGCGGATCCAGTGGATGCCCTCGGGGTCGAGGCCGTTGACCGGCTCGTCGAACATCAGGATCCGCGGGTCGCCGAGCAGCGCGGCCGCGATGCCGAGCCGCTGCCCCATGCCCAGCGAGAAGCCCTTGGTCTTCTTCTTCGCCACGGCCGTCAGACCGACCGTCTCCAGCACCTCCCGCACCCGGCGGGTGGGGATGCCGTTGCTCTGGGCGAGGCACAGCAGGTGGTTGTAGGCGCTGCGCCCGCCGTGCCAGGCCTTGGCCTCCAGCAGCGCGCCGATGCACGTCAGCGGGTCGATGAGCCGGTCGTAGTGGGTGCCGTCGATGCGCACGTCGCCGGCCGTGGGCCGGTCCAGCCCGAGGATCATCCGCATGGTGGTCGACTTGCCCGCGCCGTTGGGACCGAGGAAGCCGGTGACGATACCGGGTCTGACGGTGAAGCTCAGATTGTTCACCGCCACCTTCTCGCCGTACCGCTTGGTCAGCCCCTCGAGCTCGATCATGCGGCCACGCTAAGACGGAACGAAGCCCTCCGCCAGTGCTGGCGGAGGGCTTCGTCAGTCGTTCGGACGCCGTGTGGGAGCGTCGGCGAACGGGGTCAGCGCGACTGCTGCGCCGGCACCCCGCGGGAGACCTGCTCGTCGTCACCCGGGGAGCCCGCGGCGGCGACCGCCGCACCGGTCAGCGTGGCGAGCATCTCGCGGACGTTCGTCAGCTGGGCGTTGATGGAGTCGCGGCGGTTGGTGAGCGCCGCGAGCTCACGCTCGGATTCCGAGCGGATGCGGTCGGCCTTGGCGTTGGCGTCGGCCACGATGTCCTCGGCCTGGCGCTGGGCCGTCTCCACCGTCTGGCGGGCGCGGCGCTCGGCGTCCGTGCGCAGCTTCTCCGCCTCCAGGCGCAGCTGCTCGGCGCGGTGCTCGATCTCCGCGAGGCGCTTCTCGGCCTTGGCCTGACGGGACGCCAGGTCGCGCTCGGACTGCTCGCGGCGCTTGGCGAGGTTCGTCTCGAAGTCGGCGGCGGCCTGCGCGGCCTTGGCGCGGGTCTCCTCGAAGAGGGCGTCCGCCTCCTCCCGCTTGGACTGCGCGTCCTTCTGCGCCTCCGCGCGCAGCTGAGCCGCGTCGGACTTGGCCTTCTCGACGATCCGGACGCCCTCGTCCTCGGCCTTCGCCTTGCGCTCCGCGGCGTACGACTCCGCGTCGTTGCGCACCTGCTGGGCCGCCGACTCGGCGAGGTCGCGGTGCTGCTCGGCCGCGCGCCGGGCCTCCTCGCGCAGTTCCTTGGCCTCTTCCTCGGCGAGGCGCAGGATCTTCTCGACGCGCGCGCCGAGGCCGGCGTAGGACGGCTCGGCGTCCGTCACCTGGGCCTGGGCGTTCTGCGTCTCGAGGTGCAGCTCCTCGATGCGCTTTTCCAGAGCGGTGATGCGGGCGAGGGCCTGGTCACGGTCGGAGACGAGCTTGGAGATACGTTCGTCCACCTGAGCGCGGTCGTACCCACGCCGCACAAGCTCGAAGCCGTAGGGGGAAGTGTCGCTCATGGGGTTCCTGTCGAATGAGACCGGTGAGGTGATAGGTGGAATCCTAGGGGTCAGAACGGCGTGTCATCGAGCGGATACGTGTTTGATCCGGAGAATGACACCCCTTTTGAGTGGCTGATCGGCGGACCACTTGCCAAGACACCGTCAAACGCCCCGTCCGGGACCGTGATACACCGCCGCATCGCTTCCGCTTCCCCTCCGTGCCGTCGGTCCAGGCTGGCCCCTCGGGGGTGTCTCGTCGATCACGCCGGGCTCGCGGCGCCTGGCACCGCACCTCGCCGCGTTGTCGTCGGTCCCCGATGCTCCGCATCGACTCCCTCCTCCGCCTTGCGATCCACGGCACCAGACGCCGCTCCCTGATCCGGCCTGATCAACGAGACACCCCCTGGGGCCGCGGACGCTAGCCGTCCGCCGACTTGCCACCCGAACGAGGGGCGCCGACCGTCGCACCCGCCTTGACCGCGGAATCCTTCGCCGGTGACGGTGCCTCGAAGGACTCCAGCGCCTCCAGCACGTCCTGCACACGGGAGATCTCGGCGTTGATGTCCTCGCGGCGCCGCACCAGGATCTCCAGCTCGCGCTTGCCCTCCTCGACCGTGCGCCGCGCCTCGCGGACCGCCTCCGCCTTGAGCTCCTCGGCCTCCTTGACCAGCTTGGCCTTCTTCTGCTCGGCCTCCTTCAGCAGGCCCTCGGCCTTCTTCACGGCGGCGATACGGACCTTGCCCGCCTCGGAGTTGGCCTCCGAGACGATCTCCTTGGCCTTCGCCTCCGCCTTGGCCAGCTGCTCCTCGGCGGCCTTGATGAGCGCGTCGCAGCGGTCGCCGGTCGACTTCATCGTCTCGGCGGCCTCGCGGCGGGCCCGCTCGTGCAGCTCCTCGATCTCGGAGGTGATGCGGTCGCGCAGCTCCTCCGCCCGCTCCCTTATCTGGGTGGCGTCCCGGCGCGCCCCGACCAGCAGCTCGTCGGCGTCCGAACGGGCCTTCTCCACCGTCTGGTTGCCCTCGATGGTGGCCTCGGAGACGATCCGCTCGGCCTCCTTGCGGGCCGCGCCGACCATCGTGTCGGCCTGCGACTCGGCGTCCGCGGTCGTCTTCAGCGCCTGCTGCTGCGCCTCGGTGAGCAGCTTGTCCGCCTCGGCCGTGGTCTCCGTGATGAGCTTGTCGACCTGCTCGGCGGCCTCGCTGCGCCGCTTGTTGGCGTCCTTGCGGGCCTCGTCCAGGGTGCGCTCGGCCTCCTCGCGGGCGGCCGCCACCAGCCGCTCGGCCTCCTCGGCCGCCTCCGCCTTGACCCGCTCGGACTCGGTGCGGACCCGCTCGGCGTGCTGCCGGGCGCTGCCCACCGTCTCGGCGGCCTCGGCCCGCAGCCGCTCGGCCTCCTCCAAAGCCTCGGTGCGGACGCGTTCGGCCTCCGCGACGGTCTCGGCGCGCAGCCGGTCCGTCTCGTCGACCGTCTCGGTGGTGAGGCGTTCCGCCTCGTTGCGGGCCTCGGTGATGAGGGTGTCGGCCTGGGCCGCCGCGTCGGAACGGATGCGGTTGGCGTCCTCCCGGGCGTCGGCCCGCGTGCGGGAGGCGTCCTGGTCGGCCTGCGCCCGGGTCTCGGCGGCCTCGGTGCGCAGCCGCTCCGCCTCGCCGCGGGCCTCGCCGCGGACGCGGTCCGCCTCCTGCAGCGCCTCGGTGCGGACGCGTTCGGCCTCCGCGACGGTCTCGGTGCGCAGCCGGTCCGTCTCGGTGATGGTCTCGGTGGTGAGGCGCTCGGCCTCGTTGCGGGCCTCGGTGATGAGGGTGTCGGCCTGGGCCGCCGCGTCGGAACGGATCCGGTTGGCGTCCTCCCGGGCGTCCGCCCGCGTACGGGCCGCCTGCTGGTCGGCCTGCGCGATGGTGTCCGACGCCTCCGTGCGCACCCGCTGGGCGTGCTCGGCGGCGTCCGCGCGCACCCGCTCGGCCTCCGCGACGGCGTCCGTCACCGTGCGCTCGGCGAGCGCCTTGGCTGCCTCGGCCTCCTCGTGCGCCTCCCGGCGCAGCCGCGCGGCGTCCTCGCCGGCCCGCTCCCGCTCGGCGTAGGCGTCCGAGCGGACCCGGTCGGCCTCCTCCTCGGCCTCCCGGCGGGTGCGCTCCGCCGCGTGCTCGGCGGCGCTGCGCAGCCCGGCGATCTCCTCCTGCGCCTGCTCGTGCAGCCCGGCCACGGAGTCCCGCACCTGCTGCGCGTGCTGCTCGGCCGCGAAGACCATCTCGGAGGCACGCCGGTCGGCCTCCTCCACCAGCCGGGTCGCCTCGGCCTGCGCCTCCTCCACGCGCGTGCGCGCCGCCGCCAGCAGCTCCTCGCTCTGCTCGCGGGCCCGCTCACGCTCACGGTCGGCCTCCTGCCGCGCGGAGCCGAGGAGTTCCTCGGCCTCGCGGCGGCGCCGGGCGGCCTCCTCCTGCGCGGCGGCCAGCGTCTCCGACGCCTCGGCCGCCAGCCGCTCGGCCGCGGCCTGCGCCTCGGCGCGCAGCCGGTCGGCGCTGTCCTGCGCCTCCGACTTCAGCCGCTCCGCCTCCGCGGCGGCCTCCGAGCGCAGCCGTACGGCGACGGCCTCGCCCTCCGCGCGGGAGGCGGAGGCGTCCGCGGCGGCCTCGTCGCGCAGCCGCTCGGCCTCGGACTCGGCCTGCTGCTGCAGCGTACGGATCCGCTCGGCGGCCTCGGTGCGCAGCCGCTCGCTCTCCTCGGCGGCCTCCCGGCGGATGCGGGCGGCCTCCTCGCGGGCGTCGGCGAGGGCCTGCTCGGCCGCGGCGAGCCGCTCCTGGGCCTCCGACTGAAGCCGGGTCAGTTCCTCTGCGGCCTCGGCGCGGCGGGCGGCGAGGGCCCGCTCGGTCTCCTCGCGCAGCTCGCGGGCGGCCCGCTCGGCGTCCGCCTTCAGCGTCTCGGCCTGCTCGACAGCCTCCGTACGGTGCCGCTCGGCCTCGGCGCGGGTGCGCTCCAGGGTCTCCTCGGCCTGCCGGCGCAGGCTCGTGGCCCGCTCGATGGCCTCGGTGCGCACCTTCTCGCTGTCCGCGGTGGCGGTCCGGCGCAGCTCGTCCGCGTCCGCCTTGGCCTTGGCGAGCAGCTCCTCGGCGGTCTTGGCGGCCTCGTCGATCTGCTGGACGGCCTCCTTGCGGGCCTCGGCGCGGATCTTCTCGCCCTCGGCGACCGCGTCGGCGCGCAGCTGCTCGGCCTCGCCGCGCAGCCGGCGGGCCTCCTCCTGCAGCTCGACCGTCTTGGCGCGGTACTCCTCGGTGTCGTCCTTGGCGGCGCCCTTGAGCTGCTCGGCGATCTCGTGCGCCTCGGCACGCAGCCGGTCCGCCTCGGCCTCGGCCTCCCGGCGGATCCGCTCGGCCTCCTCGGCGGCGGCCCGGGTGGTCTGCTTGGCGTCCTCGGACGCCTTGGTGAGCACGTCCTCGGCGGTCTTGGCGGCCTTGGACAGCTGGGTGGCGGCTTCCTCCGCGGTGGCGCTGCGGGCCTTCTCGGTGGCCTCGGCGAGCAGCTTCTCGGCCTCCGCGCGGGCGTCGGCGAGCAGCTGCTCGGCCTCCGCCTTGGTGGACTCCGCCTCCTTGGTGGCCTCGCCGACCAGCCGGGCGACCTGCTCCTTGGCGGTGCGGGTGCGGGTCTCGTTGGCGGCCTCGGCGCTCGCCAGCGCCTTCGCGGCGGCCTCCTTGGCCTCGGCGACCAGCTTCTCCGCCTCGGCGCGGGCCTCGCGCAGCGCGGTGTCGGCCTCCGCGATCCGGGCCTCGGCGGCCCGGCTGAGCTCCTGCGCCTGGCGGCGCGCGGCCTCCGACTCGGTGACGGTGGAGGTGCGCAGCTGCTCGGCGTGGTCGGTGGCCTCCTGGGCCTGCGTGGAGGCGGCGTTCAGCAGCCGCTCGGCGTCCGCGCGGGCGCGGCGCAGGATCTGCTCGGCCTCGGCGCGGGCGGACTCCGCCTCGCTGGTGAGCCGCTGGCGGGCCTCGGCCGTCAGCCGCTCGGCCTCGGCGCGGGCGGCCGCGAGGGCCTGCTCGGCCTCGGCGCGGGACTCCTCCATGAGCCGGCGGGCCTGCGCCTCGGTGCGGGCGCGCAGCTGCTCGGCCCACGCCACGTTCTCGTTGACGTGGGACTCGACCGTCGCCCGGCGCTCGGCGAGCTCCTGGTCCAGCTGCTGGCGGCGGGTGACCGCCTCCTGGTGCAGCTCGGCCTGCAGCCGGGCGGCCTGCTCGGCGTGCTCCTGCAGGATGCGCTGGGTCTGGGCGCGGGCCTGGCTCAGCTCGCGCTCGGCGTCGGCGCGGATCTGGTCGGCCTGCATCTGGGCCTGGCGCAGCAACTGCTCGGCCTGGTAGCCGATGTCGCCGCCGTCGAAGGCGGGCCGGGACATGATGGTGCGGCGCGCCTCGTGCAGCTTGGCGCGCAGCACCTCGACCTGGTAGCCGAGGTCCTCGGCGTGCTGGATCGCCTTTTCCCGCTCGGTCTTCAGCCGTTTCATCTCGGCTTCGAACCGAGTGAGGTGGTCGACGTCAGCCGCCGGCTCCCGCTCCTGGCTCTCGTAGCCCCGCACTGCGCGGTCCCATCCGTCCCCTGGTCGCAAGTCTCTCCAACGAGCACCGTCCATCCGCCGAACGGGGCCCCCGGGGAATGGTGTCAGATCAACGGCGGAGCACGGTCTGCCCCGTCGCCCGTCCCCCTGACCGGACCCCGGACATGCGGTACGCCGCTGGGTTGGGCGGCGACCGCACCCAACCCTACCGGCCCTTATGTACGAGGGTCAGTGCTCGTCCGACTCAACGGGGGCGGAAGTGACCAGTTCCGTCAGAACTCCGTGGCAGTCCTTGGGGTGCAGGAAGGTGATCCGCGAGCCCATGGAGCCGCGGCGCGGCTCGTCGTAGAGCACCCGGACGCCCTTGCCGCGGATGGCCTCGGAGTCCGCGTCCACGTCCGCGGTGCCGAAGGCGATGTGGTGGACGCCCTCGCCGTTCTTGGCGAGCCACTTCGCGACCGTGGAGTCCTCGCGGGTCGGTTCCAGCAGCTGGAGGTAGGAGGCACCCCCGTCGGACGTCTCGTTGATCTTGAGCATGGCCTCGCGCACGCCCTGCTCCTCGTTGACCTCGGTGTGGAACACCTCGAAGCCGTAGGTGGCACGGTAGAACTCGACGGTGGCGTCGAGGTCGTGGCAGGCGATCCCGATGTGGTCGATTCGCGTCAGCATGCTGTTAGTGGAGCGCTCGGCGGGTGGTTACGCAACGTGCGCGCGATCACACCGACGGCCCGGTGACGGCACGGAGTGCCACTCAGTACATTCGAAGTAAACCCTCGTTCACTCCTCGGCCGTGCGGGCCGGTAAGGGGATCGCAGCTCATGGCAACTGCAACGAACAGCTCGGTGATCGTCGCGGGCGCGCGGACGCCCATGGGGCGACTGCTGGGCTCTCTGAAGTCCTTCTCCGGAGCCGACCTCGGCGGCTTCGCGATCAAGGCCGCCCTCGACCGTGCGGGGATCGGCGGCGACCAGGTGCAGTACGTGATCATGGGCCAGGTGCTCCAGGCCGGCGCGGGCCAGATCCCGGCGCGCCAGGCGGCCGTCAAGGCGGGCATCCCCATGAACGTCCCGGCGCTCACCATCAACAAGGTCTGCCTGTCCGGCCTCGACGCGATCGCGCTCGCGGACCAGCTGATCCGCGCCGGCGAGTTCGACATCATCGTGGCGGGCGGTCAGGAGTCCATGACCAACGCCCCCCACCTGCTGCCGAAGTCCCGCGACGGCTTCAAGTACGGCGCGGTGCAGATGCTCGACGCGATGGCCCACGACGGCCTGACCGACCCGTGGGAGAACATCCCCATGGGCGAGTCCACCGAGAAGCACAACACCCGCCTCGGCATCGGCCGCGCCGAGCAGGACGAGATCGCCGCCCTGTCCCACCAGCGGGCCGCGGCCGCGCAGAAGAACGGCGTCTTCGAGGCCGAGATCACCCCGGTGGAGATCCCGCAGCGCAAGGGCGACCCGATCCTGTTCAGCAAGGACGAGGGCATCCGCGGCGACACCACCGTGGAGTCCCTCGGCAAGCTGCGCCCGGCCTTCACCAAGGACGGCACGATCACCGCGGGCACCTCCTCGCAGATCTCCGACGGCGCCGCCGCCGTGGTCGTGATGAGCAAGGCCAAGGCCCAGGAGCTCGGTCTGGACTGGATCGCCGAGATCGGCGCCCACGGCAACGTGGCCGGCCCGGACAACTCGTTGCAGTCGCAGCCGTCGAACGCGATCCTGCACGCCCTGAAGAAGGAGGGCCTGGAGGTCTCCGACCTCGACCTGATCGAGATCAACGAGGCCTTCGCGGCGGTCGCCGTGCAGTCAATGAAGGACCTCGGGGTGTCCACGGAAAAGGTGAACGTCAACGGCGGCGCGATCGCCCTCGGTCACCCGATCGGCATGTCCGGCGCCCGTCTGGTGCTGCACCTGGCCCTGGAGCTCAAGCGGCGGGGCGGCGGCGTCGGCGCGGCCGCCCTGTGCGGCGGCGGCGGCCAGGGTGACGCGCTGATCGTGCGGGTACCCAAGGCCTGAGGCCGCCGCAAGGCCCTGATCTCTTTCGTACGACCCTGATCCGAACGGAGCTGTGATGCAGGACGTCTCCTCACTGGTGGCCCAGGCCAGGGAAGGCCGGCCGCGTGCCGTGGCCCGGCTGATCTCCCTGGTGGAGGGGGCGTCCCCGCAGCTCAGGGAGGTCATGGCGGCGCTGGCGCCGCTGACCGGCAACGCCTACGTCGTCGGTCTGACGGGCTCGCCCGGCGTCGGCAAGTCCACCTCCACCTCCGCTCTGGTCACGGCGTACCGCCGGCAGGGCAAGCGGGTCGGCGTCCTGGCCGTCGACCCCTCCTCGCCCTTCTCGGGCGGCGCCCTGCTCGGCGACCGGGTGCGCATGTCGGAGCACGCCTCCGACCCCGGCGTCTACATCCGCTCCATGGCCACCCGGGGCCACCTGGGCGGCCTCGCCTGGGCCGCTCCGCAGGCCATCCGGGTGCTGGACGCGGCGGGCTGCGACGTGATCCTGGTGGAGACCGTGGGCGTGGGCCAGTCGGAGGTCGAGATCGCCTCCCAGGCCGACACCAGCGTCGTGCTGCTCGCCCCGGGCATGGGCGACGGCATCCAGGCCGCCAAGGCGGGCATCCTGGAGATCGGCGACGTGTACGTCGTCAACAAGGCCGACCGGGACGGCGCCGACGCCACCGCGCGCGAGCTGAACCACATGCTGGGCCTCGGCGAGGCCCGCGCGCCGGGCGACTGGCGCCCGCCGATCGTCAAGACGGTGGCGGCCCGCAGCGAGGGCGTGGACGAGGTCGTCGAGGCGCTGGAGAAGCACCGCGCCTGGATGGAGGAGCACGGGGTCCTCGCGGAGCGCCGGCTGGCCCGTGCGGCGCGCGAGGTCGAGACGATCGCGGTGACGGCTCTGCGGGAGCGGATCGGGGACCTGCACGGCGACCGGCATCTGCCGACGCTCGCGGAGCGCATCGTCGCCGGGGATCTGGACCCCTACCGGGCGGCGGACGAGCTGGTCGCCGGTCTCACCGAGGGCTGAACCCGTTCGCCCCCCTAGGTCGTGTCCGCAAAGTGGTGGGCTCGTTGGTCTGTTCGTGGTGCGTCGTCATGAGCTGACAGATGAGTCGTGGGCGGTGATCGAGCC
>NZ_JBIBXG010000027.1:0-25529 GCF_043082085.1 Streptomyces sp. NPDC014801 | reverse complement strand
GAACACGGGCGAGTCCCGGCGGAGCTCACGGCGGACCGCCCGGACGACGACCGGGACCAGCCGGAACATTGTCGGGCGCACCAGGAACTGGGCGCTCGCGGGGCCGGGCGGCGTGGGCGCATTCCCGCGTGCGCCGCCGCTGCCGGCGATTTCCAACGCCTCGCCGAGCAGTTCCACGAGCTGTTCGGCGGCCTGCCGGGCGGGCCCTTCCAGCACCTCGTGCTCCTCGTCGACGCGCAGGACGTCTGCGCTCCCGGGGGGCACCTCGGCGGGAGTGCCGCGGCGGATCGAACGGGCGGCCGCGTCCAGGACGACGGCGGCCGCGTTGAGCAACTCCCGTGCGCGGTCCCGCCCGGGTCCCTCCGGCGGGGCGCCGACGTCCGGGTCGGCGAGCGCGGCGACGACCGGCCGAATGCGCTCGGCGAGGCCCCGGGGGCCGTGGAGGACGGGGGGACGGGTGCGGGCCTGTGACGGCGTCACGGCCGCCGCGTCCCGGGCCGTCATCAACGGCTCCGGGTCGAACGGGGCGGTCGGGTCGTGCCGCAACCGGCGGGCGTAGTCCGCCACGGCGGCCAGGGCGTCGGCGAGCGCGTCACGGTGCGCCCCCCAACGGCGGATCGGGAACAGCAAGATCAGCACGGCCTGCACCACGCCCCCGAGCGCGATGATCCCGGCGTGCTCCAGGGCTCGCCCGACGCTCGTGGGCAAGGTGATGGTCACCAGCATGCTGCCGACGGTCGTCGCTGCGACGATCCCAGCGGTCGATCCGACAGCCCACGCCATCCCCGCGGCAAAGGCCCATACGGCCAGCAGTGGGAGGAACGTCACGAGTCGCCCCGCCGCCAGGTAGCCCACGAACGTGCTGAGCGCGAGACCCGCGCCTGCGCCGAGCGCGATCACCTTGCGTGGACGCCAGGTGCGCTGGAAGGTGGCCCCACCCGCGGAGTAGGCACCGAGGGCGGCGGACGCGGCGTACGCAGGGGAGACCAGCCATAGCGCCGACCCGATGACGATCGCCACGCCGGCGGCCGTGCGCAGCGCGAGCAGGGGCTCCAGCCGCGTCTCCTCGATCGTGAGCCCGGATCTCGCGGCCTCCCCGAAGGCCCGCAGCCACGTCACGGGCGTGAGCCTAGCCGGAACGCCCTGCTGGGTCGCGCCGGCCGCGCCGCCGCCTCCTGACGGCACCGCGCTCGGCGGGCGCGCGACCCCGGCTGGCCTACACCGACAAACCGGCACCCACGTACGGGGCGATCGATGACCACATCCCTAGCCCTGTTCAGCCCGTAGCGGTCGCAGCTCGACGTCGTCCTCGGTAGCCGATCGGGAATGGTCGGCGGGGGTCGCGAAGCGGCTGAAGGGTGCCGGACCTGCCCTGCCGGGGGCCACACCCGCCCCATCATCGCCATGATCAGCCCGCCGGGCACATCGCGCTGCTACCGCCCATGCTCAGCCTGATGTGAGTCGCCCGCCGGCTGAGGGAAGCGGCCCAAGTTCAGCGGACGTGGGGTGGTCCGAGGGACCGCCGCCCGTAGGAGCCATTTGCGCCGGTAGCGGTTCACTTCGAGGGCTGGTCACCTTGGTCGCCTTGGAGGGCGTGGCGACGTTCCTGTTCGCGCTTGGAGTAGGCGGCTGCCCGGATCGCCTCGTCGCTCTCCAGGCCTGATCCCAGCGCGCCGCCCACGGTGGCGACCGAAGCGACGAACCAGGACAACGTCCAGATCTCCTCGGCGTGCAGTGGGTTTCGTGTCACGGAAGCGAACAGTTGATCGTTGAGGATGAACAGCGCCCACACCAAGTTGATGACCATCAAACCCACGTAGCAGACGAGCACCCCGATCCCCACGGTCACGACCGTCGAGGCGTTGTAGAGCCGCGCCCGCTGCCTCGCATCCGGCGAGCTCTCTGGTGATCGATGCCACAGCTCCGCGTCCACGATCAGCCAGCCGATCATGATCGCGACAGACCCGACCATGGCGATCACGAGGCGTGGCGTGCTCAGGGACGCGGCCAGGCTCCAGACGGTGGAGTTCACGGTGGCGACTGCTCCCGTGGCGAGTGCGGCCGCCAGGGCTTTCGACAAGCCCGGCACCAACCGCCACGGCCGGTTGGCGCGGACCATACCGACGAGCACCCGCAGGTAACCACGCGGCCCGCTGACGACGTACCGAAGATCGTCGGTCTCCTTCTCACCGGTTGGGCCCGGATGAATAGGCGCGAGACGATTGACGAAGGGCCCCCGAAGCGGCTGACTTCGCGGAGCTTCTTCAGTCCCAGTGTTTTGCGGACCCGCCAAGCCCAGCACGGCTTCTTCGACGGCCCGCCGGGCCCTCGTTTGCAGCCGCAGGCCCCCCAGCGAGGGAAGGGAAAGCAGCGCCAAGCCGTGTTCGTGATTCAGATTCACAGCGAGCTTGCGCCCGTGTGAGTGCAGCGGAAGGTCGGTGAGGGCAACGACGATGTCCCACTTCTCCGCACTCGCACGGTCCATGATCCGGTTCATCAAGGTGGGCGGGTCTTCCGTCCCCGAGGTGAAGGGCTCACTGACCACCGCGACGTCGAACTGTCGCCTTTGGCCCGACTTGTCGGCGAGCCGAGCAGAAAGTGTCCGGGCCATGCGCTGCGCGATCTCCGTCGGCGCGTCCGGATCCGCCAGGAGAGCCACGACCGTAGCGCCCTGCGACACCCGCATGACGGACCCTCCTCGTCGGCTGCCCCGCGATCCCAAGTGCCCGCAGACGCCGCCGAGGTAACGTCGATGCCGCGTGACACGCTGGCCTCCGCCTGCAGGTGCAGGCGGTACGGCCGGATCTCCTCGCCTTTCCAGCTCAGGGCCTGGTCCCAGCACCTGGCCGCGATCGCGTCCGTCGGCGCCACCCGCTCAGGCATCGCCCCGGCTGGGAGAGTCCAGAACGCCTGCGAGGCTCAGCGCCTACGTCCTGTCGGCGTCGGGGCGGCTGGTAGGCGAGAGGTCCACCTCAACAGGGCCCGGGTGCTGTCCACTGGCCTCTCCCGAGTGGTCCCTGGCGTGTCCGCCACCGCGGCGTTCGGCCTCATCAGCAGCGGCATCTGGCGGACCCATTTCGTGGGGTCGCTCCGCGACGCCGTGGTCACCCTGCTGTCGATCCGCACGCCTGTCCGACCCTCCGGGCAGTCGCACGTCTGGGCCTGGCAGGGCAATACAGGGAGGCCGATTGAGCCCGGCATGCGCATGCGTTCGCGCGTCCCCGTCGGCCAGGATGACTGGGAAGCCCAGGGGGCCGGGAGCCACCCGGCTCCCGCAGCCGGAGGTTGCCGTCATGACCGTGATGTCCATCGCCAGGTTCGAAAGGTTCTTCCGCGCGGCCGGGGGGTTGGACGTCGACAAGAACGATCTCAAGCGCTACAGCGACTTCGTCGACGCCAAGCTCTACGATCTGCTGACCGTCGCCCAGGCCACTGCCAAGGCCAACGGGCGCGACATCATCCGGACCTGTGACCTACCGATCACGAAAGGCCTGCAGGAGAGCATTCACCACTTCCGGAAGATCGACCAGGAAGTAGAACTCAAGCCGATCCTGGAACAGCTCGCCACCCACCCCGCTCTGGACCGCACACCCGACGAGGAGACCGAGGCGGCCTATCCGGACATCATCGGCGGACTCAGCCTGGCCCTTGCCCAGAGCTTCAAGATTCTGCATCCCGACCTGAAGAACCCCCAGACCCAGCACTGGGACGAGGCACGAGCCGTCTTCGACCTCCTGCTGTGAGTGGCGACCGGACCAGGCGGAGCGGGCCATTGCCAAACACCGTCAGTGCGCTCTGCTTCCCCGACTGCCGCAACGATCCTGCTGGCCGCCCGTCGCAGGGCCTCGTCCACGTCCAGGGCGCTGCCGAGAGCGTTCGTGACCTCAACCGGCAGTGCCAGGCCGTCCCAGAGCCCGTGCTGCAGCGTCGTGTCCGCGTCGAACTCTTCCTGCGGTGGAGCGGAACGCCCGCGGCGCGCTGGGTAAACATCCTTCGGGGTGGCTAACGCACCTGGTCGGTGAGCTGGCCGACACCGTGGCGGCCACTTGCCGGCTGCTGGAGCACACCGCTGTGCGGATAGCGGGGACGACCTGCTGGTGTCGTCAACCGATCCCGCTGCCCGACCGATGCGCAAGTGTAACGCAGCACCCCAGGCTGATCGGCCCACATCTCGGGTGTCGGAGGGCTCAGATTGTGGCGGCTCAACCTCGCGGGGATCATCGAAGGCATGGACAGGAACGTGTCCAACGGGTCCGGTGAGCGGCTGCTGGAGGAGCTGGTCAGAGCAGCCCAGCTGGCGTCACCTGCGGAACTGCCCGTGGTCCTGAGCCGGTATGCCGAGGCCATGGGTCTGGGCAGGGCCGGCGTCTATCTGGTCGACCTCCAGCAAAGACTGCTGGTGCCGCTTGTCGAAGGCGAGCCGGAACTGGACCTCGACACTTCGCTGGCCGGATGGGCCTACCGCACCGACTCTCTCCGAGTGGAAGAAGGCCCCTCCGGCGGGATGAACGTCTGGCTGCCCCTGGCCGACGGAGCGGAGCGGCTGGGCGTCGTGGAGCTGACCATGAGCACCCTGGACGGGCTCAAGCTACGGCGCTGCCGCACGATGGCGCTGCTCCTCGCGCTGATCATCACATCCAAGCGCACCTACAGCGACACCATCGCGCAGCGCATGCGTACCAGGCCGATGCGCCTGCCCACGGAGATGGTGAGGGCATTTCTCCCTCCCCGGTCGATCGGCACCGGGCGGGTCGTCTCTACGGCGGTTCTGGAGCCCGCGTACGAACTGGGCGGCGATGCTTTCGATCATGCGTTCACCGAGGACGTTCTGCACGCCGCAATCCTTGACGGCATGGGGCACGATCTGGCGTCCGGACTTGCCACCTCTGTCGCCATGGCAGGCTGCCGTAACGCCCGGCGCAGCGGGGCAGACCTGAACGAACTCGTGGGCACCATGGACGATGCGTTGGCGAAGTGGCTTCCGGATCAGTTCTGCACGGGTGTCTTCACCCAGTTGCACATGCCCACCGGTGTGCTGCGCTGGTGCAACTGCGGCCACCCGGCTCCGTTGCTCATCCGTCGCCACCGCCTGCTCCATAAAGCCTTGGAGCGGCCGCCTGAGCCTCCTTTGGGTCTGCCCGCCAGTCTCGCCGAGACCGCCCGTCAGGTGCACGACGTCAGACTCGAACCCGGTGACCGAATACTGCTCTACTCGGACGGTGTCGTGGAGTCACGCGATGATGCAGGCAAAGAGTTCGGCCTGGAGCGCTTCACCGACTACATCATCCGGTCGACCGCAGCGGGCCAGAACGCCCCGGAAGTGCTGCGCCTGCTCATCCATGCCATCCTCGAGCATCGGCACGACAGACTCAGCGACGACGCCACGATTTTGATGTTCGAGTGGCAGCCCCCTGATCCGTGACCGCAACATCTGCAGTGGCCGGCGCACCCGACTGTCGACGCCCGGATCACGGCAGGAGCGTGGCAAACGAGTTCGGCACCCGGGATTTGAGGTGCTGCCATTCGCCGGCGCTCACATGGCGTTCCAGGGATTTCAGTACGGTGCGCACCAGCTTCTCGCTGCCGCCATCGACCGCATAGGGGAATTCGCTCCGGACTCGTGCAAAGAACTCCTCGTTGCTCATCTTCACGGGCGTCTCGGCCGGTTTCCAGCCGTCGTAGTAGACGCCTCTGACGATGGTCGGCAGCTGGGCACCGAACTGTACGGCCGTCTCGACCGGGAGACGGTCCCGGAGCGGGTGCAGCACGGCCCGCAGTGCCGCGTACGACTGCTTGCGGCGGTCTTTGGGCCATTCGAAGGCCTCCTCGACGTCTTTGAGGAGCCGGTTGGCCTTGTCCACCATGGTGTCGAACGAGGAGAAACCTGTATCAACCATTTCCGGGGCCTTTCGTTCTGGGCGCCGCGCCCACGGGCTCAGTCCGCGAGGTCGGCCTTGCCGAACAGGACCGCATAACTGGAGGGGAGCTGGCTGATGACCTGATTCAGCTCTCCGCCGGTCACAGCGTCGGCAACGGTGGTCAGGACGGCGCTGGCGTCCCACTGCGCCGTACGCGGCCGGGCGTTGGTGCGCTCGGCGACCCGGCGGTAGAACTCTTCGATCCCGAAGCTCCGCGCCTGCTGGGGTGTTGCATGGTCCAGAACTTGTCCCAGCGGGCCGGGCAGCTGGGATGCGAGGTCCTTGACCTCTCCCGGGCTGATCCGTTGGGCCAGCACTTCCAGCACGGCGTTGGTGACGTCCGCGGCTTCGTCCTGATCGTTGTATTCGCCTCGCTCGCGTACACGGGCGAGGAATCCGTCGTATTTCATCGCTGCCTCCTTCTGCCCCGGTCACCGTTGGTCATGGGGGCCGCTCGGTGCGCTGTCGGGCCGGCCGGGTCCGTCCGTGGGCGCGTAGCTGCCGTTGGCAAGGCTTTTGGCGCGGGACTCCTGTACGGATTCACGCAGGGCACGGCGGAAGCGCCCGGGGCCCCAGGAACGCCCGTCCACGGCCTGTTCGAGTTGGTCGCGGCTGGTCGGGCCGGTTTCTTGGAGCGCGTGGGTGATCTGTTCGATCTCGTCGTCGAGGCGTTGTTCGGCCATGGCGGACGTACGGCTTGCCGTGCCCGCGGTGCCGGCCATCCCCGGCGAGTACAGGGTGCTGCCCGACCCGGTGCCCGGGCGGTAGCGGCGGGCTCCGGCGCGCTCCCGCTCCCGGCGGCGGGCGGTGCGGTCGGCGACCCGCCGTTCCCGCTCGTGCTCGGCCTGCCGGACGTGCGCGGGCCGGAGGCGGTCTCGTGCGTCCTGTGGCGCGGGCTCGTTGCGCCAGGCTGCCTCGGCTTCCTCAGCGGTGAGCGGCCGGGCGATGTTCTCCAGGGACTGTTGTTCGGCCCGGACGCCGAAGAAGACCTCGGCCAGCCCGCCCAGCGCCATGACTGCCGCTCCGATGAGGAAGCCGATGGCCACCAGGTCCGCGTCGCCGCTGTGAATCAAGTGGCCGAACAGCAGCGGGCCGGTGATTCCGCCCACGGCCGTGCCGATCGCGAAGAACAGCGAGATGGACAGGGCCCGGGTCTCCATGGGGAAGACCTCGCTCACCGTCAGGTAAGCCGAGCTCGCTCCTGCGGATGCCACGAAGAAGGTCATCGAGACCAGCAGGAAGAACCACCATGCGGTGAGGGAGCCGTTGATCAGCAGGACGGCGAGGACGGCTGCCACGACTGCCGAGCCGAAGTAGGTGCCCGCGATCATCGGCTTTCTGCCGACGGTGTCGAACAGCCGGCCGAGAAGGAGTGGTCCGAGGAAGTTGGCGATGGCGAAGAGAGTAAGGAAGTAGGGGATCGAGCCGGAGCCGATGTCGAAGAAGCCGTTCAGGATGGTGCCCAGGTCGAAGACGATCGCGTTGTACAGGAACGCCTGTCCGACGAAGAGCGCCAGACCGAGAACGGCGCGACGCGGGTACCGCCGCAGAGCCACACCGGCGATCTCCCTGAAGGGGATGACATCGCGCTGCCGTACGGTGACCGCCTCGCCCGGTTCCGGCAGCTCGCGGCCGGTTTCTTGGTGCACCTCGGCCTCGATCCGGTCGACGATGCGTTCAGCCTCGGCTTGGTGCCCGTGGATGAACAGCCAGCGCGGGCTCTCCGGCACGTGGCGGCGGACCAGCATGATGCCCAGGCCCAGAATGCCGCCCAGGCCGAAGGCCAGTCGCCAGCCGAGGTCGGCTGCCAGCAGACTGTCGTTGAGGAGCAGCACGGCGACCAGGCTGCCGAGGGCCGCACCGACCCAGTAGCTGCCGTTGATGGCCAGATCGACCTGCCCGCGGTTCCGGGCCGGAATCAGCTCGTCGATGGCCGAGTTGATCGCGGCGTACTCTCCGCCGATGCCCATACCGGTGATGAAGCGGGCGAGGTAGAGGTACCAGGCGTCGTGGGCGAACGCGGTCGCGACGGTGGCGAGGACGTAGATGCCGAGTGTGACCATGAACAGTTTCTTGCGGCCGTAGCGGTCGGTGAGCCTCCCGAACAACAGAGCGCCCGCACATGCGCCTGCCACGTAGATGGCGGCGGCAGTGCCGATGTCGGCGCTGGTCAGGTTGATGCCGCTGCCCGGCTCGGTCATACGGGCGGCAACCGCCCCGACGATCGTCACTTCGAGTCCGTCCAGGATCCAGACGGTTCCCAGACCGATGACGATCCGCCAGTGGAACCGGGACCATGGCAGCCGGTCAAGCCGGGCGGGGACCTTGGTCGTGACGACACCGAGCTCGCCAGTGGTGGTCATGCCATGCCTCCTCGTTCAGGGCCACGGGCTGTTGCCGGGAGAGGGACAGAGCGGGCCGAAATGGACACGTCCGCATAGGGTGGTCTTCCGTGCTGCGTTGCCACCTTCTGGGACACCGTTTCCGCTTTCTCCATGAGGGCGACACGATGCGCTGGCACTGCGCGCGTGGCTGCGGAGCGGAGGGAAGCAAGCGATATGCCACGGCCCGGGACGCCGAGCTTTACGCACGGGCATTCGACCGCGAGGACCAGGAGGACATGGGCCGGCGAGCACCGCTGGGCCTGCTCCCCCTTCGGCTGCTGCGCGCCTGGCGCCTGCGGCGCCGAAAGCAAGCCGGTGGGGAGCCGCGTGCCGAGTCTCCGCCGCGGTGAGGGCGTGTGATACGGGACGTCGTTCATGGGTCACCCCGGGTGTCGAGCGTCGCCAGCCCGGCCGCGGTTCCGCACGTGTGTCCGGAACCGCGGCGTCTGCGGCTCAGCCGCCATCCCCGGTGCTTTCACTCGTCTCGCTGATCTCGATGTGCCGGGGCTTTGCGACCTCGGCCTTGGGGACGGTGATGGTGAGCACCCCGTCCGACATGTGCGCGTTGATCTTTTCGGTGTCGACCTCTCCGGGCAGCCGCAGCCGGTACTCGAAGGATCCGGTGCGGCGGGTGCTCCGGCGCAGGACGCCTTTGCGTTCCTTCTCCTTGATCTCTCCGGTGACCACCAGTTCCTGGCCGTTGGCTTCGACGTTGACGTCCTTGCTCTTGACGCCGGGGAGTTCGATCTCGACGTGGAAGGCGTCGTTGGACTCCGTGACATCCGCCAGGGGTGTCCACGCGACTGCGGGCGTCGCGCCTGCCACCGTGGATTCGATCAGTCCGGTCATCTCGCTGAGCAGTTGGTCGAACTCCGTCAGCGGATTGCGTGCCCAGCCAATGGGCCTGTCCTGCATGGCGCCACCGCGGTGGCGCCGGACGGGTGTGGTCATTCCCCTCGCCTCCTTCTTGTGATCTAGTGATCTCGTGGTCGCTGGGTGTCATGCGAGCCAAGCGGACTCCTTCGGACGGGTGTGCGGGGAGCTGTCGGTACCGCCGGGGGCGGCCGTGTGGCCCAGGTAGCGGTGTACGAAGTGGATGCTCATCGCGCCTTCGCCGACCGCGGAGGCCACGCGCTTCACCGAGCCGCTGCGGACGTCGCCGGCGGCGAAGACGCCGGGCAGGCTGGTCTCCAATGTCAGGCAGTCGCGGCCCTGGCTCTGCCACAGCTCGGGAACGGAGCAGGCCTGCGCCTCCGCGCCGGTGAGCACGTAGCCGCGCGCGTCGAGGGCGAGCGCGCCGGACAGCCAGTCGGTGTGCGGGTCCGCGCCGGTGAAGACGAACAGGGCCCGCACTTCGAGGTGGTGGTGCTCGCCCGTACGGTGGTCGACCACGGTGACCGCCTCCAGTGTCTTGTCGCCGAGTGCCTCGGTCACCTCGGTGTGCAGCAGCACGCGCACCCGCGGGTGGCGCTCGATCTGATCGATCAGGTAGCGGGACATGTGCGCCTGGAGGCTCGGCCCGCGGACGAGCAGATATACCTGCGGTGCGTATCCGGCCAGGAAGAGCACGGCCTGGCCTGCGGAGTTGCCGCCGCCGACGACGGCCACCGGGTCGGTACGGCACTGCTGGGCCTCGTAGAGGGTCGCCGAGTAGTGGACGCTCGCGCCCTCCAACGGTTCGATGCCGGGCACCTGGAGGCGGCGGTAGTGGGCGCCGGTGGCCAGGACGACGGTACGGGCGGTGACCTCGCTGCCGTCGGCGAAGCTGACGGCGTAGTGGCCGTTCCGCCGTTCGAGCCGGGCCGCCTCCGCCGGGACACTGATCCGGGCGCCGAACTTGCGCGCCTGAAGGACAGCGCGCTCGGTGAGTTCGGCGCCGGAGATGCCGGAGGGGAAGCCGAAGCAGTTGTCGATGCGAGACGATGTCCCGGCCTGGCCGCCGGTGGCCAGAGACTCGACCACGGTCGTGCCGAGGCCCTCCGAGGCCGCGTTCACCGCGGCGGCGAGACCTGCCGGACCGCAGCCGACGACGAGGAGATCGCCGCCGTCGTTGCCCGATTCCAGAGGCGGCAGGCCGATGAAGCGGGCCAGTTCGGCGTTGCTCGGATTGCGCAGCAGGGTCGTGTCCCGCCAGATGACCAGTGGCGTCTGCTCCGGACCGACCGCGAAGCGGCGCAGCAGCGCCTCGGCCTCCTCGTCCGTCTCCAGATCGATCCAGCGGTGCGGCAGCCGGTTGCGGGCGGCGAACTCGCGCAGCCGCCGGGTGTCGGGCGAATAGCGCGAACCGATGATGCGGAAACCCGCGCCCTGCCCGACGAGCAGAGCACGGCGGCCCAGGCAGGCGCGCAACACCACATCACCGAGGGTGGAGTCCCGGGTCACCAGGTCACGCAGCTGATCCATGGACAAGGCGAGGATCTCGCCGGGGTCCCTGACCACGGCGGTGTAGAAGGCCACCTGTCCGTTCAGGAGGCCGAGTTCGCCGATGAAGCGGCCAGGGCCGTGCACACGCAGCAGGCGTTCGCCGGGTGTGCCGTAGCCCTCGACGATGGCGACCGAGCCACTGAGGACGACGTAGAACGTCTCGCACCGCTCCCCCTCCCGGATCAGCACGTCACCGGCGTCAACCGCGCGCCGCCGGCCGTGCTGCGCCAGGCGGGCCATCTGGTCGTCCGACAGGCGGGGATAGGCGCCGTAGATGTCGGGAGTCTCGAAAGGGATGCTCTCCTCCGCCTCGTCCGGCACCGGCGCTGTGCCCGGCCGCGTCTCGTCGCCGGGCATCACACGAGCGCCTCGTGGACGTAGCACCACCGCCAGTTCTCGCCGGGCTCCAGCGACGCCACGATCGGATGGCCTTCGGCGGCGGCGTGACGGCGGGCGTGCCGGTTCGGCGAGGAATCGCAGCAGCCTACGTGACCGCAGGTCAGGCAGAGCCTGAGGTGGACCCAGGGGGAACGTGTGGCCAGGCACTCCTCGCACCCAGGGGCGCGCGGAGTGACGGGGCGCACGAGGGCGAGGTGGGGGTCTGTTCCTACGGTCATGGCCGATCACCCTTTCCCGGCCGGTTCGCGGCCCGCGATCGACTGCTCCACCCACTGCCGCAGGGCAGGGGCAGGTGCGGCACCCGCCTGCCGGGCGACCGTCTCACCCCGGTCGAGGACCAGCAGCGTCGGTACCGCCTGGACCTCGAACCGCCGCGCCAGGCGCGGATTCTTGTCGATGTCGACCTTGACCAGTTTGATCTTTCCCGCGAGATCGCCGGCGACCTTCTCCAGCGCGGGGCTCACCATGCGGCAGGGGCCGCACCAGGTGGCCCACAGGTCGACGACGACGGGCACGGTGGCCTGCTCGACGACCTCGGTGAAGTCGTCGTCGCCCGCGTCGGCCATCCACGGCAGCGGCTGCTTGCAGTTGCCGCACCTGGGGCGGCCCTCGGCGGCCGCCGGCACCCGGTTCGTGCGCCCGCAGTGCGGACAGGTGACGTTGGTGGCCTGCAGGGTGCTCATGCCGCCCTCGCTCCCTTCACGTCCTCGGGCTGGTCGTAGGTGACCACCAGTTCTCCGTGCTCGGCGTCGACGCGGACCTTCGCGCCGTCCTGGACGTCGCCGCGCAGCAGGGCGCGCCCGACCAGCGTCTCGACCTCGTGGGAGATGTAGCGCCGCAGCGGTCGGGCCCCGTAGACCGGGTCGTAGCCCTGATGGGCGATCAACTCGCGGGCGGCGTCGGTGAGTTCGACGGAGATGCGGCGTTCGGCGAGGCGGCGGCGCAGCTCGTCGAACTGCAGCTCCACGATCCGCTCGATCTGCCGCTCACCGAGCGGCTTGAACAGCACGATGTCGTCGACGCGGTTGAGGAACTCCGGGCGGAAGTGCCCGCGCAGCTCGCCCATCACCAGGGCGCGGGCGTCCGGCTTGATCTCGCCCTCGGCGGTGGCGCCGTCGAGGAGGTGCTCGGAGCCGATGTTGGACGTCATGATGATCACGGTGTTGCGGAAGTCGACGGTGCGGCCCTGGGCGTCGGTGATGCGGCCGTCGTCGAGGACCTGGAGAAGGGTGTTGAAGACATCGGTGTGCGCCTTCTCGATCTCGTCGAACAGCACGACCGAGTAGGGCTTGCGGCGTACGGCCTCGGTGAGCTGGCCGCCCTCCTCGTAGCCGACGTATCCGGGCGGGGCCCCCATGAGCCGGCTGACGGTGTGCCGCTCCTGGTACTCGCTCATGTCGAGGCGGACCATGTTCTCCTCGGAGTCGAACAGGGCCCGGGCGAGGGTCTTGGCCAGCTCGGTCTTCCCGACGCCGGTCGGGCCGAGGAAGATGAACGAGCCGATGGGGCGGCGAGGGTCGCGGATGCCGGAGCGGGCCCGGATGATGGCGTCGGCGACCAGCTTGACGGCCTCGTCCTGACCGATCACACGCTCGCGCAGTATCTCGTCGAGGCGCAGCAGTTTCTCGCGTTCGCCCTCCTGGAGGCGGGCGACGGGGATGCCGGTCCAGGCGGCGACGATCTCGGCGATCTCCTCCTCGGTGACGACCTCGCGCAGCAGCCGGTTCTGGCCTTGTTTGGCGGCCAGTTGCTCCTCCTCCGCGGCGAGCCGGCGCTCCAGGTCCTGGAGGCGGCCGTAGCGCAGTTCGGCGGCCCGGTTGAGGTCGTAGGCGCGTTCGGCCTCCTCCGCCTCGTGGCGGACCTGCTCCAGCTCCTGGCGCAACTCCTGCACGCGGCGGATCGCTTGCCGTTCGGCCTCCCACTGGGCGTGCTTGGCGTCGGCCTCGCTGCGCAGGTCGGCCAGTTCCTTGCGCAGCTCCTCCAGACGGGCCTTGCTCGCGGGATCGGTCTCCTTGGCCAGGGCCGCCTCCTCGATCTCCAGGCGGGTCACCCGGCGGGTGATCTCGTCGAGTTCGGCGGGCATGGAGTCGATCTCGGTACGCAGCCGGGCACAGGCCTCGTCGACGAGGTCGATGGCCTTGTCGGGCAGGAAACGGTCGGTGATGTAGCGGTGGGAGAGCGTCGCCGCCGCGACCAGCGAGGTGTCCTGGATCTTGACGCCGTGGAAGACCTCCAGGCGTTCGCGCAGGCCGCGCAGGATGGAGATGGTGTCCTCCACGCTGGGTTCGTCGACCAGGACCTGCTGGAAACGGCGTTCGAGGGCGGCGTCCTTCTCGATGTGCTTGCGGTACTCGTCCAGGGTGGTCGCGCCGATCATGTGGAGTTCGCCGCGTGCCAGCATGGGCTTGAGCATGTTGCCCGCGTCCATGGCCCCTTCGGCGGCGCCCGCGCCGACGACGGTGTGCAGTTCGTCGACGAAGAGCAGGATCCGCCCCTGGGCGGCCTTCACCTCGGCGAGGACGGCCTTGAGGCGTTCCTCGAACTCACCGCGGTACTTGGCGCCGGCGACCAGGGAACCCATATCGAGCGCGAACACCGTCTTGTCGCGCAGTCCTTCGGGCACGTCACCGCGCACGATGCGCTGGGCCAGGCCCTCGACGATGGCGGTCTTGCCGACGCCGGGGTCGCCGATCAGGACGGGGTTGTTCTTGCTTTTGCGGCTGAGGATCTGGGTGACGCGGCGGATCTCGGCGTCCCGGCCGATGACGGGGTCCAGCCGCCCGGACCGAGCCTCGAGGACCAGGTCGCGGCCGTACTTCTCCAGTGCTTCGTAGGCCACTTCGGGATTGGCGGAGGTCACGCGCTGGTTGCCGCGGACCTGGGTGAGCGCGCCGAGGAAGGAATCCCGGGTCACACCGTGCTCCTTCAGCAGCCGCCCCGCGGTGGTCGCCGAGCCCTCCTCGGCCAGAGCCAGCAGCAGGTGTTCCACGGACACGTACTCGTCCTTGAGTCGTTTGGCCTCCCGCTCGGCCGCGTCCAGCAGCCGGGCCAGGCGCTGGGTGACGAAGACCTGGCCCGGCGCCGCGCCCGGGCCGGTCACCTTGGGCCGCCGGGAGAGGTCCTCGCGTACGGCCGCGCGCAACTCCTTGGGCTCGGTGCCCGCCTGCTGCAGCAGCCGCGGGATCAGGCCCTCCTCCTGGTCGAGGAGGGCGAGCAGCAGATGCTCGCCGTCGACCTCGGTGTGGCCCAGCCGGCCGGCGGCGCTCTGGGCCTCCTGCAGGGCTTCCTGGGACTTCTGGGTCAGGCGGTTCATGTCCATGGTGGTAGATCACTCCTCATGCCTGCACGCCGCAGCGCGGCTTCGAGCAGGCTGATGCGGTCGAGCAGGTCGAGCACCAGACCGAGGGACGCGTAGTTCAGGCACAGCCCGGTGCGCAACCGCTGGACACGGGCCAGGGCGGCCGGTGCCGTTGGGGCGAACACCAGCCGTCCGGAGGCGTCACGGCCGGCGTCCACCAGTCCGAGGGCGACGAACCGACGGATCAGGTCTGGATGGAGGCCCGAGCGGCGGGCCACGGTCTCCAGGGACAGCCTGGGCACGGGCACGATCGCGTACTGCACACCCACCTCGTGCATGCGTGCGGGGGACGGGCGGGCCTCGGCCGGTCGGTCGGTCATCAGGTCCTCCTGGGGTCGAACGAGGAGACAGCGGCAAGTTCCTCCAGCAGCTCGCGCTCCCGGTCGCTCAGCCGGGGCGGCACCATGATCCGCAACTCCGCGTACAGGTCTCCGTTCGCGCCGCGCGGGCCCGGCATGCCCTCGCCGCGCAGCCGCAGGCGCCGTCCGCTGGAGGATCCGGCGGGCACGGTCACCTTCGCCGTGGCACCGCTCGGCGTGCGAACCGGCACGGTCGCGCCCAGCGCCGCCTCCCACGGGGTGACCGGAAGCCTCACGTGGACGTCCCGGCCGTCGAGGCGGAACTCGGGGTGCGGCTGGATCCGCACCCGCAGATACAGGTCGCCGGCGGGAGCGTCGTCGCCGCTCCCGCGCCCGCCCTCCCCGGCCAGCCGGATGCGCTGCCCGTCGGTGGTGCCGGGCGGCACGTCGACCTGGTAGCGCCGCTGCCCGGTCGGCCCGGCGAGGGTGACCGTACGGCGGCCGCCCCGATACGCCTCCTCGACGGTGAGCGGCAGTTCGGCCTCCTGGTCGGCGCCGGGCACGCGCATCCTCCCGGCGCCGCCGAACAGCGAGCCGAACAGATCCTCGACGTCGACCCCATCGCCGTCGAAGCCTGCCGTGGAGTAGCGCACCCGGGGACCGCCGCCGGTGGCCCACCGGAATCCGCCGCCCGCTCCCGCTCCGGCGCCGGCGGCGACGCGCTCCTCCCAGTCCTCCGGGATCTTCCGGAAGTCCTCGCCGAAGCGGTCGTACCGGGCCCGCTGCTCCGGGTCGGACAGGACGCTGAAGGCCTCATTGATCTCCTTGAAGCGCTCCTCCGCCTGGGGGTCCTTGTTGACGTCGGGGTGGTACTTGCGGGCCAGGGTGCGGTAGGCCCGCTGGATCTCGTCCCGGTCGGCGGTGCGCGCAACGCCGAGCACTTCGTAGAAGTCGCGTGCCATGGACGGTCACTCCCGCTTGGCGACGGTCACGGCGGCAGGCCGCAGCTGCCGCTCGGCCTCCCCGTAACCGGGTCGCAGCACCTGGACCACGGTGTTCGGATCGGCGTCGGGATCCTGGACCACGCCGACCACCTCGTGCCGGGCCGGGTCGAACGACACGCCCCTCTCTGCGTGGCGCGGGTAGCCCAGCCGCTCCAGGACGTTCACGGCCTGGTCGCGCACGGCCCGGACACCTTCGACGATCGCACCGGGGTCGGCGGTCGCGTGGCTCAGGGCAAGTTCCAGGTTGTCGATGACGGGCAGGAAGGCCGCGGCCGTACGGGCGCGTTCGGCCGCGGCCTCCCGCTCCAGCTCCCTGACGTGGCGTTTGCGCAGGTTGTCGAGGTCTGCCAGGGCGCGGCGCCAGCGGTCCTCGGCTTCTCGCAGCGCGGCCGCATATTCGTCCTCAGGGGCGACGGCGCCAGTTGCGGCGTCGGGCCCCGGCACGGTGGCGCTGGTTGCGGCGTCGGGTCCCGGCACGGCCTCATCGGTCGGCGGTCCGGGCTGCTCAAGGTCCCCGCGCGGCGGCTGTACGGCGCCTTCCGGGGGTGGGTCGGGCTCTCGGCCCCGGGGTGGGATGGGCATGGCGGGCACCTCAGCCCTTGTCGAACTCGGCGTCGATCACATCGTCGTCGGCCCCGGCGCCGCCCGGCGCGGTCCCGCCGGGACCGGATCCGTCCGGTGAGCCGGTGCCCGCCGCACCGCCCGCGGCGGCTCCCGCCTGGTGGGCCGCGAGCCCCGCGAAGACCTGCTGGAGTTCGGACGTCAGTGGCCGGGCCTTGTCCGCCCCGGCCTCGTTCTTGACGGCCTCGCGGGCCTCGGACACCAGCATCTCGGCGCGGGCCTTCTCGTGTGCGGGGGCTGCGTCGCCGAGCTCGCCGAGGCGTTTTTCGACCTGGTAGGCGATGGCGTCCAGTTCGTTGCGGGCGTCGACGGCCTCGCGCAGGGCCTTGTCCTCGCCCTGGTTGCGCTCGGCCTCCTGGACCATCCGCTCGACCTCGGTGCGGTCGAGGTTGGAGCTCTCGCTGATGGTGATGCCCTGCTCCTTGCCGGTGTCCTTGTCCCGCGCGGTGACGTTGAGGATGCCGTTGGCGTCGATGTCGAAGATGACCTCGATCTGCGGCTCTCCGCGCGGCGCGGGGCGGATGTCGGTGAGCTGGAAGCGACCCAGGACCCGGTTGTCGGCGGCCCTCTCCCGCTCGCCCTGCAGGACGACGACGTCGACGGCGGGCTGGTTGTCCTCGGCGGTGGAGAAGGTCTCGGAACGGCGCACCGGGATGGTCGTGTTCCGCTCGATGATCTTCGTCATCACGCCGCCGCGCGTCTCCACGCCCAGCGACAGCGGTGTGACATCGAGCAGCAGGACGTCCTTGACCTCGCCCTTGAGGACCCCGGCCTGTATCGCGGCGCCCATCGCCACGACCTCGTCGGGGTTGACGCTCATGTTGGGGTCCTTGCCGCCGGTCAGCCTCCGCACCAGGGCCTGGACGGCGGGGATGCGGGTGGAGCCGCCGACGAGGATGACCTCGTCGATGTCCTTGTCACTGACCTTGGCGTCGTCCATGGCCTGCCGCACCGGGCCCAGGCAGCGCTCCACCAGGTCGCCGGTGATCTGCTCGAACGTGGACCGCATGATCATCGTGGTCAGATGCTTGGGCCCGGAGGCATCGGCGGTGATGAACGGCAGGCTGACCTGCGTCTGGGTCACCGAGCTGAGCTCGGTCTTGGCCTTCTCGGCGGCCTCGAACAGGCGCTGCAGGGCCTGCGGGTCCTTGCGCAGATCGATGCCGTTGTCCTTCTGGAAGCCGTCGGCGAGCTGGTCGACCAGCCTGCGGTCGAAGTCGTCGCCGCCCAGATGGCTGTCGCCCGCCGTGGACCGTACCTCCACCACCCCGTCTCCGACGTCGAGGATGCTGACGTCGAAGGTGCCGCCGCCCAGGTCGAAGACGAGCACCGTCTCGTGCTGCTTCTTGTCCATGCCGTAGGCGAGGGCGGCCGCGGTCGGTTCGTTGATGATCCGCAGTACTTCCAGGCCGGCGATCCGTCCGGCGTCCTTGGTGGCGGTCCGCTGGGCGTCGTTGAAGTAGGCGGGCACCGTGATGACCGCCTCCGTGACCCGTTCTCCCAGCTGCTTGGAGGCGTCGTCGGCCAGCTTGCGCAGCACCTGCGCGCTGATCTCCTCCGGCGCGTAGAGCTTGTCGCGCACCTTGAAGCGGGCCGCGCCGCCGTCTCCCTCGACCACGTCGTACGCGACGGCCTTGGCCTCTTCGGATATCTCGTCGAAGTGCCGGCCGATGAACCGCTTGGCCGAGTAGATGGTGCCCTTGGGGTTGAGGATCGCCTGCCGCCGGGCCAGCTGGCCCACCAGGCGCTCTCCGGTGTCGGTGAAGGCCACCACGGACGGCGTCGTGCGGTTGCCCTCGCTGTTGGGAACGACGGCCGGCTCGCCGCCCTCCCAGACGGCGATCACCGAGTTCGTGGTGCCCAGGTCGATGCCTACTGCCTTGGCCATGAGGAACTCCTTCCGCGACGGGCGGCCCCCGTGCGCCATCGGAGTCGCGCCCGTCTTCCGCAATCGCTCAGGTGACGGCGGGACCGCCCCGCGGGCGGCTGCTCTTCCAAGCCCCGCTGCTTGTGCCGGCGCCGGTCCCGCTGGGCAGCTCGGCCAGCAGCCGCACCGCCTCCTCGGCGACCGCCTTGTCGGCGACGACGTCGTACCGGCCGGGCTGCATGAAGCTCACCGAGGCGAAGTCCCGGCGGCCACGCTGGGCCGAGTGCACCAGCAGGCCGAACAGCGCGCCGACCAGTGCTCCGAAAACCAGCCCGTACAAGGCAAGGAGCAGCCCCGACACGACCGGGTCCAGCCAGTTCAGCAGCCCGAAGACCCATCCGATCAGTGCACCGGGCAGAGCGCCGCTCGCCGCGCCGTGCAGGGCGGCGCCGCCGGGTCCCATGCGGCCGGTCACCTGCTCGACCAGGCGCACGTCCTGCCCGATGATGGCCACCCTCTCGACAGGGAAACCCTGATCGGAAAGGTGATCGACGGCGCGTTCCGCCTCCTGGTAGGTCGTGTACGAGGCGATGGCCCTGCGGACCTGCTCGTTCATCAGCCAGTCCTTCCTGCCACGGCCACCGGTGCCCCGGCGTTCCCTGACAGGCCCAGAGTTGCAAGAGAGCAGCGCGCTCCGCCTGCACCCGGCAGGTCAGAAATCCACGCAGTCGGTCACTCCACGAGAGCAAGAACAAATCATGACAAGCCGGATGGCCTTGCCTGGGCTGGGTACGCGTGGGTCGTACAGGCGTGAATCCCACGATTCGATCGATCGCCTGACCGGAGAACGGAGTGGTCTATGGCCTGCCGTCCGTCACAGAGGTTGTCCTCCGATGTCTCCGGCCAGGAAGGGTCCCGCCTCCCGAGCGACACCGCGGGCACCGAAAGGCGCGTCCCCCGTCCGCTCGCGGCGCTGGACCCATACGGGCTGCTGGTGCTGTCCCGCACCCTGTTCACCTGCACGGAGCAGAGTGAGATCGTGCGTCTGGCCATGCGGCACGTCAGTGCCCTTGGTCCCTACAGCGCCGAGGCCGGATACCTGGCGACGGGCGACGCTTTGTCCCGCGTCCCCGGCCAGGACACGAGAGTGACAACGGTCGACGACGCACGCATGAAGGAGCTGGGCGAGGCTGACGGCGCGGTATCCGTTCGGGAGCGGCCCTGGAACTGGGCGTTCGGCCTGCGTGGGGCTGGCGGTCTGCTCGGCTACATCGTGGTCTCCTCCCCCTCCGGACCCGATGAGGAGGGGCACTTCCTCCTCTCGATCCTCGTCGAACTCACATCGGCGGCCCTGTCACTGGCGGCCACGCGCGCCTGGCAGCACGACAACGCCGGCGAACTGAGCCGACTCCGCACCGAACGGGACACCGCACTGCGGCAGCTGGACGCAATGCGCTCCGAGCTGCACCTGCAGAAGACCGTGCACGAGACCCTCGCCCGTGTGGCTGCCCGGGGCGGCGGCGAGGACGCCATCACCCAGGCGCTGTACGAGCTCACCGGGCTGTCGGCGCTCATCGAGGACCGGTTCGGCAACCTGAGGTCCTGGGCCGGTCCCGACCGACCCGACCCCTATCCGGTGCTGTCCCAGACCCGCCAGAAGGAGATGCTGCAGCAGGTCGCGCGCGAGGCGGGCCCGGTCAGAGTCAAGGACCGGCTGATGGCCCTGGTCCGCCCGCGCGGCGACGTCCTCGGCGTACTCGCCATCGAGGACCCCGAGGCGACGGCCGACGAGCACACCATGTTCGCCTTGGATCACGCCCAGCGGTCGCTCGCCCAGGAGCTCATGCACATGCGCGAACTCACCGAGGTCGAAGTGCGGCTGCGCCGCCAACTGATCGACGACCTGCTGGAGGGCACTGACGAGACGAGCGCCTACGCCCGGGCCGAAGCCGTCGGCCACGACCTGCAACGTAGCCACTACGTGGTCGTGGTGTACTGGCCGGGCAACGCCGCAGACGACTCCTTCGCCCGGGCCGTCGAACAAGCGACGGCCACCTCAGCGGCCCGTCCGCTGATCACCCGTCGCGGCGACCGGATGGTCCTGCTCACCGAAGCAAGGCCCGACGACGATGCCGTGCACACGGCGCTGGCCCGTGAGCTGGGGAGGCCCGACGGAGCTATCGGGGTGAGCACCCGCTGCGACTCCCCGGACGGCGTTCCACGCTGCTATCAGGAGGCATTGCGGGCTCTGGAGGTGCGGCAGAACTCCCGCCAGCGCAGCGGCACGACGTTCTTCGACGACCTCGGGCTGTACCGGATCCTGGGGCCCGGAAACGATCTCCGGGAGCTCGAAGGCTTCGTGCGAGAGTGGCTCGGCCGGCTGCTCGACTACGACGCGGAGCACGACACGGAGTTGGTGGAAACGCTCTCGCGCTACTTCGACTGCGGAGGCAACTACGACGAGGCGGCCGCCGCGCTGGCGGTCCACCGCAGCACCCTGCGCTACCGGCTGCAGCGCATCCGTGAGATCAGCGACCGCGACCTGGCGGATGTCGACGCCCGGCTCAATCTGCAGGTGGCGACGCGCGTCTGGAAGATCATCCTGGGTGGGCGCTGACCGGGGCCACCCGGAGGGCCGACGCAGCGGGTCAGCCCGGCACTCGAACAGGTTGCCTGTGACCTCGCAGGAAACATCACATTGGTCAAAGTCGATGTCGACCAGTCCCCCCAGCCGGCCCGGCGATTCGAGGTACGGGTGGTGCCCACCTGCTGGTGCTCCACAAAGGGCAGGTCATCGCCCGGCAGGCGGGCGCGGCACCGGCGGACGTCCTGGGTCCGTGGGTCGAGGAATCCCTCCCCGGCGGCCCGGCCCGCCTCCGCAAGGGGCACGAGGACCGTCCCGGCCAGCCTGCGCCGGTTCGTCGACGGGGCCGACTGGGTTCTGATGGCCGCTGCCGCCGAACCCTCCACGCCGTCACAATATCCAGGGTGGCGACGCGGCCAGCCACCCCTGAACTGGACTTTCAGGGAAATGTGAGCCCGCACTTGTCAAGTTTTCTTCGCTGAGTTATATGAGTGGTGTACGGGCATCGCAGACCGGATCCGTCGTCCGAAAGGAGATGACCAGTGATGCTCATGCGCACCGACCCGTTCCGTGAACTGGATCGACGTCGAGTTCGGTGCGGGGTTCAGGCGAGAGTCGGTCGGTTCGGCGGCGGGTGTTGTCCAACCATGCCCCGGGCTTGTGCTCGATGCCGTCGATGACTCATCCCCCTGGCCCTGCGCCTGGAGGCAATCCCTGACCTGCAGGAGCGCGCTGACGCTTCGGAAGAGGCCCGCAAAGCCCATCAGCACGCAGAGGCTCGCGCCGTCTTCAAAGGACAGCCCACGCCGCCGCCGATCCGCATGCCCTGGCCCAACCGACTGCACGAGAAGGTGGCCATCTATCGGGGCCATCAAAGGGCTTTGGCCGAGTACGACACTGCCCCCAGGCCCGCGCTCGGTGATGACGCCCGCCCGCCCCAGGGGCTGCTGCTCCCCGTCACGTACGACAGGCTGGTGCACGACCTCTTCGGCCTCATCGGTCACGCCCTGGACATCGACCTACGCGACCACGCCGACCTCGCCGACGAGGTTCAATGCTTGTACGCGCAGGCTGGGCCAGCCTCGCCCCGGGCGCAGGAATGACACTGCGGCGACCGGGTCCCGCGCTCAACCGCTCCTCATGGACCTGGAAGTTCCCCGCGTGCACCGCGGTGATGGCCCGGCCCCAGTGCTCGGCGTGCGCCGCCGTGTACCGGCGCTGGCCGGGAGCACACGTTGAGTCGGGGCCCCTGCGACCGCTGCGGCGGGCGAGCGCCATTGGCGTGTCGGGTCCGGGCGCATGCGCCTGTGCGCCCCGGGTGCTTCTGTGGCTGGAGGGCCGGGCGCGGCGCGGATCGGGGCCGCTGTCAGTGCCCTGAGCTACCGTCGATGGGCCCGCTTGGGCGGCTCCGCTCTCGCCTGGCCGTCAGCTTCGGCCAGGCGAGAGCAGCCAGCACGCCCCCAGAAAATCTCGGCACGGGGGCGGGCTCTTCCGGATGGAAGGCCGACACCCAGTGGATGCCTTGGATCCATTGACGCGTCTGAGCGCGTCGAATGCAAGGAAAACAGGGAACTTCCCCCCGGACGCGCCGTCTTTGTGCCGTTCCTTTGCCCAGCCGCGCCCGACGAGGGGGTCTCCTGCGGATCTCATTGTTCCGTGATTCTGTGATCACGTTGTGTGCCAACTGCCGCTCCTCGCATGCTGGTTGGCCAACAGCCCGGGATGGGACAGCGGTCGGCACCCGTCGTCACTTCCCGGGATGACTTCAGGGCCCCACCGGATGGGGGCCTCGCACAAGGCCGACTCCCGAAGGAGACCTGCATGGAACGCAAGCAGAGACTGCTCAGCGTCGTGACCGTGACCGCCCTCGTATTCGCCTGGAGCGCAGTCATGACCTGGCTGGGCCAGGTGTACGCGATCGCCGCCCTCGCACCCGTGCTCGGGCTGACCGTGGTGCAGATCGTCCGCGCAGTACGCGCCCACACGCCGGCCCCGCGCCCGCGCGTGCCAGCCGTCTTCCAGGAAGAGGACGATGCCGCCCGATGATGCCGCCCGACCCCTCCCAGCCGCCGCCTGGCCGGCCGGGCCGCAAACTCGGCCCCATCACCGCATCGGCCGGCAGCGCACACCGAGCCTGGCTCGAACCTATGCGCGACGCCTACCTCGCCCGAGGTCACACGCTGAGCGACCTCGGCCTCCAGGTACCCCTGGCGAAGTCGAAGCTGTCGGAACTTCTGCGCGGCCTGGGTCACTATCCCCGCTGGGAGATCGTCTCCCGGCTCGCCACACTGCTCGGCCTGCCCCACAGCCCGCTGTACCGGCTGTGGCGACAGGCCGCCCTCGAGGCCCACAAGAAGCGCGAATGGGTGCAACGTTCCACCGACAACACCACGGCCGTGACGACCTCACCCGCAGCCCCACCGCTGGACCATCGCGCGTTCTGCGAACTCGTTCAGGACGACTACCTGCTGTATTCCCAGGCCTTCCTCGTCGACGACGAGGCATGCCACAACGCCGTCTTCGACACGTTCGACATCCTCTGGCTGTCCTGGAACGACGCACTCGCCAGTCCGGACACCCGCCGTCACGCCTGGGCGGTGCTGCGCCGCACCGTCATGTCTCGCACCCCCCACATCGACGGCCGGCCCGTCTTCAGCCAGACCGCCTTCGACACGGTCGCCCTCACCTACCTGACCGACGAAGAAGCACGAGCCCGCCACCTCACCGAGACCCTAGCCCTCCTTCGGGCCATGAGCTGGCTGCCGGCCACCCAGCTCGACGTCATCACACTGCGCATCCTGTGGCGCATGCCCATCGAACGCGTCTCCGAACTGCTCGGCCTCGCACCCCCCCTGGTGCGCTCCAACCAACGCCACGCCCAGCACTACCTGATGAGCGCCCTCTACCCGCCCGAGAACGAAGGAACGCCCTCATGACACGCTTCGAAGACCTGCTCTCCCGGGCCTGCCTGACCAGGGAACGCACCGTCCCGCGCGATGTCGTCCCCGCCTACGCCTCGTCCGCCTCCAGCCCCGCCCGCCCCTACGCCTACACCGCAGACGCCGACTCCGAAGAAGCCGCCCAGGACCTCAAAGCCCTGTGCGAAACCGTCCTCAACCACACCCCACCCACCACCATCGCCGACTTCCTGACCGAACAAATCCCCCAACCTCGCAGCGCCCTGGCCCTGGCCTGCATGCTCCAGCTCACCGATACGGACGACGGAGCCCGCATGTGGTGGCAGTTCGCCGCCGGTGCCGGCCAGCCCGCCGCCGCCTACTGCCTCTACCTGCACCATCTCGCCCAAGGAGAGCAGGTCACCGCCGGGTGGTGGCACCAGCAGACCGACGATCTTGAACCCGTACCCGAGCCGGCCCCATACACTTGGCGCGGTGAGCACTGGATGGAGGCGAAGTGGCACCCCGCCTCCCATACCGCCACCAGCACCTCCACCACCACCCTGCTCAGGGTTCTGCGTCACTTGGGCAAACACACAGAGCGCCCCCGCACGGCAATCGTCTCGGACCTCATGACGTACGTGTCCACGGCTGTCACCGCCGGCTGGCTCCGCGAACCCGACTCCGACATCCCAGTGCCCGGACCTGAGTTTGCACAGCGAGTCACCGAGCTCGTGGATACAGCCACGGACAAGCCCGACGTCTCCGATACCTTCCCCCTACGCTCAGCCGGTGGACAACGAAATCCAGCTGCACCGGACCAAACCTGCCGCTCCAGCGCTTCTGCAGACCAGCGCATGCAGGCTCCCGCACAACGGTGATATCTGAGCTGTAGTGCGTCTGCGAAGCGAGTTCCGGGCACGTCAGCAGATCTGTCTCAGGGGCCAGCCGCTGATGCCTCCAACTGGTCGCTGGACAGCACGGGTTCTGGGCTGACCTCAGTAGGGCAGGGCGACCAGGGTGGTGCCGTGTCCGTATGCGGGGATCGGATGCGGTACCACCGTGCAGGAGGCGGAAGAAGAGACGCCCCCTAGCGAGCGGTGTCCTGCGTCTACTCGAAGACACTGCGCCGACCGAGTGGTTCAGCTGGATGCCATCTCGTGGGAGGCAATACGGCGGGGGAGGCGGAACATTTGGGGTTGCCTTCTTGGCGTCGCGCTGAGCTGGGCGGCCGGCGGGTCCGTCTCGAGGGTCTGGCGGTCGCTCCTGGGTGGCCGTCGTTCGCGATCTCTTCGCGGTGTGTCTAGGCGATGTGATGGTTGTGATGTGTGAGCGGCTTCATGGCCTGTGGTTGGGGGGTGTTCGCTGGCGGGAACGTTGCGCTGGGTGTTGCGGTTGGTGGCGGTGGTGGGGTGGGTCATGGGAATGTGAGGTTTGGTCAGGTCTGGAGGCTGGTGTGGTGCGGGGGAGTGGGGGCGTGGTTGGGGGGAAGGGTGTGGCACCCCGGTTGACACGTTTGCATCGGGTTCTGATCGGTGTCGTCGTGTCGGGCGCCCTGATCATCGCCGGTATCGGTTTCGCCGGGTCCTACGCTGCCGTGCGTGAACTGGCGATCAGGAAGGGCTTTGGGAGCTTCTCCTACGTCTTCCCGGTCGGTATCGACGCGGGCGTCTGTGTGTTGCTCGCCCTCGACCTGCTGCTGACCTGGATCCGCATCCCCTTCCCGCTGCTGCGCCAGACCGCCTGGCTGCTGACCGCGGCCACCATCGCCTTC
>NZ_JBIBXG010000026.1:0-27694 GCF_043082085.1 Streptomyces sp. NPDC014801 | reverse complement strand
GCTGTCGGCCGTGGCGGCGACGGAGACGGTGTGCCCGTCGTGCTCCAGAGCGCGCTTGAGGACGTCGCGGACCGCCGCGTCGTCTTCGCACACCACGATGAAAGCCACGGGCTGACCCTAGATACTCCTGTCCCAGTTCTCCATCTTGCCTGCTCAGCGCCCTCATGAGCTGGAGCAGGCCGTCGGCTCCGCCTAGCCCTGCTCTGCTAGGAAGCCGCGACGGGCCGCAGTCTCCTCGCAAGCGAACCCTACAGAATGTAGGGTTTCCCTGGCCCCTGGCGCCCGCCGATGGTGCCGGAGGCGACTGTCCCGCGGCCGCGAGATACGGCACACAGGGTGAGACGCGAGGGATTCCATGAACGAGCTTGAGGCCGAAGTCCGGAAAACTGCCGCCTTCTTCCTTGAGCAAGGCAGGCTTCTGCGAACAAGCTTCCGCGAGAGCAGGCTGGCGCCGACAGTCGCCGTACTCGTCCCGAGCCTGGCGGCCCTCGCCGAGAGCGTCTACCAGCTCTCCGGGTTCGGAACACACGCCCTGGATCCGCGCCCCCACCTTGGCGACGGGCTCGTCGCTGCCGGTGTTGTCGTCGCAGCCGTGGCGGCCGGGGCAGCTCTGGGCAATCTTGCCTGGCAACTGACCACCGCGCCGCGCAACCGCTCGACCTCCGAAGGGGCACCCGAGGCTGGGACCGTGCCAGACACGGGACACAGTTCATGATCGCTTCACGGTCTCGCCCGCCAGAGGCTCCTCGCACAGGAAGAAGCGGCCCCGCCACGCCGGGTGGGCCCAGGTATCGCGGAGCGGTGGAGCGTCCACCACTGCCCCGCGTGCGCTCAGCGCCCGCGCCTTTCCGGAGACCGACGTGCCGGATGAGCAGCCGGCTCCGATCGAAGCAGGCCGCGGCCGGCGCTGCTGTGAAGCCGAGGCCACCCGCGCGGTGGCGGTGCGCCGCAAGGCGGCTGGAGCCGTGCGGGGGTGTGGGTAAGCCGCGGGATGCGGCAGCCGTCCCCCTGGAGTTTTCCGGGCCCGTGTCGCCGTCGGCCGCTGCCCGCCCAGGGTTTCGAGTCCACCGCCAGCGCCAGGAACACACCCACCGCCGTGGCCTGGCCGCGGACCAGCGACGCGCCTGAGGGATCGCTGCACCCGAAGGAGACGAGCTGCTCCTCGTCGGCGGCGAACGGTCGTACTCCTCCCATGTGGCGGACCCCTCCGGGACCGGCGGTACGACGTACCCAAGGACTTCGCACCAGAATGCGGCCAGGCGCGCGGGTTCCGCGCAGTCGATGGTCACCTGGAGCTGCTTGATCGTTGACATCAGCGCACGACAGCAGGATCCCTGCTCATCTCCCCAGGCGGGAAGGTTCGCACGTTGCCAGGAAAAGGGGCCCCGATTGTCCGCTGCTGTGTAGAGCGGCGGAGGTGAACCGAGATCGGGTGCCTACCCAAGAAGGGTGGGCAAGCGATCCCGGCCAGCCACTCGCGTGCTGCCGAAGATCACTTACGGGACACCCCTTTAGGCTCTGCCGAGCGCGACCGTTCCGGCGCAGCAAGCGATGGAGATACCGGGAAACACCAAGGTCAGCGCCAGGGTCGGGACGGGGCAGGTCCCTGACTTGCGCACACACCCCGCCAACGGCAAACCAACCAAAGACTTACGTTCCGCGCTCTGGAGCTCAAACGTCTGCTTCGAGGGCGAAGGTGTTGCCGTCCGGGTCCTGGAACCACGCGATCCGTCCGCCACCGGCCCGCGGCGTGATACCCCTGGCGTCGTGCTCGAGCTGGTCGTAGCGGACGAACTCCACCCCTGCGGCCGTGAGTTCGTCGACGACCCGGTCGAGGTCGTCGACGTACCAGACGGCCAGTGTCGCCTCGGTCGTTCCGGCAGTCGTGGACTGGTAGACGTTCAGCGCGGGCCCTCCACCGGAGGCGTAGACACGGCTCCCGCCGGTGATGTGGGCGCTTGGGCCGGTTCGGACGAGCGGCAGTCCGAGTTTGCCCTCGTAAAAGGCGACAGCCCGCTGGATGTCGGAGACGGCGATCGATGTTCTGAGCTCATACGTGCTCAAAGGCATGATCCACTGTCTCACAGGGGGCGCGGCGGAGTCCGCAACCTGGCTCCAGTGCTGGTGAGCAGCATGCCCAGCCCGGCGAAGTCGAGTCCTATGAGCGCCCGCCCGCCTGGAGCAGCTCTTCACCGACCACGATCTGCACGTGCCGTGGACGCTGCGCCCCGAAAGATCGAACGTCCGGTGTGTCAGAGCCGTCTCGTGGTGAACAAGGTGGTCCCGTGCACGGCGTCCACTTCCATGCGATCGGTCTCGGTGAACCCGACCTTGGCCAGCACTCTGCGAGAAGCGGTGTTCCAGTCCCAGACGGTGGCCCACAGACGTTCATACCCAGACGATCGCGCCCATTCCAGGACCGCCAACGAGGCCTCGGTCGCGTATCCCTGACGCCAAACTCGTCGTAGCAGCTCGAATGCCAGTTCCGGTTCCCCTGCCGGTCCCCGCCCGCTGTCGACCAGCCCGCAATAGCCGATGACGTCACGAGACGCCTTCCGTTCGACCGCCAGCAACCCGGTCGCCCACACCTTGTTGGTGCGGATCGAATCCTCGAGCTCCGCGACCGTGGGGTGTCCGTCCGCGTCGATTCGGCGGTGCGGCGGCACTCGTGGATCCCGTTCGGTCCACAGTTCACGCTGGACGACAGCCTCGTCTACCCGCCACGGTCTGAGCAGCAGCCGGCTCGTCTCGAGGAGAACCTCGCTGCCCGGCGCGCCATCAGTCATGACAGCAACCATCTCACGGACGAACGAGCTGTACGGCGCTCACGCTGAGCCGTCGTTGGTGTCCCGGTCGCTGTGGGCGAGGCGCTCGCTCTGGTGGCCCGGCGCGTCGGCTCTGCAGGGTCGGGAGCGAGCGAGGTATGGCGCGCTTGGGCCGCGGCGCTCGGTCAGGTGAAGGCCGGCGGCGTCGACGAGCCGGTGCAGCCGGCCGAAGGGGAACCAGTGCCGGTCGAGGCAAACGGCAACGGCACGCCGAGGAGGCAGCGTTGGGTGTACGGATAGGGCGCCGTGTCGCCCAGCCACCAGGCGGCGGCAAACGCGGCGCCGGCGCCTGCGGCCGCCGCCCAGCGGGTCCGGGCTGGGACCAGGGCGACGGGGGTGGTGGTGAGGCGGTGCATGGTGTTCTCCGGTGGATTGATGTGGTCCGTGGTATGTGGCTGGGCAGTCGGCGTCACGCGTGCCGGCTCAGCGCCCGCACCGCCAGCCGGCCGGACAGCGCGGCGAGCGGCAGCTCGACGCCGAGCGCCATGGCGACCGCGGTGGCGAAGTCGCCGCCCGGGGCCGCGGTCGTGGTGTCGAACCAGGCGTCGACCACAAGCAGCGTCGCGGTCGCGGTGGCCGGCAGGGCATGCAGCCGGTTGCCGCGGGCGGCGAGGAGGCCGGTGGCGATCAGGCCGAGCGCCTCCAGCGCGTCGAGCCCGACCCAGGCGAGCGGCCAGTGCGCCGCGGTCGCGGTGGCCGGCAGGCCGGTGGCCAGCATGTACAGCCACGGCAGCAGGGCGAGTCCGCAGGCGACCAGCAGCCACCCGGACCGCCGCATGCCCCGCGGCGGGAGCGACTCCTCCGTCTCTTCGTGGAGCGGGATGACCTCGGCGTGGTCGAGGCCCTCGGCACCGGCCAATTCGTCGTTTCGCATCACCAGTTGACGCATCGTCTTCCCCCGCTCCCCGTCGGCTGTCCCCTTCACGTGCTCCACCATCCGCCGCCCAGCAGGGCGCCGTCAGTCACGCAGGGTTCCGACTCGGGGTGGAGACAAGTGCACCCCCGAACCGGGCGGGAGCGTCATGGCACGGGCATGGGCTGCGGCTTTACCGTTTGACGCATGCAACTCGCCACGTGGCTGCAGCTGGTGCTGGGCCGACCGTTTCGCAGGGCGGGAGACCGGACCGCGCTCGTCGCCGCCGGCCTGCCGCTCCACCTGGCCGTGGTGCCACTGTGGCTCTGGCTGCTCGGCACGATGGCGGCGTCGGTGCGCACGCCCGGCGCGGTGGCCGTGACCCCGCTGCCCGTGCTGCTCACGCTCGTGGTGACACCCCTGCTGACCGTCGGGCAGCGGCGGCGCTACCGGGCGCTCGCCGGCAAGGACCTCCCACGCCCCGCCGTACCCGGGCCGGGACGCAACTGGAAGTCGGCGGTGCGCCGGCTGACCGGCCGGCCCTTGTGGCGGCAGGTCTGCTACCACGCCCTGGCGGGTCCGCTGCTCGCCGTCCTGGACCTCGCCGTCCTCGCCGTCTGGGCTGCCGCTCTCGTGGCCGCCTCCATCTACGTGTGGATCTGGGCGCTGCCCCCGCAGTGGCGGGTCACCGACCTCGGGTACACCACGCAGGCCGCGTACATCACCGCCGGCGGCCTCGCCCTGCTGTTCCTCGGTCCCCGGCTGACCGGCGCTCTCGTGCGGCTGGAGACCAGAGCGGCCGAGGCCCTGCTCGGCCCCAGCCGCACGGAGAAGCTGGCCCGCCGGGTCGCCGACCTCGCCGAGAGCCGGGCCGGCGTGCTCGACGCCGCCGACGCCGAGCGGCGGCGGATCGAGCGCGACCTGCACGACGGCGCTCAGCAGCGCCTCGTCTCACTCGCCGTCAACCTGGGCCTGGCCAGGACCACTTTCGGTGACCTGCCGGAGGACGTCCGCAAGGTGATCGACGAGGCGCACCACGAGGCGAAAGAGGCGATCGCCGAGCTGAACAACCTGGTGCGCGGCCTGCATCCGCCCGTCCTTGAGGACCGCGGCCTCGACGCCGCGCTGTCCGGTGTCGCAGCCCGTCTCCCGATCCCGGTGCGCGTGGCGGTGGACCTGCGGCAGCGCCCCTCACCCACGGTCGAGGCCATCGCGTACTTCGTGGTCTCCGAAGCCCTGACGAACGTGGTCAAACACGCCGAGGCGACCCGGGCGGACGTGACCGTGGAGCGGATCGGGGAGACACTGCTGGTGGTCGTCGCGGACGACGGCGCGGGCGGCGCGGATCTCGCGGCGGCCGGCGGTGGCACCGGGCTCGCCGGGCTCGCCAAGCGCGTCGCGTCCGTCGACGGCACGTTTTCCTGCCGCAGCCCCGCCGGGGGCCCGACCGTCATCACCGTGGAGCTGCCGTGCGCGCCGTGATCGCCGAGGATTCCCTCTTGCTGCGCATCGGCGTGGTCAAGGTGCTGGAGGCGGCCGGCTTCGAGATGTGCGCGCAAGTCGCCGACGCGGAAGGGCTGCTGGTGGCCGTCGAGCAGCATCGGCCCGACATCGCCGTGGTCGACGTGCGCATGCCGCCCGGCTTCACCGACGAGGGAGTGCGCGCCGCGCTGGTGATCCGTCACCAGTACCCGTGTACCGCCGTGCTCCTGCTGTCGCAGTACGTGGAGGAGCGGTACGCGGCCGATCTGCTCGCCGCCAACACCTCGGGCGTCGGCTATCTGCTCAAGCAGCGGGTCGCGGACGTCGAGGAGTTCGCCGAGGCAGTACGCCGGGTGGCGGCCGGCGGCACCGCGCTCGACCCGCAGGTCGTCGCGCAGCTGCTGGTGCGCCGGCACAGCGATCCGCTGGACCGGCTGACGCCGCGCGAGCGGGAGGTGCTGGAGCTGATGGCAGGCGGCCGGTCCAACTCCGGCATCGCCACCGAGCTGGTGGTGAGCGAGAGCGCGGTCGCCAAGCACATCAACAGCATCTTCACCAAGCTCGACCTGCCCAAGGCCGACACCGACCACCGCCGCGTCCTGGCGGTGCTGCGCTTCCTGGGCGTTGCGAGCGCATAGTGCGCGATCACGCCCGCAAGCCGGGTTGACAACGGGGCTGAGCAGCACTTGATGGGGAATGCGGCGCCTTGGGACAGGTGCTCTCCACCAGGCGTCGCTCGTCACAGCCGGTCCAAGACACGAGGGAGGGCGACGTCGCTGTGCTTGCGTAGTCAGTTGCCGGGGGCGAGGCGTTCCGCATCGGTGACTGAGTACGTCAGCTGGTGGATGGGCGGTTGGATTGGCGAGGTGGTAGGCGCGGAGAGTGTGGTTCGCGACCGACTGCCTGTGGCGTCGATCACACATGCTGGACCTCGAGCGAAGTTGAGGTTGCAGGCTTCTCGGCATAGGGGGATGGCGGCCGACGATCATCCCGGACTGTGCTTTGAGGAGCTTGTGATGCAGGAGAACCGCGTCGTCGTGGTCACCGGAGCGACCGGGCGGCAGGGAGGCGCGACCGCCCGGGCGCTGCTTGCCCGCGGCTGGGAGGTTCGCGCCCTGGTGCGTGACCCCAAGTCGCCGCAAGCGCTGGCGTTGGAGGAGGCCGGGGCGGTGCTGGTGCGCGGCGACCTGGACGACGAGGCCTCGCTGGACGCGGCTGTGGCCGGGGCATACGGAGTGTTCAGCGTGCAGACGTTCACCGGCCCGGACGCGTTCGCCGGCGAAGTACGCCAGGGCAAGGCCGTGGCGCAGGCGGCGGCTCGCGCCGGTGTCGCACACTTCGTCTACAGCTCCGTGGACGGCGCCGACCGACCCGGCCGAGTGCAGCACTTCGCGAGCAAGGGCGAGATCGAACGGCATATCGAGGCTCTCGGAATGCCCGCGACGATCCTGCGGCCGACATTCTTCATCACCAACTTCGAGCACCTCGGCCCCCAGTGGGTCGACGGGGAGCTCATGCTGACCCTGGCGCTCGACCCGCAGACCCGACTGCAGATGATCACCCCCGACGACATAGGGACCTTCGCCGCCGACGCCTTCGACGCCCCGGCCGACCACCTGGGCCGAACCATAGAGATAGCCGGGGACGAACTGACCGGCCCCCAGATCGCCGAGGTCTTCGCCCGCGCCGCCGACCGCCCGGTGCGCTTCGCGCCCCAGCCGATCGAGCAGATCCGCGCTCACAGCGAGGAGATGGCCGAGATGTTCGACTGGTTCAACACGATCGGGTTCCGCGCGGACGTCCTCGCCCTGCGCGCGGCACGCCCCTCCCTGACCACGCTGCAGGACTGGGTCGGCGCGCACTGGTCGACGCCGGCGCAACCGGCGTCAGCGGCCTGAACCGCCCCATGTGGCGACGCGCCCGCTGAGCAAGCGGTCCTTACCATCCTGCGACCGGAGTCGGGGACGGCGAGTACCGCTTGTGTGTGGAGTGACTGATCATCCGGGGGAGCGAGCAGCGCCATCTGCGCGGCGCCGACGTCCTGCACAAGGTCCGCCGCCGCCAGTTGTCTGTGGTGGGCGGTCACGCTGGTGCGGTGCAGAACTGGTGGGCACCGCGCAGCTTGGTGCGTAGATTCCGCTGGGTGGCCCGGCTGTCGAGGCGTACGTCGAGGGCGCCGGGAAGTGTGCTGTGGGCCCGCAGGCCCGTGGGCAGCCGGGAGGCGTCCAGGCCGTCACGCCTGGCGATGAGGATGCCGAGCTCGTGACGGCTCACAGGGTCGGGCCCTGCGAGATGGTGGACGCCGACCGCGTCGCCGCACGCCAGTCCCAGGAGGGCGGCGGCCAGGTCGGCGACGTGCACCGGGCAGCGGATGTCGTCGGTGAACAGGGCGCCGTCGCGGGTACCGGCGGCCAGTTCATGCACGACGCGCTCATGCACGGAACCCCCATCGCCGATGATCAGCGATGTGCGGGCGACGACGGCCTGCGGATGCACGAGGAGGATCCCGGTCTCCGCTGCCGCCTTCGCCGCCCCGTACGGGGTGACGGGGTCAGGCAGGCACGACTCGTCGTAGTGCACTCGGGCGCCGGAGAACACCGCGTCGCTGGACACGTGGACCAGGCGGCATCCGTACTTCGCCGCCGCCATCGCCAGCCGGACGGGCCCCTGTCGCCCTCGGCGGCGCTCACCGAGCGCTCACCGACGGAGTGTCGACGCCCACCGGGCCGAGGGGGGCGCCCCGGTGGGGGAGCCGAGGGCGCTGTCGCGACCGGGAAGGACCTCGACGAAGAAGCGCTTGTTGTCCTCGGAAGTCGGGGTCCGCCTTGCGGTCCACCGTGATTGCCTGCTCCGGGCAGGCGACTTCGCAGGCGCCGCAGTCGATGCACTCCATCGGGTTGATGTAGAGCTTGCGCTCGCCCTCGTAGATGCGTGCGCGACCTGCAGTCGCTTGCGCTCCTCCGCCAGCGGCCCGCGTGGGTACAGGCCTCGGACGTGGCCGTCTTGGCGCGGGTGTCCTCGGTGGCGCCTTCCCGCTCACCCGAAATCGACCCGGAACCAACCCTGCCCACCACCCAGGGCAAGGCTCCTGTCAGCGGCTGCGGTCATGATGCCCACAGCCGGCCACGATGCAGGAGAACAACATGGGGGCTTGGGATGCCGGGCCTTTCGACAACGACACCGCAGCCGACTTCAGCGGCACCCTGGATGAGGCCGCCGCGGACGCACGCGCGGGCATCATCCACGACACCCTCACACGTGTGATCGACACCGTCGGCTACCTCGAAGCACCCGAATCCGAAGAAGCCGTCGCCGCAGCCGCCCTCGTCGCCGCGCAGCGCCCCGAGGGTGAGCCGGTCGACTCCGTCTACGGCCAGGAAGAGCCGCTTCCCGACCTCACCGGCCTGCGCGACCTCGCCCTCCAGGCCCTCGACCGCGTCATGACCGAGCCGTCCGAGCTGATGGACCTCTGGGATGAATCGGATGGCGGTCCCTGGCGCGCGCACATCCGCAACCTGCGGAATGTGCTCGCGCCACAGCCTCCCGGAGAACAACTCAGCCTGATCTGAGCCACACGAAGTTTCTGCGAGTCATCGCCGAGAGGTCACCGGGAGCTGGGACGTGCTCCTTCTCCGCCTGCCCGACGACGTCACCTCGGGACAGCAGATCCCCGACGACTACACCCTCGCCCCGATCGGCAGTCGGTACGACGTCCTCGCAGCCATCATCCAGGCCATCCCCGACACCGGCCTCTCCGACACACCTGGGGGAACTCCTCGACCCCACCTGGTCCATGGAACTCAACATCGGTGCTGTTCGCCTGCGCTCGGCCCGGTGCTTCGCAAGTCCGTACCCGAGGCCCTGACCCTGTCCTCGATACGGCGCGCCGGCTACAGCGCCCGCATCCGCCGCATGCGCCCCGCAACGAGATCGCCGCAAACGGGCGCGGTGCAACCGGGACGGAGGTCTGCTGCAGCAGGCCAAGGGGCTGTGCACACCCGGGTCGGGTGCCCTCTTCGTGAACTTGCCTCGTCTGCAGACGAGTTCAGCTCTGCCACCGCCCGCCCGCGAGCCCGTTAGGGTGGCCCGGTGACTGACGAGACCGTGGACAGAGCGAACCGATTCCGGGCCGAGGCGGCATCCCGGGGGCTGCCGGCGGAGGAGGTGGAGGAATGGATACGTGTCGCCCGACCGGCGGTGTATCTGGCGGAAGGCGGCGAGGGTCCCCTCGTGGCCCGCATCGGAGGTGATCCCCTGCTGCCTCAGGGCGCGCCGAAGCCGTCCGATCCTTTCGTGGCCTCCGTCGACCTCGCGGCTCTCCCGCCGGGCGCGACCGGCCTTCCGCTGCCGGCCGACGGCCACCTGCTCTTCTTCTCAGGCACCGATGTGCACATCAGCGGTCACGTGTCCGACGCGGTGCTGTACGTCCCCGCCGGGACACCGACCGTCCCGAGCCCCCTCGGACACAGCTGGCGCGAGCCGTACCGGACGCGCGAGCTCCGCACGGTCTGGCACCAGCCGAGCGCACAGATGCCAGAGAGCTTCGCCCTCGACAGATGGGGCGACTTTCCCGAGGACGAGCAGTTCGAACTCGCCGACGAACTCGCCGACGCCTGGGCAGACGTGGGCGGCTACCGCCCTCCCTGGGCCTTGCAGATCGGCGGTCACCCGGTCTCGCCCCAGAACGACCCCGTCCACTACGCCCGTGATCCCGAGGAGTCCGGTCACTGCGAGCAGGACGGTACGGCCCACGGAGAGGGCGACGACGACTGGGCTCTCCTCGCCACCTGGAGATGCGGCGACGACGTCACAGAACTGGACTCCGGCGTGGCCCACTGGGTGATCCGCCGCCGGGACGTCGCGGCCCGGCGCTTCGACCGGGTCCACCGCTGCGTCGAGATGGCCTGACAGCGCGGGCAGGGGGGCGGCCGGCTCACCGGCGCTCATGGGCTGCCCCACCGTCCACGCGCATCCGCCCACGTCGTCGCCGTGATGATCGGCACCGGCTCTGCCGGCAGGCCGACGACCCGGCCGGCCTCCCCGGTCCACGAGATCTACAAACGAACCATGACAGGGCGATGTCCTGGGACACCGCTGTGGCCAGGCGGATCAGGCCGACGTGGATGTCTTCGTCGCGGCATTCGATGGGCCTGTGCACGGCGCGAGGATGCACCTCTGTTCCGTTCGGCCTATTCCTCGATCACAGCGGCACTGTTCAGGCCGGCTTGCTGCAGAGTACGCAGCACAGCACGACGCGCCCCTCGCACGGTGGTCGTCCCGGAGTGGAGCGTGACGGCCCGCAACAGTGCGTAGGCACAGGCCAGCTCCATGCGGGTCACGCCGCGCACGTCCAGAACCCAGTGCGCTGCGCCCTGCAAGCGCGGATCGTCGAACCGCTCTTCCAGGGCGCGCAGGGCATGGGTGCTGACGTCTCCGGTCAGGGTCACTTCGACGAGCTGCTGGTTGACCGTTGTGATCATCACGTCTGGTCGCGAGGCTTGAGGTTCAGCCGGCACAGCGACCTCCTGCGCTCCTCAGTTCAGTCCCCCCTTCAGTCTGCCCGCTGATGGCAGTGGTCTGCGAGCAGCGCCAGGGCCGCATGGCCCTGAGGGGCCTGTGGGGTGCGGGGTGCAACAGGTTTCGCCCGCGGGGACGCCGACAGGCCGCAGAGGGTCGATCGGGCCATGTTGGGGCCGTCTGGCCTCTGATGCCTTCGGTCCCCGCCACGCCACGTTGGTGTCGGAGCCCTCGTTCCGGGAGGTGGATGCCATGTCCCGCACCGTCACCGTAGGTGTCGACGACTCGGCTGAGAGCCGGGCCGCGGCCGAGTGGGCGGCGCGAGAGGCGCTGCTGCGCGGCCTGCCCCTGAAGATCATGTCTGTTTCGGAACCGAGTCCCAGGTTTCTGGCCCGCAGTCCACTGCTGGATCCCGACACTTATCGGCACTGGGCAGAGCAGGTGACGAGCCAGTCCGCGGACGGCATCCGGCTTCGCCACCCGGGCATCGAGGTGATCACCGAGCAGCTGACCGGGACCCCGGCCGACGTCCTGTGCGAGGCGGCGGGCCTTTCCGAGCCGCTGGTCCTGGGCTCGCGGGCGCTTAGGGGGCTGGGCGGGTTCATGGTGGGATCGGTGAGCCTGGGCGTCGTCGCCCGTGCCGAGCGGCCGGTGGTGCTGGTGCGGGCGGGAGAGCAGGCCGCCGACGAGCACGACAGGGATCCGGCGGGTGCGCCCTCCGCTGTGACGCCTTTCCGGCCCGTTGTGTTGGGACTCGACATCGACCAAGCGGACGACACCCTGCTGGAATTCGCCTTCGACGCTGCCGCGCGCCGAAAGGCGCCCCTGCGCATCGTCCACGCCTGGCCCGAGCCGCCGACCTCCTTCTATAGATTCGCCGGCGACGCAGAGCTCTACGACTCGCTTGAACGCGGACAGGCCACTCTCCTGAGCAAGGTCGTTCTTCCCTGGCAGCAGAGGTTCCCGGACGTCGAGGTGATGGAGGCGAGCCGGTGCGGCAGTGCCGCGGAGGTTCTCGTCGACGATTCCCGTGACGCCTCCCTGGTGGTCGTCGGCCGACGCATCCGCACCCGGTCGTTCGGTGCCCGTATCGGTCACGTCACCCACTCCGCCCTGCACCACATCGCCGCTCCCGTCGCGGTCGTCGCACACAGCTGACCCGGGCAGGAGAAGGAGAAGCATCGGTCGCACCCAGGAGGAGATCCGCTGTCCGACGGGACCGGCCCCCGGCACAGACTGTCAGCCGTCTCCGCAGGTGGCGGTAGTCGTAGCCCTTGTCGGCGTGCAGCTTCACCGGGGGCCGGCGGCGCGGACCGCGACGTGAGCGGATGTGCGGGATCCCGCGCACAAGCGCTCAAGGCCCAGGCTGTGTCGTGCCTGTTCGCCCCGGAAATGCCCAGGGACAGCGGCACTCCGTTGCAGTATGGGTACTCGTCGCGAGGAGTCCTGGCCAGGACCGGGCGTGTCGGTGTCGCCGTCGCGGCCGGCCTCGCCCACGTGGGGCAGCGCGGTGCTCAGGGTGCGGTGCGGGGCGGTACCGATCTCGTCGGGCGCTCACCTTCCGGCCTGTGTGGCGGCGGGCTCGTAGGCGCGGGCGAAGCGGGCGCCGGCGGCGAGCAGGGCGGCTGCAAGAGCCCCGGTGACGATGACCAGGCCACCGAGGGCGCCGACCATCTCGCCGTAGAGGTCGTCCTCTCTGTGCGGATCTTCCAGGCCGCGTAGCCGAGTCCGATCAGCGCGCCGGCGACGAGCAGGATCGTCGCCGGCCAGCTGAGGCCCAGTTTGTCCTTCACACCTGTTGGGAGGAGACCCACCGTGCTCACTTCCCGCCCACCCCTCACCTAGGCCGGCGCCGTTCCAGCCGCCCCGACGTCCGCGGCGAGGCAGTGATGCGGCAGCGCCCCGCGCTGCGCGCAGCAGCGGATGCCACGGGGAGGCCAAGGCCTGCCCGAGTACGACCGCGGCGCCTGCCCCGACTACCTGCTGCGCTATGTCGGCACCGCCTACCCGCAGCGAACCGCGAAACTGCCAGGTAGCGGGCATTCGGCGAGCCCGAGGCCGCGACAGCGAAAGCCCGTGGCGGTGTTGCAGCGGGTCCGGCATCATCCCTGTGTGATGGTGATGCAACCCGTTCTGGAGATCTTCGCTGCCGACGACTTCGCACTGTGGCCGGTTGGCGAGCACGAGTCGTACGGCTACCTCGTGCTGGACGGGAAGCGGACTCCGGCGGAGGTCGGCACGGCGGTTACGCGGATCGCCGACTGCAACAACTTTGAGCCGGAGGAGGAGCACGGACCGTGCCCGACCGACCCGCTCGGCGCGTTCCTGCACGGGCTGCTCACCATGCCCGACCTGTTCGCCGCCGGAGGGTTCCGGGTGGCCGACACAGCCACCGACACCGTCTTCGTCGAGCCGGGCTGCTGCAACGGCCTGGAGACCTGGCGGGACTGGATGGACGGCACCTTCACCCTGACCGACCGCAAGTCCGGCAGCCGCGACACCTACGACCAATACGGCACGCTGCTGAAGGTCACGGACAAGAACCACGGCACGATCACCGTCGACCAGCACGACGAGAGTGGCGAGCACAAGGGCTTCAAACTGACCGAGACCCGCTCCAGGCGCTGGATCGACCTGGTCAAGACATATCCGAACCAGTGGCAGGCCAAGGACCACACCGGCCGCACAGCGGTCTTCGACCTCGACCCGGCAGGCAACCTGGCCAAGGTCACCGACACCAACGGCAAGGCCACGAGTTACGAGTACGACGGCAGCGGCCGGGTGACGAAGGTGACCACGCCCGAGGGGACCGCCACGATCTTCACCTACGACAGCTCCAACCGGATCACCTCGATGCAGCGGCTGACCGGCTCGTCCGGCCCGACCTGGTGCTTCGTCTACGGCACCGACTCCACCTCAGGTGCTGCGACGACGACGGTCACCGACCCCGACGGCGACAACACCGTCTACACCCGCACCAGCGACGGTGAGGTCACCAAGGTCACCGACCCGCTCGGCCACTCCCGCCACGCCACCTACAAGAACCACCTCACCCAGACGGCGACCGACGCGATGGGCACGGGCGCGGACGGCACCGGCGGCAACACCACCACCTACGGGTGGGATTCGCGCAACAACGCCACCTCCGCCAAGCTCCCCCTCGGCGCGACGGCGTCGGTGTCGGCGTATCAGACGGTGGCCGGAACCGACCTGCCCAACGATTTCACCACCCCGGACGGCCGCAAGGACTCCTTCTCCTACGACGCCAACGGCAACACCCTGTCGGTGGCCACTGCGGGCACGGCCGGCGGCACCCGCTCCTACACCTACAACCCGGCCACGCCCACCTGTGGTGGTTTCGAGGGCCAGCGCTGCACCGCGAAGGACGCGAACGGCAAGACGACGTCGTTCACCTACGACAGCGAGGGCAACCTGACCAAGGTCACCCCGCCCGCACCGCTCGGGGCGACGACGTACACCTATGACGCGCTGGGCCGGGTGGAGACGGTCAAGGACGGCCGCGGCATCACCACCGTCTACGTCTACGACAACCGCGACCGCGTCACGAAGGTGTCCTCCACGAACGACACCGTCACCTACGCCTACGACGGTGAAGGCAACGTGAAGTCCCGCACGGACGCGTCGGGCACGACGACGTGGAACTACGACAAGCTGAACCGCGAGAGCGTGCGCACCCTGCAGAACGGCGCACAGACGGCGCTCGCCTACACCCCCGGCGGGGACGTCGACTACTACACCGACCCCACCGGCACCACCGACTACACGTGGGACAAGGCCGGCCGCCTGGACTACCTGATGGACCCGTCCGGCAAGAAGACCGACTTCGACTACGACAACAACGACAAGCGCACCAAGACCGTCTACCCCGGCGGCACGACCCAGGCGGTCACGATCGACAAGGACGGCCGCCCCTCCGCCGTCAAGGCGACCTCGGGCACCACCACCCTGATCGACCTGAGCTACTCCTACGCCGACGCGGCGGGCAAGGACACCTCCAAGATCCGCACCCGCACCGACAACCTCACCAAGTACAAGACCAGCTACACCTACGACTCCCAGGACCCGCCTCACCTACGCCCTGGAAGCCGACTCCGCCGCCACCCGCAAAGCGTCCTGGCTGTACTGCTTCGACAAGGCAGGCAACCTCGCCAGCGCCGACGGCACCAAAAACACCTGCCCCGGCGCCACCACCTATACCTACGACGACGCCTCCCAGCTGACCGCCAAGAACGGCTCGGCGACCGGCTGGTCGTACGACAAGTTCGGCAACGAAACCGCTGGCGCGAGTGGCACCGCGCGCACGGGCGAGATGTGGACGGACTACAGCCAGCTCTCCGGCATCACAACCGGGGGCACCACCTATGACCTGGTCCACGCCGGCACGGACAACTCCGAGCGCACCAAGATGGGCCCGACGTGGTTCCACCACACCGCGCTCGGCCTGGCCTCCACGACGACCAACGGCGTCGACACCGGATTCATCCGCGAACCGGCGGGCACGTTGAACTCCATGACGACTGGGGGGAAGTCCTACTACTATCTCACCGACGCCACCGGCAACGTCCTCGGCCTCGTCGACGACACCGGCAAACGCACCCACACATACGCCTACGGCCCCACCGGCCTGCCCCGCACCACCCCGACCGAGGCCGTGCCCCAGCCGTACCGCTACAGCGGCGCCTACCTGGACCCGACCGGCCTGTACAAGATGGGCGCCCGCTACTACGACCCCACCCTCGCCCGCTTCACCCAACCCGACCCCTCGGGCCAGGAAACCAACCCCTACCTCTACGCCGCAGGCGACCCCATCAACAACAGCGACTCCACGGGCCTGTTCAGCTTTCCGGACGTGTCTGGAGCACTGGAATGGGCATCGCTGACCGAAAAGATCATGAGCGGTGACACTGAGGGCGCGTTCGCAGCGAAGGTCGGCATACTTGTCGGCATTGGTACAGAGGCGGTATGCGGGGCAGCAGCTGCCGCAGGCGCCGTTCCCACACTGGGGGCCTCAGTAGGAGCAGGCATCACGGGCTGCACGGTTCTGTCCAGCGGTCTGGGGGCTGCCGCTGCGGCAGGGACCGAAGCGGCACTGTAGAAGATCGTCGAGCACAGTCGGGGGCCTGTCGCGGGAAGGCCCCCGACACGGAGGTTATCCATGGTGAAGATCTTCCTGGCTGTTGGACTTGTGGCAGCGATCCTCCTCATTACGTTGGGCATTTCAGCTCTGGCACAGGGGAGTATTGCAGCGGGCAGCATCCCGGCGATTCTGGGCCTGGCGTTGGTGGCGGCTGATCTCTGGGTGTGGCGTTCGAGTCGAAACAATGCCGGGAGTCGGTGATCTGGGTGACAGACATGACACTTCCGGAGGCGGGTATCATTGTGCCGTCACTAAGTGCTCCTGCGTCACTCATTATTGGAGCATTCATTGTGGCGATCGTGATCATCTGCCTTCGCTTCTTCGGCAGGCGTAAATGAATGGGCCTACTGACGCATAGGCCAAGACAATGGCGGCAGCATCTCCAGCCGCCCACGCGGCCTGCTGATGATGGCGGCCGTAGCCTTGGCCGTGTACGTAGTGTTCGACGTGATGGGGAGTGTCAGCGGATCAGCGCCGAAAGAGGCCTGGCTCTACCCGCTCCTCGTGATCCTGGCAGTCAGCGCGGGCGTGGCCGTGGTCAGATACCGGCGAGGATGGCTCTCCCCAGCGATCATCCGTTCGCTGGCGGGCGGTGAATACGTCGGCTCCAACTCCCTGATGGTGCGCGTCCAGCCCGGCGCCGCTCGCGTGCACAGCGACGTGGCCACCTGAAGCAGGGCGCGCGCGCCGCGCCTCGCCCACATGGCTCTCAACACGGGCACAAGGCAGGCAACCTCACCAGCACAGACGGCACCAAAAACACCTGCCCCGGAGCCACCACCTACACCTACAACGACGCCTCCCAGCTGACCGCCAAGAACGGCACCACCACCGGCTGGTCGTACGACAACCTCGGCAACGAAACCGCCGGCGCATCGGCCACCGCCCGCACCGGTGAGACGTGGACGGACTACAGCCAGCTCTCCGGCATCACAACCGGCGCCACTACGTACGACCTCGTCCACGCCGGCACGGACAACTCCGAGCGCACCAAGATGGGACCGACCTGGTTCCACCACACCGCGCTCGGCCTCGCGTCCACGACGACCAACGGCATCGACACCGGATTCATCCGCGAACCGGCGGGCACGTTGAACTCTATGACGACTGGGAGGAACTCCCACTACTACCTCACCGACGCCACGGGCAACGTCCTCGGTCTCGTCGACGACACCGGCAAACGCACCCACACCTACGCCTACGGCCCCACCGGCCTGCCCCGCACCACACCCACCGAAGCGGTACCCCAGCCGTACCGCTACGCGGGCTCCTACCTAGACCCGACGGGCTTGTACAAGATGGGCGCCCGCTACTACGACCCCACCCTCGGCCGCTTCACCCAGCCCGACCCCTCCGGCCAGGACGCCAATCCCTACCTCTACGCCGCCGGCGATCCGGTCAACAACAGCGACCCTGCCGGTACCAGTGTGCTTGGTTGTGTCGCAGGTGGCTTCTCGGTGGTGGGTGGGGCTCTTTCCTTCGGTGCCGGAGTGGCCAGCGCGTTCGGCAGCGGCGGACTTCGTACGCCCGCCTCTCTTGCCGCTATCGGCGGCGGCCTCGGCTTTATCGGATCGGGACTCGCCATGATCGATTCGTGCATGTCATGACTCAAACCGGAAAGCAGAAGCGACTCACCTGGCTCATCTTGGCCGGGCTGGCCCTCGGCGTCATCGGAGTGGTCCTCTACGTGATCGACAAGTGGGTCATCAGCTGAGCTGAGGCACGGCGAGGAACGGTCCGCAGCGTGGAGACTGGCTCGGCGGCAAAGCCTGCGGCGCCAGGCCCAGGATCGGGTCGATACGGACCGGAGCCTGCGGTCCTGCAGTAGGCGGCAGATGCGGTCAAAGACCGCATCTGCCGTGCAATGCGGTGACCGCCACTCCGAGGCACTTGCCCCTCGAGAGCACCGCGCGCCGCGCCCAGGAACGCGTACGGATCGTCCGCTCCTGTACGAGCGGCTCGACCGCCTCGCCGAACTGGACCAGGCCGCGGCCCGCGCCGTCGGCGGCCGGCGAAACTGCACGCAGATAAGGGATACGACGACGACCACCTGCGCCGCTGGCTGCGCGAACGTGGCGTCCGCCCTCGCATTGCCCGCAAAGGTGTCGAGTCCTCGCAGCGGCTGGGCCGCCACCGCTGGGTCGTCGAAAGGAACCGTTTCTTGGCTGTCTGGCTGCCGCAGGCTACACCGCCGCTACGAACGCAAAGCCGAGCACTTCCTCGCCTTCGCCGGCATAGCCGCAGCCCATCGGCTACCGCCGACCGATCCGGTGAGCCAGTCCCTCGGGAGCAGCAGTCGGCCGGCGCTGGTGGTGTCAGTGACAGCCCGTAGGGTGCGCTGGTATTCGACGAGGAGGTTCCATGGGCTTTTCCGGTCATCTGGTCTTTGCACGCAGCGAGCGCCCCCTGTTGGAAGCGCCCCTCTTCGCCAGCACCGATCCAGACGACGTGCATGAGTGGCAGCCGCGACCGGGCGGCTGGCAGACCCTGCAGTGGGAACAAGGCATCTGGGAGGACGAACACCTGTCCACCTTGGTCGAATGGACCGGTGCTCCGGCCTGCGTCGCCGATGTCTCCGACAGCAGCGTTGCCCTCGTAACCGGCCTGGACGCCGACGGGCACCGCTGGCAGGCATGGCTCAACCTGGACAACGCCGCAGCTCTCCTCGTCGAGGAACCCGAAGATGTGGACGACATGAGCCTATGGATCGCCACTCCAGAGTTCGAAGAAGCTATCGGACATAAGCGTGCAGAGATCGATGCAGAGGTGCCGGCCGACGCCGAGGGCGCTCTCATCTGGGCTTCAGCGGCTGGTGTACGGGCCACGGCGCATCAGTCTCGGATCGAGGAACTGCTGCGCGCCCAGGAGACCTTCGTGGAGGAGCTGTTCGACGCGCTGCTGGACGAACTGGGCTTCCCTAAAGCTGCCCACTCCGCGCCGCAGCCATGAGAAACCACGTCTTAGGGTGTGCGGGTGGCCCCTTCTGACGCTGCATCGAAGACACGTTTCCTGGTCCTGCACGACTACGGCATGGGCGGCACCTGGTGGTGGGTCTACGCCCGGTCCGAAGAGGAGGTGCTGGAGACCTTCGCCGGCGTGGAAGTCGTACACACCGAGGCCACCCGCGCGGAGGCCGACACTTGGGGTCTTGACGAGGCCGACGTCGACGGACCGACCACACCACCAGGCTTGGCCGAAGCCCGAGCCGAACGAGACACCCAGCGTGGCATGCCGGGCTTCGGCGCCTTGGCCGGCCAGCACCTGCTGTACCTGAGCCGCCGGTGGGAGAACGACGATCCGATGATCTACCTGATGGAGGTCGGCCCTGACGGTCGTCGGCTCCGCCAGGTCGAGCTGACCGAAGACGGAATGGCCTACCGGAGCACTCCAGACGACTGGCCCTTCAACCCGCCGTTGATGGACCGCTACGACCCCGCGTGGGTGCCGTTCGTGATCGGCCCAGAAGAGTTCGAGGCCCAGTGGACCCGGGCCGTCCACGATCCGGGCCGCTGGGATTAGGGCCTACCTGACAACTGCACCGGGGCTGGCCGGCCTGGCACGAGCCCTCCTTGCCCTCGTCGGGAAATGTCAGACAGGGCCTAGACCGCCGCCCCCAGACGCTCATCCTGGGCCGCTACGACGACACCGGCCAACTGCGCCCGGTCGGCCGCAGCACACCTCAACGCAAGGACGCCGCACGCCAGCTCGCCGAGCGGCTGACGCCGGCCGCCCCCGGGCGGCTCCCCTGGGAGGACGCCCGCTTCACATCGTCCTGGGGCTCCAGGACGAAGCTCGACGTGACGCTGGTCGAGCCGGGCATGGTCACCGAGATCGCGGTCGACACCGTCCAGGAGCGCGGCGCACTGGCTGAGGCCCCGGTCGGATTGCCCGGCAATTGCCTTTTGTTAGCAGCCCGTACCTACAACAGAGGCCGGGCACGTCGATTCCTCATGCCGGTTTGTCAAGCGGTGGGAGCGGTGGAGCGTGCGCGTCAAGTCCATTCTCCTCGGGGGTTACCTGAGCTCAGGTGTTCGGTCAGACTCGGCTCATGGGAGATGGTGCGCGATGGTCGCTGGAAGATGACTGGGAATGGCAGGTGCAATGCGCACGAGCCAATGATGCGTGGGTGCGCAGCACGGCCGCCTCGTGGGTGCCTCCTGTTGAGGAGGAGCTGGTGCTGGCCGCCCGGGCGACCGCGTTGTGCCAGTGGTATCCATCCACCAGTCACAACTACCTCCGGTTCTCGGACGGTCCTCCACCCTGGGCGCCCAGTGGGCGCGACGATGTGAGATATCTGCCGGGATGTATCTCCTTCGCGAAGGAGGGGGTGGACGGCAGCGCGGTCTTCCGGGTTTGGAGCGGACACCTGCTGCACAGCCCTGATCCGGTGCTCGTGCTGGCCACCCCGGATGCTGTGGTCGCTGTTGAGGCACTGGTGGAGGTTCTGACCACCGACAGCTGAGAGTTTGTGTGTGCGGCGAGGGCGTCAGGCGGTGAGGACGGCCGATGTTCGCCGCGACGGCGCGGGCCCGGGGTGGATCGGCCGTCACAGCCCCCGGGTCAACGACCCGGCCGCCGTCATCTGCCGCCGTCCTTACGACTTCAAGCCCTGTTTTGTGTTGTTGAGGTTCCTCTCCGCACCGTGGAGGTCCCATTCGTGTGCGGAATCAAGTCGGCGCGCGCCGTCACCACCTTCTATAACGGCAACGCACCCTGCTAGACCCGAGGCCGGCACCGCCCGTACTTGACTTCACTCACCAACTCCAAGGATCGTCTCTCTATGAGAAATCGTGATGAAGAGTGGGATGCTGTACTCGAAGAATTTCACCCCTCACAGTCAGCGGACAGTTTGACGACCCAAGAAATGCGTAAATTGATCTCGGCGGCTTCGGAAAATCCCACTTTGAGGTCGCTCTATCCGACCCTATCGATGTGGTCACTCACGTTCTCGGAGACCGACTCCCTCGAAGAGATCAAAGATGAGTTGCCTGCGATCTCTGCCGTCAATGGAGAATACCGGGTTATCGCGTGGCCATATCCGGACGATATCTGTCTATTTCTTACAGACGATCCGGCCGAGGCAGTGGAGTTCACGGCGGCATGGGTAGAAGGCCGTAAGTCAACCAAACAGGGGTAACAGGAACCCCGGCGAAGACCCTGTAATCGTCCCTGTTGGCCCAGGAAAGCGCGGAGGCCGCACCCCAGGGTTCAGACCTCAGGTAAGGGTCGCCCGGGGAACCGGGCCGCCCGAGTCGTCAGACGTGCTGCCAGGTCGGGGCCCTGTTCGTCATCTCCGTCGACCCCGACGTAGACGAACTGATTCCCGGCGACACCGCCGGCCCCCAGTTGCGCCAGTACACCGACGACATCGAGCAGGTCCGCGTCCTGTACCTCGTCACCGCACCACGCACCATCGTTATCGGGTCTATGTGGCCTCGTTGCAGCTCAGGGCTTCGCTACTGTGTGAGGGGCGTTAGCGACGGTCCCGCTTCAAGTAGGGTGACGGGGTGCCTCAGAGTCCTGATCAGCCGCTTCTGCCGTCTCGTCATCAAGTTGGCAGCCTTCGTGACTTCCTCCATGGAAGGACGTATTCCGCTGCCTCAGTCACCATCCGGCTCGACGGTGCACCGTCTCATGCTGCGGGCTCGCCTCTGGACGACGTGAGCAAGGTCTCGAATGCCCTGTATGAGGTTGTCGACGGTCTTGCCAGGCGGGTGCTGGACGCGGTCTTTTCCGGGCAGTCGAACGCTGAGGCGCGTGACGCATGGGTTGCGCTCTTGCTGATCGCCCAGAACTGGCAGGACTCACCTGATCTGCCGACAGACCTGAAGACGATGGTTGATGAGGCCCTTCCACTCTGATAGACCGCAACGGGTGGATCGTCACCAGCCGAACTCGTCAGGTCATGGCTCCTGGTGCCCAGCTGCGCGGCGCCTGGCAGCGGCTTCAGCGGGTGTGTCGTAGTAGCCGGGTCGAGCCAGGAGGACCGAGCTGAAGTAATGGCCCTGTTCTTCGTCGGGTTCGTCGTCCGCTTCGAAGGAGCGCCAGAAGCTGAGGAGTAGGTCTGGCGCGATGAAGGAGGCCGGGTCGTCCTCGGCCTCGATGATCGTGGCGAGCCCGCGCAGCAGGACGACCACCTCGGCAGCGGGCAGACCGAAGACATCGATGCCGCGGAACCGGACGATGTCCTGGCCGCCAGCGGGTCGGCCCAGCTCGATTGCTCCGAGCTCGCCGCGCGAGCAGTGAATGCTGACCATCAGGCCGCTTGGCCGGAAGACGAACCTGCCCAACTGGTCTGATTCCGAGATCGTTGAGGGATCGCGGAACGAGGCGAGTGCCTAGTCTGCCGCCTCGCGGGGCATGCCGATGACCAGGGCGCGGAGACCGGTGGGCGGCGTGAGTTCGAATTCCATGCACGAATGATTCCAGAACCCATGATCGGCGGGATCCAGGGCTCTGATGGCAACCGATTCTCGTTGCGGATCATGCGGCGAAGACATGTGTGTGCGGCTGCCGGGTCGTCCTCAAGCTCGGCGACTCTCTGCTGGAGTCCCGGGTTCTGAGCGGTTGCCTGCCGTTCTGCCGTGGACAGTCGGAGGTTCTCCTCCGTGAGTTCATTGACGCGGTCGACCAGGTCGTGGCTGCCGAGCTGCTCAACCTGCTGCCCAAGGTAAGCGCGAGCTTGTTGCCGCAGCTGCCCGTTCTCGCTCCCGCATCGACAGGCCGCCACGGTGGTCACGCCGGATCGCCGCGTACAGCTCGACCTTCGACATTCGTTGCATGACCAGAACCTTTCACCAGGAGTATCCCGATGCTGCCCTGGCAAGAACCCCGGTGCCTCCCAAACTCGTCGACATCACTCATCCGTGGAACAGGGCGCCTCCCAAACCCATCGACAAGCGACGTCGCTACTGGGTTCTGGCACAGATCTTGGGGAGTCGTCGCGGAGCGTTACCCGGCTGTTCGACCGCGCGGAGACAGATTCGCGTGAGACCGCGTACGCCTTGTCGTCCGGCGATCCGAATTGACGCTCCCTCAGGTTTTTGCTGGCCGCTGCTGCGGCCGGTTGTGGCCGGTGATGGTGCTGGTCATGTAGACCGATGCATCGTTCTGGGACTTGCTGGTGTTCGCCGGGATTGAGGATGTGGACGTCGAGGCGGTTACGGCCGTGTTCGGCACGGTCGAGGTGGTGGCGAGAGGCCGCGCGGCCGGCTCTGCCTGTCCGGACTGCGGTCGCTTCTCAGACCGAGTGCACGACCGGTACCAGCGCAGGCTGAAAGATCTTCCGCTCGCTGAGCAGGGCTTCGTGATTCGGCTGACGGTCCGCCGTTTCATCTGCGGGTCGGCGGACTGCCCGCGTCGGACGTTCGCCGAGCCGTTCTCGCGGCTGGCCGCCCCGCACGCACGGTTCACCACGCGGCTGCCGGTGCACCCGCCCGCATAGGAAGGAAGCTGGCGGTCACACATCTGGGGCCGCCGACTCCCACTCGACCAAAGGACGCCGCCGGTGGGCGCGGGCGGCACGAGAGGATCAACCAGTTGTCTGACGACGCGCGCTATCTCGCATGGCGATCGGCACGGCGCTGCTCACGCGGTCCCACTCGCTGTCACCAGCGGGGCCGCTGCCCAAGGGGCAGGTCCCACAGCCGCAGCTGAACGCTTCCTTCCCAATCCGGACCCCAGCGGCGCACCGTCGTCGCGGCCGGCGGCCGGCCCCGAGCGGCCTTCCCTGGCCGCAGCGAACCGCCCCGTGTCGGGCAAAACCCCGCAGGCCGGGCCGACGTTCACACAGACGAATGGCGTCTGGAGCGTCAACACCTCCATGGCCGTCCTGCGCAACACCGTCACGGATGCTGACGGCGACAAGGCCAACCTGACCTTCGAGGTCTACTCGCTCGACGCCAGCGGCAACCCGAGGACACAGGTGAAACTCACGGACGACAACCCCTAGGGGGTTCTGGTGTCGCCGTTCGTTGCGTCGGGGAAGACCGCCGGTAGATTCCACGCAACTTTTAAGATGCTGAAGCGACAGATGTATGGACGCGCCGGCTTTGCGCTGCTGAGGAAGCGAGTCCTCCTCGCACTCTGAGTCCGAGCCGGCTGGCAGCTACTCCACGAGACCGAAGCCGTCCGGGAACGCCTCCAGGATATTCATATCGCGCCCTTTTTGTGTCGTTTTGCCAACCTTCGCCGTACTGCAGCAAAAGCGTCCTATAGGGGAGAAGCCCGATCGCCAGACCGGCCCATGCGAACGAGTACAGCACCAGCATCTGGCGGGCGTCCCAGTGCTGCGCCTGGGCCTGGCCGACAGCGACCATTCCGGCGCAGCAGGCGACGGAAGCACCGAGGAACACCAGCGTCAGCGCGCGTACCTTCATCCATCTGTCCACGGCGAAGCAGAACAGGAAGGTGGAGAAGGCCGACATGATGAGCAGGTAGGCCAGGGGGAGTCGGGCAAGCATGTCGGTCCCATCGGTTGGTGCCGGGTTGAGGATGCTGTCGCTCGCGCCCCGAGAGCGGGACGCGCTGCCGTGTGAGGAGACGCCTTTTGTGTCCGCCGGACGGGGTGAAGTCGTGGTCGTCAGACGAACAGCGTGGCCACGGCGGTCAGGGCGGCGAACGTGAGGAGCACGAAGCCCATGGGACGAGCATGGTCGCCGCGTGCGGCGGGATGGGTGGGCCGCAGTTCCGGGTGGGTGCGAAGCGCGGTGACCTCCTCAATCATGCGCACATGCGGCGGATGCGCACCGAAGATCCGTTCTGCCTTGGGCCAGCCCAAACCCTCCAGTGCCCAGGTCCGGTCACCGGGCACCGTGATCGTCACGCTCCCGTCCTTGGTGTAGCAGGCGCCGCCCAGACGGTCCCAGGGCACGTGCCGTACTCGCCAGGCGCCGGTCAGCCATAGCCCGGAACTGTCGGCGACGACGCGCCAGTTGAGCAGTTCGGCGGAGATCCTGCTGAAGATCGCTATGCCGGGCAGGAGAGCAAGGCTGCCACACGGAACCCCCTGAGACGACGGAGTGGACGACGTAGGACACGCCTGCCGTGTTGCAGAGGGCCAGGGCCAGGCCAGTCAAGCGTGCCAGAGGGCCCGGTCCCCAGCGCCGGGGAACACCACAGGGAGCCGTCTGTTCGGGGGCGCGGCTCTCGAGCGAGCCATTGCGCGGCGTCCCGGCCACCTCCTGCCCCGTTCCCCAGGGAGGCTTCCGTGCTTCCGCGGCATGTGACGTCCGTACGGCGCTGGTCGTGCGGACAACGACCGGACGGGCATCTCGGTCGGTGGTGAGGAGTACCACCTCTGCCCCCTCGTACGGGGCGCCGAAAAGGACGGCCTCACGCAGCTGTGTGTCCGTGGCGAACGGTTCGTTCTCCGCTTGCCTGGAGACCTTCCAAGACTGCGGCCCGTCGGCTGCTTCCACCGGTTCGAACCGGGCTCGCAGGACCGGTGCACGGCCGCTGGTGTCGTCTCCCGCGTAAATCCACGTTCCACCGTACTCGTCGACTCGGGTCAGCACGCGCAGAACCGGCACGGGAGCATCCCGCAGCGCGACAGCACGGCGCCGGGCCAGAAGACCGGCGACGAACAGGGAGACACCAGGCAGGCCGGCCGCCAGCATCAGCAGCTGCCAGCCGAACGCGTCATACGGCTCAGCCGCCAGGCGCCGCCACGACCCATCCTCCAGCACCGTCACGGCACCGCCGCGCGCGTAGTCCTCCGGCAGCGAGGAAGCGACCGTCAGACGGCGTCCGTCGTCCGTCCGCAGCCGGACCGACTCCGTTCCATGACCCACGACCTGTGCGGTCAGACGCTCCGCCCGCACGGCGTGGCGTTCGTCCGCACGAACCCCGTCAAGTGCTTGGACGACAGCAGTGGCGGTCACAGCGAGAAGCAGCAGTCCGAGCGCGAGCGGGACTGACCCGCGCCGCACTGGCGCGTCAGGTCCAGGGCACCCCCCGCGTGCCGGTGTCACGCACTCCGCGGCCTTCCGCTGCCGATGACGGGCAGCGAGGCGCTCCACAGCGCCGGCCCAGCCGAAGCAGAGCGCGGGAAGCACCGAGCCGTTCGCGGCCATTGCCGCCGGATCGGCACCCGGCAGTTCCAGGGAACCGACCAGCACGGCAAGAACGGGCGCAGCTACCACAGTCAGCTCGGGTAGCTGGAAAACCCACAGCAGGAGCCCCAGGGCCAGACCCACCTCTCCCAGCCCCGGCCAGTCCGCACCGCACGGCGCGGCCTCGGTGCAAGGCCGGTCCGGCGTCACGGCGACCGCCCAGACGACACTCACCGCCAACGCCGCCGCCGACCACCACGGCCGCGCCCACCGCGCACAGCCTGCCCGCACCCAGGCGGCAGCCTCATCGGACGACCACAGGCGTATGCCCTCGGGAAGAGCTTGGGGCGGCAGCGGCGCAGCAGACTCGGACACGCGAGGATTATGCGAGGGCGCCGCCGTCCCGCCATTGCCCGATCCCGGTAAGTTTTCCGCCCTCTGGTCTGCCTGCCCCCAGCAAAGCATCGCCGCCGAAGCCGCTGCACCGCCAAGCCTGATCAACGTGCAGGCCCAGCTCCCAACTTCGAGACTGACAGCACCAAGTCGGTTCGTCATCAAGACCGACTCTGACGCCCCGATCGCCGGCACCTTGGGATTGGACCTGTACCGTCGACGCCGCGGAAGATCCGCAACGCCCCGGTCGTCGGCGCCTCAGCAACGGCCCCGAGGACGCACGCGACAAGTCTCCGCGGGCGCGCCCCACCCACGCAGCCAGCGCGAAACTGTGCTGGAGAGGTCGGGCAATCACGGAACTGCCTTCAGATGCATCAAGAAGCCGCCGTGAACGCATACTTCAACCGTGTGGGAAGGCCTTGCGACGGTCCGGAGGGGGAGTGGCAGGGTGAGTGGTGAAGGGCAGGGGCTGGGCAAGGTCGAAGTGCGCCTCACTTGGGATCCGAGCCCGCTGGGTGAGGCCCCCCGGCATCTCGGTTCCGGCGTACCGGTTGGAGAACTCGTACGCCACGGCTCGGTAGCGGTCCGCGGCCGGCCCGCTGACCGCCTCAGGGGTACAGAGCCCAGAGGGCCAACAAGCCTCGCGGCTGGTCAGCGGCTCCTAACCGGCGCCAACCTCGCCAAGCTCGTCGGTATGTCCCCGACCGTCTTTCACGCACCCGGCGGCAAGTCGTTGAGGCGGGATGGCTTGAGAGGAGATCGTCGTTCCTCTGCGACGAGCAACCTGAAACTCGGAAGCCGAGCTCATGTACGTGAGGTCAATGAGAACCCGCCTCAAGACCGGCTCTCATTGACCTCACGTACATGAGATGCCCGTGTGGAGCGACAGGCAGGCACGCTTCTGCGCCTGCGCCGGGTTGCGCCTTCTGCTGGAGGAGCAGGCACGGCGCAGGTGGGTCTGCGGAACCTGCCCGCCCGGCGCGATTCGCCAGGGGCGGCCCGCCGCACTGCACGCACGGTAGGCAGGAGGCCATCAGTGCGAGCCACAGCGACGTCAGCTCCACCAAGACGATCGTCGACAATTTCATCACAGGAGAGGTCTGCGCCGAGGCGTGCCTCCCGCCGGGGTGGTTTGGGTGTTTAGGCTGTGTGAGCGGGGATGTGTTCCTAGGCCGTGTCCGCAAAGTGGTGCGCTCGTTGGTCTGTTCGTGGTGCGTCGTCATGAGCTGACCGATGAGTCGTGGGCGGTGATCGAGCCGTTGCTGGCCCCGCCGCGGATGGGCCGGCCGGTGCGGGACCGCCGCCAGGTGGTCAACGGGATCCTGTGGAAGCTGTCCACGGGGGCGGCCTGGCGGGACCTGCCCGAACGCTACGGGCCGTGGAAGACGGTCTACGAGCGTTTCCGCCGCTGGTC
>NZ_JBIBXG010000025.1:0-43393 GCF_043082085.1 Streptomyces sp. NPDC014801 | reverse complement strand
CTCGTCGATCACGCCGGGCTCGCGGCGCCTGGCACCGCACCTCGCCGCGTTGTCGTCACTCGCCGATGCTCCGCATCGACTCCCTCCTCCGCCTTCCGATGCACGGCACCAGACGCCGCTCCCTGATCCGGCCTGATCGACGAGACACCCCCTAGGGGTCGGCACGCACCGACACCCGTGCCGGGCGGCCGGGTCGTCGATGACCGTGTGGAAGAGAGGTCCGCCGAGGGCGGGGACGCACGCCGGCGCGTCGTCGCCCGGGGGGCGGGACTTCGCGGTTTCCTGGCCGACGGGTGGCGCGGCTCGGGGGTCCGCGACAGGGGGAAAGGGCGAGGGCGCGTCCTTCCTCGCGGGGGACCCGGTCGCCGTCACCCGGCCGGGAAACCGGCGTCAGCCCGGCGTCCACGGCCTCCGAAAAGGCCTGTCTACCACCAGTTTCAGCCCGTGCCCCCGGCTCTGCAACCTCCCCGCCCGTCCCCGCCGCGGGGCGACTTCGCGCTGGTCGTCGGGGTGGTCACCGCGCCCGGCGTCAGGCGCGGTGCCCACCGGCGTCAGGTGCCCAGCGGCCGGACGGTGAGGATCTGCTGGGCGTGTCCGACCGGCCCGTCCACGTCGTGCAGCACCGTGCTGGTGAGGCCCTGCCCCGAGGGGCCGAACGTGACGGTGGTGTCCAGGCCGGTCCAGTCGCCGCGCGGGGGCCGGTGGAGGTGGACGGTGAGGTCGACGTTGGGGAACATCCACTCCGTGGGCGGCTGCCGTACGGCGATCCCGTTGGCGGTGTCGACCAGGGCGAGATACGACGCGAGCGGGCTGACCCGGGTGCCGGCCACCAGGTCCAGCGGCGTGGAGACCCACGCGGTCGTACGCCCCGGCCGCGGCGGGCTGACCGGGCGGACGTCCAGGGAGGCGATGTAGCCGCCCGGCCACAGCCCGGACAGCGGCCACGGGGCGAGCGCCTCGGGCGGGGTGAGACGGTCGTCGGGGCCGCCCGCGACCGCGCTGGTGTCGAGGCGGGCCAGGAACCAGGCGCGGGCCCGGACGACCGGGCGGCCCGCGATCCGTACGACCGCTTCGAGAAGCTCGATGGTCCGTCCGGGACGGACCGTCTCCACCTCGATCTCGCACTCGTCCAGGGCGAGCCGGCCGAGGATGTCGTAGCTGATCCGGGACAGGACCAGCCCGTCGTCCCCCGCCGCGGCACGGTGGCGGTCCAGGGCGTGGACGACGAGTCCGCCGAGCGGGCTGAAGTGCTGCTCGTCCGTGCTCCAGGCCCCGCCCGCGTGCGTGGTCGGCTTGTAGCGGTGCTCGTCCATCGGCTCGTAGCAGCTGGCGGAGGTCAACGGACACTTCTCCCGGAGGTGATCGGACGGTGCTGAGCGGGGCTCGTACAGCACGGTACCTGCGCCGACGCGGGGAGCGTGCGGCGCCCGAAACCCCGCCCCCGCTCCCGAGACCCCTATGACGGTCCGTCAGGCCTTGGCGCCCGGCATGCCACTGGTGACGACGACCGAGGCCACGTCGCCGCGCTCGGTGCGGCCCAGCCAGACGACGCCGCCCGACTCCGCGGTGAACGTGACCAGGTCGGCTCGGTGCGACTCGTCGGCCACCCGCTCGCACCCGCCGGACAGCTCCTCGCGGTCGCGCGGCACCGGCCGGCCGTCCACATACGTACGGAACGGCGCGGACAACGCCGCCCACGCACCGGCGTCGGCGAAGCAGCCCACGTTGGCGTCGGAGAAGAAGCGCGGTTGCTCGCCCGGCCGCATCCGGTCGAGGTCGTCGTCGACGCCCAGCCCCATCTCCCATCCGACGACGGGGTCGTCACGCAGACGCAAGCGGGTCGCGGCGCACTGGACGCCGTCGAAGTGCCGGCCGAAGAACTCGTAGGGCCCGGCGGTCCACGCGAGGTCCACCGGGTAGGTGCCGGGCGGGAACCGCTCGGCCAGTTCCCGTGGCGGGCTCGTGGGCAACCCGCGCTCGTAGTTCCAGGTTTCGTCGTCATGCCACGGCGCGTCCACGACGAGGCGCCCGCTGGGCAGACGTAGACGGGTCACCTCCTCGATTCCCGTGACCACGACCGGCGTTGACGGGTCGTCGTAGACCGTCCCCAGTTGCGCTCCGGGCGTGAACGCCGTGTCGAGGTACCAGGCGGCCTCCGGTCCGGCCGCCCGCCGGGCGTCCCCGGTCCACTCCATGTCTCCTCCTCCCGCCGCCCGACCGGCCGGGCGGACGAGGGGAACAGTACGGCGGCCCGGTGACAGCGGCGGTGCACGCGGTCGCGTGATTGGCATGGACCTGATAAACGAACGCCGCTAAGCTCGGGTCCGCAAGCCTGAGAGCGCTCTCATCAATCGCTGGTTCCACCCCCACCGCTGGAACGACGAAGGGCAACGCTCATGAGAACCGCACGGCTCAAGCACGCACTCGTGGCCGCCTCGCTCCTCCTCGGCGGCCTGAGCGCAAGCACCCTCCCCGCCGCGGCGGACAGCGCCGGCACCACCGCGAAGGCCGCCCCCGCCGCGTCCGAGGGCATCGTGACCGCCATGCAGCGCGACCTCGGCCTCACCCGGCAGCAGGCGGAGGCGAGGATCGCCGCCGAGAAGAAGGCCGCGGCCCTCGCACCGCGGCTGACCCGCGCCGCGGGCAGCAGCTACGCCGGCTCCTGGTTCGACGCGGCGAGCGGACGCCTGACCGTGGCGCTGACCCCCGACGCCTCGGACGCCGTACGCCACACCGTCAAGGCGGCCGGAGCGGAGGTCCGCACCGCCACGTACAGCGCCCGCCGACTGGACGCCGCCAAGGCGCGCATCGACCGGCTGCCCGCGCCGTCCGGTGTGAGCGGCTGGCACGTCGATCCGGTCGCCAACACGGTCGTCGTCGACGTCCTCCGCGACCACCAGGCTGACAACGATGTCCGCGGGTTCCTGTCCCAGGCCCGCCGCACCGGCCCCGTCACCGTCCGGACCGTGTCGGCCGCACCGCGCACCTTCGCCGCGGGAACGGTCGGCGGCGACCCCTACTACACGGGCAACGTCCGCTGCTCCATCGGCTTCTCCGTGTACGGCGGTTTCGTGACCGCCGGCCACTGCGGCCGGGCCGGAGCCGGGGTCAGCGGCTGGGACGGCTCCTACATCGGCACCTTCCAGGGCTCGTCCTTCCCGGACAACGACTACGCCTGGGTCAGCGTCGGCAACGGCTGGTGGACGGTCCCCGTCGTCCTGGGCTGGGGCACGGTGCCCGACCAGCTCGTGCGCGGCTCGGCGGTGGCACCGGTCGGCTCCTCCGTCTGCCGCTCCGGATCGACGTCGCACTGGCACTGCGGCACGGTGCTGGCCCTCGATGAGACCGTCAACTACAGCCAGGGCGCCGTGCACCAGCTGACCAAGACGAGCGTCTGCGCCGAACCCGGCGACTCCGGCGGCTCCTTCATCACCGGCGACCAGGCGCAGGGCGTCACCTCCGGCGGCTGGGGCAACTGCACCAGCGGCGGCGAGACATGGTTCCAGCCCGTCAACGAGATCCTCAACCGCTACGGGCTGACGCTGCACACGTACTGACGAGGACGGCACCCGGGCGCCGGTCCCGAGCCGCGGTGGAGGCGACTCGGGACCGGCGCACAGGACGTACCCGGACTGGTGACCCTGTGGGTCCGGCTCCTTACCGGAGCCGGACCCACGTCATGTCGTCGGCCAAGCGTCTCGGACGGACTGAGGACCAGCGGCCGAACCACGTCACGGTGACTCCTGGGTGAGGTGAGGTGCCGCCGGCGAACCGCGGAGCGGTCGCGCGGGGCAGAAGCGCGTCGCGTTCGAATGTTGCGAGAAGATTTCCGGTTCCTGTGACGCCACAAGCTAGGGAGACGGGGTCGTCCGGTCAAGGCGTGTCACCGTTCTGGCCGCAAATCGTTCCTGCGGTTGGCGAGTTGACGTGGCATCACATGCCGCACGATGACCGGATATGCGCGTGAAGGCTCGTCGGCGCGGGAATCACCGGACGCGGTTACTGAATGCGAAAGTTTCGAAGGTGGGTCGGAAATATTTCCCTGCAGAGAGGGTTGACGAGCCACCGTCAATGCCTCAATCATCCCGACTGGGAAACCGACCGTAGGCCGAGATTTCGAACCGAGTCGGCCTGGCACCGTCCGTAGGAAGCGAACGCACCTTTCTCGCGCGCTTCGGCCATCCGTGATGTCCACCTTCAGGAGGCACACCCATGGGCTCTCATGCCCTTCCCAGACCCGTCGCCCGCCGCAGGGCCCGCGGCCCGCTGGTGACGCTCGCCGTCGGCGTCCTCGGTGTGGTCGCCGCCCTCGTCACGCCACCGCCCGCACACGCCGCCGAGAGCACGCTCGGTGCCGCCGCGGCGCAGAGCGGCCGCTACTTCGGCACCGCCATCGCCTCCGGCAAGCTCGGCGACTCGGCGTACACGTCGATCGCCGGCCGTGAGTTCAACATGGTCACGGCCGAGAACGAGATGAAGATCGACGCCACCGAACCGCAGCGGGGCCAGTTCAACTTCACCGCCGGCGACCGCGTCTACAACTGGGCGGTGCAGAACGGCAAGAAGGTGCGCGGCCACACCCTGGCCTGGCACTCCCAGCAGCCCAGCTGGATGCAGAGCCTCAGCGGCAGCACCCTGCGCCAGGCGATGATCGACCACATCAACGGCGTGATGGGCCACTACAAGGGCAAGATCGCCCAGTGGGACGTCGTCAACGAGGCCTTCTCCGACGACGGTTCGGGCGGCCGGCGCGACTCCAACCTGCAGCGCACGGGCAACGACTGGATCGAGGTCGCCTTCCGCACCGCGCGCGCCGCCGACCCGGCGGCCAAGCTCTGTTACAACGACTACAACATCGAGAACTGGACCTGGGCCAAGACCCAGGGCGTGTACAACATGGTCCGCGACTTCAAGTCGCGCGGCGTGCCGATCGACTGCGTCGGCTTCCAGTCCCACTTCAACAGCGGCAGCCCGTACAACAGCAACTTCCGTACCACGCTGCAGAACTTCGCCGCCCTCGGCGTCGACGTGGCCGTCACCGAGCTCGACATCCAGGGAGCGTCGTCCTCGACCTACGCCGCCGTGACCAACGACTGCCTGGCCGTCTCGCGCTGCCTCGGCATCACCGTCTGGGGCGTGCGCGACAGCGACTCCTGGCGGTCCGGTGACACCCCGCTGCTGTTCAACAACGACGGCAGCAAGAAGCCCGCCTACACCGCCGTCCTCAACGCGCTCAACGGCGGCTCCACCACCACGCCTCCTCCCACGACCGGCGGCCAGATCAAGGGCGTCGGCTCGGGCCGCTGCCTGGACGTGCCCAACGCCACCACCACCGACGGCACCCAGGTCCAGCTGTGGGACTGCAACGGCGCCACCAACCAGCAGTGGACGTACACCGACGCCGGTGAACTCAGGGTCTACGGCAACAAGTGCCTGGACGCCGCCGGCACGGGCAACGGCACCAAGGTGCAGATCTACAGCTGCTGGGGCGGCGACAACCAGAAGTGGCGCCTGGGCTCCGACGGTTCCATCGTCGGCGTCCAGTCCGGACTCTGCCTCGACGCCGTCGGAGCCGGCACCGCCAACGGCACCCTGATCCAGCTCTACTCCTGCTCGAACGGCAGCAACCAGCGCTGGACCCGCACCTGACAAGACCGGTCCCCGGGCCGCCGCCGTCACGGCGGCGGCCTCGGCGATCGGCACGCCCGCCGGGGCCCGCACGACGCCTTGAGCGGACGTGTGGGCCCCGCCCCTTCGCTACGGCGAGGTGGGCGGGTGCGGGCTGCGGAGGACGAGCAGGGTGATCTCGCTGGGGGCGAAGACGCGGAACGGCGGGCCCCAGAAGCCGGTGCCCCGACTGGTGTAGAGCAGGGTGCGGGCGCCGTGGCGGGTGAGGCCGGCGAGTGCGGGCTGATCGAGGCGGACGAGGTAGTGGAAGGGCCAGATCTGGCCGCCGTGGGTGTGCCCGGAGAGCTGGAGGTCGACGCCCGCGGCGGCCGCCCGGTCGACGAACGCGGGCTGGTGTGCCAGGAGCAGGACGGGCAGGGCGGGGTCGGCGCCGTCCAGGGCTCCGGCGAGGTGGGCGCGGTGGCCGGCCAGGCCGGAGGCCTCGGCGGTGACGTCGTCCACACCGGCGACCACGAGGGTGTCGCCCCCGCGTTCGAGCAGCAGGTGGCGGTTGCGCAGCGGCTCCCAGCCCAGCTCGCCCATCAGGCCGACCCAGCCCTGGGCCTCGCTGTAGTACTCGTGGTTGCCGGTGACGTAGACGCGGGCACGGGTGGCCCGCACGGTCCCGAGCGGGGTGGCCTGGGCGCGGCGGCGCTCGGCCGTGCCGTCCGCGATGTCGCCGGTGTGGCAGACCAGGTCGGCTTCCAGGGTGTTCACCCGCTCGCACACCCTCTCCGACCAGCGGGCGCGGTCGAGTGGGCCGTAGTGGGTGTCGGTGATGAGGGCGACCCGGAGCCCGTCCAGTCCGGCACCCAGCCGGGGCAGGGTCACGTCGACTCGGCGCACGCGGGGCACGCGGCGGGCCTCGGCGTACCCCCAGGCGAGCAGGACGGCGGCGACGCCGAGGACGGCCCACGTGACGGTGCGGGCACGCTCCTGGCTCTCGCCCACGCCGGCCACGGTCAGCGCGAGCCGAAGGAAGACACCGAGCAGAACGGACCAGGTGAACAGGACCCAGCTGGTGCCCAGCAGGGTGTCACCGACGATCGCCGCCCGGTCCTGCTGGCGCCGGCCGTGGCCGCGCGCCATCGCGAGCGGCATGCCGACGAGGCCGAGGACGAACAGGGCGGTGCCGGCGATCGTGACCGGCAGCGGCCAGCGCTGGCCGGTGTACAGCAGGACGCAGCAGGGCACGGCCCACAGCAGGACGGGCGCGATCAGGGGGAGGTAGCGCATCACGCGGCGCAGCCGGCTCGGCCGCGGCGCCGGCGCCGCACTCTCGGCGGATCGGGTGTTGCTGGTGTCGGTCACGCTTGCCCTCCCTGGCCGGGCTGCCGTCTCGCGCACTGTATCCGGTCGCTCCCGGACCGGCCGGACCGGCGGTCAGAGGAGCGGCCCCTCGGGGCCGGGCGCGGGCCGCTCGCAGCGGCTTCCCGGTACGGGCGCTGGACGCTGGGCATCGTGCCGGCGACGCAGACCGGAGCCCGGGTGACGAGGCAACCGGCGTTCACCGGTCTTGCCGGGGCGGCCTGGGCGGGCAAAGGGTTCGCACGGTTTCGGGCGGGCGCTGAACGCCTGTGCCGTGGCCGCCGTAGTCAGGAGGAACTGTTCCCGTCAGCGCCGCCCGCCGGAGGTGTCGTACCCGTGGCCACCACGAGACCAGCCACCACCGGGACGGACGATCGGCACGCCGCGACACGGGCGCCGGATCAGCACGTTCGGCCGGCGGAAACGGCGAGTGACCGTGCCGGCGCCGACCGCGCGGCCGGTGACGGCCGGCGGCTGAACTCCTCCGTCGTCCTGGTCACGGCCCTGCTCCTGCTCGTCATGGTGCAGGGCCCGATGCGCAGGGCCCTCGCCGCTCCGGTGATGCAGAGCTGGATGACGGTGTTCGTGGCGGTGGTGCTCCAGGCCCTGCCTTTCCTGGTGCTGGGTGTCCTGCTGTCCGCGGCGCTCGCGGTCTTCGTCCCTCCCTCGTTCTTCGCCCGCGCTCTGCCCGGCCGCCCGGCGCTCGCCGTGCCGGTCGCGGGCCTGGCGGGCGCGGTGCTGCCGGGCTGCGAGTGCGCGTCGGTCCCGGTGGCGGGCGCGCTGGTGCGTCGTGGGGTGACGCCCGCCGCGGCCATCGCCTTCCTGCTGTCGGCACCGGCGATCAACCCGGTGGTGCTGACGGCGACGGCGGTGGCGTTTCCGCGCCGGCCGGACATGGTGCTGGGGCGTCTCGTGGCCAGTCTGCTCGTCGCGTGCGCCATGGGCTGGCTGTGGCAGCGGCTCGGCCGCACGGAGTGGCTGCGTCCGCCGGCCCACGCGCGACACGACGGGCAGAGCAAGGGCGCGGCGTTCTGGGACTCGGTCCGGCACGATGTGATGCACGCGGGCGGTTTCCTGGTCCTGGGGGCGATGGCGGCCGCGACGCTCAAGGCGGTGGCTCCCGAGGGCTGGCTGCGCACAGCGGCGGGCAACCCTCTTGCCGCCGTGACCGCGTTGGCGGTTCTGGCCGTGCTGCTGTCGATCTGCTCGGAGGCGGACGCGTTCGTGGCGGCGTCACTGACGCAGTTCTCGCTGACGGCGAAGCTGGTCTTCCTGGTGGTCGGACCGATGATCGACCTGAAGCTGTTCGCGATGCAGGCGGGTACCTTCGGCCGCGGCTTCGCGCTCCGCTTCGCCCCGGCCACGTTCGTGCTGGCGATCGTGGTGGCGGTGCTGACCGGGGCGGTGCTCTGGTGAACCGGCAGGCCCAGGCGGTGGTCATGTTCCTGGTCGGCGCGGTGACCCTGCACGCCGGGTTCACCGACCTGTATCTGCGGTACGTCAAGGCGGGGTTGCGGCCGCTGCTGCTGGCGGCGGGGGCCGTGCTCGTGGCCGGCGCGGCGGCAGCGGTGTGGTACGAGGTCAAGAGCCGCAGCGTACGCGACCGTTGTGCGGACGCCGCTCACGGCCATCGTGCACCACGCGTCGCGTGGCTCCTGTTGATTCCCCTCCTCGCACTGATCCTGGTGGCGCCGCCGGCACTCGGCTCCTTCAGCGCGATGCGTGCCGGTACGGCGTTGCAGCAGCCGTACGGCTACCCGAAGCTTCCGGCCTCGGACCCCGTCCGCATCAGCCTGGTCGACTACGCGGGCCGCGCGGTGTACGACCACGGCCGGTCACTGGGCAAGCGAAGAGTGCAGATCACGGGCTTTGTCGCCCTGGACGCACAGGGTGCGCCGTACCTGGTCCGCATGTCCCTGAACTGCTGCGCCGCAGACGCACAGCCCGTCAAGCTCGCCCTGACGGGAGACATCCCACCGGTGCTGCAACCGGACACCTGGCTGCGGGTGACCGGAACGTACACCCCGAAGCAGACCAGGGACCCGGTCAACCACCGCCCGATCCCGTATGTGCGGGTCACCGAGGCGGTACCGGTGCCGGCACCGCGCGATCCGTACGACGAGAGCTGGAACCAGTGAAGGGCCTGCACCAGGGAATCCGGTGGGCAGGTCGATGACCGCATCCCCAGGGGCAGCTGTGCGTGGGTGAGCCCCCGGCCCGCCACAGCGCCCACACCGCCGGCGTGGGTGCTGCGGCGGGTCAGGGGCTCGCCCTGTGAGCGGAGCGGCTGTCGCTCACCAACTGCTCTTGGTCACGCCGGGCAGTTCGCCGGCGTGTGCCATCTCGCGTACCCGGATGCGGGACAGGCCGAAGGCGCGCAGGTGGCCGCGGGGACGCCCGTCCACGGCGTCGCGATGTCGTACACGGGTGGCACTGGCGTCACGGGGCTGCCGGCTCAACTCCCGCCGAGCCGCGGCACGCTCGTCCGCTGAGCTGCCGGGGGAGGCGATGATCGCCTTCAGTGCCGCACGCCGCACGGCGTACCGTGCCACGACGAGACGCCGCTGCTCGTTCTTCGCGATCTTGCTCTTCTTCGCCATCAGACCTTCCCTCCCCGGGCGCGGATGCGGGCCACCGCGGACTCGACGCCGATCGCGTCGACCGTCTTGACGCCCTTCGCGGACAGGGTGAGGCGGACGTGGCGGCCCTCGCTGGGCAGCCAATAGCGCTTGCGCTGGATGTTCGGGTCGAAGCGGCGCTTGCCGCGCCGGTGCGAGTGGGAGATGTGGTGGCCGAAGCCCGGCCGTCGGCCGGTGAGTTGGCAGTGGGCGGACACGGGTTGTTCCTCCTCGGTGGGTCGGTGACGGCTGCACAATAACAGCTAAATGAAAATGAAAACCAAACTCGTGTATGGTGCTGCGCATGGCCCGTAACGAGCTCCGCCCGATCATCAAGCTGAGGTCCACCGCCGGGACCGGCTACACCTACGTGACCCGCAAGAACCGCCGCAGCGACCCCGACCGGCTCACGCTGCGCAAGTACGACCCAATCGCCGGCCGCCACGTCGACTTCCGTGAGGAGCGCTGAGAACCATGAAGCCCGGAATCCACCCCGAGTACCGCCCGGTCGTCTTCCGTGACCGGGCCGCCGACTTCGCCTTCCTCACCCGCTCGACGGCCACCGGCGACAGGACCGTCGAATGGGAGGACGGCACCACCTACCCGGTCATCGACGTCGAGATCTCCTCGGCGAGCCACCCCTTCTGCACCGGCACCCAGCGCGTCCTGGACACCGCCGGACGGGTCGAGCGCTTCGAGCGGCGCTACGGGCACGGACGAGGTGAGCGGTGAGCAGGCTGCCCGTCGCGATCGTCGCGGGGCTGCACGCCGAAGCCCGCAGGACGGCCGTCGAGGAAATCCTGCGCACGGTCCCCGGCTCCGTCGCGCTGCACCACGACCTGACGGCCGCCGTCGACAGCGCCGTGCACCGCACGGTCCGCGACGCCGACGGTCTGCTGAGCCGCGCCGACACCCCCCTGGTGAACGACTGCGCCTGCTGCGCACTGCGGGAGGACCTGGTCCCCGAACTGCTGCGGCTCGCCGGCGAGGACAGGTACCGGCTGGCCGTCGTGGAACTGTGGGACTCGATCGAGCCACAGGCCATGGCCGCGGTGATCGCCGGCGCGGGCGCGCCGCTGGCGCTGACCGGCGTCGCCACCGCGGTCGACCCGGCCCTCGTCCTGCCCTACCTCTTCAACGGCGACGACCTGGCGGACGTGGGCCTCGCCGCCGCACCGACCGACCAGCGCACCGTCGCCGACACCTTCGCCCGGCAGTTGGAGCACCCGACGGTGATCGCCGTCGTCGAGGACGGCTCGTCCGGGGAGAGCGCCGACGACACCGACCGCGCTCTGCTCGCCCAGCTGACCCCGGGGGCGCGCAAGGTGGGCGTGGACGGCGGCGCCCTGGGGCCCGCTCTGCTGGCGGGCTTCGACGTGGCGGCGGCCGCCGCCCGCCTGCACCCGGCCTGCGCCCTGCTGCCGCAGGAGTGCGACGAGCACGGCGTGACCACCCTCGTCTGGCGGCGCACCCGGCCCTTCCATCCGCAGCGTCTGTACGCCGCTCTGGAGGAGCTGACCTGTGCCGCCGCCCGCAGCCGTGGGCGCTTCTGGCTGGCCGACCGCCCGGACACCCTGCTGTCCTGGGACGCCGCGGGCGGCGCCCTGTGCGTGGAGTCGGTGGGGCCCTGGCTGGCCGCTCTGCCGGACGCCGCGTGGGAGATGGTGCCGGCCGAACGGCGTCTCGCCGCCTCCCTGGGCTGGCACCCCGAGCACGGGGACCGCTGCCAGTACCTCACCTTCACCTCGCCCGGCCTGGACCGCGACGGACTGCTGTCCCTGCTCGACTCCTGCCTCCTCACCGACGAGGAGTACGCGGCCGGCGAAGAAGGCTGGCAACGACTCCCGCGGGTCTTCGACGACCTGCTCGACCCGGTGACCTGACCGACTCGACCCGGTGACCTGACCGACTCGACCCGGTGACCTGACCGAGAGGACCGACCCACCATGGCCCGACGCACGAGCAACCGCCGGCAGACCGCCAAGCGTCAGCGTGTCAATCCGCTGGACGCCGCCGGCATCACCTACATCGACTACAAGGACACCGACCTGCTACGGAGGTTCATCTCCGACCGCGGGAAGATCCGCAGCCGCAGGGTGACCCAGGTGACGCGCCGGCAGCAGCGGCAGATGGCACAGGCCATCAAGAACGCACGCGAGATGGCGCTCCTGCCCTACGGCACCCGCTAGCCGGCAAGCCGAACGGATCACGCCGGGCGCCGTCACCGCCTCTCGTCCGGATGCGCCGGCGCATCGACCCGGCGGACCGTCTTCGCGTCCGCCGCGGGCAGGCGAGCGACAGCCGCGTCACGCTCACACACGGCGTGTGGGCGAGGGCGAGGGTCGGCTTATGGTCGGTCAGACACCGACATCCGGAGTAAGAATGGCAAAGACGGATGAACTGGTCGCCGACGTGGCGGGAGTGGCCATCGCTCCCGCCGCCCCCACCGTGCCCCGCCGCCGGCCGCGGTGGCCCTTCACCGCCGTCCTCGCGACCGCAGTCGGCGTGACGCTTCTGCTTCTTGCCGCAGGCACCGCGTGGCTGAACGACCCGGCCGTTCAGGCCTGGCGGACCGTGTGCCTGGCCATCACCGTCCAGGCGCTCCCCTTCCTCCTCCTGGGCACCGCACTGTCCGGCGCGATCAACGCGTTCGTACCGGCCGACCTGTTCACGCGCGTGCTGCCGAAGCGGGCCGCGCTCGCCGTTCCGGTGGCCGGCGCGGCGGGGGCGGTGCTGCCAGGCTGCGAGTGCGCCTCCGTCCCCGTGGCGAACAGCCTGATCCGCCGCGGTGTCACCCCGGCCGCCGCCTTCGCCTTCCTGCTCTCCGCGCCGGCGGTCAACCCGGTCGTGCTGACCGCCACCGCCGTCGCCTTCCCCGGCAACCCCGCGATGGTCGTCGCCCGCCTGCTGGCCTCGCTCGCCACCGCTGCCGTGATGGGCTGGCTGTGGCTCTGGCGCGGAAGGGAGGAGTGGCTCAGGCCCGGCGCCCGGCACGCCGGCCACCATTTCGGGCACAGCCGCTGGCGCGAGTTCCTGCAGGGCTGCCGGCACGACTTCCTGCACGCCGGTGGTTTCCTCGTCCTCGGCGCCATGGCCGCGGCGACCTTCAACGTCATGGTGCCGCGTTCCGTCCTGGACGCCTTCTCGGCCTCCCCGTGGCTGTCGGTCCTCTTCCTGGCCGGCCTCGCCGTCGTTCTCGCTGTCTGCTCGGAAGCCGATGCCTTCGTCGCGGCGTCGCTCACCGGCTTCTCGCCCACCGCACGGCTCGCCTTCCTGGTGGTCGGCCCCATGGTCGACCTGAAGCTCATCGCCCTGCAGGCCGGAACCTTCGGCCGGGCCTTCGCCTGGCGCTTCTCGACGGCCACCACCGTCGTGGCGATCGCCACGAGCGCCCTGATCGGAGGGGCACTGCTGTGAAACGCCCCGCACAAGTACTGCTTCTGGCCCTGACCGGCATCGGCCTGCTGCACGCCGCCCTGTTCACCGACCTCTACCTGCGCTATGTGAAAGAGGGGCTGCGCCCGCTGCTGATCATTTCGGGGGCTGTGCTGCTGCTCCTCGGCCTGGCAGGCGCGGCGCGGGACGGGAAACACGCCGAACGCACCGAACGAACCGAACGGGCCGAAGAGGCCGAACACGCCGGCCATGCGCACGGCCACGACCACTCCCGTGTACCGGGCGTCGCCTGGCTGCTGTTCTTCCCGGCGCTGAGCCTGCTCCTCTACGCCCCGCCGGCCCTGGGCGCGTACACGGCGGCCCGCTCCAACGACAAGGCGGTCAAGGAACAGAAGGCGTTCGACCCGCTGCCCGCGACGTCACCGCTGCCCATGACCCTCACCGACTTCACCGCTCGTGTCCAGCAGGACCGCGACCGGGCCATCAAGGGCCGCACCGTCCGGATGACCGGCTTCGCCACGCCGGCCGCACACGGCGGCGGCTGGTACCTGACCCGGATCATCTTCACCTGCTGCGCCGCCGACTCCCAGACGGTGAAGGTGCGGATGTACGGCACCGACTCCCCGCCCGCCAACACATGGCTGGCGGTCACCGGCACCTGGCACCCCCGCGGCGCACTCGGTACCAGGACCGCGGAAGCCGCCCTCGACGTCCGAAGCGCCGAGCGCGTCGCCCCGCCGGTCAACGCCTACACGGACGACCTGCCACTCGTGCCCTCCTAGGTTCTGTCGTCGAATGTCAGGCCCACCCAGATCAGGCGCCACCTGAAGCTTCAGGAGTGCCCACGCCTGCGACGACGGAGCGCCCGCCGGGCCAGCGTCCTGCTGCCGTTGAAGAAGTCGTTGAACCGGTCGATCCCCCAGACGGCTCGGAGGACGAGCGGCTGCAGCAGCAGCGACATCGACGGCGAGTACTTCGCGGCGTCCGACCAGATGCCGGCGAGGTCATCCGGCATCTCACCGTCGACAATGTAGTCGGCGATCTGATGGGCCACGTACGGCACCTGACAGAGGCCGTGGCCGTTGCAGGCCATCGAGTAGAAGACGTTGTCACCCACCTGCCCGGCAATGGACAGCCAATCCGGGCTGATGCCGATCCAACCGCCCCAGGCCCGCTCGATGGCCACGTCGGACAGCGACGGGAACCGATGGGCCAGATCCTTCCCCATGTCCCGCACGACACGGGGGTCCGGGACCCGGTCCGGGAGCGGGAAGGCCGGGCCTCGCTGCGCTTGGCGGACCCCGCAGACGATGGTGTTGCGCTCGGTGAGCCGGTAGTGCGTCATCAACTGGTGCTGGGTGATGATGCCGGACCGGCTGGTCCAGCCCAGTGCGGCGAGCCGCTCCGGCGCGATGGGTTCCGACTCGATCTCGATGACGTACAGCGGCGTCGCGAGGTTCTTGGGCCAGATGTCCCACTCGCCGCCGTAGACGTTGGTTGCGAGCACCACCTTGTTGGCCCGCACCATGCCATGCGGTGTCGTGAGCTCGACGGTGCTGCCTGTCCGCCGGACATCGCTCACCCGCGACTGCTCGAAGACCTTGGCCGAGGAGGCGAGCAGCGCGCGACGCACACCACGAGCGAGCTTGCCGGGGTTCAGCATCCCGCCGATGGATTCCCGCATACCGCCCACGAAGCCTGCAGGGAGGCCGAGTTCCTCTCTGCTGCCGACAGTCCCCTGCCCACCGAAGGCGCGCAGGATCGCCGCCTGGGTGCGCACCCTGAGCATCATGAGGGGCGAGACCGCACCCCACACCAGGCCGTTCGCCACATAGTCGCAGTCGATGTCGTGCGTCTTGATGAGGTCTTCCACGTAGTGGCCCGCGTGCTCCGCCAGTTTGACCATGGCCGGCACCTTCTTCGGGGACTGGAGGCTGAGCATCCGCAGGTCACCACCCGGCGCCCCAGCGATCTGACCGCCGTTGCGCGAGGCCGATCCGTATCCGCAGAACGCGGCCTCCAGCAGGACCACGTCCTGGTCACGCTCCGCGAGGCGCAGCGCAGCCGCCATGCCACCCATGCCGCCGCCGATGACGGCGATGTCACAGGTCAGATCGCCGTCCAGCGCGGGCTGCACGTCGTCCGGCCGGTCGATCCAGCCGGTGAAGCTGCTGTATTTCGTGTCGTCGGTCCTCATGCTGTTCCTTAGGTGGGGGTGTCTGTCTCTTCGGCGAGACGTGTGAAGACGGCGAGCAGGAGGTTTCCGTCCTCTGTGTCTCCGTCTCAGTCCTGAGAAGTCGTGGCCCCGAGCGAGGCCCGGGCTGCTCGTCGCTCTCCCTTGGCCGCGACCGAGCGGGCCGGGAGGTCTCCCATCGACAGGAGACCGGGAGGCGCCTCGACGACCGCGGCGGCCGCGTTGACCGCCGCTGCGATCGTGCTGAGGAACGAATCGAAGCCCACGGAGGAACGAAGGTCGATGACCTGCTCCTCACCGACGATCCGGTAGTCGTCGCCCGCGGCCACCTCATCGGCCGGCTCGAAAAACCCGAACGTGATCTCCAGGTCGATCACCACTTCGCCGTTGAGCACGCCCCGGGCGGCATGAGTGACGGCCGAGATCTGCCCCGGCTCGATACACAGGTGCTCCCCGACACGCGGCGAGGTCGTCACGACGGCGGGTTCGACCTCGTTCACGTCCACCGAGTCGAGCCCCCATCCGAGCCCCGCCGCGAGCGCCCCGATGGCCTGCTCGAAGCCGTAGTGCCCGACGACCTCGCCCCGGCTGCGAGCCGTCTCGAACTCCTCTGGGGTCAGACCGAGGCCGAACTTCGACAGGATCGCGCCGTAGCGTGACATGTTCGTCCGCCGGCGGATGCGCACGCTCTCCACGCGCTGGGTCAGTGCGGTCAGCAGGAGAGGAAGGGTGTCCATCAGGATGCCCGGGTTCGCCCCGCTGCCCAGGACGGTCACACCGTGCGCCTTCGCCGTGTCGTCGAGCCGTCGGGCCAGGTCGGGATGGCTCTGCCATGGATAGGCAAGCTCTTCGCAGATGCTCAGCACGTTGTACGAACGCTCCAGAAGCGGCAGCAGGGTGCCGGCCACCCTGTGCAGATCCGAGGTGGTCGCCACGATCGCGAGGTCGGCGGCCGGCAGGTCGGCCGAGTGGCTCACGACGACGACACCGTTCGCGGCGCCACCAAGGAGCACTCCGAGGTCTTGACCGGCCACGCGGGGGTCCTGGTCCACTGCTCCGACGATCTCCACGTCCGCGCGTTGCAGCAAGGAAGAAGCGATGGCTCGCCCAGTGGCACCGAGACCCAAAATGACACTCCGATTACTCAAAGACACTCCCTAGGCGCACCAGTCGGCACGCCCACGACACGGGGTTCGGTGAAACTGAACCCCGCCTGTGGCGGTTACCTCGTACCTCACTGTCGCCAGCCACGGCCGCGGTGGGAACGACACTGAGCACCTGCTTCCCCCTGGGTACGGTGCACGGTGCACAGCCGGTCGCGCCCCTGCGCTCATGCGCGCCCCACTCGGACGGCGAGGAACAGGACCGCCGAGTCCCACGAAGCGGCCGTCGCCCTCGCATCACTCCTGATGTGGGCGGAACCCAGCGACTTGTCGGAAAGTTCTCGGCTGACATGGGTGGCTGCGCCGGTCCCGGAGACTCCCGCTCCGCTGATCACCACGTTCGACGGTCGAGTCGACCGCGACGAGCCAATCGGCGTCGCCCGCGGCATCGGCGCTCGCCTGAGCGGCCCGAAGCATCCGGTCGAACCCTCCGTCCATCGCTCACCTGCGGAAACGGGGAGCGTGAGACCCCGGCGGCCGGGCACTCTTCCTGGTCCGCCTGCGGTAGAAGCAGACGCCCACTCCCTGCAGAAAAACTGTCATGGCGGCAGTAGACATTCCCTCGTCGCAGGGTTAACGTTGTCTTCGTACCGAGAAGTCGAAGTGGGCACAGCAGAGACGAACTGCTGTGCGGTCAGACCAGAAGGACACGGCCCGAGCAGGGCTGTGAGCAGCACCCGCGGTATCCGCGCAATCGAAAGGTAAGGAGCAGAACGCGCCATCAGGATCGCCCGGGCGAGGAAGCAGTCCGCCCGGGTACCGCAAGGCCCCGGATGGGAAGGTGGTCCCCGGTCAGGCATCCGCGATCCCCGCAAACCCGCCCTCTGGGGCGGAGCATGCGGAAGAAGAAGGCCGGCGCAGTGCGCCGGTAGATGGTGTTGAAAGCTCGGGGCCCGGGTGCCGTACTGGCACCCGGGCCCCCCGACATGTCCCCGAAAGAAGAGGTCTATGCCGCCTGCCGGTTCCCGTCCCGTCGACCCTCTCGACGATGACAACTACCCGGCCTACACCATGGGCCGCGCCGCCGAGATGCTCGGCACCACCCCTGCCTTCCTCCGTGCCCTCGACGAACACCGCCTGATCACCCCGATGCGCTCCGACGGCGGCCATCGCCGCTACTCTCGGTACCAGCTGCGCATCGCCGCCCGCGCCCGCGAACTCGTCGACCAGGGCACCGCCATAGAGGCCGCCTGCCGCATCGTCATCCTCGAAGACCAGCTCGAAGAGGCGCAGCGCATCAACGAGCAACTGCGCGCCGAGAGCCGCGCCCCTCAGCCGAAGGCATCAACCTGATCAAAGCGCCCGGACCCGAGGCCACCCCGCAACCGGCACCGTGCCGCCGGGCGAAGGCTCAGGCGTCGATGATGACGGGGATGATCAGGGGCTTGCGGCGGTAGGTGCGGAACGCCCAGTTCGCCACGGCACGGGCGATGAGCTGTTCGAGCTGGCGCGCGTCCCCGACGCCTTCCTCGGCCGCGGTGGCGAGCGTCTTCTCGATGACGGGGATGACCGGCTCGAACGTGGCGTCGTCGTGGACGAAGCCCCGGGCGAGGAAGTCCGGAGCCTCGGCGAGGGCGCCGGTGTCCGCGTCGACGATCGCCACCACCGTGACCACGCCTTCGGCGGCGAGGGTGAGGCGGTCCTTGAGGGACGCCTCGGTGGCACCGCCGACCTCCATGCCGTCCACGTAGACGTTGCCGGCGGGAACCTTGCCGGTGATGGACGCCCGCCCGTCGACCAGGTCGACGACGACGCCGTCCTCGGCGATGACGACCCGGTCGGGGTCGACACCCGTACGGATGGCGAGGTCGCCGTTGGCCCGCAGGTGGCGGAATTCGCCGTGCACGGGCATGACGTTGCGCGGCTTGACGATGTTGTAGCAGTAGACGAGTTCGCCGGCGCTGGCATGCCCGGAGACGTGCACCTTGGCGTTGCCCTTGTGGACCACGTGGGCACCCCACCGGGTGAGTCCGTTGATCACCCGGTAGATGGCGTTCTCGTTGCCAGGGATGAGAGAGCTGGCGAGCAGGACGGTGTCGTCCTTGCCGATGCGGATCATGTGGTCGCGGTTGGCCATCCGTGACAGCGCGGCCATCGGTTCGCCCTGGGAGCCGGTGCACACCAGAGCGATTCTGTGATCCGGGAGCTTCTCCAGCTCCTTCGTGCTCACGACCAGACCGGAGGGGACCTTCAGATAGCCCAGGTCACGGGCGATGCCCATGTTGCGGACCATCGACCGGCCGACGAAGGCGACCTTGCGGCCGTGCTGGTGGGCGGCGTCCAGGACCTGCTGGATGCGGTGCACATGGCTGGCGAAGCTGGAGACGATGACCCGGCGTGGCGCGGTGCGCATCACCTGCTCGATCGCCGGGTTCAGCTCCCGCTCGGAGGTGGTGAAGCCGGGCACTTCGGCGTTGGTGGAGTCGGTGAGGAACAGGTCCACGCCCTCCTCGCCGAGGCGGGCGAAGGCACGCAGATCGGTGATGCGGTCGTCGAGAGGGAACTGGTCCATCTTGAAGTCGCCGGTGTGCAGCACCATCCCGGCCCGGGTGCGGATCGCGACCGCGAGGCTGTCGGGGATGGAGTGGTTGACCGCCACGAACTCGCAGTCGAAGGGCCCGAAGCCACGGCGGTCGCCCTCCCGCACCCGCACCGGGCGCGGCCGGATGCCGTGTTCCTTGAGCTTGGCCTCCAGGAACGCCAGCGTCAGCTTGGAGCCGACGACCGGGATGTCCCTCCGCTCGCGCAGCAGATACGGCACGCCGCCGATGTGGTCCTCGTGGCCGTGGGTGAGGACCACGGCCACGATGTCGTCCAGCCGGTCCCGGATCGACGTGAAGTCCGGCAGGATCACGTCCACGCCGGGCTGGGTCTCCTCGGGGAACAGCACCCCGCAGTCGACGATGAGCAGCTTGCCCGCGTGCTCGAAGACGGTCATGTTGCGGCCGATCTCACCCAGGCCGCCCAGGGCGATGACCCGCAGCCCTCCTTCGGCAAGGGGCGGGGCGGCTTTCAGCTGGGGGTGCGGATGACTCATACCCTGACGGTACCCGGAGAGCGGGACAGAATGATCCATCGCCCGCGTGATCCGACGAGCGCTCGATACGCCCCGGCGCCGAAGACGTACTGCCACTCGGGTCGGCAACCCTCTCGTCTGCCCGCTGCCCGGCACACAGAAGGGGCAGGGGAACCCGTGGGCTGGGACATGGGCTCACGGCCGCTGGAGTGTCGGTCTGGCCCGCCGCCGCAGGGGAGAGCGGACCGGGTGCCTGACGCGTACCTGATCTCCGGGCGTAGCGGGGCGGAGGCCGGATCATCCGCGTTGTACGCGGTGAGCCGGCCTCCACCCCCCCTGATCAGGGGGTGAGCACGAGACGGATCGGGTCTCCGATCTTCTTCTCCAGCCGGGCGACGGCGTCCGCGGCTTCGGCCAGCGGGACGTGGGCGCTGACCGAGGGGCCGAGGTCGATCCGTCCGGCGGCGGCGAGTCCGACGAGCTGTTCCACGTGCTCCGGCTCGGAGCCGTAGTGTCCACGGATCTGCCGGACGTTGAAGCAGAAGTCGATGCTGTCGGCGACGGTGACCGGCTCCGGGGTGAGGCCGGCGAGCACCAGAACGCCGTTCGGACCGAGCACGGTGGTGGCCTGGGAGCGGGCCGCTCCGACGCCGGCGAAGTCGAAGGCGACGTCGATGCCCCGGCCCGCCGTGGCCTCGCGCACCGCCGCGGCGAAGTCTCCGGCCATGGGGTCGAGCGCGTGGTCGGCGCCGAAGAGCAGGGCGCGCTCGCGGGCGGAAGGCAGCGGGTCGACGGCGATGACGGGGGCGGCGCCGACCAGGCGGGCGAGCCGGATGCCGTGGGCGCCGAGGCCCCCGGCTCCCCAGATGCCGACGGACTGCGCGGGGCGTACCGCGCCGGTGTCCACGATCGCGGCATACGGGGTGGAGACGGCGTCGGGGATGATCGCGGCCTGGTCGAACGGCAGGTGGTCCGGGATGGGGAGCAGGGTGTCCTCCCGGGCGAGGGCGTACTGGGCCCATCCCCCGTCGTAGTCCACTCCCCGGGTCAGGGGCCGGCGGCAGAGCATGTGACGCAGGCAGTCGGCGCAGTCGCCACACGCCTGCCCGGCCTGGAGCACGACTCGCCGGCCAGGGGTCCAGTCGCCCTTCACTCCGGGGCCGACGGTGTGGACGACGCCGGCCACCTCGTGGCCGGGCGTGATGGCCCCGGAATCCTTGACGGCGTCGACGGGGTGGAACGGGCTCAGGCTGCCGTCGATCAGATGGATGTCGGACAGGCAGACTCCGGCCGCTCGCACCTCGACGAGGACCTCGCCCGGGCCGGGATGCGGGATCGGGACCTCCTCGACGGCGAAGGTGCGGGTGTCCAGGCGCAGCCGTCCGGCCAGCGCAGATCGGCCACTGCCGCGAAGCAGGTGATGAGAAATCCCATCAGCACCGTGCACACCACCTGCGCCGTCTCGGTCGGCATGCCGATCAGAAGGGCGGCGGTGATGCCGCCGGCGCGGAGTTGAACCATGAGCAGGGGTACGGCGATGCACAGCGTCACCACCGCACCGGCGATCCGCGTCCCCGGTCCCTCGGCACGCAGGGAGAACAGGTCGCCGAGGGTGTAGCGGCGGGTCGCGCGAATCCTGGAGGCGAGGAGGAGGAAGACACCGAGGGCGAGGGCACTGTCTACGGCGGTCGAGACTCCGTCGTAGCCGAAGAGGGCGATCGCTCCCGGCAGCGAGACCAGAATGACGACCGTGATCTGTTCTCCCGCCATCGCCACACCACTGAAGACGGGTGGGAGAGACCGCTCGGCGACGTAGAGGCGTTCCGGGTCGTCGTCCTGGGTGGCGAGGGTGAAGACCCACAGGAGGCAAAGGCCGATGAAGACGAGGAAGGCGATGATCACCGCACTCCTCGCGGCGGACCCGATGAGATCGGGCGAGCCGAAGCTCAGGAAGGAATCCTTCACCACTCGCCCCCGGCCGGACGCGAGGCAGCCGTCGTCACGGACGCCGGTTCGCCGGCGGACGCGGCCCGGTTCTCGTACCACCACGTCCCGCCGACGAGGACGACGATCTGCGTGAGTGCCCACGCCATGCCGAGGGTGAGACGTCCGTACACGGAGATCTCTCCGAGGTCCCTGGAGCAGGAGAGCAGGACACCGACGGCGAGCGGCAGCGCGTTGACAGTGACCAGCACCCGTGTGTCACGGGAAGGATGCCGGGAGGAAGCGGAGGAGGGCACGGGACCTCTCTTTGAAGAAACGGAAGACGGACACGGCGCGCGGGGGCGCGGGGCCGAGGTGGGTGAAGAGTCCCCGTATGGGGACGCGTCGGATGTCAGCGGCGAGTGGTCGCCGTCAGCCCGGCGTATCCCCCGGCCCGCTCCAGCAGTCGGGGGACACCCGTTTCGAGCGACGGCCCGAAGGTCTTGTCGTGGGGACGCTCGCCACGCAGCCAGCGGGTGTAGATGGCCTCGCAGAAGATCGCTGCCTTCCACAGAGCGAGGGTCTGGTACCAGGGCAGCGGGGTCAGATCGAGACCGGTGCGGGACTGGTAGCGCTCTGCCAGGCGGTGCTGGGGGAGGTAGCCGGGCGACCGGGTCACCCGGGTGAGTTCGAGCGGGGTGGCCGGGCTGCCGGCCTCGGAGTAGGTGGCGGTGAGGTACCCCAGGTCCGCGAGGGGGTCACCCAGCGTGGCCATCTCCCAGTCAAGGATCGCGAGGACCCTGGCCGGCGCCTGGGGAGCGAACATGAGGTTGCCCATGCGGTAGTCACCGTGCACCACCGAGGCCGCCTGGCTCGTCGGCAGGTTGCGGCCGAGCCAGTCCCCGATGCGCTCCACCGCTGGGAGGCTGCGTGTGGTGTTGACCTCCCACAAGCCGCGGAACCGGTCGACCTGGCGCTGGAGATACCCCTCGGGGAAGCCCAGGGAGGCGAGTTCCCCTCCCGACACGTCGATGCCGTGCAGGGCGACGAGGGTGTCGACGACCGCCTCGCTGGTGGCCCGGCGCTGTTCGGCGGAGGAGAGGTGGGGCGGGACCGTGTCGGTGATGACGATCCCGTCGAGCCGGGACATGAGGTAGAACGGCACGCCCAGGAGCGACTCGTCCTCGCAGACGGCGACGATCTCCGGCACCGGTACCCCGTGCTCGCCGAGGATCTTCTGGATGCGGGCCTCACGCACCATGTCGTGCGTCGACTTGGGCAGGGGCGGGCGCGGTCCACGACGCAGGACGACACAGTCGCCACCGCGCTGGATCAGATAGGTGATGTTGGAGTGGCCGTCGCCGATGCGCTGCCACGCGAGCGGGCCGCTGCCGATGCCGTGCGCGTCGAGGAAGCCGGTGACCGCGTCGAGGACCAGGAGCGGTGGGCTGTCGAGGTGGCGGGCCTTCTCCCAGCTTGCGACGACTTCCACGCCGTCGGGGACGGTGTGCATCACGCGCCGCCCTCCCGACCGACGACGGCATCGCCCCGGTACCGCTCCCCGGCCCGGACCGCGGCGTGGCGGCCGGCCGAGGCGCGGCGGGCGATGGCCCACCGGTGGGTCTCGTTGGAGCCGTCGTAGATACGGAACGGACGGACCTCGCTCAGGTACTGCGCCAGCGGAAGCCCGTCGGAGACCCCGTCCCCGCCGCAGATCTGGAGGGCACGGTCGATCACCCGGAAGATCGCCTCCGAGCAGTGCACCTTGGCGATCGACGACATGGCCGACCCCGCCTTCGGGTCACTGGCAAGCAGTGCCGCGGTCTTGGTGATGATCGCGTCGGAGGTCTCGATGTCGATCACCGACTCGGCGATCAGGTGCTGTGCCAGGCCCAGCGAGTCGATCGGACCGCCGAACAGCTCACGCCTTCCGGCCCGGTCCAGCGCGATGTCCTGCGCGCGCCGCGCCAGCCCCAGCCACCGCATACAGTGCGTGAGACGTGCCGGTCCGAGCCGTACCTGGGCGTACCGGAATCCGAGCCCCACCTCGCCGAGCACCGCGTCGTCGGCGACGAAGCAGTCCTCGAGGTGCACGTGCGGGTGCCCGCCGTCGATGGAGCGGTCGACGGTGTGGATCGCCTCACCGACCCGGATCCCGGGGTTCGCCATGTCGACGAGGAACATGGTGGCCCCCTCGGGGGAGCCGTCGACGGCCGGGGTCCGCGCCATCACGATGCAGAACCCGGCGCCGACAGCGCCGCTGGTGAACCGCTTGTGGCCGTCGATGATCCAGCCGCCTTCGGCGCGCACGGCCGTGGTCCGCAGCGCCGCCGGGTCGGAGCCCGCTCCGGGATGGGGCTCGGTCATGCAGAAGCAGGACCGGACGTCTCCCGCCGCCAGGGGCGCGAGATAGCGCTTTTTCTGCTCCTCGGTGGCGATCAGGTTGAGCATGTGCATGTTTCCCTCGTCGGGTGCCATGCAGTTGAGGGCGGCGGGACCGACCGTCGAGTAGCCGGCCTCCTGCAGAATCGGTGACCAGTGCTCGATGGGCAGGCCTTGGCCGCCGTACTCCTTCGGCACGAGCGGCGCGAAGACACCGGCGTCCTTCGCCGCGGCCTGCAGCCGGTCACGGGTGCCCTGGTCGAGACGTCCGCCCGGTGCGGGCTCCGCATCGATGACGACCTCGCGGATGAACCGGCGAGTGCGCTCACGCAACTCCGCTACGTCCGGCGGAAGGTGAGGGAAAGTCATGGCTGTCCTTCGTCTGATGGGCGCGGTCGTTACGCGGTGCCGCCGGCGACCGTGAGGCCGCCGTCGACGGTGAGGACATGACCGGTGACCCAGGAGGAGTCCTCAGAGGCCAGGTAGGCCACGGCGGAGGCGATGTCCGGGGGCACGCCCAGACGCCGCAGCGGATAGTCGGCGGCCACCTCGGCCTCCTTGCCCTCGTACAGGGCTTCGGCGAACCGGGTCTTCACCACCGCGGGTGCCACGGCGTTGACACGGATCTCCGGGCCGAGTTCGACGGCCAGGGTCCTGGTCAGGTGGGACACCGCCGCCTTGCTGACGCCGTAGAGGCCGATGCCGGGGGAGGGGGTGTCGGCGGTCACCGAGGAGAGGTTCACGACGGTGCCGCGGCGTTCGGTGAAACGGAGCTCCGGGTGGGTCACCGCGTCCTGCACCCAGGCGAGGGTGGCGAGGACGTTGACCTCCAGCACCTTGCGGGCGACATCGAGGTCCAGGCCGACGACGGGACCGTACGCCGGATTGATGCCCGCGTTGTTCACGAGGACGTCCAGTCCGCCGAACTCTCGTGCGACCGTGTCGAAGACCTCGCGGCGGTGCTCGGGGTCGTCCGCCTTGCCGGCGACGGTGATGACGCTGCCCCGGGGAAGCGCGGCGGCCGCCGCTTCGAGCGGTCCGGCCTTGCGCGCGGTGACGCACACGCGCGCCCCTTCGGCGACGAGCCGCTCGGCGACGGCGAGGCCGATGCCCCGGCTCGCTCCGGTCACGATGGCGGTACGGCCCGGGAACGGCCCCGGCCGGTGTGGTTCTCGCTCAACGATCAGTCCTTCGAGGGTGATACCGGCCCGGCGCCGCCGACGCCGCGGAGTTCGGCACGCCGGATCTTGCCGCTCTGCGTCTTGGGCAGGTCCGCGAGGAAATGGATCTCGCGGGGGCACTTGTAGGCGGCCAGCCGCTCACGGGAGAAGGCGATCAGCTCCTCCGCCGTGGCGGTCAGACCCGCCTTGAGCGAGACGTAGGCGACGACTCTCTCGCCGCGGTACGCGTCCGGCTGCCCGACGACCGCGGCCTCCAGCACGGACGGGTGCTCGTACAGCGCGTCCTCGACCTCGCGCGGCCAGACCTTGTAACCGGACACGTTGATCTGGTCCTTGAGCCGGTCCACCAGGTAGACCCAGCCCTGCTCGTCGATGACGGCGACGTCGCCGGTACGCAGCCGGCCCTCCGGCATCGTCAGGCGGGTGGCCTCGGGCTTGCCCCAGTACCCGGGCACCACCTGCGGCCCGCTCACCTCCAGTTCTCCCTGCTCTCCGCTCGGCAGCGGGTTGCCGTGCAGGTCCACGACGCGCGCGGTGACGTGCGGCAGGGGCCTGCCGATGGACAGCGTCCCGCTCGGCGGATGCACGGGCGCCCGGTCCCCCGGGGGCACGGCGATGACGGCGGACGTCGTCTCGGTCATCCCGTAGCCGTTGTGGAGGTAGACGCCGAACCGCTCCTCAAACCGCTCGACGGTCGCCGGCGGGATCGGCGCGCCCCCGGAGTACAGCGCCTTCACCGACGCGAAGTGCCGGGGGCCGGCGTTCGGCAGCTCGTAGATCGCGTTGTACGCCGTGATGGAGCCGATCGTGCAGGTCACCCCGTGCTCGGCGAACGCCTCCAGCACGACCTCGGGGTGGAACCGGCCCGTGAGGACGAGCGTGGTGTCGGTGAGCAGGGAGATCGTCGCATTGACCACCGCGCCGGTGATGTGGAACAGCGGGGCGATGGCGAACACGACGTCCCCGTCGCTCAGACCGGTCCAGGACGCGTAGGTCGACACCACGCTCAGCACGTTGCCGTGGGTGTTCATGGCACCCTTCGGCGGTCCCGTCGTGCCCGAGGTGTAGGTCAGGAACGCGACGTCGTCGCGGGTCAGCTGTACGGGCGCAGGGCTGCGGCCCGTGTACTCACCGATCAGCGCCACCAGGTCGCCGTCCGGTGCCGGGGCGTGGCGTTGCGTCGTCGCGAAGACCCGCGGATCGTTGCGGGACTGGTAGTCCAGTGGCGACGTGCTGACCAGCCATCGGATCGTGCTTCCCGCCAGCGTGCCGAGCGTCTCGTGGACGTCCGCGTCCGCGCAGACGACCCCGATCGCCCCGGAGTCGTCGATGATCCGGCGGAGCTCCTGGCGACGGTACATCGGATTGAGCCCCAGTGCGGTGGCCCCCAGCTTCCACAGGGCCAGCAGCACCAGCGCGTACTGCGGGATGTTCTGCAGGTACACGCCGACGCGATCACCCCGGCCGGTTCCGCGGGCCTCGAACGCGGCAGCCAGGGCGTCCGACGCCGCATCCACCTCCCGCGCGGACAGAGCGCCGTCGAAGAAGCGGAGCGCGGTGCCCTCCGGGTTCTTCGCCAGGCGTGCCTTCCAGGCGGCCACGAGCGAGTCGGGAACCGCATCCGTCCCCGAGCCGGACCCGCCGGGGAACGTGTCCCGGTGCCGGCCCTCATGCACTGTCATCTGCCGTCCTTCCCACCCATGTCCCTGCGCTTGCCGTGCCGGTCACGTGAGTTCACGCTTGAGGATCTTTCCGGTGGACGTCATCGGCAGCGTCTCGACGATCTCCACGATGCGCGGGTACTTGTAGCCGGCCATCTGCTCCTTGCCCCACGCGATCAGCTCGTCGGGACTCGCCTCGGCGCCGCGGTCGAGGATGACGAACGCCTTGATCTCCTCGCCGTGGCTCTCGTGCGGCACGCCGACGACCGCGGCCAGGCTGACCGCCGGGTGCGTCATCAGGACCTCCTCGATCTCGCGCGGGTACACGTTGAAGCCGCCGCGGATGATCAGGTCCTTCGCCCGGTCGACGATGTAGTAGAAGCCGTCCTTGTCCCTGCGGGCCAGGTCGCCGGTGCGGAACCAGCCGTCCCTGATGGCTTCGGCGGTGGCCTCGGGGCGGCCGTGGTAGCCCTTCATCACGTTGTGGCCCTTGACCGCGATCTCCCCGATGACGCTGCCCGTTCCGTCGTCCTCGACCTCGGACCAGTCGGAGTTGACGAGCTTGAGCTCCACGCCCCAGACCGGCACGCCGATGGAGCCGGGCCGCGGCTCTCGCGCCGGATCGCTGAAGGTCACCACCGGCGAGGTCTCGGAGAGGCCGTAGCCCTCCAGGACCTGGACGCCCAGTCGCTCCCTGACCTGCTTGATGATCTCGGCGGGGAGCGAGGCACCGCCGGAGACGCCGACGCGCAGGTTCCGTGCGATCCTCTCGACGTCGACGTCGTCGGTGAGCGCCTGCAGCAGGCCCCACCACATGGTGGGGACGCCGGCGAAGAAGGTGATGTCCTCCTGCTGCATCAGGGACACCGCCTGCCCGGCGTCGAATCGTGGCAGCAGCACCAGTGTGCTCGCCGTCGAGAAGCCGGCGTTCATCTGCACGGTCGCACCGAAGGAGTGGAACAGCGGCAGCACGAGCAGATGGGTGTCCGAGGCCGGCCGGTTGTCCAGCAGACGGTTGCACGCGAGAGCGTTGAGAACGAGGTTGGCGTGGCTGAGTTCGGCGCCCTTCGCCTGTCCTGTCGTCCCACTCGTGTAGAGCAGCACAGCCGGATCGTCCCCGGTGGTCCCGATGCTGTCGAACGTCGTCGGCGTGCCCCGCAGCGCGGCGCCCATGGTCTCGACGCCCTCGATCGGGCTTTCCGCCTCGGGATCGGCGGTGATGACGAAGAAGTGCTCGCAGCCGGCGGTGTCGGTGAACCCGGCGTGTCCCTCCGCACCCATCGGCAGACCCGCGTCTCCCTCGAAGCAGAAGTACGCCTTCGCCTCCGAGTCGGCCAGGTGGTAGGCGATCTCCCGGCCCTTGAGCAGGATGTTGAGCGGTACGACGACGGCGCCGGCCTTGAGGATGCCGTAGTAGACGATCGGGAAGTACGGCACGTTCGGACAACTGAGCGCGACCTTGTCGCCGGGCCAGATGCCGCGGTCGACCAGGAGGTTGGCGACCCGGTTCGCGGCGGCGTCGACCTGGGCGTAGGTGAGACGCGTCGTGCCGAGGACGACTGCGTCCCGGTTCGGGTACGCGCGGGCGGAGTCCTCGAGCAGGACCGAGAGGTTCAGCATGGTGTCTTCCGGGAAGGTGGGCCGGACCGGGCCGCGGGGAACGGGGCACACGGACCGGCCCTGGCGGGTGGGAGTTGCGCGTGGCCTGCTGCGGAGGTCACACCTTCCGCAGCACCTGGTCGAGGGCCTCGGCCGTCGCCTCGATGTCTGCGGTGGTGTGAGCCGTGCTGATGAAGACCTTGCCGGACGGCATGAACAGGAAGCCCTGACGCAGCATCCCTTCGAGGATCGCGGTCCAGAGCCCGCCGGTTCCGTGGAGCCCTGTGGCCCCACCGGCGGGGACGTACTGGAGGAGCGAGCCGACCCGGTTGAAGCGTCCGAAGTCAGGAGAGGAACCGAGGGCTCCACCGACGAGGGCCTCGAACCGGTACGAGGTCTGTTCGAGCAGCTCGTAGACCGCGGGATCGGCCAGGACGCGCATCGTCGCCTCGACGGCCGCCAGGGCGATCGGGTTGGCGTTGAAGGTTCCGGCATGAACGACGCCGGAGGTCACCTGATCGATCAGCTCCGCTCGGCCGACGACGGCGCTCTGCGTGAAACCGCCTGCCATCGCCTTTCCGAAGACGGACAGGTCGGGCAGCACGCCGTACTTCTCGGCCGCTCCGCCCCGGGCGATCCGGAATCCGGCGATCACCTCGTCGAAGACGAGGACCACGCCGTGTCGGTCGCAGAGCGTTCGCAGCGTCGACAGGAAGTGCGGCGAGGGCGCTTCGACGCCGGCGTTGCTCATCACAGGGTCGACGAGCACGGCCGCGATGTCGCGCGCGACGGCCTCGCTCAGCAGGCGCTCGGCCAGTTGCACGTCGTTGAAGCGCGCCACGACCAGGTCGTCGAGCACGCTGGTCGACTGCCCCGGTCCGCCGGGGGACGCGGGACGATCGCAGTCGTCCTCGGACATCCCGGCATACACGGTGTCGTGCCAGCCGTGGTAGCTCTTGGCGAACTTCAGGACGCGGCGCCGTCCGGTGGCGGCTCGCGCGAGGCGCAGCGCGACCTGCACCGCTTCGGTCCCCGTGTTGCTCCACAGCAGGCGCTCGCCGTGCGGCACGGCTTCGAGGACCGCTTCCGCGGCCCGGTACTCGAGCGGGTGGCCGGTGCCGACGACCTGCATCTTCTTCGCGACCTCGGACACCGCGGACAGCACGCGCGGGTCACCGTGACCGAGGACGAGCGGGCCCCAGGCCATCACGTAGTCGATGTACCGGTCGCCGTCCAGGTCCCAGACATACGCGCCTTGTGCCTCCTGCACGAACAGCGGATGGGGAGGCATCGCGGCCCGCAGGCCCGACCCCACACCCCCGCCGACGCTGCGTCGAGCTCGCTCGAACGCCAAGCGTGATGATTCCAGGGCCATGCGATCGCCCCTGCCTTTCAGTACCTGATCACCGAGCGGATGCCGATGCCGCGCTGCATCTGGTCGAACGCCTCGTTGATGTCCTTCAGATCGATCACACGCGTCACAAGGGAGTCGAGATCGATGCGGTTGTTCATGTAGTGGTCGATCAGCATGGGGAAGTCGGCATCCGGCTTGCTGGAGCCGTAGTTGGAGCCGATGAGCGACAGCTCCTGATCGGACATGACGAACGGGTCGATGGAGATCCTCATGCCGTCCGCCACCTGCCCGGCGACCACCGCCGTGCCGCCTCGGGCCAGGACCTCGTAGGCCGACTCGATGGTGCGTGGCAGCCCGATGGCCTCGATGGCGATCTCCACACCGCGTCCGCCGGTGAGCTCGTGCACCTTGTCGGCGAAATTCTCGCGGCCGTTGTTGATCAGATCTGTGGCACCGAAGACGCGTGCCTGCTCGAGCTTCTCGTCGGAGATGTCCGCGGCGATGATCCTCCGCGCGCCGGCGAGCCGAGCACCCTGAATCGCGTTCAGGCCGACGCCGCCGCAGCCGAGGACCAGCACGGTGTCGCTCGGACGCACCTTGGCCGTGTTGACGGCCGCGCCGACGCCGGTCGTGACGGCGCATCCGACCAGAGCAGACTGTTCGAACGGGGCGTCGCTCCGGACGGCGATCGCGCCCGATTCGGGCACGAGAGCGTACTCACCGAACGTTCCTAGGCCCGCGAAGCTGTACACGTCGCCCTCGCCCACGGACCTGATCCGCGACCGGCCGTCGAACGACAGGTGATTCGCCGAGTGCTGGCTGACCATGTCACACAGGACCGGTCTGCCACTGATGCAATAGCGGCAGCGGCGACAGGACGGCGTCCAGGACAGCACGACGTGATCGCCCTTCTTGAGCGTCGTGACGCCGTCGCCGACCCTCTCGACGATCCCGGACCCTTCATGGCCGAGAATCATCGGCGAGGGCACTTCCCATTCGCCCACGACGACGTGAAGGTCGCTGTGACACACCCCGCTTGCCTTGAGCCGCACGAGCACCTCGCCGGGCGGAGGCGTCGAAGGGATCGCCACTTTCTCGATGGTCAGTGGTTCGTTCGGTGCCCTGAAGACAGCGGCGTCGAATTCGATGGTCATGACAGGTTTCCTTCTGTCCGCGCTGGGGGGATCACGTCCGAGCGGTGCGGATGAGTTTCTTGTTGGCGAACTCGTCGATTCCGCCCCGGCCCAGTTCGCGGCCGAAACCGGACCGCTTCACCCCACCGAAAGGCAGTTCCGCGCCCTCGAGTCCGACGCCGTTGACGAAGACCATGCCCGCCTCGATCCTGTCGGCGACGCGCATCGCCTGCTCGGCGTCCGTCGTGAACACGTAGGAGCCCAGCCCGTACGGGGTCTCGTTCGCCAGCTCGACGGCCTCGTCCTCGGATCCGACGCGGTAGACGGTCGCGACGGGGCCGAAGAGCTCCTCGGCGGCCGACGGCGAGGTCGGCGAGACGCCCGTCAGAACGCCGGGCGGGAAGTACGCCCCTTCGCGCTGTCCAGCGGAGACGAAGGTCGCCCCGTCAGCGACGGCTCGCTCGACCTGGTCCTCGACGTACTCGGCGGCGGCGACCGAGGAGAGCGGCGCCAGCCCGTCGGTCAGGGCGAGCACCTTCTCGGTGAACTTGTCGACGAAGGCGTCGTAGACGTCCTCGGCGACGATGAAGCGCTTCCCGGCGTTGCACGCCTGCCCGGCGTTCTCGAACCGCGCCTCGACCGCCGCCTGGACCGTGGCGTCGAGGTCACGGGTCGACAGCACGATGAAGGGGTCGGAGCCGCCCAGTTCGAGCACCACCTTCTTGAGGTTGCGCCCGGCCTTCTCGGCGACCTCCGCGCCGGCCCGTTCCGAACCGGTGAAGGAGACGCCCTGCACCCTGGGGTCCGCGATGGCGCGAGCGATCTGCTCGCCGGTGGCGTGGACGTTGACGTAACAGCCCTGGGGGAAGCCCGCGTCCGTGAACAGCTGCTGGAGTGCCTCGGACGACTCCGGGCACTGCGACGCGTGCTTGAGCACGATGGTGTTGCCCAGCGCGAGGTTGGGCGCGGCAAAACGGGCCACCTGGTAGTACGGGTAGTTCCAGGGCATGATCCCCAGCAGCACCCCGATCGGCTGGCGACGGACGAAAGCGCTGCCCTCTCCCTCGAGGAGCTCGATCGGTTCGTCGGTGAGGAACTTCTCCGCGTTCTCGGCGTAGTACCGGTAGATCGAGGCGCTGAACTCGACCTCCGCGACGGCCTCGTCCACCGGCTTGCCCATCTCCCGGTGGATGATCTCGGCGAGCTGCGCGCTGCGCTCGTCGTGGAGGGCGGCGACGGCGTTCAGCAACTGGGCGCGCTGTTCCACGGAGGTCTGCCTCGACCACTGCGCGTAGGCCTTCGCTGCCGCGTCGACCGCCCCCTCGACGGCCTCGTCCGTCGCGGTGGGGTACTCCTTGACCAGCTTGCCGCTGGCGGGGTCCACCACCGCGTACACGTGCCTCTTCGCCATGCTGACTCCTTGTTCGTTCTCGGGGTTCATGCGAGGGTTTCGGTCGCGCGGGCCGGGTTCGCGTCCAAGGCCGCGTTGTGGTCGTGCAGCGCGCGGTAGGCACGGAAGTAGACGAATCCCTGGGTGCCCCACGTCGCGAGCGCGGCGGTGTAGAAGATCGTGCGGTTCGCGTCGTCGAAGGACAGGGGGAAGAAGTCGTAGGTGATCGCGATGGTGGTCCCGGCGGCCGTGACCAGCCCCGTCCAGATCGCCTGCCACCTTGCGCCCGCGTCCCAGAGCCGCTTGACGAAGTACCCGAGGAAGACCGCCGTGAGGAGATTGACGACGACGTAGAACACGGCGACCGAGAACGCGGCGCGGTCGGCGTGGAGATCCGCGCCGTGGAAGTGCCGCAGGAACAGGCCGGCCACCACGGCGACCGCGAACACGGCCACATCGACGCCGAGGCTCGGCTTGTAGCGATGAGTGACCTTCATCAAGCCCATGATCAGGATGAGCGTGATGCCGACCGACCTGGAGAACGCGTCGAAGAAGTACGCCACGTCGTACAGGACGCTGTCGCTCTTGGCTCCGAGCAGCGACCAGAGCAGGAAGTTGCTGCCCGACGTCGCGACGACCATCCACTCGAGACCGAGGAGGTAGTTGCCGTACCGGCGGACGAACCTCCAGCCGTAGAAGTAGCCGGCGAAGATCATCCACAGGTCGGCGAGCAGGAACAGCGCTTCCTTCATCGCAGCGCCCCCTCTCGGACCTCGCAGGACAGGAGGGCGGCCACGCGCTCGGCGGCACGCTGACCCGTCAGGACCGCGCCGTTCATGGTGCCGGCCCATTCGCCGGCGGTTTCGGTACCGGCCCAGTGGATGCGCCCGTGGGGCTCGGTCAGCGCCCTGCCGTAGCTCGTGGTCGCGTAGGGGGCGACGGCGGGATTGGGGCCACCGGGGGCGAACGGCTCCGCCCCCCAGCAGTGGTCCACGTAGTCGATGGGGTTGCGGGCCTGCGGACCGTAGAGGTCGGCGAGCTGCCGGACGACCCGGTCGCGTCGGATCTCGGGGCTGAAACCGTCGAAGACACGCGGATCGCAGAAGGCCATCAGCACGCCCGGTCCGCTGTGCGCGGGTGACACGTCGAAGGTGATGAACACGGTTCCGGTGTCGGTCACTGCCTCGCCGGAAAGTCCGCCGGCCCGCCAGAACGGCACGTCGTAGGCCGCGAAAGCCTTGCTCAGCACGCCCATGCGCCAGTTTCGCGTGAGCCCTTCGGCCTGCTCGGGCAGAGCGGGATCGAACGCGATGGCGGCGCGGTGCGCCGGCGCGGCCGTGACGATGCCGTACCTGGCGTGGATCTCGCCGGAGTCGGTGTGGACGGTGACGCCGTCGTCGTCCTGCGTGATACGGCGCACCGGTGTCCCCAGGCGCACGCGGTCGCCGAGCTTCTCCGCCACCCGCTTGGCGATCTCCTGGGTGGTTTCGACGAGCCGGTCCTGCTGCTGGCCGCCCTCGACGTCCAGCATGTGATCGATGCCGCCCGCCGCGCGGATGTAGCGCAGCGCGTGCAGCAGGGACACATCTGACGGGGTGCAGCCCCACTGCACCTTGCTGATGACCGTCATCAGCGCACGGGTGCTCGGCAGAGCGTTCTTCCGGTCGAGCCACTCGCCGAACGAGATGGCGTCGAGCCGGCTCGCCCCGGGCGACTCCCACGCGGCGTCCACGTCGATGGTCGAGACGAGCTTGTTCACGGCCAGCTGCATGCGGGCCATGTCCACCAGGGCCGCGGGGGAGACCTTGGGGATGGTGCCACTGTAGGTGCGGCGCCGGCCTGCCATCCAGAGCACGTTGCGGCCCTGGTCGAACTGGCCGGTCGTGGTACACCCCACCCGGTCGGCAAGGTCCCGGATGGCAGTGTGGCGCCGTGCCACCCACGTTGCGCCGAGGTCGACCTTCACGCCTGCCACCTCGCCGGACAGGGAGCGGCCTCCGACCCGGTCGCGGCCTTCCACGACCAGGACGGACTGCCCCATGCTCACCAGTCGCTCGGCAGCGCTCAGGCCGGCGAAGCCGGCACCGACGACCACGACGTCGACCGAGGTGTCCGCGGAGCCGGGCTTACGAGATCCGGACATGGTTTCCTCCTTCGCCCACGCGGTCCGCGTGCTGGGAGATGTACTGGGTGACGGGGCCGACGAGGGCCTCGGGGATGTGGTGGCCCATGCCGGGAATGACCACGTGCTGGGCCGAGCGGATCGCCCTCACCGTCGCTGCGCCGCCGCTCGGGTGGACCAGCAGGTCCCGGTCGCCGTTGATGACCAGCGTCGGTGCCGTGATGGTGCTCAACTGGGCCGTCCGGTCTCCGGAGCGCTGGATCGCCTGGACCTGGCGCGCCACGCCGGCCGCCGGGTCACCGGCGCTGCGGTCCCAGCCGCGGGCCGCGATGGCCGCCTCGGCCGCGTCGTCGATGGGATATCCCGTCCCCGCGATGTGCCGGGTGAGCCGCAGGTGCGCCCGCACCGCCGCGGTTCTGGTCCTCGCCGGCGGGGCGGCGAGGAGCCGGATCGTCGACAGCGCCGGCTGGCCCACTTTCTTCGACCCGGTGGTCGAGTAGATGGAGGTCAGCGACAGAACGCGCTCGGGGGCCGTGGCCGCGATCGTCTGCGCGATCATCCCGCCCATCGACCGCCCCACCACGTGCACCCGCGAGATCCCGAGGCAGTCGAGTACGCCCACGGCGTCCTCGGCCATGTCGGCGAGCGCGTACGCGTCGCTGCGCGGGCGCCCGGCGAGCTGACGCCACAGCGCCGGAGGGGGTGCGGCGACGAACGTCGACTGGCCGACGTCACGGTTGTCGATCGCGACGACCCGGAATCCGCGGGCTACGAGCGAGCCGAAGAACGCGTCGGTCCAGAAGGTGAGGTCCTCGCCCATACCGGCGATGAGGAGGATGGCGGGGTCGGTCTTGTCCCCGAAGTCCCGGAAGCAGATCCTCATCCCGGAAGGCAGGGCCGCGTACCGGTCGGTGCTCTCCGCGCCGTTCGTCTCAGACATGGGTGGCTCGCCTCCCACCGAGCGACTGCGCGGCCGCCCGCCGGGAGCCGAACTGCAGGTGCTCGTCGGCCACCGGGCCGCGCAGGGCCTTGGCGTCCTCCGGGTAGGACATCGCCATCCGCCAGGGCTTTTCGAGGCCCTGCTTGGGCAGCACCTTCTCGCCGCGCCTGGCGTAGCCGGCCTGGAGGTCCATGACGGGCCTGCGCTCCGTCCCCGCCGGTGCGACCGGAACGACCGTGTCGTATCCGCGGTCGTCCATGTGCCGGACCAGGTCGATGAAGTAACGACACATCAGGCTCACCTTGAGCGTCCAGGACGAGGTGGTGTAGCCGATCGCCATCGCCCAGTTCGGAATCCCGCTCAGCAGCATTCCGCGGTAACAGAGCGCGTCCGCGATGTCGACCTGACGCCCGTCGACCACGATGGGCATGCCGCCGAAGAGCTGCAGGTTCAGCCCCGTCGCGGTGACGATGACGTCCGCTTCCAGTTCCTCACCCGAGCTCAGCACGATGCCGCGTTTGCTGAACCGCGCGATCGTGTCGGTGACGACGGTCGCGGAACCCTTCTTGATGGCGTCGAAGAAGTCGCCGTCCGGCGCCAGACACAGGCGCTGGTCCCACGGGTCGTACGGCGGATTGAAGTGCTTGTCGACGTCGAACCCCTTCGGTAGCCGCTTGATGTTCTCGCGCCGGATCAACCGACGTCCGGCCTTCGGGAACGTCCGCAGTCCCTTGACGACGGCGCGGTCGATCCAGATGTTCTTGAACCGCGTCACGGCGTACCCGCGCTCCTCCCCGAGCACCTTCGTGAGTGCCAGGGCGACCTTGTCGACGCGCGGCAGCGCCAGGACGTACGTCGGGGTCCGCTGCAGCATCGTCACGTGCCGGGCGGCGCCGGGCCCGGTGGCCATGGCCGGCACCAGCGTGATCGCCGTCGCGCCGCTGCCGATGACGACGACCTTCTTGCCGCTGTAGTCGAGCGTCTCGGGCCAGTGCTGCGGATGGACGATCGTGCCTTCGAAGTCGTCGCGCCCCGGGAACTGGGGGGAGAACCCCTCGTCGTACCGGTAGTAGCCGGTGGCGGCGAACACCCATCCGGCACGGATCGTCTTGGTCACGGTGCCGCCGCCGGCGGGGTCGGCTGCCTCGACGGTGAGGGTCCACCGCGCCTCGTCGGAGGACCATTCGGCCCCGACGACCCGGTGGCGCAGCCTGATGAGGGGCTCCAGGTGGTTCTCCTCGACCGTCTCCCGGAGGTAGTCCCGGATCAGCGGCGCGTCGGCGATCGCGGCTTCATGACGCCACGGCTTGAACTCGTAGCCGAACGTGTGGAGGTCCGAGTCCGAGCGGATGCCCGGGTAGCGGAAGAGATCCCACGTGCCCCCGATGTTGTCGCGGCCCTCGAGCACGAGCAGGGACTTGCCGGGGAGCTCCCGGCGGAAGTAGCTGGCCGCACCGATTCCGGAGATCCCCGCTCCGATGATGATGACGTCGAACTCCTCGATGGCGTCAAGCACCTCAGTTGTCATGGTGTTTCCTCGCTGTTCCCGGGGTGGTGATCTCACTGTCGCCAGCCACGGCCATGGGCGGAACGACAGCGTGCACCGGCTGGTCCCGGGGCTCGGTGCACGATGCACAAGCGGTCCGGTAGTGCCGCCTTCAGGCGGTTGCAGGCAGCCGGGTACGGCCTTGGCCGAGGTCTCGCCGACTCTCGAAAGAAGCCGGGATCCCGCGGATCTCTCTGATGTGGCCGACGTCGCCGCAACTCTTGCGGTGACTTCACCGGCGTGATAGTCGTTTGCGGCGTTTACCAGTACTAAACACCTGCGCGGTCGCGTCGATGGAGATTTCCCGGCACGTGCGGCCGTGGCCCAGGGGGAGCGACCGGCCGTCCGGGATGCCGCTCCCGGTCACGACCTCTCAGGACTGAGCCCGCTTCGAGTCCTCGAGCGAGGCACGCCCTGATGCACGCCGCGCACGCGCCCGCACCCGCCGCACTTACTCATGACGAGCCGGCACCGGCCCGTGAGCTGAAAGGTGGTCGCCATGGCCGACCTCTCCGAGACAGGGCACTTCGAAGCACCCGGCAGGGAAGCAGGCCCGGGCAACCCGCTGCACCGCGGGCTCGGCGTATCGCAGATCGTGTTCATGGTCGTCGCCGCGGCGGCGCCGCTCGGGCTGGTGGCCGATGGGGTGCCGATCGCCTTCGCCGTGAGCGGCAGCCCGGGAATGCCCCTGTTCTTCGCGCTGACCACCGTGATGCTGCTGATCTTCGCGGTCGGCTTCACGCTGATGGCGGGACGGGTGCGCAACGCGGGCGCCTTCTACGCCTACATCCAGGCCGGGCTGGGCCGGATACCCGGTCTCTCGGCAGCGACGCTGGCGCTCTTCTCCTACACGCTGATTCTCGTCGGAGTGAACGCCTACGTCGGCGTCGCGACGAGCAATGTCGTCGAGCGGTACGCCGGCATCGGCTCCTCGTGGTGGTTGTGGGCGTTCGTCTCGCTCGGGATCATTGCTTTCCTCGGCTATCGGGACATCGAGCTGAGCGCCAAGGTGCTCGGCGTCGTGCTGGTGCTGGAGTCCCTCCTGCTCCTGGTCATGGACCTCGGCATCGTGGGCCACGGTGGCGCCCATGGCCTGACGGCGAAGCCCCTGTTGTCTTCGATCCTGGGGAACGGCTCCCCGGGCCTCGGCATGATGTTCGCCTTCTTCGGGTTCATCGGTTTCGAGGCGACGGCCGTGTTCCGCGACGAGGCCAAGGACCCTGACGTCACGGTTCCGAGAGCCACGTACGTCGCGATCCTGGTGGTCGGGATCTTCTACTCGTTCACCGTGTGGGCGGTCGTGGCGGGTGTCGGCGTCGACTCGGTGACCGGAGCCGCGAAGGCCGACCCCGAGGGCCTGGTGCTGGCGCTGGCGCGGAGCTACGTCGGACCCGTCTGGTTCGACGTGATGCAAACTCTCCTGATCACCAGTCAGTTCGCGTGCGCGCTGGCCTTTCACAACGTCGTGACGCGCTACCAGTTCGCGCTGTCCCGGGCCGGTGCCCTTCCGGCGCGGCTGAGCGTCGTTCATCCCCGGCACCGGGCGCCGTCAGCGTCCTCGGGCGTCGTCTCGGCGGTCGCGGGCGTCACCACGCTTGTCGTCGTCGCGCTCGGCCTGGACCCGATCGCGAACGTCTACGCCTGGTTCTCCGGCGCCGCCACCCTCGGCATCGTCCTGCTCATGGCCGCCACCAGCCTCGCGGTGATCGGCTTTTTCCTTCGGCAGATCGACGAGCAGGACGGGCAGCGGTCGGTGTGGCGCACGGTCGTGGCCCCGGCCCTGGCCTTCCTCGGCCTGACCTGTGTGGTCTACCTGGTGGTTGCCAACTTCCCGCTCCTCGTCGGCACCACCGAGGGTGCTTGGGTGATCGGCGGGTTCGTCGCCCTCTCGGCCGTAGCCGGCTTGGTGCAGGCGCTCGTCCTGAGGGCGTGCCGTCCGGCTGTCTACGAGCGACTGGATGCGGGCAGCTCTAGGAGGGTTCGCGGGCGACACGAAGGAGCGGAGGCGACAGGACCCACAGGACCTCGCTGACCGTCGTGCCCGGGTTGTCGAACTGATGCAGCGTCCGGCCGGAGAACGAGGTGGACACGCCGGCTGACAGCAGCCGGGTCTCGCCCCCGACGATCAGACGGGTCTCGCCGCACAGTCCCAGCGCGAAGATCGTGGTGGTGTCGAGCCGATAGGGGCCGCCCGTGCCCCCGCCTGGTTCGATCACTGAACGAAAGACCTGGAACGCCGTGGTGCTCGCGGGCGTGAGCAGGTACTCGGTGACTCCTTCACCACCCATGTCGATCCGGCTTCCGCCCTCCACGACCTGCTCATCGGGGTAGGCGAACAGCTCGCCGACCCCGATCTTCAGCACATCGCAGACGCGCAGCAACGTCGCGACGGAAACGTTGGTGAGACCACGCTCCAGCTGACTCAGGAAGCCCTTGGTGACGTCTGCCTGATGCGCGACCTCCGTCAACGACAACCCGCGGCTGAGCCTGATCTCCCTCAGTTGCGCGCCTGTGGACGCTTCGAGGGCAGGAGAGCCCTTGGCCGCTCCGCCTGCTCTTCCGCTGTCCTCGATGGACATGGTGTGCTCACCGCCCGTCCTGAGGTCGCCATCGTGTGGTCTTCGGGAGAAGGGGCGAAGACGTCGCCGAACCCCTTGCAGCACCCCTGACAGCGTGATAAATCTTCCGCCGTTTACTCATACTAAACACCGCGCTGCTGGAGACCGCATGCGGGGCCGGAAACCGCCGCTGCCGCACGGTCGTAGCGCCCCGACGCCTCTCGCTGTCGTCGGCCGGCGGCATGGCACCCGACCTCGCCGGCGGCCACGCCGCCGACCGGCCCTTCCTCTGTCCGTGAAACGGCACGTCGGGAGCGCCGGCTCCAAAGGATCAGAGGGAGACTTGAGAAATGGAAGATCTGTGGCCCCCGCCCTCCCGCGAGGTCGCCGATGTGATGAGGTCGCTCTGCCAGCGCCTGCTGACGCAGACGGACGCCCTGATCGACGCCGTCGCACGGCCCTCTCTCGTGGCCCAGAACGATCCCGCCCTCCTCGCCGACGCCTCGCTGGTCGAGGAGGATCGGGCACTCAACCGCTCCGACATCGTCCAGTGGCTGACCGCGAACATCCAGCAGCCGGGGCGGCGGGTGGAGCCCTACATCGGCCCGAGGACCACGGCGTACATCAACGATCTCGTCTCCCGTGGCATCGCACCCGACTTCGCCGGTGCCTGGCGTGTGGCACTGGGGATCGGCTGGCGGCGCTGGCTGGAGGAATGCGTGGCGCACTGCGCCGACCCCGAGCTGCTCGTGGGGGTCCTGGACGTGTCGGGGAAGTCGCTGGTGCAGTACGCCCTCGATTCGGTCGCCGCCCTGCGCGAGGCCGGCCTCGCCGCCGCGATGGGCAATGCGGGTGCCGATGCGATCGCGCTGATCCAGCTGATCGCCGGCGGGGCGCCGATGGCGGAGGACCTCGCCGAGGGGCGTCTGCGGTACCGGCTGGCCCGGTGGCACGTGGGTCTCGTGTTGTGGGTCGATGATCCTGAGCACGTCGATGCCCTGGACGAAGCGATCCCGGCCGCGCGTTCCACTGCCGCGGGCCGAGGCGCCCTGGTGGCGCGTGCCAGTGCGACGTCGCGATGGATCTGGCTCTCGGGGCCGGGTGTCCCGGACCTTCACCACGTGGAGAAGGTCCTGGCGACGGCCGACGAGGTGCGCGCGGCGGTGGGAAGGCCCGGACGTGGACTCGAAGGGTTCAGGTCCAGCCACCAGGACGCGCTCGCGGCGCAAGCGCTGATCACCCGCCTCGGGTCCGACCGGCGATTCACCGCCTACGCCGACGTGGAGCTGATCGACGCGCTCACGAAGGACCGTGCCGGAGCACGTCGGTTCGTCATCAACACTCTCGGGCCGCTCGCCGAAGCCGACACAGCACTGCGTCAGGCACTGCTCACCTACGTGCAGTGCGGCTTCAACACCACCCGGGCTGCCGCCCACCTGTACGCGCACCGAAACACCGTCGAGCGGCGGGTCTCGCGCGCCAACGAGCTCTCGGCCGTCAAGGTGGAGGACAACCCGACCCACGTGGCCGCGGCGCTCCTGGTGCTGGACATCGCACCTGACATCGTGGCGACCGGATCGAGCTGAGCTCACGTCACGGGGCGTGGTGTGGCAATCGGACCGAACTGAGCTCACGTCACGTGTGGGTGCTCGAGCTTCCTGAACCAGTGAAGTGCCGGGAGAGCGAGCAGAGTGGCGGCGGACAGGACCCCGAATGCCATCTCGGGGCGGGCGATGAAGAGTCCGACCGCCGTCGTCAGCAGTACTCCTCCCAGATTGCCCGCCATCCAGATGAGTCCGGCCGCCGTGCTCTCGGCTTCCGGTGCGTGCCGCTCGCTCAGGGAGAGCACGATGGGAAGGGCCGGGAGCAGTACGAAGCCCGTGCCGAGGAGCGTGAGGAAGGCCATGGCCGTGCTCGGCACCAGGGCGAGATGGAGGCAGGCCCCGGCCGTGAAAACGATCGAGACGCCCATGACCTGGACCTCGCGGCCGTGCCGGTCTGCCCAGATGGGCACGACTGCGCAGCCGACCACACCGGCGATCATGGTCAGAGCGAGGATGAGGCCCGCGGTGGCTTCCGAGACTCCCGCCGGCGCCAACAGCGGTTGCACGAACGTCGCGAGAGCGATGAACGTGCCCATCGGGATGGCGACGACCGCGCACAGACGGCGTACGTGGCGATTGCCGAAGGCCGCGCGGAAGGCCCGCAGGCCGCTGGTCACGGCGGCGGACTCGCGGCTCGTGCGTGGCGGGAGGCGCAGTGCCCCGACGAGACACAGCCCGGCGTCCATGGCGATCAGGGCGGTGACGAGGGTGAGGGTACGGATGTGGCTCTCACCTGGCAGAAACGCGCCGAGCAAGTAGCCGAGGACCATGCCGGCGAACGTGGCGGAGGATGCGGCGGCGATTCCGGTGGCGCGGTGCCTTTCCGCGAGGTAGCCCACAGCGAGACCCGGTATGGCGTTGAGGATGAAGGGCTGTCCCACAGCGGCGACGACCTGTCCGATGAACGCCCAGGTGAAGTCGTCGGCAACGAGCCTCAGGAACGCCCCTGACGCGGTGAGTGCCGCGCCGACCACGAGGGAGGGACGGAGAAACCGGTCGAGCGCGATGCCGGCGGGGATGGCAAGGAGGACGTAGATCAGCGGGAAGACCTGGGACAGCAAGCCGATCGCGCCGATGGAAACGCCGAAGTGCCGTGCGGCGTCCTGCGTCACGGGCGCGTAGTTCACGAAGAGCGCCTGGGTCGCGGCCGCCAGGAGCCCGTAGGCGAGGAAGACCGACCACCGGCTCTTCGTGTGCTGCTCGACGTGCGCCGCGGCCATCGTCGCGGCTACGCGTGCGTTCTCGTTCGCGCTGGGCAGCGGGGCGTGCAGACCAAACGACTCGCCACGCCTGCGGGCGCTGCGTCGGATCATGACGGTGGCGACTGCACCTACACCTACGGCGGCAGCTCCGCGCGCTCGTCGCCGAGCGGTCGTCGACTCCGGCATCTCATTGTCCTTGTCGGTCGATCGGGGGTGCTCCACTGTCGCGATCCGGACCGACCTTGGGTACGACACAGTGCACCTGGGTTTGCCCTTCCCGGTGCACTCGGCACCACGGGTTCTGCGCATTCCGCGAAGAGCGTCCAACAGGGTCGGCGTCTTCACGACCAAGCCGGCTCCCGCGAAATCCGAGGCCGAGAGCCCGCTCACCGGACTGAAGCGATGTTGCTCACAACCTTCGAGTCCGGTGCGTGCCGGCGGTAGAGTGAAGACCGCCCTTGACCTGCACAAAGCAGGCAGGGAGCCGTCTTCCAGGAGTCAAACATGCTGCGCACCATGTTCAAGTCCAAGATCTAGCATTTGGGTGTGTCCGCAGGTCAGAGTCTTGAACGCGGCGTCCAGGTCAGCAAACGGTCAGCATCGGACCGCGGGGTGTTCCGCGTTGCTGACTTGCGGCTGCCAGGGGCCCGCTGTGCCGCCCGGCGTCCGCTCGGAAGGCTTAACGCGTGGCTCGACAGCTCGTCCGTGGGATGGGGTCCTTCTTCAAGGAGTGCGGTTGCCGGCCAGTTCACTGCTGGCGACCCCAAGGCGAGAGGCGACGGCCGGTCGGCCATGTGAGAAGGGGCGGGCTCAGAAGCTATTTCCCGCTCCAAGAGGCGCGGTGCTCGCCGTCGCCGGCGCCGTCACCCACCTCGGTGCGCGGGCCCTGATCCGTCACCTTCCGCCGCCACGGCGGCCCGCACCCGCTGCTCCTCGCGAGCAGAGCCGACGTCCCGTTCCAGGGGTGTGCGGCTCACGGCTGTCGCGAGGTCTTCCAAGGCCCGTTTCTGCAGTTCCGCCTCCCGCCGCACGACCGGGTTCCCGTTGGCGGCGGCGTCCTCCCACGCGTGGAGCGCCTCCTCCACGCGCCCCCAGTCCGGATTCCTGTGCTCGCGCACGGCGACTGCTGCCTTCGAGGTGTCCGTCTCCAGGGCCTCGGCGAACCGCTCGGCCTCGGGGACGAAATGGCTGTCGGCCCGCGGGACGTGGCTCTCCATGAGCATCGCCGCCCGGCCGAACCCCTTGAGCGCCTCCTGCGCCTCCTGCGCCTCGCGCGACGTCAGACCCCTGGGGCGGACCGGTTCCTGCCTTGCCCGGTCGTATGCCTCCTGCCAGGCGGCACGTGCCTCCCTGCTCTCCAGCAGTGTCCTGCGCATGTCGGCGCGATGCTCCCGGGTCGGTTCGGCGTAGCTGCGGAGCACCGCGGCCGCGTAACG
>NZ_JBIBXG010000024.1:0-51276 GCF_043082085.1 Streptomyces sp. NPDC014801 | reverse complement strand
CGAGATACGCGCCGACCTACACCACGGACTCCTCCAACTCGCCTGCGCCATCATCTGCTTGAGACGGCTACGCACCGCATTCTGAAACGATCAGTTATTCCGGCGAGTACATCACCTGCGTCAACGATCCGGCCAAGGCCCTCTGCGAGAAGGCCCGCCGCGGCAACAGCGAAGGACTTCCCTCGCACGGCGGCTGCCTGCCGTCGGCCTGCCGCAACGTCACGCTCACCCCCGAGAACATCACCGCCTGGCAAGGCGAGATCGCCCGCATCGACGGGCGCATCGCCTCGCGGCCGATGCTGCCGCCCCGCCTTCGCCAACTCCTTGAGAGCCGATGGGCCGAGATCGTCGAGTTCCTGACGGCGAACGGGCAGGAGGCCGTTCCGGCATGACCCGCAACGTCCCCGACATGCCCGAGGCTCTGGTCCGCAAGCACCTCCAGGAGGTGCTGGGCACCTGCCGCGAGACCAACAAGCAGCCCAGCGTCCTCATGCTGGCCCGGCGGCTCGGTCTGACAAACACCACCTTCCGCCGTTACCCCGAGATCGCTCGGGAGATCGCCGATCACCGAGCCGTCCCCGCCGCCCCGCGAAGCGGGCCGACCGAGCACGACAGACTCGTCGTGCGAAACGCGAAGCTCCGCCGTCGCAACCGAGAGCTGACCTCTCAACTCGCCCTCGCTGCCGCACAGATCCAGCACCTTGCCTTGCGCAGTGAGCGGCTCCAGAAGGCACTGGAGGAAGCGTCGAACGTCACGAGTATCACCAGCAGGACTGTCCACCGTTGAACCAGCAACAACGAGATTCTTGTGCTTTGGCGCTCCCGACCTTCGGGGCCAAGGAGACGCGCAATGACCTTGACTCCCGTCCCGCAGCAGGTCGAAGTTATTGGACAAAGCGGAAACCCTACGCGAGCGGCACTCGACGGCACCGCTCCGCAGCCGGAGACGCGCCGGGCATGGAAAGGGGATCCGAACAGGGTGGCCGCCTTGGCGAACACCCCTGCCGTTTGGCGGGTTTCTGGATAACGGGCATGCCGCCCTCGCGGTCGCGTCATGATCCCTATGGCGCCGGTGCGACAGCAGGAGGAACAGGAATGTTCAAAACGGGGGAGGCGTAGCAGTGCGAGACCAGCTTCTCGGGGGTCGTTACCGGTTGGTGCGGCAGCTCGGCGAGGGCGGAATGGGGCAGGTATGGGAGGCGCGGGACGAGACGCTGGGCTGGCCTGTCGCGGTCAAGGTGATCTCGCTGTTTGCCGGTGGCGGAATCCGCGGCGACGAGGCACGCGCCAGGTTCCTGCGCGAGGCACGGATCACTGCCCAACTGCATCACCCCAATATCGTGACCATCCACGACCTCGGCGAGACCGGCGCGGGAAACGAACGGGTCCCGTTCCTGGTGATGGAACTGGTCCGAGGCGAGGGTCTGGACACGATGCTGCGCCGAGGTGTCGTCACCCTGGCGGACGCGGCCCGATGGGGCGCACAGATAGCTGACGCACTTGCCGACGCGCACGCCGCCGGAATCATGCACCGGGACATCAAGCCGTCCAACATCCTCATCACGCCTTCCGGCACCGTGAAGGTCCTCGATTTCGGCATCGCGAGGGCGGCCGACCCCTACGCGACCGCGGACCGCCTCACCCAGACCGGCTTCATCGTGGGCACGCCCCCGTACATGGCCCCCGAACAAGCGCGGGGCTTCCCAGAACCGCGCAGCGATCTGTATGCCCTCGGCTGCGTGCTCTTCGAGCTGATCACTGGCCAGCTGCCGTTCCAGGCCCCCGACTCCGTCGGCTACCTCACGGCACACCTCACCCAGGCACCCCCCACTCCCAGCTCGGTATCCACGGGCATCCCACCCGCCTGGGACGACCTCGTGCTGACCCTGCTGCGCAAGGACCCCGCCCAGCGCTACCCGAACGCCGCCGACCTCGCTCAGGCACTGCGACAACTCGGCCGAACCCCCGAGCCCGCCCACGCCGCCACGATGCCGGCCACGGCTCCACGCCGGCCTGTTACCAACGCCGATGCGAAACCGGCCCCCGCAGCGATGCGCAAGACGTCAACCAACCACGCGGTTAGCGCGGCCAGCTGGGGGCTCCTCTTGGTGGTCATCGCGGTGGCGCTGGCCTCGGCGCGGGCCCACATCAGCGCGGCCAATGTCGCGGACTTCTTCGTGGTCCTGCTGCCCTGGGTACTCTTCGCCCTCTGTCTCTGCGTCCTCGCCGTGCAAGCACGCGCGGCCTTCGCGCGGCAGCGCGCCCGCGAGCGGGTGCCCGTATGGCGGTGGTACGTCCGGTCACTCGCGCCGCCCGCGCCGTGGACTGACGAGGAGCGGGACCGGCGCCGTGTCGCCGCCGAACGGGCCGTGGACAAGGCGCTGTTGACGGTCGACCGACGTGTGGCGGCCGCGTCGCCAGGCAAGGGTGAGGGCAGGGGGACGACCGATGTCTGACCAGGAGACGCCGCCCGCCGGGACGCCCGCCTGGACGGTGCCGTCCTTCCCCGAGGCCGACGAGGCTCGGAAGTGGCTGGAGATCGACCCGCACCACCTCGCGTGGCGGCGGGACCTCGTCGAGCGCCAGCTGCGCCGCGAGCGCCTCGACCAGTGGGTGGGGTACGGGTTCCGGCTGCTTGAGCACGTGATTGTGGTGGGGTTCGGCGTGGCCTTCGTCTGGCTGGGATTCTACGCCGTGGACCACAAGGTATCGATGCAGGTCGTGCCCATGATCGGCGGCGGGATCGCCGGACTCGCGGGCGCCGTGCTCGCAGTGCGAAACCGGAAGGAGTGACGGCCTGGCCTCAGGGGCTGAGCGGCCACGGTAATCAGCCATGGCGAGCCTCTTTGTCAGCGAAACGCATCACCATTTCCAGGGATGCCGCCTGGTAGAGCATGTGCCCGAGGGTGGACTCAATGTCCGTCGTGACGCATGGTGCACTCTGCTCAGCTGTCATGGGCACGCACTCTCACCCGAAGCGGCCGGGTTGCACTCGATGTCGGTCTGGAGAAGCTGCCGTGCCGAGTCCGCGTAGCGGATGGCGGTCGTTTCGTCGATGCCCAAGACGAGCGCGAGGTGGAGTGGGTCAACGCCGTGGGTGGGTGCCTCTTCGAACTCCGCCGTTGAACCAGCAAGAACAAGATCCTGTGCTATGGCGCTCCCGACCTTCGGGGCCAAGGCCGAGTGCGGTCAAAGGTCAGTGTTCAACCCCGTCCACAACCTGGCCTGGTATGTCGCCCGGCGTCCCGGCGGGGTCATCGCTGGCGCCCTGCAATATCGGCACCACAGTATTCAAATGTTCGAAGGCTATGCCGGCACCAGCGACTCCGGCTTCCGGGCCGAGGTCGAAAGCGAGCAAGCCATCGCCCGCGGCGAGGTCTACATGGAGATGATCGAAGCTCATCAGCACCTCGACCTCGCCGGCCCCTCCGCCGAGGAAGCCGCCCGGCGGCTGAAGGACTTCGGTGACCGCGCGCAGTTCCAGGGCCAGGTCGCCCTGGACAAGCACCGCCTGAAAAGGATCATGAAAAGGCATGATCCCGCGGTCTATCCCGGCGAATACATCACCTGCGTCAACGACCCGGCCAAAGCCCTCTGCGAGAAAGCCCGGCGCGGCAACAGCGAGGGACTTCCCTCGCACGGTGGCTGCCTGCCCCTGGCCTGCCGCAACGTTGCGCTGACCGCCGAGAACACCTCCGCCTTGCAACGAGAGATCGCCCGCATCGACAAACGGCTCGCGTCCCGACCGACCCTGGCTCCCCGCCTCCGGCAGCGACTCCAGCGCCGGCGGGCCGAGGTCGTGGAGTTCCTGAAGGCCAACGGACAGGAGGCCGTCCCCGCATGACCCGCCGAGTCCCCGACCTCCCCGAGGCGCTGGTCCGCAAGACCTCCAGGAGGCGCTGGAAAGCTGCCGCGAGACCAACACCGCCCCCAGCGTCCTCATGCTGGCCCGCCGGCTCGGCCTGACCAACACCACCTTCCGTCGGCGCTACCCCGAGATCGCTCGAGAGATCGCCGATCACCGGGCCGTCCCCACCACCTTGCGCAGCGGGCCGACCGAGCACGACAGGCTCGTCGCTCGCAACGCGAAGCTCCGCCGACGCAACCGCGAGCTGAACACCCAGCTCGCCCTGGCGGCGGCGCAGATCCAACACCTGGCTCTGCGTGTTGCCAAGATGCAGGATGCGCTGGAGATCCAAGCGAGGGTCTCGCCGATTGCCGATCGACGTCAGCTTGGCCGGCAGCGTCGGAGGCTATGACTCGCCTCGACCATCCTTGGCATCATCATGACTCGCTGTCGGCACCGAGACGGAGGCGCTCATGGGAGACAGATGGCGACTGCTACTGGGAGAACGGCAGATTTTGTCCGGAAAGAACGATTTTCCGTCCCGACTCATGACCGTCTTCCAAGAAGAAGACAAGTACATGCAGGACGACTGGGCTCAGGGCGTCGACCAGCTCAACCAGGTCCCCTCGGGGCAAGAGATCCCGCCAGAGCTTCAGGTGTTTGCGGAGGGGGGCGATGACGTCGACACGCTTGATCGTTTTGGCTATCGCACGACAGTCGCAACCGTGCTCGCCCGCTTGAAGCTCATGGGCTTCACGCCCGAGGCCAGCGTGCGGTCGATGGCAGAGATCCGCAGGTCGGGGCTGAGGGAGTATGGGATGGACGAAAACATCCTCCTCGTCAGCCCAGCCCACGGAGTTCAGGGGACACCTCACGAGATGTCATGCGAGCAGGTGATCCTCACTGGGCTTGCCGCTTACATCAAGGGGTGCACCGCGCACCATGAGCTCGACTTCAAGGGAGAGGAAGAGGAGGAAGAGGAGGGGGAGGACCTTGACCTGGTGGAATTGAATTGCATTGATGAGCTGGAGTTCTACTTTGAAGACGGCACTGACGATCCTCGCTTTATTCTGAGTGCTCTTCTCCACGGCCAAGACCCTCAGTCGGTACTGACGATGGACTTGTCAGATCTGCTGGCGGCCGACTACTGCAGCAGCTTCGAGGACCTGTCCGCTCAAGCCATCCGCGAGCTGAGCTTCATCACCGCGAATACAGGCCCCATCATCGTGATAACCGAGGGAAAGTTCGACGCGCAGGTCCTACCGCGTGCTCTCAGGCTGGTCCGTCCTGAAATCGCCGGATACTTCAATTTTTGGGACATCGAAACTACGAAGGCCGCTGGTGGCACCGATCAAGTCGTCAAGAACATGAGAAGCTTCGCAGCTGCCGGCGTGATGAACCGAGTGATCGGGATCCTGGACGACGACACAGCAGGGCGCCATGCTGAGAAGCAACTCGCCGGCACACCTCTGCCTGACCATTACGCGGTCTGCAGGCTGCCCGACCTCGACTACGCGCATGCCTATCCGACCCTCGGCCCCTCAGGCGCTTCCGTCGACGACGTGGCGGGTCGTGCTTGCTCCGTGGAGTTCTACTTCGGACAAGACTGCCTGCGCGGAACCGACGGGAAGCTGATCCCAGTCCGTTGGAAGAGCCACAACGACTCGATGAACGACTACCAAGGCGAACTCGTCAACAAGCCCTACGTCCAGGAGCGCATTAAGGAGATGCTCCGAGCCGCGGAAGCCGGCGAGGGCGCCGTCGGAAGCGAGTGGGACCCGATGCGACGCCTGGCTCAGACGCTCGTGACCCTGGCAGAGCCTGATCCCGAGTGACCTTCCGAGACCGCGAGCGGGCTCGGCTGGCTTCGACGGTCAACCCGATCGGCGGCCGCAGCCTCGCCAGGTTGAACGAACCCAAGCACGGATCTCGGAAAATCACGGGACGGAATGACCGTCAGCCCCCGAGGATGTCTCGCTGTGATGCAGACCCTCTCGAGTCCCACTCTGGCCGTTCTCACCAAGATCGCTATCGAGCGAACGATGAAGGAGATCAACACAAGCTTGCTCGCCGCCAACCTCGATCGGTTCATCACCGTGACGTCCTCCAAGGAGAGGCTCGTCCAGACGGTCCTGATGGCCGCCCGGCGGGCGGCACAGAAAGGCGACAAGGACGCCCACCGCGGCCTGCTCACGTTCGCCAAGGAGCAGACGAGCGGCTTCCGGAGCCCCGACGAGCTGGGCCCGGAGAGTCTGCTGTTCCAGCTCAAGGAAGCCCTCCTCGCGGACGGCTACGACCTCCAGTGGGACGACCCGACCATCCGGACGGACACCGGCTCCGACAGCTGGATCGAGATCGACAGGGGGCCCGTCGTCTATCACATCCGCCCGACCGAAGCCCCGGGCACCGAGATGGGTGGGGAGATCAGCGCATTGGAGGCGCAGCTCGACGCCGCCGGCTTCGAGGTCGCCCTCAACCACTACAAGCAGGCTGTCGACAACCTCAACCACCACAACTACGAGGCCAGTAACGGTGCCCTCCGCCCGATGCTCGAAGACGTGACCTTTCGAGTCGCGCAGAAGTACGGCTACACGGGCACCTCAGGCGGCAACGCCATCAATTTCATGGTCGACCAGAAGAAGGTCGTCCCCGAAAAGTGGGGCCGCCTCATGCAGGGAGCCTGGGACATCTCGCACCCGGAGGGCCCCCACCCCGGCCGTTCCAACGCGGACGAGGCGCGCTTCAGAATGCTGATCATCACCAGCATTGTCCGAAGGTTGCTTCAGCACGCTGGACTCTGACCCGACCGCCGACCTAGTGGGGTCTATACCGTCCGCAGCTTCGCCTGCAGACGGTCAGTGGTCAGTTCTTAACGGCGGCCACAAGGCGGCGCGCAGGTCGTCGTGTGCGGAAGGCTCAGGCAGACGGTGGGTCTTGTTCCAGCGGCCGGTCCCGGCGAAAGTCAGCGTCAGCATCAGGGCCTGGGGCGACTGTCCGCGGCCGCGCAGCATCCGCCCGAGCTGGATGACCAGGCCGAGCAATGCGGCGCGCACGTCGGCGCCGTCCAGGGTGTGCCGGGTGAAGGTGCAGCTGACGGTGGCGGAGGCGGGCAGCGAGCACGGGACGACCGGACGGCGATCGGCGCTGCGGGCCCGTTCGCGGGCCAGGAGGCCGGCTCGTCCGCCCAGCCTAGTTATGGAGCGTGTCCGCCTGCCGGGGGCCGATGCCGTACATGGCCTCCACCGGCAACCCGGCGAGCCAGTCGGCGGCCCGGTTGGAGGCCACGACCAGCACCCCTCCGGGCTCGGGGACCTGGGCGGATGCACGATCGCGGCCACTCTGATAGAGGAACGAGTGGCGGCTCGGCGCCCCGCGCGCACGCGCTATGTGGGGCCGGGGCACGCCGTCTGCTCACATTCGGGACGCGAAACGTGCGCTTGAGGTACGGGCTCAGGTGCCTCAGCGGGCGGCCTGGTCCCGGCGCCGGGAAGGCCCCATGCATGCCTGGGAGGCCCGCGTCGCTCGGCCGCGCCCACGGCAGTGAATGGACGGGCTCGCGCCAAATGGACCTCTGTTGCAACTGCCGGACCAGCGTGCTGGCCGTGTGTCCGGCCCGCACGGCGAGGAAGATGGACAGAGGGCTCCCGTTTCGTGTAATCCCCGAGCCGGGACGGGAGCCCCCCGGGCGCAGGTGCTCGCCGGGGCTGAACCGGCAGGCGTCTGGTGGTCGGTGAGCCAGTCGCTCCTCGCCCTCACCACGGGGCGGGGGAGCGAGTCTCTCCCACCAGCTGCGAGGCGGTCATCGACCGGACGGCGTGCGGTCGCTCAGAGTGTGAGCACCGGTCGCGTGGAGAAGTCTTCGTACATGTCCTCTCCGTCCGGTCCGTACACGAACTCGGCCATGCTGGGGTTACGGTTGGCGGTCGCCAGGGGGAGCCAGGCCAGCAGGTGGCCGTAGCCGCCGCACACCGACTCGCCCCCGTCGCCGCCGTGGACCGCGGTGACATCACTGGTCAGCTCGGCGCGGTAGGTGTCGTAGGTGATGTGCAGGCCGAAGGCGTTCAGCCCGTTGTGCGGGCCGGTGTCGTCGCCGTAGGGGATGCGGTCGAGGGGACAGTCGTCGCCCCACCGGAACAGGGTGTTCGACCCGCCGCCGCAGGCGTGTTCCCACTCGTCGGAGCTCGGCATCCGCAGACCACGGACGGAGAGGGCAGCCGGTATGTCGGCCGGAGGTGCGGTCAGGTTCTCGTCCTCCACGGCCATGAGGATGGTGTCCAGGTGAATGCTGCGGCGGGTACTGAGGATCCGCGCGAGGTGGGCCTGCAGATCGGGCCCGTAACCGTAGCCCTGTTCCAGGCTCTCGGCGTAGTCGGCGGCCTGCTGCGTGGTCGGCTTCCAGGTGTTGAGGTCGAAGCCCAGGGACACCTGGCCTCCGGGTATCAGGGCGAACTCCTGCCCGTCCCGCTCAATCCGGACGCGGTGCAGCCGGGCACCGCAGTGTTCCGTGGCCTCGACGAGTGACACCCGGCCGCCCACGTGGTCAGCGGCCTTCTGGGCGATCCGCCGAGCGGTGACCTCGTCGAAGGTCCGCCACAGGTCGAGAGTGAGATCAGCGAGCGACATGGCCGGCAGTGTGGCACGCGGCACTGACACCGCCCGGAGAGACGGCCCAGTCGTGCCACCTGCCGCACGCATCGCCGGCGGCGCGGGTGTCCGCGACGAGCTCAGACCCGGTCGAGACCGCAGACATCCCCGGCTCCGCGTCTGGCCGGCCAGGACACCCGCCGCAGTGACCCACGCCGTACGGGCGTTGGCCAGGCTCCGTACTTCCCGGCCAACGTCCTGGCCCCATGGGGCCGCCAACAGGTCGACGCCCACGGCCACCTGCCATCCCTACCCCGACCGCTGGAGAAGGCCAGCCGCGAGTGCCGAGTGACCGGCCCTGGGCACCGCACATCGAGTGCTACCCGCCGGTTCACGGGATCGTGTCGTCTACGGTGGCTTGTATGGACGACGCGACCCTGGCGACTGCCGCCCCACCCAGCCGCGAAGCTGAACTCGAGCCGGTGGACGAGGCGTTGGCCGCAGCACTGCTGGAGCAGGGCGAGGCCGGGGCCCGGGCGCTGGGGCTGCTGCGGGACGCGCACCGGATGCTGGGGGACGAGCGCTACGAGCGGCCGGCGGAGATCGCCGAAACGTGCATAAGGGGCGCGGCGGAAGCGCTGCTGAAGCTCCCCGGGTCCCGGAAAGACGGGCGTGAGCCGGTCGGCCTGAAGAGCGCGGCCCGCGCCTTGCTGGACGCCGTGGATGCCTACCAGCCCTCGGGCGAGGAACCGGCAGCGGGGGAGGGCAGAAGGAAGAAGCGCAGCTTCCGTGACCCGCAGGCGGCCCTGCGCCGCATCCGTGAGGCAGCCGAGGCGCTGCACCCCGAACTGGAACGGCCGGGCGGGCATCACCGGCGTCGGGCGATGGGCGTGGCCGAGCGGCTGATGGGCCAGCGCCTGGGCGCAGCGCAGGAGAGTGCTCTGGACGGCTGGGGCGAGCTCTACGGCGGCACGTCGGACGTCCTGCACGGCGGCCCTTCCAGCCAGGCCCGCGCCCGCTACCGGCAGCTTCTGCGTTTGGCGCGCGAGGTGTTCGTGCCGCTTCCCGGGCGCGCTGCGGAGGTTCTGGAGCTGACCGGCCTGCGAAGTCCCACGGCCGAGGACGCCGAGAGGCTGGCGGCGTGGGCGGATCCGCGCGCGATGCGGTACTTCTTCCTCTCCCGTCCGGCCGCGGCCTGGCTGGACCTGCTGGATGAGGTCTGGCTGCTGCCCGACACCACCAGCCCGGAAGGCCACTGGCCCGCCGCCCCTACCTCGACCATCTCACCGAAGTCGCCCCCGAGCAGGCACGGACATGGCTGGCCGAGCGCGCCGCACAAATAGCGGCGGCCGGCCCGGAGGCCACGGGCGCGCTGCTGCGCCTGGCCGCCCGACCCGGCATCGGCCTGAACCCGAAGGTGCGCACCGTGGTGTCCGCCCTGACCCGCGAGGGGCGCGAGCCTAAGGCGGCGGACGGCTGGTTGCTACGGCTGGCCGCCGACTGGGCAGGCGACATCCCGCTGGCGGAGCGCGATGAGGACTGGATCCGCACGGTGGAGATGCTGCTGGCCGCCTTCGTGCGTACCGAGCACGACCAGGAGTTCCGGACAGCCACCGAGGACGGGGACCTGCCCGGCGACGAGACCCGAGAGCGCACCCCCCGGCTTCCCGCCGCCCAGCTGCCCACCTATGAGGCCGCCGAGCTGCTCCTGGCCCTGCGGCGCACTGCCTACCCCTCGTCCCGCCGCCTCGAGGAAGGCCCGGCGCATCCGTGCCTGCCGCTGATCCGGACCGTGCTCGCCGTTTTGGTGCAGGCCGACGTGCAGCGCACGCACCCGGCCGTCCGGCACACCGCCGTCTTCCATGCCTCGGTCTGGGCCGTACCAAGGCTCGGGACGTTCGCCGGCAGACATCGGGAGGTGCTGCAGTTTCACAGGACCTGGATAGAAAGCTGAGCTGTCGGGGCCGGTCATGTCTTCGCCGACCAGGTAGCGGTAGAGCCATTCGGCGAAGCTCATACGGTGCTCTGCCCAGGCTTCGTCATAGTTGACCACGAGCCTGGTGGCATCGGCGGCTGCGTCAAGGAAGATCGTCTCTCCTCGGTCGGTGCTCGCGATCGGCCACAGGCCGTTGCGGGTGCCGAAGCTCAACTCTTCGAGCCCGAAGAGCTGGCGGGGGTCCTCGTCCGCGTCGAGGTCGAGCTCATCCCAGGGGACTTCTGACCAGGTCTGGATGGTGTCCCGGATCCACTGGACCAGGTTCCACCGCTCGGCCGAGGGGTGAGACAAGTAGAGATGCCCGTTGAGTTGGATCGGGGCGTATGCGTCGACGATCACCCGGTAGTCGGCCGACAGCCGTATGCCGAGATCGGCGTGGAGGCGGTCCCATGCCGAGGGCTCTGCACAGCGGTTGTGGGCCGGTCCAAGCATTGCCATGGTGGCAGCCAGATAGTCGGTCATGGGGTACCTCGTTGGTATGGATCACTGCTGGGCAGCAGGCCTGCGGCAGGGCGGGATCGGCCGAATGCGTTATGGATCATGTCAGCCTGCCGTCCTCGCCGGTCAGGTCGCCATCCTGCGGTAGCAGATCAGAGCGGCGGCGATCCCGACGAAGGCCAGGAAGTGGTCGGCCTTGCGTTCGTAGCGACGGTGCAGGCGGCGGCACCCGGCCAGCCACGCCACCGTCCGCTCCACGGTCCAACGGTGGCGGCCCAGCCGCTGGGAGGACTCGACACCCTTGCGAGCGATGCGCGGGACGATGCGTCGAGTGCGGAGCCATCGGCGCAGGTGGTCATAGTGGTAGCCCTTGTCGGCGTGGAGCTTGGCGGGCCGCCGACGGCGCGGTCCGCGGTGGGAGCGGATCGGTGGGATACCCCGCACGAGGGGTTCCAGACCCTGGCTGTCATGCGTGTTCGCCGCGGAGATGCCGACGGAGAGGGGCAGACCGGTCCGCTCGGTGATCAAATGGATCTTTGAGCCCTTCTTTCCGCGATCTACGGGATTCGGGCCCGTCAGGTCCCCCTTTCATCGCCCGCATGCTCACCGAGTCGATCGCGCACCGCGACCAGTCCAACTCGCCGCGAGCGCCGAGCTCGTCCAGCACCAGGCGGTGAAGCTTGCCCCACACCCGGGCCCGACTCCACTCGGTGAACCATCGGTGCGCGGTCGGTCCGGACGGGCCGAAACCCGTCGGCAGCTGGCGCCATGTACAGCCCGTCGTGGCCACGAAGATGATCGCCGCCAGCACCTGTCGGTCCCCGTACCTGCGCCGGCCACCACCCTGAGGCCGAACCGGAGCGGCGGGTACCACCCGCTGGAACAACTTCCACAACCCGTCCGGCACCAGACGCTCCACCATCGCTATCACGCCCGGCAGCCTACTGATCGAGCCAGTTGAGACGATCTCTAAACCCCCCATCGAGTGGAGCCCTCGCTGCTTCCCGGGCGCGTCGGCTGCCGGGGCCGCTACGAAGATCACGACCAGTCGGTGATCTTCGAGAGGACCCCTCCTCGTGCGCTTCACCCGTACCGCCGCCATCGCCGCCACCCTCACCACCCTGCTGCTCCCCGCGACCGCCCAGGCCGCCCCGGCCAGCGCCGCCGTGCGGGATCCGGGGCAGACGCTCACCGCGCCCGTGCGGGACGTTCTGGCGCAGCTGCTGATCGCGGCGGAGAACCGCACCGGCTACCAACGCGACGCCTTCAAGCACTGGGTCGACGTCGACAAGGACGGCTGCAACACCCGCGTCGAGGTCCTCAAGGCCGAGGCTGTCATCGCACCCGAGCAGGGCCCGCGCTGCACGCTGAGTGGGGGCGAGTGGTACTCGCCGTATGACGATCGGTACATCGACGGCCCGCGCGGTCTGGACATCGACCACCTCGTGCCGCTCGCCGAGGCCTGGGATTCCGGCGCCTCGCAGTGGTCGCCGGCGGAGCGCGAGGCGTACGCCAACGATCTGGGCGATGACCGGGCGCTGATCGCGGTGTCGGCTGCGTCGAACCGGTCGAAGGCGGACCAGGACCCGACCACGTGGCTGCCGCCGGCCGCGGGCTATCGCTGCCAGTACGTGACCGACTGGATCGCCGACAAGATGCGCTGGGGCCTGAGCATCGACGAAAGCGAGGCAGCCGCACTGGCGGAGAACCTGAGCGGGTGCCCCAACGTGCCGGTCACCGTGGAGCTCGCCCGCTGACGGCAGGTGCGCACCCCGGCCCGTCGGCCGGCATGGTTCCGGCAGCTTCGGTGGCTTCGTACGGCGGAGCCATCCCACCCTTGCCGAAGCCCGGTCGTTGAGACCGGTCACGAAGAAGATCACCACGCTCGCCAGCCTGCCGCTCGCCGCCCTGGCCGCCCACGCCGACAACGAATGATCAGTTGCTGCAGCCGGGTCCCGCGGCTCGCTCGACCCACTCCTTCGCCCATGCCTCGCCCTGCACCCACGCGGCTCGCACCGCGCCGCTGAATGCCCGTTCTACTGCCTCATCATTGCCGTGCGCCTGGCGCAGCTCCCGCATGAGAGCAGTCACCTTCTCCGCGCTCTCGTCGCTCAACTCAGCCGCGTAGGCGAGACGGTCCAGCCGGTGCATCGGGTTATCGGTCACGGCCTGGCCAACGAGCGGCAGCTATGCCCGGCAGGGTGATCTTGGCGTGCACCTGCTCCAAAGAGCAGGCGGCCGCGCCTCCGGTCGCGCCCGTCGTGACCGGGCCGTAGACCGGTCGTATGGTGTTGCATCCGCCCGTGGAGCCGATGCTGGCGCAGGCCCGTGACAGGGTGCCTGCGCCCGGCGCGCTGCCCGGCCGCCTGATCTTTCAGCCGAAGTTCGACGGTTATCGCGCGCTGCTCTTCACCGGCCCCGTACGCCTCCAGTCCCGCCGGGGCAGCCTCATCCAGGCCCGCTTTCCCGAGCTGGTGCACGCGGCCGCGGATCTGCCCGACGGTCTGGTCCTCGATGGCGAACTGGTCGTGTGGGCGGGGGAGGGGGTGTCGTTTGAGGCGTTGCAGCGGCGCGCGGCCGCCGGCCACCTCAGCGCGCCCCTCCTCGCCCAGGAGCTGCCTGCCCATTTGATCGTGTTCGACGTCCTCCAGGCCGACGGCCGCGAGCTGCTGCACGCCCCCTACTTCGAGCGCCGCGCCCGCCTGGAACAGCTCTTCACCGATCACGATCTGCACGCGCCGTGGACGCTGTGCCCCGAGACGGACGACCCGGCGACGGCGCAGGAATGGCTCACGTCCTGGACCCGCGTCCCGGGCGTGGAAGGGCTCATCATCAGGGGCACCGAGCAGGACTACCTGCGCGGCGCCCGTGCCCTGTACAAGGTCCGGCGCCGCGACACCACCGAAGCCATCGTCGGCGCCATCACCGGAAGCCTGGAGCGCCCCCAGACACTCATCCTGGGCCGCTACGACGACACCGGCCACCTGCGCCCGGTCGGCCGCAGCACACCCCTCCGCAAGGACGCCGCACACCAGCTCGCCGAGCGGCTGACGCCGGCCGCGCCCGGGCACCCCTGGGAGGGCGTCCGCTTCACCTCGTCCTGGGGCTCCAGCAGGACGCTCGACGTGGCTCTGGTCGAGCCGGGCCTGGTCGCCGAGATCGCCGTCGACACCGCCCAGGAACGCGGCGCGTGGCGCCACCCCATCCGCTACGCCCGGCTACGCCTGGACCTGAGTGCCGCGGACGTGTCCCCCTTCGGTGAGGGCGCCTGACTCGGGTGGGTCGGCGGTCGTGCGGCCGCGCTACCTGTGGGGCGCGGTGGGCTGCTCGGTGACGCCTGACGTTACTCACTTTCGGGTGAACGTGTTCCGGCCGGTGGGGTGGCGGGTTCTGGCGGACTGTCGCCTCGGCCCATGCGCTCCAACGCCTGCGGGTGAATCGGGGCGTCAACCTGGAGCATTCACCACATTGATGGTCACTACAGGCGAGGTTCACAGAAATCTGCTGACTCCGTAATGAGCCTCCGCATTTCCAACACATGTTGGGGGAGTGGCTGCAGGGTGTGCGTGTGCGGCCAACCGGCCTCACACCCGCACAACGCACCTGCCGGACCTGCGGTTTCGGCCCGAACGGTGCGCGTACCTCGAAGGGGGACCTTGGTGTCCGCTTCTTCTTCCGCCCGTCGTCTGTCCGCCGCCGCTGTCGTGGCCGCCACCCTGGTCGGTGCCGCCGCGCTGCCGGCCATGGCCACCGACCACCACCACGACGACTGGCGTGAGCGTTCTGCGGTGTCGATCAGCGCGGTGCAGTACGACTCCCCGGGACGGGACGACCGCTCCAACCGCTCCCTGAACGCCGAGTGGGTGGAGATCACCAACAACACCCGCCGGGTGATGAACCTGGACGGCTGGACCCTGAGCGACGAGGACGGCCACACCTACACCTTCCGCCACTACCGCCTGGACGGGCGCTCCACCGTCCGTGTCCACACCGGCGAGGGCCGCGACGCCCGCCACGACGTCTACCAGGACCGTCGCAACTACGTCTGGAACAACGACCGTGACACCGCGACCCTGCGTAACGACCGCGGCCGCTTCATCGACGACCTGTCCTGGGGCCGCCACCACCGCGGCGGACACCACCACTAGCCGCACCAGCGGCGTGAGCTGACGCTCCTGCCGGCATCGGCGTCAGCAGGGTGGGGTCACCCCGGATCGGCGGGGTGGCCCCACCTCTCGTGGTGCCCGTAGCACAGGCGTAGATCGCCCGCGGTGTCATTCGCCCAGTACCGGCTCCAGCCTCTAGCGTCGGCCCCAGACAACGGGGTCCAAAGGTGGAGGGTGGGCATGAACGCGCGGCAGTCACGGCTGGACGTCCTTCGCTCCCTGCGCGAGCGGGAGACAGGATCCGTCTACGGCTGGGTGCTGTCCACTGATGTGCCGCCGGGTCTGCAGCAGTCCCTGCAGACCGCGGCCGCCCAGGGTCTGGTCGAGCTCGCCGGCCGGGAGGTCCGCGCGGAGCTGTCCGCGCACGAGGGGCGCCCGGTGCTGTGGGCGGCCCGCCTCAGCGACCAGGGACACGACGTCCTGGCCTACCTGGACGCCGCTCCCGACCCCACCCCGAACGGCACACCGCCTGCAGCCTCAGAGCAGGTGATCGAGCTGCGGCCTGCGCAGATGGACGCCCTGCGTGTCTATGCGAACCTCGCTCCCGTCCTGCGCGTGGCGCCGGCCGAGGGATTGGTCGAGCGGGTTCGCACCGCCTATTTCGACCGGCCAGGCAATCGCTGGCGCATGACCCTCACCAGCGAGCAGATCGATTCGGTCGCCTACGCCTTCTACCTGCGCGCGCTCAGCGGCTCGGTGGCGGAGGCCAACTGGTTCGCCCGCGAGTACGGGGTCACCTACCGGGTCGACCCGGCGACCGGCCGCCCGGGAGCCATGCGCCCCCGGGCACGTACCGCATCGCCCTGAATGGCCGCGGTCCCCCGGTCCGTCGTCGGCCCGATATGTCTGAGCGCATCGTTCACGCTCAGGACGGTGCGGCGCTGCCAGCCTCGCCGTCGTGCACCGGCCGGACAGGGCGCCGCGCCCGTTGGTCGGGCCGGGGCAGTGCGCCGCCCTGGTGCCTGGCCCGGGCTTCGGCACGCCGCCAGGGCCGGCCGGCATGACCCACAGGGCGGGCGGGTCAGACGAAGGCCAGGTCCACACGATCGGCTCTCGTCCGTCCTGCAGCCGCCATGGCCGCGCTGGCACCGCCTCCGGAACGGCATCAGTTATGGACTTGATCCGTCCAGGATCAGGACGCGGCCGGGACATCGCGGGCGCGAGAACCATCTGCGTACAGCACCAATACCGCCGGGGTGCGCTGGCCGCGCCAGTGGGGGTGGAAGAGCACCTCGCCCGACAGTTGGAGGAGTCGTCTGCGAAGCACGGTACGCGGCTGGGCTGCGAGCTGGCAGTAGGTGGCGTGCCACTCGTCAACCGCCTGGGCAAGGTCGTCGGGAATCGGCCGCATGACTGAATTCAATCACGTGTTCGATTTTCTTTGCTTGCCGACACCCCGCCCGCACGGGCCGGGGAGACCATCCGACTTACCGCCCCGTCGAGTGGAGCCTCGCCGCTTCCCGGGCGCGTCGGCTGCTGGGGCCGCTACGAAGATCACGACCAGTCGGTGATCTTCGAGAGGACCCTTCCTCGTGCGCTTCGTCCATACCGCAGCCATCGCCGCCGCCCTCACGGCCCTCTTCCTGCCCGCCACCGCCCAGGCCGCCCCGGCCAGCACCGTGCGCGATCCAGGGCAGACCTTCACCGCCCCAGTGCGTGACGTTCTAACCCAGCTGCCCGTCGTCGACGAGGACCGCACCGGGTACCAGCGCGACGCCTTCAAACACTGGATCGACGCCGACAAGGACGGCTGCAACACCCGTGCCGAGGTCCTCAAGGCCGAGGCCGTCATCGCCCCGGAGCAGGGGCCGCGCTGCGCGCTGAGCGGGGGAGAGTGGTACAGCCCCTATGACGACCGCTACCTCGACGGCCCGCGTGGTCTGGACATCGACCACCTGGTCCCGCTGGCCGAGGCCTGGGACTCCGGTGCCTCGGCTTGGTCGGCTGCGGAGCGCGAGGCGTACGCCAACGACCTGGGCGACGACCGCGCGCTGATCGCGGTGTCGGCCGCCTCGAACCGGTCGAAGGCGGACCAGGACCCCACCACGTGGCTGCCGCCGGCCGCAGGCTACCGCTGCCAGTACGTCACCGACTGGATCGCCGACAAGATGCGCTGGGGCCTGAGCATCGATCCCAGCGAAGAGGCCGCCTTGTCGGACAGCCTCAGCCGCTGCCCCAACGTGCCGATCACCGTCAGGCTCGCCCGGTAGAACACCCGGCCAGGGGGCACTGCGCCCGTGTGCCTGCAGAGGCGGCGGGAACATCTTCCGGGCGGGGTGTGTTGTGCGATCCGTGGTTGTGGAGGGGACAGTGTCCCCCGGGCCTCACCTATTGCCTGCAGGGACGATCGTTCGGCTGAAGCCCTGCAGAGCCTTTCGCCGCGTAGGCGACCGCCCTTCACAATCACGTCCTCGTCCGCTGCCTCGGCCAGCTGCCAGCCGGCCGAGGCAGCGGCTTGATCGCTCGGAGGGGGGATTGGCGGGCAGCCAACCCCCTTCGTTGCTGCCCGGTCAGAACCCGTTGAGAAGCCAGTGAGCAGTGCCCGTGATCACGCCCGTCCCCGCGGCATATGCGGCACCGAGAGCTGCACGCCACAGCAGCACCTTGGCCCGGCGCTGGTACCGGCGATGACGCTCCTCCTTCTTCGGCCGGCGCAGACGTGCAGGGAGGTCAGGGTGGCGAGGGTAGGGGTCGGTCGACATGTTGGTCTCCTCTCCGCCGGGCGGTCCGGCTAGAGTCAACTCCACATCTGGGCAGTCACGTTGCGTCAGAGGGCAAGAGCAGCTTGCGGTGTCTCGCGCATCTTGCGGGCCGCGCAACCGGGAAGGAACAGTGTCCGAAGAGCAGGCGGAGCCGGCTGTCGTGCCGATGCCGCGGGGGTCGTTGCGGCCGCTGTCACCCCTCAGGGACGGCCTTAAGGAAGAGCAGAGGGCTTTCGCTGAGCATCTGCGGTCTCTGCGTGAACGCAGCCAGATGACCTCCTCGGACCTAGCCGTGGCGCTCGGCGTGGATGCCACCCGGCTGTCGCGTTATCTGTCGGGTGAAGACCTGCCGCCGCCGCAGCTTCTCACCTGCTTGCATCAATTACTCGCCGACCGGGATGCCGAGTACTGCGCTGAGACTGCCGCTCGTGACAGTCGGACGCTGCTGTACGCCGCCGCTCGGTCGAAAGGCGTGCTGTCCGCGCGTGCCTATGAAATTGCCGAACTCCAGGAGAAGCTGCACGAGCAGCAGGCGCAGACAGCCCGGTCCCTCGCTGCCCTGCAGGCCGAGCTGCTCGACGAACGCGAACACCGGCGCCGCGCCGAGGAGGAGATTGCACGGCTTCGACGAGCCGGTGCTGCCGATCGCGACGAGCAGATACGCCGGCTGGCCGCGGAGCGGGACAGCGCACTGCAGCGAGCCGCAGAGCTGGAGGAACTGGTCGCCCAGACCGGTGCCCTGCTCCATCTCCAGCAGCGCGACGCCCAGCGCGCGCAGGAGATGGCACAGGAGACCCAGGACGCCCTGGATCACTCAGAGCACGCCGCAGAGCTTTCGCGACAGTTTCTGCCCTACGACGCCACAGGGCTGGGTGCCGAGGAGATCGTCGCAAGGCTGGAGCGCCTGCGCGACGACGACGAGGACGAAGAGGCAGACAGCTTGCTCGCCGAGGTCGCTGAACGCCACGATCCGGTGGTCGTTGCCCGACTGCACGGTGCGCTCGAAGACGCTGGACGGCGTGTCGACGCCGCGGCATTGCTGGAAGCGGCCGCCCTGCATTGCTCGGGCCCGCACCTTCGGCGCTTGGCCTTGACAACACCCCAAAGGCCTGAGGACGACGATGGACCACAGACCTTCCAGTTCGCTCCTCGTCCGCCACGGCAGCTGGGCGATTCACTCCTTCCCATCGTGGGCCGGTTCAGTTCCGTCGACACGATCCTCCGACTCGCGGTGGCCTTCGCACAGCGCTGCGAGAGCCAACCACTGGAGTTGCTGGCCTTTGCCGCCGCAGCTCGTCCCCAGCATGATCGGCAAGCACTTCGTGATGGCGGACTGCCAGTTGCTCAGTGGCACATGGAACGTCCGCCCTGGCGCCGGCCGACCCTTCATCTGCGGGACTGCGAGGTTGTCATGGCCAGCCACGATGAGCACTGGCTGATCACCACGAGTGGGATGACGAAGCGAGAAACCGAGCAGCAAGCACTCAAGTACACGGTCCGCCTTTGCCCGAAGTGCCGCCCCCTCTTGGTGCTCCATTCCAAGATTGCTCTGGGTGACGTGATCATCGAGGGGTAGGGGTTGTGCGACGGGCTGAAGGGGCACCCTTCGCACGCGACAGGACAAGCGCGCGTTCCGGACGCCTGGGACTGTCCGGGGACGCAGTGTTCTACCGGCGGTAGAATCGTGTGCATGGGCAAGCCGACCAGTATCAAGACCAGCGAGGAAGTGCGTGACCGGCTCCGCGTCCTCGCGGAGGAGCGCGGTACCACCATCACCGAGCTGCTCGAGGAACTCGCCGGCCGTGAGCTGACCGCGGCGGAGCGGGAGCAGCGGGCCATCGAAGCCGCTCGTGAGCTCGGGATCGAGTACACCGAGCAGGTGCGGCAGGCCGGCCAGGACGCCTGGGCGAAGATCCGCGCCCATCAGGGCGGCGCCGCCGCATGAACCTCACGGCCGTCCTGGACCACACCGCTCTGGCCGCCCTGTACCGGGCGGATCCCTTCTTCACCGGCCTGTACATCGAGGCCTCGCGCGGCACCGGCCGCGTCCTCATCCCCTCACTGTCCGTGCTGGCCGCCGAGCGGCAGGTCGCCGGCGCGGGCAAGCACGCGGTCTCCCTGCGGTTCGCCCAGTCCGTCCCGTTCACCGCAGCGCACGCGGTGAACGCGATGGCCTGGAAGGACGTGGACTGGCCGGTGGCGCACGCGGCGGCGATCGCCTGGCAGGCGATGAAGGACGGAGAACCGGTCACCGTCCTGTCCCTGGAACCCGCACTGTTTGCGGGCACCGGCATCACCCCCCTGAACCCGACCTGACGCTCAGGCCCTGTTCGGTGCGGCTGCCGACCACGTGCAAGGCGGGGCTGCGGGGGCTACAGGGGAAGGGCGGCGAGGGTGCGGGCGGGGTGGCGTGGGCCCAGGAAGACGGTGATGCCGGTTCCGTCGGGGGAGGGGTGGGTGGCCTGCGTCCAGCCCTGGCGGCGGTAGAAGGCCATCGCCCGTGATGCCCGCACCGACGTCAACAGCCATGCCCGGCCCTCGGGCGCGTCCCCGGTGACCGCCTGAAGAAGATCGGCGCCGAGGCCGCTTCCTCGGGCGGCGGAGCGCACGGCGAGTTCGTCGACTTGCCGGGCGCCGCACAGCCACTGCACCGTACGGTCGGGCCCGAGACCGGCCGCCGCCTGCGGATAGCAGCGGTCGGTGGGAAACGGCGCCGGCGTGGTCCAGGCGGTGGCGAAACCGACGACCTCCCCGTCCTGCTCGGCGGTCACGGCCGTGAAGCCCGGCCGGCGGACGTCCACCGCGAGCCGTTCCAGGAATTGCGCCTCCTCCTTTTCACCCTCGTTCCAGGGCGGGGCACCGAATGCGTCCCGGTACACCGAACGCAGGCCGGTGGTGTGTGCGAGCAGTTCGGCGCCGTGGAAGAGGCGGATGTCAGCCGTCGTCACGCCGCCACCGCCGCCCGTGTCGCCACCGGGTGCAGCGCCGCGTACTCGAGAGGCGCGGACGGGTCGATGGACACGTTCAGTGGAGCCGGTGCGGCTCCGGCCCGCACCAGGAGGTCGCCGACGGCGGCGATCATCGCGCCGTTGTCGGTGCACAGCCTGAGCGGTGGCACACGCAGGGCGATGCCTGCCGCCCGGCAGCGCTCCTCGGCCATCGCGCGCACCCGCGAGTTCGCAGCGACACCGCCGACCACGACCAGGGTGTCCGCGCCGCGCTCGGTGCAGGCCGCGACGGCCTTGCGGGTCAGGACGTCCGCGACCGCCTCCTGCAGCGAGGCCGCCCCGTCGGCCACCGGCAGCACCCCACCCGTGTGCGCTTCGGCCCAGCGCGCGGCCGCGGTCTTCAGGCCGGAGAAGGAGAAGTCGTAGGAGCCGGACAGCGGACGCGGGAAGGGGACAGCGCGCGGATCCCCCGCGCGCGCTGCCCGGTCGATGGCCGGACCGCCCGGGTACGGCAGTCCGAACACCCGCGCCACCTTGTCGAAGCACTCCCCGGCCGCGTCGTCGAGGGTGTCGCCGAGGTGGGTGATCGGATCACGGGCCAGATCGCGGACCAGCAGCAGGGAGGTGTGGCCGCCGGAGACGATCAGCACCATGCAGGGTTCGGGCAGCGGTCCGTGCTCCAGGGTGTCGGCGGCGACGTGTCCGGCCAGGTGGTGCACGCCGTACAGCGGGACGCCGAGGGCGTACGCGATGCCCTTGGCGCCGGCCAGCCCCACCTGGAGCGCGCCCGAGAGACCCGGTCCGGTGGTGACGGCGACGGCGCCGATGTCCGACAGGCGCACCCCCGCCTCGTCGAGGGCCTGCCGGATGACCGGGCGCAGGGCGTGCACGTGCGCCCGGGCGGCGATCTCGGGCACGACACCGCCGTAGCGGGCGTGCTCGTCCATGCTCGACGCCACCACGTGGGCCAGCAGCCGGCCGTCCTGTACGAGGCCCGCGCCGGTCTCGTCGCAGGACGACTCGATGCCCAGCACGATCGGAGAACCCATCGCCGACCCTTCCTGCATGTCATAGGTTGTTGCAAGTAGTGTGCAATAAGTCCTCGGCGGATGTGTACCCGGGCGAGGAGCTGCAGGCCAACGACCCGTAAAGTGCGTCTGCGTCGTCCACCGAACACCGAGGTACCGAGCAGTGACCGCCGCCCGCCCCACCCCGCCAACCGCCGTGAGCCGCCGCGCCTTCGCCTCCCTGCGGCTCGGCGCGGTGCCAGGGCTCCCGGACGAGGCGTACGAGCACGACGGGCAGCTCACCAAGCGGCATGTGCGGGCCGCCACGCTCGGCGCCCTCGCCCCCGCCCCCGGTGAGCTGCTGTGGGACATCGGCGGCGGCTCCGGTTCGATCGCCATCGAGTGGATGCGCACCCACCCCTCCTGCGTGGCGGTCACCGTCGAGCGCGACCCCGTCCGCGCCGAACGCATCACCCGTAACGCCGACCGTCTCGGCGTGCCGGGCCTGCAGGTCGTCACCGGCGCCGCGCCCGCCGCCCTGGCCGAACTCCCGCCGCCCAACGCGGTGTTCGTCGGCGGTGGACTCACCGCACCCGGACTGCTCCAGGCGTGCTGGGACGCCCTGCCGGCCGGTGGCCGGCTCGTCGCCAACACCGTGACGCTGGAGTCCGAGGCCCTGCTGGCCGACGCCTACCGTCGCCACGGTGGCGAGCTGGTGCGGCTCGCGGTGGCGCATGCCGTGCCCGTGGGCGGCTTCACCGGCTGGCGGCAGGCCATGCCGGTCACCCAGTGGGCCGTACAGAAGAGCGACAACCCCTCACCAGGAGCTGACAGATGACCGTGTACTTCATCGGCGCCGGCCCCGGCGCCGCCGACCTGATCACGGTGCGCGGCGCGCGGAGGCTCGCCTCCTGCCAGGTCTGCCTGTATGCGGGCAGCCTGGTGCCGCGCGAGCTGCTGGCTGAGTGCCCGCCGGGTGCACGCCTGGTGGACACCGCCCAGCTCACCCTGGACGAGATCACCGCCGAGCTGGTCCGCGCGCACGAGGAGGGGCACGACGTCGCCCGCCTGCACTCCGGGGACCCGTCGGTGTTCAGTGCGGTCGCCGAGCAGATGCGTCGCCTGGACGCGGCCGGTGTGCCCGATGAGGTCGTGCCGGGTGTGCCGGCCTTCGCCGCCGCGGCCGCCTCCCTCAAACGGGAGCTGACCGTGCCGACCGTCGGGCAGACGGTCATCCTGACCCGGGTGGCGAACCGGGCCACCGCGATGCCCGAGGGCGAGGACCTGGCCACGCTGGGCCGCAGCGGCGCGCTGATCGTGCTGCACCTGGCCGCCAAGTACGTCGACCGAGTGGTCGAGGAGCTGCTGCCGCACTACGGCGCCGACTGCCCTGCCGCCGTGGTCGCCTACGCCTCCCGCCCCGACGAGCTGATCATCCGCGGCACGCTCGACGAGATCGCCCACAAGGTGAAGGAGTCCGGTGTGCTGCGGACGGCTGTGATCATGGTGGGGCGGACACTGGGGGCGGAGCAGTTCCGCGACAGTCACCTGTACTCGCCCGAACGCGAGCGTCATCTGTGCTGAACGCCACGCCGGAGCCCGTTTGTTAGGCTCCCCTCGCCTCCCGTGGGGGAAGTCCGGTGAGAGTCCGGCGCTGACCCGCAACGGTGTGCACGGCACCGCAACCGGTGGCCGCCGTGTGAGCCCGATCGCCTGCGGAGGCGCATCGACCCGTTGACTGCTCGCCGTGGACTGCGAGAGGGGCCGCCGTACGGCAGGGTAGGGCTGTACGGGCTGCTTCTGCGCGACGTCCAGCAGGCGGCCCGTGTGAAGGACGGCCTCCCGTGCGTCGAAGAACGGCTCCCAGCCGCACAGCCGTGCTGCCGCTCAGCCTGGCTCTGGCAGTGCTGCTCCTGCTCTCCCTCGTCGGCGGGGTGGGGCTCGGTGCCGCCGGCGTCGGCTGGAGCGAGGTGCTGCGTTTCCTGTGGGCCGGACTCACCGGCCAGACGCTGCCCACAGGTGACGCGGCGTCATACACCATCGTCTGGGAGATCCGGCTGCCGCGGGTCCTGCTCGGCGCCGTGACCGGAGCGGGCCTCGCAACCGTCGGGGTGGCCGTGCAGGCCATGGTGCGCAACGCGCTGGCCGACCCCTTCGTCCTCGGCATCTCCTCAGGCGCGGCGGTGGGCGCCAACGCCGTCATCCTCCTCGGCGCCTTCGCCGGGCTCGGCGTATGGGCGCTGTCCGCCTCTGCATTCGCCTCCGCACTCGCGGCCATGGCGCTGGTGTACGCCGTGGCCCGCTCACCGCGGGGCCTGACGCCGCTGCGCCTCATCCTGACCGGCACGGCACTGGCGTACGGCTTCGAGGCCGTCACCACGGTCATGGTGTTCGGCGCGGCACGGGGTGAGGCGGCCCGGTCGGCGATGATGTGGCTGCTGGGCAGCCTGGGCGGCGCCACCTGGGCCCAACTGCCGCTCGCCGCCGTCACAGTGGCGGCAGGGTGGGGCTGGCTGCGGTGGCGGGCCGAGGCGCTCAACGCGCTCGCCATGGGCGACGAGACCGCGGCCGCGCTCGGCGTCGTGCCGGACCGGCTGCGCCGGGAGCTGTTCCTCGTCACCGCGGCCGTCACGGGCACGGTCGTCGCGGTCAGCGGGGCCATCGGGTTCGTCGGGCTGATGGTGCCGCACGTCGTGCGGATGCTGGTCGGCGCCGACCACCGCCGCGCGCTGGCCATCGCCCCGCTCGCCGGTGCCGTGCTGCTGGTGTGGGCGGACGTGCTGTCCCGGCTGCTGTTCGCCCCCGCCGAACTGCCGGTCGGAGTGATCACCGCGGTGGTCGGCGTTCCCGCGTTCCTGCTGCTGATGCGGCGGGGCGCTTATGCGTTCGGAGGACGCTGAGCATGCGACTCGACATCGACGACATGACGATCGAAGCGGCCGGAACGCGCCTGGTCGAGCATATCGACCTCACCGTGGGCAGCGGGGCATTCGCCGGACTCGTCGGCCCCAACGGCAGCGGCAAGTCGACCCTGCTGCGCTCCCTCTACCGGGCGCTGCGGCCGGCCGGGGGAGTGGTGCGGCTGGACGGGGACGATCTGCACGCCATGGACGCGCGGGCCGCGGCCCGGGTGCTGGCCGCCCTGCCCCAGGAGTCCTCGGCCGAGTTCGACTTCACCGTCGCCGAGGTGGTCGCCATGGGCCGGCTGCCGCACCAAGGCCGCACGGCCGCCTCCGACCGGGAAATCTGCACACGGGCGATGGAACGCACCGGCGTCGCCCACCTGGCCGGACGCAGCTTCCTCGCCTTGTCCGGCGGAGAGAAGCAACGGGTGCTCATCGCCCGGGCCCTGGCCCAGCAGCCGAGGGTTGTGGTCCTCGACGAACCCACCAACCATCTCGACATCGCCCACCAGCTGGAGGTGCTGTCCCTGGTCCGCGACAGCGGCCTGACCGTGCTGGCCGCTCTGCACGATCTCAACCTGGCGGCAGCCCACTGCGACGTCCTGTACGTCCTCGACGGCGGCCGGATCGTTGCCTCCGGGCCGCCCCAGGACGTCCTCGAACCCGCGCTGCTCGCGAAGGTGTTCGGTGTCCGGGCCCACACCGTCCGGCACCCCGAAACCGACGCCGTCCAGCTCTTGTTCGACCTGCTCCCGTCCACCACCTGAAGGACACCTATGCGCAAGCAGCTTCTCGCCGCCGCCCTCTGTCTCGCCGCAACCGCCGTCACCGGGTGCGGCGCCACGGTGGAGCCGGCCAAGGACGCGAAACCCCCCTCCTTGGTCACCCTGACCAACTGCGGTCGCCAGGTGACCTACGACAAGGTGCCCGAGCGGGCCGTCACCAACGACGTCGGCATCACGGAGCTGATGTTCGCCCTGGGCCTGGAGGACCGCATGGCCGGCTTCGCCATGCCCGACGACAAGGGCGACCTGCGCGGCGTGCCCTGGAAAGACGGCTACGACAAGGTCAAGTGGCTCTCCAAGGACCAGCTCACCAAGGAGAACGTCCTCGACGCCCGCGCCGACCTCGTCTTCGCAGGATGGAACTACGGATTCCGCGAGGACGGCGGCTTCACCCCCGACACCCTCAAGAAGATCGGTGTCCCCTCGTACATCCTCACCGAGTCCTGCCGCAACGGCCGCACCAAGTCCTCCCGCGGCATCATGCCGCCCCTGGACGCCCTGTACGCCGATCTCACCAACCTCGGCAGGCTCTTCGGCGTGGAGCAGCGCGCGGCCGCGCTGATCGCTGGCTTCAAGCAGCAGATCGCCGACGTGCGGGCCAAGGTTCCGAAGGGCTCCCAGCGTCCTTCCGTCTTCCTCTACGACAGCGGCCAGGACACGCCCTTCACCTCCGGCCGCTACGCCGCCCCGGAGCAGATCATCAGCGAGGCCGGAGGCGTCAACGTGATGCACGACGTGGCGGACTCCTGGACCACGGTCGGCTGGGAGAGCGTCGTGCAGCGCAACCCGGACGTCATCGTCATCTGCGACTACGGTGACGTGAGCGCCGAGCAGAAGAAGAGGTTCCTGCTCTCCTACGCCCCGTTGCGGGGCGTCTCCGCCGTCAAGCACCGGCGGATCATCTCCCTGGACTACGCCGACCTGGTCGAAAGCCCCCGCAACCCGTCGGCGATCGCCCGGCTCGGCGCCTACCTGCGGGCCGTGCCGGCCGGCCGGTGACGCGCGGGCTCAGCGGACCGTGCTGCGTCCCACGACCGTGCCGGCCCGGTCGATGCAGATGACGTCCACCGCGACCGGAGCCCCGCGCAGTACGGCCAGCGCCTCGTCCCGCGCCGCCTGCGCCACCAGGTCACCGAGCGGCACGCCGGCCGCCTGGCACACCTGGAGCGCCGCGAGACCGGTGTTGGCGGCGGCCACCTGCGCGGCCAGCGCCTCGTGTGCGCCGCCGCGCCGGGCCAGCTCGGCGAGGAAGTCCTTGTCGACCTGGGAGCGGGCGGAGTGCAGGTCGAGGTGGCCGTCGGCCAGCTTGGACAGCTTCGCGAAGCCCCCGCACAGGGTCAGCCGGGCGACGGGATGGCGCCGGATGTACTTGAGCACCGCGCCGGCGAAGTCCCCCATGTCCAGGAGGGCGTCCTCGGGCAGACCGTACTCGGCGACGACCGTCTTCTCCGACGTCGACCCCGTGCACCCGGCGACATGGGTCCGCCCGGCCGCCCGGGCGACGTCCACACCCCGCCGGATGGAGTCGATCCACGCCGAGCAGGAGTACGGCACGACGATCCCGGTGGTGCCGAGAATGGACAGGCCGCCGAGGATTCCGAGCCGCGGGTTCCACGTCGAGCGGGCTATTTCCTCACCGTTGTCCACCGAGACCGTGATCTCCACGTCTCCGCTGTCGCCGTGGCGCCGGGCGACGGCGGCGACGTGGTCGCGCATCATCTGCCGCGGGACGGGGTTCACGGCCGCCTCACCGACCGGCAGCGGCAGTCCGGGGCGGGTGACGGTGCCGACGCCGGGCCCTGCCTTGAAGAGGACGCCGGAACCGGCAGGGAGCCGTCGCACCGTCGCCCGCACCAGCGCGCCGTGCGTGACGTCCGGATCGTCGCCCGCGTCCTTCACGACGCCCGCCATCGCCCCGGCCGAGGTCAGCTCCTCGGCCGCGAGCGCGAACGACGGCGTCTGCCCCTTGGGCAGCGTGATGGTCACCGGGTCGGGGAAGTCCCCGGTCAGCAGCGCGGTGTACGCGGCCGTCGTCGCGGCGGTCGCGCAGGCGCCGGTGGTCCACCCGGGCCGCAGACCGGTGTGCTTGAGTTGGGCGCCGCGTCCGCCCCTGGGCTCACTGCTCATGGCTTGCCACTACCGAATTTCTGAAAGGACAGGACTTGTCGTGCACGTACTGATCCTCGGCGGTACCACCGAGGCCCGGCGCCTCGCCGAGCTGCTGGCCGACGGGGCACCCCCCACGCTGCGGGTGACGAACTCCCTGGCCGGGCGGGTGGCCGCACCACGGATGCCCCCCGGCGAGGTACGCATCGGCGGCTTCGGCGGCGCCGAAGGGCTGGCCGCCTGGCTGCGCGCACACGAGGTGGACGTGCTCATCGACGCCACCCACCCCTTCGCCTCGGCGATCAGTTCCAACGCGGCGCGGGCCGCCGCCACCGCCCATGTTCCCCTGCTCGCACTGCGGCGCCCGGGCTGGGCCCCGGTCGCCGGCGACCAGTGGCACGAGGCCGGCTCCCTCACCGAGGCCGCCGCGATGCTGCCCGGACTCGGTGAGCGGGTATTCCTGACCACCGGCCGGACGGGGCTGGCCGCTTTCGCCGCCCTGGACGGCCTGTGGTTCCTCGTACGGTCCGTGGACCCGCCCGAGGCGCCGCTCCCGGCCCGTACGGAGGTGCTGCTCGATCGTGGCCCGTTCACCCTGGACGCAGAGCGAGAGCTGCTGCGCCGGCATCGGATCGATGTCGTGGTGACCAAGGACAGCGGGGGAGCGGCCACCGCGCCCAAGCTCACCGCCGCCCGTGAGGCGGGCCTGCCGGTGGTCCTGGTGCGCCGGCCGGCCATGCCCGACGGGGTGCCGGTCGTGGCCGAGCCGGAGGAGGCCGTCCGCTGGATCAGCGAACGGACCCAGGCGCGCGGTTTTCCCGGCGATGGCTGAATGCTGACCCGGGCTTTGCCGCCAATCTCTTGTACCTGCACATCGCTCGCAGCAAGCTGGAGGGTGTGGCTGAAAACAATCGTCCGTCGAGCTGGCACCGCATCCGCACGTCCATGACCCGCAAGGAGTGGGCGAGCGTCGGCGGCATGGCCGCCTTCATCCTTGCGCTGCACGTCATCGGCTGGTTCACGCTGGTCGCGATCGTCGCTCCCGAGCACTACAGCCTGGGCACCAAGACCTTCGGCGTCGGCATCGGCATCACCGCGTACACCCTCGGTATGCGGCACGCCTTCGACGCCGACCACGTCGCCGCGATCGACAACACCACCCGCAAGCTCATGAACGAGGGACAACGCCCGCTGTCGGTCGGCTTCTGGTTCTCCCTCGGCCACTCCAGCATCGTCTTCGCCCTCGCCTTCCTGCTCTCCCTCGGCGTCAAGTCGCTGGCCGCTCCCGTGGAAAACGACAACTCCACGCTGCACAGCATCACCGGCTGGATCGGCACGACCGTCTCGGGGACGTTCCTCTACGTCATCGCGATCATCAACCTGGTGATCATGGCGGGAATCTGGAGAGTGTTCCGCGAGATGCGCTCCGGCCGCTTCGACGAGGCCGCCCTGGAGGAGCAGCTCAACAACCGCGGCTTCATGAACCGGCTCCTCGGCCGCGTCATGAAGTCGATCACCAAGCCGTGGCAGATGTACCCTCTGGGCCTGCTGTTCGGCCTCGGCTTCGACACGGCGACCGAGATCGCCCTCCTCGTCCTCGCCGGGTCGGGCGCCGCCTCCGGACTGCCCTGGTACGCGATCCTGTGCCTGCCCGTCCTGTTCGCCGCCGGCATGTCGCTGCTGGACACCGTCGACGGCTCGTTCATAAACTTCGCCTACGGCTGGGCGTTCTCCAAGCCGGTCCGCAAGGTCTACTACAACCTCACCATCACCGGCCTGTCCGTCGCCGTGGCCCTCATCATCGGCACCGTGGAACTCCTCGGCCTGGTCGCCGAGAAGGGGCATCTGCACGGCCCGTTCTGGGACTGGATCTCCGGCCTGGACCTCAACGTCATCGGCTACGTCATCGTGGCCCTGTTCTTCGCCACCTGGGCCGTGGCCCTGCTGGTGTGGAAGGTCGGCCGGATCGAGGAGAAGTGGACGGCGGGCCTGGCCCGGCCCGCCGAAGCGGAGCCGGCCGCCGAGTAGGGCCGCCCGCGGCGCCGCCCCGCACCAGGGCGGCGCCACCGCCGTCCTCACGCCTGCGGATAGCGGCGGGGAGTCCAGACGATCTCCTCACCGCCCGCCCGCCGCACCACACGCGTCTGCGAGGAGCCGACCAGCAGGATCGTGCGCATGTCGACCTCGCCCGGATCGAGCTCGGCCAGCCGCACGACACGCACCTGCTCACCCGAGCCACCCACGTCCCGTGCGACCACCACCACAGTGTCCGGCGCCCGGTGCTCCAACAGCAGCTCACGGGCCTTGGCCACCTGCCAGGTACGACTGCGCGACCCCGGGTTGTACAGGGCCAGCACCAGGTCTGCCGAAGCGGCCGCACGCAGCCGCTCGGCGATGACCTCCCACGGCTTGAGCCGGTCGGACAGGGAGATGGTGGCGTAGTCGTGACCGAGGGGCGCACCCGCACGGGCCGCGGCGGCATTGGCGGCGGTCACCCCGGGCAGCACCCGCACCCGCACACCGTGGTACTCCTCCTGCGAGGCCACCTCCAGGACGGCGGTGGCCATGGCGAAGACGCCCGGGTCGCCGCCGGAGACCACGGCCACCCGCCGCCCCCGCTGGGCGAGCTGGAGCGCGAACTCGGCGCGCTCGGCCTCCACGCGGTTGTCCGACCCGTGGCGGCGCTGGCCCTCACGTACGGGTACGCGATCCAGGTACGTCGTGTAGCCGACCAGGTCGTCGGCGGCGGCCAGCGCGCCCCGCGACTCGGGCGTCAGCCACAGCGGCCCCGCGGGACCGGTGCCCACCACCACGACCTCACCCTGTTCGCGCACGGCCGGCTCGGCGTCGACCTGGCTGGGCAGCACCGCGACCGAGAAGTACGGCACCGACTCCGCCTCGACGTCGGCGAACCCGGCCAGGCGTTCCCCGGCCATGGTGGCCCGCTCCACGTAGCGGGCCTGTCCCAGCTTCCCCGAACTCTCCAGCGCCCGGCGCACCTTGGGAAAGGTCCGCCCCAGCTTCATGACGACGGCGGCATCCGTCGAGGCGAGGCGGGCCGTCAGTTCCTCCTCGGGCAGCGTGCCCGGCAGGATCGTCAGCACCTCCTCGCCCTCCGCCAGCGGGGCCCCCAGCCGGGCAGCCGCCGCGCTCACCGACGTCACACCCGGGATCACCTCGGTGTCGTACCGGCCGGCGAGCCGCTTGTGCATGTGCATGTAGGAGCCGTAGAACAGCGGGTCGCCCTCGGCGAGCACGGCGACCGTACGGCCGGCGTCCAGATGGGCGGCAAGGCGCGCCGATGCCTCGGCGTAGAACTCCTCCATCGCGCCCCGGTAGCCGCCGGGGTGGTCGGTGGTCTCGGTCGTGACCGGGTAGACCAGCCGCTCCTCGATATGGTCCTCGCGGATGTGCCCGGCGGCGATCGACCGCGCGATCGACCGGCCGTGGCGGGCACTGTGATAGGCGATCACGTCCGCCTCGGCGATGACCTCCACCGCCCGCACCGTCATCAGCGACGGGTCACCGGGGCCCAGCCCCACCCCGTACAGCTTGCCGCTCACTCTTCCTCACTCGCGATCGCGTTGAGGGCCGCCGCCGCGATGGCGCTGCCACCCCGGCGGCCACGGACCACCAGGTGCTCGAGACCCGAGGGGTGGTGCGCGAGGGCGTCCTTGGACTCGGCGGCGCCCACAAACCCCACAGGTACACCGATGACAGCGGCCGGCCGCGGCGCGCCATCCTCGATCATCTCCAGCAGGCGGAAAAGCGCGGTGGGCGCGTTGCCGACGGCGACCACCGCGCCCTCCAGCCGGTCGCGCCACAGTTCCAGGGTGGCGGCGCTGCGCGTGGTCCCCAGCTTGCGCGCGAGGTCCGCCACGGACGGGTCGGACAGCGTGCAGAGCACGTCGTTGCCGGCCGGGAGCCGCTTGCGGGTCACACCGCTGGCCACCATCTGCACGTCGCAGAAGACGGGCGCGCCCGCGCGCAGCGCCTCGCGGGCCCGGGCCACCACACCCGGCGTGTACGCCAGGTCCCGGACCAGGTCGACCATCCCGCAGGCGTGGATCATCCGGACCGCGACCTGCGAGACGTCAGCGGGCAGACCCGCGAGGTCCGCCTCCGCGCGAATGGTGGCAAAGGACTGGCGGTAGATGGCCGCGCCGTCCTTCTCGTACTCGAACACCGTGCTCCTAGTCATCCGTGGGGTCCGTGCTCGCCGCAGCCAGGGCGGCAGCGAGCTGCGAGGGATCGTCGATGGTGCGGGCGGTGCCCTCACGTCCGCCTCGTACGGCGGTGATCCGGTAGCCGCCGTCCCCGGTGGCGACGGCGTCGACGTGGTCGCCGAGCGGCCGGCCGCAGCGCCGCTCGCAGCCGGAGAGGTAGACCGGGAGGCTGCCGCTCGCGCCGAGGGCTCCCACCGCGTCCGCCCTGACATCCGCTCGCGACTTGGCGCACCCCGGCCGCCCGATGCAGGCACCGACCCGCAGCCAGGCAGACGCCGGATCGGTGATCAGTCCTGTGGCGGCCAGATCGGTGAGCCGCTTGGCCGGGGTCGCGGGCAGCACGACGCCCCGCCAGGGCGTCAGCCGCAGCTCGTGCGACGCGGCGGCCGTCAACTCCGCCCACTGGACGGCACTGACGCGGCCCAGCGGGGCGAGGACGGACACACCCCCCGAATGCGCGATCGCGCCAGGCCGTGGCTGTGCTCCGACGGGCCACGGTGCGACCACAGAACTCGCGGCAGGCGTCCAGCGCACCACCTCGGCGGCCAGGCCGTCTCCCCGGTCCGGGAGTTCGGCCACCCGCCACGCCTGTCCGCGGCTCGCCTTGAGGAAGGCTTCTGCGGCGAGGAGTGCCGCCGCGGGTGCCTCGTCGGCGCTGACGCGGGCAAGGCGGCCGCAGGAGCCGATGCGCATCCAGGCGTTCCCGTCCGGTGCCGCGCGCACCGTCACGTCCGCGTCGAGGCCGGCGACGTCCCCCCGCCCGTCGTCGAGGGCGAAGAGGAAACGCCCCGACAGGCCCGTCGCGGTGTCGCTCGCGCACAGCAGAGCGTCCAGCTTCCGCAGCCAGGGACGTACGTCGGTGTGCCCGTCTGCGTCCAGTCCGGACAGGGGGGAGGCGACGATGTTGCGGATCCGCTCGTGCCGCGCAGAGGGCAGCAACCCCGTCGCGGTGAGCCGGTTCGCCAGTTCCCCACCGCACCCGCCGGCGAGCCCCCGCAACTGCACGTTGCCCCGAGAGGTCAGGTGCAGCTCGCCGTCCCCCAACTCGAGTGCCGCCTGCCCGAGAGCCCGAGCCTGATCGACGCTCAACACCCCACCGGGAACGCGCACTCGGGCCAGCGCACCGTCCCCCGCGGCATGCAGACGCAGCGCCCCCGGGCAGGCGTCACCGCGGTCCCGGAAGGCCGCTGCGGCCTCGGGCGACGGAGGTACGGGTGCCGTAGACATGGCGGCGAGCATACCGATGATCAGACCGAAGGTATGCCCCGCACTGGTGTGGTGCCCCTTACTATGCTCCTCGGTGGATCATCCGGTCCACCTCGCCAAGACGGCGACAGGGGAGGAAGCCCGGTGCAAATCCGGCGCGGTCCCGCCACTGTGAACCCGCCACCTCCATGGACGGGTGAGCCAGGAACTCCCGCCGTCCGACACCACCCGGGGCGCGGACCCCGAGGAAGGCCAGACGCCGCATGATCCTCCTGCTGTCGACGTCCGACACCGACCTGCTCAGCGCCCGAGCGGCCGACGGCCCGGTCGCATACCGCTTCGCCAACCCGGCCCGCCTCGACCTGGACGAACTCCCCGCCCTCCTGGACGGCGTAGGCCTGGTCGTCGTCCGCCTCCTGGGCGGACTGCGCGCCTGGCAAGACGGGCTCGACCTGCTGCTGGCCGACGGCCGGCCCGTTGTCGTCCTCACCGGCGAACAGGCTCCCGACGCCCAGCTGATGGCCGCCTCCACCGTCCCCGTCGGTATCGCGGCCGACGCCCACGCCTATCTCGCGCACGGAGGCCCGGCCAACCTGGAGCAGCTCGCCCGTTTCCTGTCGGACACGGTCCTGCTTACCGGCCACGGCTTCGATCCGCCGGCACCGGCCCCCACCTGGGGCCCGCTGGAGCGGCCGGCCCCGGCAGACCCGGGCGCCCCCAAAATCGCGGTGCTCTACTACCGCGCCCACCACATGAGCGGCAACACCGCCTTCGTGCACGCCCTGTGCGACGCGATCGAGGAGGCCGGGGGCAGGCCGCTGCCGCTCTACGTCGCCTCCCTGCGCGCCCCCGAGCCGGACCTGATCGACGAACTGCGCGCCGCCGACGCCATCGTCACCACGGTGCTGGCCGCCGGCGGCACCAAACCCGCCGAGGCGTCGGCCGGCGGCGACGACGAGTCCTGGGACGCGGGCGCCCTCACCGCCCTCGACGTGCCCATCCTCCAGGCCCTGTGCCTGACCGGCTCGCGCTCCACATGGGAGGCCAACGACGAGGGCGTCTCCCCGCTCGACGCGGCCAGCCAGATCGCCGTCCCCGAGTTCGACGGCCGCCTGATCACGGTGCCGTTCTCCTTCAAGGAGATCGACGCCGACGGCCTCCCGGCCTACGTCGCCGACCCCGAGCGCGCCGCCCGCGTCGCCGGGATCGCCGTACGCCACGCACGCCTCAGGCACATCCCGGCCGCCGACAAGCGCCTGGCGCTCGTCCTGTCCGCGTACCCGACCAAGCACTCCCGGATCGGCAACGCGGTCGGACTGGACACCCCGGCCAGCGCCGTCGCCCTGCTCAGGCGTCTTCATGAGGAGGGCTACCACTTCGGCGCCGAGGACATCCCCGGGCTAGCCTCCGGTGACGGCGACGAACTGATCCGCGCGCTCATCGAGACGGGCGGACACGACCAGGACTGGCTCACCGAAGAGCAGCTGGCCCGCAACCCGGTGCGGATCCCGGCCGCCGACTACCGCCGCTGGTTCGCCACCCTGCCCAAGGACCTGCGGACAGCCGTCGAAGAACACTGGGGGCCGGCACCCGGTGAGATGTTCGTCGACCACAGCCGCAACAAGGACGGCGACATCGTCCTCGCCGCCCTGCACTACGGCAACCTGCTGATCCTCATCCAGCCCCCGCGCGGCTTCGGCGAGAACCCCATCGCCATCCACCACGACCCCGACCTCCCGCCCTCCCACCACTACCTGGCCGCCTACCGCTGGATCGCCGCCCCGCAGTCCGAAGGCGGCTTCGGCGCGGACGCGATGATCCACCTCGGCAAGCACGGCAACCTCGAATGGCTGCCCGGCAAGAACGCAGGCCTGTCCGCCGCCTGCGGGCCCGACGCCGCCCTCGGCGACCTCCCGCTCATCTACCCGTTCCTGGTCAACGACCCCGGCGAAGGCACCCAGGCCAAGCGCCGCGTCCACGCCACCCTCGTCGACCACCTCGTCCCGCCCATGGCCCGCGCCGACTCCTACGGCGACATCGCCCGCCTGGAGCAACTCCTCGACGAGTACGCCCAGATCTCCGCGATGGACCCGGCCAAGCTGCCCGCGATCCGCGCCCAGATCTGGACCCTCATCCAGGCCGCCCGCCTCGACCACGACCTCGGCCTGGACGACCGCCCCGACGACGACGGCTTCGACGACTTCCTCCTCCACGTCGACGGCTGGCTCTGCGAGGTCAAGGACGCCCAGATCCGCGACGGCCTTCACACCCTCGGCACCCCGCCCACCGGCCCCGACCGCGTCAACCTCGTCCTCGCCATCCTCCGCGCCCGCCAGATCTGGGGCGGCACCACCACCCTGCCCGGCCTGCGCGAGGCCCTCGGCCTCGACGAGTCCTCGGCGACCCGCACCACGGCCGACGAGGCGGAGGAGACGGCACGGGCATTGGTGCAGGCCATGGAGGACGCCGACTGGGACCCGGCCGCCATACCCACCGAACACGGCGAACAGGTCGCGGCCATCCTGGCGTTCGCCGCCCGCGAGGTCGTCCCACGCCTCGCCGCCACCACCGCCGAACTCGACCACGTCGTCCACGCCCTGAACGGCGGCTTCGTCCCCGCCGGCCCCTCCGGCTCCCCACTGCGCGGCCTGGTCAACGTCCTGCCGACCGGCCGCAACTTTTACTCCGTCGACCCCAAGGCCGTCCCCTCCCGCCTCGCCTGGGAGACCGGCCAGGCCCTCGCCGACTCCCTGCTGCAGCGCTACCGCACCGACAACGGCGACTGGCCCAGCTCCGTCGGCCTGTCCCTGTGGGGTACCAGCGCCATGCGCACCGCCGGCGACGACGTGGCCGAGGCCCTCGCCCTGCTCGGCATCCGTCCCGTATGGGACGACGCCTCCCGCCGCGTCACCGGCCTCGAACCCATCCCGTACGAGGAGCTGGGCCGCCCGCGCATCGACGTCACCCTGCGCATCTCCGGCTTCTTCCGCGACGCCTTCCCGCACACCATCGGGCTCCTGGACGACGCCGTACGCCTGGCGGCCTCCCTGGAGGAACCGGCCGAGATCAACCACGTCCGGACCCACGTGCAGGCAGACCTGGCGGCTCACGGCGACGAGCGCCGCGCCACCACCCGCATCTTCGGCTCCCGCCCCGGAACGTACGGCGCCGGACTGCTCCAGCTCATCGACTCGCGCGACTGGCGCACCGACGCCGACCTCGCCGAGGTCTACACCATCTGGGGCGGCTACGCCTACGGCCGCGACCTCGACGGCCGCCCGGCCCGCGAGGACATGGAGACGGCGTACAAGCGCATCGCCGTCGCGGCCAAGAACACCGACACCCGCGAGCACGACATCGCCGACTCCGACGACTACTTCCAGTACCACGGCGGCATGGTCGCCACAGTCCGTGCCCTGCGCGGCACCGCCCCCGAGGCGTACATCGGCGACTCCACCCGGCCAGAGACGGTCCGCACCCGCACTCTGGTCGAGGAGACGTCCCGCGTCTTCCGCGCCCGCGTCGTCAACCCCAAGTGGATCGAGGCGATGCGCCGCCACGGCTACAAGGGCGCCTTCGAACTTGCGGCCACGGTGGATTACCTCTTCGGCTACGACGCCACCACCGGCGTGGTCGCCGACTGGATGTACGACAAGCTGACCAAGACCTACGTCCTGGACCCGACCAACCGCGAGTTCCTCCAGCAGGCCAACCCCTGGGCCCTGCACGGCATCGCCGAGCGCCTCCTGGAGGCCGAGTCCCGGGGGATGTGGGCCAAGCCGGATCCGGGCGTGCTGGAGCAGCTGCGGCAGGTGTACCTGGAGGCGGAGGGAGACCTCGAAGGGCAGGGGTGAAGGCCCTGTTCACTCCGCGCAGCGCGCGCACAGGCCGTAGACCAACAGCGAGCCGCTCGCCCCGGGCCGCAAGCCGCTCATCTCCATGATGCGTTCCACGGTCTCTCCCAGCCGCTCACCGGTGAGATCCCCCACCTGGCCGCACTCCTCACACACGGTGTGGGGGTGCGGCTCGGAGCCGATCCCGTAGCGCTTGGGTCCCCGACCGTGAACCGCGTGCACCAGTCCGGCCGCCTCCAGCGTCTCCAAGGTCCGGTAGACAGTCGCCCGGTCCACCGGAATGCCCACAGCTCGCAACTGCGCGAACACCTCGGCAGACGACAGATGGGCCCCCGACGAGGACAGCATGGCAAGGGCATGCAACCGGCCCGGAGTGCAGCGCAGGCCGCGACGCCGCAGCTGCACCGAAGCGTCCAGGGGTACCGCAGCACCGGAAGCCGACGACAAGCTCGTGGTCACGCTCTGCCTTTCTCGCCGCGGGTTCTCGCGGAACACGGGTGGTCCTAGGTCCAACGCATGATCGCAAGGTACCGTTCCTGCTGTTATCGTGCAGCTGCATACTGTTCGCAATAACGTCGGAGGACGTAGGACATGGCTCTCTACACGCTCCCGGAGCTCCCGTACGACTACTCGGCGCTCGCTCCGGTGATCAGCCCGGAGATCATCGAGCTGCACCACGACAAGCACCACGCGGCGTACGTGAAGGGCGCGAACGACACCGTGGAGCAGCTCGCCGAGGCCCGCGACAAGGACCAGTGGGGCTCGATCAATGGCCTGGAGAAGAACCTGGCCTTCCACCTGTCGGGCCACATCCTGCACTCCATCTACTGGCAGAACATGACCGGCCCGAAGGACGGCGGCGGCGAGCCGCTGGCGCAGGACGGCGTCGGCGACCTGGCGGACGCGATCACCGAGTCCTTCGGCTCCTTCGCCGGCTTCAAGGCCCAGCTGTCCAAGGCCGCCGCCACGACCCAGGGCTCGGGCTGGGGCGTGCTCGCCTACGAGCCGCTCAGCGGTCGCCTCATCGTCGAGCAGGTCTATGACCACCAGGGCAACGTCGGCCAGGGCTCCACCCCGATCCTGGTCTTCGACGCCTGGGAGCACGCCTTCTACCTCCAGTACAAGAACCAGAAGGTCGACTTCATCGAGGCCATGTGGCAGGTCGTCAACTGGCAGGACGTGGCCAAGCGCTACGCCGCCGCCAAGGAGCGCGGCGACAGCCTGCTGCTCAAGCCGTGACGCCGTAGCCCACCCCTAGCGTCCTGCCTCGTGATCGTCTTCTCACCCTTCACAGGCAGGCGGCACAGCGGAAGGCTCCCGGGAGGACATGCTCCCGGGAGCCTTTCCGTTGTCGGCGCACCAATCCAGTCGCGCCCGAGCAGTTGACGCCGGCCGCGCCCGGGCACCCCTGGGAGGGCGTCCGCTTCACCTCGTCCTGGGGCTCCAGCAGGACCCTGGATGTGACCCTGGTCGAGCCGGGCCGGGTTGCCGAGATCGCGGTCGACACCGCTCAGGAACGCGGCGCCTGGCGCCACCCTGTCCGCTACGCCCGGCTGCGCCTGGACGTGACGGTCGCGGACGTGCCCGCGTTCGGCCAGGGTGCCTTGCCGGCCGCCGGGTGATCAGCCGGACTGCCCGCCGGTGTCCTGCCCGGCCGCGCGGCAGGCGGGGCAGATGACCTGGGCATGGGACCCCTAGCGCACGGTGAGTCCCTGGCAGCGCGCGCAGTAGCCGACCTGGCTCGGGCGGCAGCCGAGGATCAGCGCCGCGGTGGCCCGGTCCGTTGTGGGGTCGATACGTCTGGGCGCATCGTTCATGCGTACGACCGTACGACGCCCGTCGCACGGAGTGCCTTCCGAGAGCCGCTGGCGGGCCGCCGCTGGATCGTTGTCATACGACAAATACCAGAAGAGCAGTTCATGTTTGCAAGTGCTGGTGTTTCCCGGGTACAGGGGGACGCAGCTGCAGTCGACGCTTCGGAAGTGAGGCGGACGGCATGGATCTGCCTGTCCATGAGGGCGGCCGCGAGCCACGCGCGGACCGTCCAATTGTGGTGTCCGCGGCTTTCGAGGGCAGCGAGGATATCGCTGAGGCTCGTCACCAGGCCCGCACCTTCCTGGTGGATGTGGAGGCCGTGCATGGGGTGTCCGTCTCCGACCGCGCCAAAGGCGCGGTGCAGCTGGTGGTGAGCGAGCTGGTGACCAACGCCCACAAATACGCTCCCGGCCCGTACCTGCTGACGCTGGAGCTGTGTGAGGGGGCGGTGGAGGTGACGGTGTGGGACAGCGAACCGTGCCTGCCGGTGGCCCAGGCCGCTGATCCGGGCCGGGTCGGCCAGCATGGTCTGGAGATCGTGATGGCGCTCTGCCGCAGTTTCGAAATGCACCGCGAGCCGGTGGGCAAGCGGATCGTGGCGGCCGTGACCCTGGCCGATCCGGTCGGAGACGAAGCCAGTGACCAGGTCTGCTGAGAAATGAGCGGCCCGCAGACGGGGGGACCACGGGCCGCTCCAGGCGCAATTATGCACTCAGCGGTCAAGTCTCCGAGCGGGTACCCCGCCCCGGGCAATACCCAGGCCAGCTAGGGCTGAAGGCCGCACGCCGGCGGCCGCGCCGAGACTCGGCTGTATGAGCGCTGAGAAGATCCCCGAGCCGGTACCGGCCCGCCCGCGTCGGCCGGAGGACGGCCCCGCCCGAAGGCGACCGCCTGGGCGGCCGGACCCCGCAGGGCGGTCGCGCCGTCTGGTGGGTACGGGGTCGAAGTCCTCGTCTCAGCCCTCGCATGAGCACGTCAAGCAGGGCATGATCGTCTTAGACGACCAGGATCGCCCGGCGCATGGCCCTGCCTCTCTTACCACGTCCGGCTCTTTCAGTGCCGCGTGCCTTGGCCACCTGCTGTGTGCTGCCTGTCGGTGCTGCCTTCCGCGCACCATGTCCGTGTCCATGTCCACCGTGCCGGGGGGCCATCAGTCCGGAAGCCAGCGGGCCACATTGCTCAGGCCGAGCCACCTGAGGGCGAAGAGCCAGCCGCCGACGGCATCGGATAAACACCGCAGGTGGCCACGTAGTACCGCGGTACTACGCGCCCGCCGCGGTACAGCCTCCTGGTACCACGGGATCCGGGTGATTCGGCACCTAGCGTTGCCGGTGAGGCGTTCGAAGTGACGGATGCCGGAGCCCGACAGGGAGAACGCGAATGATCGACGCACGGCGGTTGACCAAGAGGTACGGCGAGAAGACGGCCGTCGATGGGCTGGACTTCGTGGTGAAGCCGGGCACGGTGACCGGCTTCCTGGGGCCCAACGGCGCGGGCAAGTCCACGACCATGCGCATGATCGTCGGCCTCGACGCCCCGACGAGCGGCTCCGTCACCGTGAACGGCCACCACTACGCCCGCCACCAGGCTCCGCTGCAGGAGGTCGGCGCCCTCCTGGAGGCCAAGTCGATCCACCCGGGCCGCTCGGCGTACCACCACCTCAAGGCACTCGCGCTCACCCACGGCATTCCCGGCAGCCGGGTCGAGGAGGTCATCGGCGTTGCCGGGCTCGACAGCGTGGCGAAGAAGCGGGCCGGCGCCTTCTCCCTCGGGATGGGCCAGCGGCTGGGCATCGCGGCGGCGCTGCTGGGCGATCCGCAGACGGTGATGCTCGATGAGCCGGTCAACGGGCTGGACCCGGAAGGAGTGCTCTGGATCCGCAACCTCCTGAAAGGGCTCGCCGACGAGGGCCGGACGGTGTTCGTGTCCTCCCACCTGATGAGCGAGATGGCCCTGGTCGCGGACCACCTGATCATCGTGGGACGCGGGCGGCTGCTGGCCGACACGACCGTGGCAGACCTGATCCGCGAGGCCGGGGGGGACACGGTGAAGGTCGTCACCCAGGATCCGGCACGGCTGCGGGACGTACTCGCCGGGCCGGACGTCGAAGTCACCGGCCGGATCGGTTCCGAGGAGCTGCAGGTGACCGGGCTGACCGCCCGCGAGATCGGGCTGAGGGCTGCCGAACACGGCATCGCGCTGTTCGAGCTGAGCGCGCGAAGCGTGTCGCTGGAGGAGGCGTTCATGGGCCTGACCAGGGATGCCGTGGAGTACCACGGCACCACGACCGGCATCGACACCCTCGGGAGGCCCGCATGAGCACCCTCACCGCAACCGCGGAGGAACCCAGGACCACTCCCGCCCGCCCCGCCTACCGGGTGACAGGACGGCGCGTGCTCGCCTCCGAGTGGGCCAAGCTGTGGTCCCTGCGCTCGACCTGGATCACCCTGGGCCTCGGCCTGCTGTTCCTGGTGGCCTTCGGCCTGATCTCCGCGAGCCGCTACAAGTCGGGGATCGACTCCGGCCACATGGACCGGGACTTCGCCGACTCGACGGCCGTCAGCCTGTCCCTCTTCGGTACGAACTTCGCCCAGCTCGCCCTGGGCGTGCTCGGCGTGCTGGTCACGGCGGGAGAGTACTCGACCGGCATGATCCGCTCCACGCTCGTGGCAGTCCCCCGCCGGCTGCCCGTGCTGTGGTCGAAGGCGGCCGTGTTCGGGCTGGTCGCACTGGTCGTGGGGACGGTGGGTGGGTTCGTGGCCTTCCTGTTCGGCAGTGGAATCGTCTCGGGCACGCCGGCGGCGATGAGCCTCTCGCACGCTGGTGTACTGCGGAGTCTGCTGGGCGCCGGGCTCTACCTCGGCCTGGTCGGGGTGATCGGCGTCGCGCTGGGCGCGCTGCTGCGGTCCGTGGCCGGGGGCATCTCGGTGCTGGTGGCGGCTCTGATGCTGATCCCGGGGCTGGTCTCCCTGCTGCCGAGTTCCTGGCGGGACGACATCAGCCCCTACCTGCCGTCCAACGCGGGTGAGTCGATGTTCGCGCTGACCCACGACTCGACGTCCCTGTCGCCGGGCGCCGGACTGCTGGTCTTCCTGTGCTGGACGGCGCTTGCGCTGGGCGGCGCGGCGTACCGGCTCGCGCGCACCGACGCCTGAAGCCCGCACCATGGACAGGTGACGTCCGTGACCACCGATGACATCAGCGGCATGGGACCGCTGGTCGCCCGGCTGTCCCGGGGCGGCCAGCGGTTGCGGCAGGCCGACCGGACACATCCCTGGGTGCTGGACACCGCGGTCGTGGCTCTGGTCCTCCTGATGTTCTGCCTGCCCGACCTGCTGCGTGACGGAGTGGACGACGGCGACGGCCCGCGCCGCTTCCGGCTCGCCTTCACCGAGTTGCCCCTCGCGGGAATGCTGGCACTGCAGGCAGGACTCGTACTGCCCCTGCTCTTGCGGCGGCGCAAGCCCATGGTGGCTTTCGGAGTCATCGCCGCGGTGTTCGTCCTCCAATGGTCCTTGGGCGCGGCGCTGCGCGCGGACGTCGCGCTCTTCGTCGCCCTGTACAGCCTGGCCCTGCACGGTCGGCTGCGGCAGCTGCCGTGGGCCGGTGCGGTCATGGCGGGAGCCATGCTGCTGGTCGCGGTCCGCGCGTCCTCGGCCGTCTCCGTCTGGGACGCCCTGTTCTTCCTGCTGAGCACGGCGACCGCGGCGCTCGCACTCGGCCTTGTGGTGCGCATCCGCCGGGCCCAGCTGGCCGGTCTGCGGGAACGGGCGGCCCGGCTGGAGATCGAGCGCGACCAGCGCAGCAGACTCGCGGCCGCCACTGAACGCACCCGGGTCGCCCGCGAGATGCACGACATCGTCGGCCACAACCTGTCCGTCATCATCACCCTCGCCGACGCCGGTGCCTACGCCACGGACGCCGCCCCCGAACGGGGCAAGGAAGCCCTTCAGCTCATCGGCGACACCGGTCGGCAGGCCCTCGGCGAGCTGCGGCGCGTACTCGGCGTACTGCGCGAGGCCGGGGACGGCCCGGTCGGCGGGCCCGAGCTCAGCCCGCAGCCCGGCATCGTGGACATCGGCGCGCTGTGCGCCACGGTGCGCGCCGCCGGACTGGAGGTCATCTACCGGACCTCCGGCGACGTCGAGGCCCTGGACGGCGGGGTCCAGCTGACGGTGTACCGCATCGTCCAGGAAGCCCTCACCAACACCATGAAGCACGCCGCCGACGACGCCCGGGTGCACCTGGCGGTCGCCGTGACGGACACCCGGCTGAGCATCCGGGTCCAGGACACCGGCCCGGCCGCACAGCCGGGACCGCCGAACGAGGAAGGGCACGGCCTGGTGGGCATGCGAGAAAGAGCCGCTCTGTACGGAGGCGCCGTCAGCGCGGGGCCGACGGGCGGCGGAGGATGGAGCGTGGAAGCCGTCCTCGACCTCACGCCCCGGGGCGGTGACCGGTGACCACCGTCCTCATCGTGGACGACCAGCCGCTGCAACGCTACGGCTTCCACCTGCTCCTGGACTCCGTGCCCGAGACCGACGTCGTCGGGGAGGCCGCCCACGGCGCGGAGGCCGTCCGCAAGGCCGCCGAACTGCGCCCGGACGTCGTCCTGATGGACGTCCGCATGCCCGGCATGGACGGCATCGAGGCCACCCGCCGCATCGTCGCCGCCGGCGGCCGCTCACGCGTCCTCGTGCTCACGACGTTCGACCTCGACGAGTACGTCCACGCCGCGATCCGGGCAGGGGCCAGCGGTTTCCTCCTCAAGGACGCGCGCCCCGACGAGTTCCTCGCGGGGATCCGCGCCGTCGCCTCTGGCGACGCCGTGATCGCGCCCGCCCTCACTCGCCGCCTCCTGCACGAGTTCACTCAGTACGTCCCCGCCCACCGGGGTGACGCGGCCGAGGACCCGAGGCTCGTCTCCCTCACCGACCGCGAGCGGGAGATCCTCGTCGCCGTCGGCAAGGGCTGGACCAATGGCGAGATCGCCGCCCGGTTCGTGCTCTCCGAGTCGACCGTCAAGACCCACGTCGGCCGCGTCCTGGCCAAGATCGGGGCCCGCGACCGGATCCAGGCCGTGATCTTCGCCTACGACCACGGCCTCGCCCGGCCCCACGCGGACTGAACCTGATGAGCGGCGGCCGGGAAGACCGGCGGCCTGCTCGCTGCTGCCGCGCCGCGGGGCCCGTCAGAGTTCCAGGCGGTAGCCGTGCCCGCGCAGGGTGGTGATGCGGGGCAGGCTGACGGGCGGGACCGAGGCGCCGGCGGCCTGCGCGAGGCGTCGGCGCAGGCCGGCCATGGTGACGTCGAGGGTCTTGGTGGATCCGAACCAGTTCTCGTCCCAGACCTCGGCCATCAGGGTCTCCCGGGAGACGGCCTCCCCGGCGTGCCGGGCCAGGACGGCGAGCAGGTCGAACTCCTTGGGACGCAGGTCGACGTCCGCGTCGCGCAGTGTGCAGCGGCGGGCCACGACGTCGAGGACGAGGTCGGCCAGCCGGACGGGTTCCTGCGGCGGCGTGGCGACGACCCGGCGGCGCAGATGGGCGCGGAGCCGGGCGAGTAGCACGGTCAGGCTGAAGGGCTTGACGAGGTAGTCGTCGGCCCCTGCGTCCAGCCCAGCGATGACGTCGATGTCGTCCGTGCGGGCCGTCAGGATGACGATCAGCAGGTCCGGGTGCCGGGCGCGCACGGCGCGCGCGACGTCCAGACCGTCCATGTCGGGCAGTCCCAGGTCGAGCAGCAGCACGTCGTACGGCGCCCGCGTGGCCTCGGCCAGCGCTGCGGAGCCCGTCCGGCTCCAGGTCGGTGCGTAGCCGTTGCCGCGCAGGCCGGTCTCCAGGTGGCGGCCGATGGTGTCGTCGTCCTCGACGACGAGGACGCGGTGACGGCTCGGGTCGGCGGTCGCGTGCGTACGCATGCTGGACAGCGTAGGAGCGGGCGACACGCGCGGCCCGTTTGCTTCCGTCCGCTCACAGGTCACGCAGCTCCTCCACGGCGGGCCGGCCGGCGCTGCGGATGCCGTTCAGCGCGGCCGCCAGTACGGCGACGACGGCCGCGCCCGCGGTCAGGGCCAGGTAGCCGCCCGGCACCGCCAGGCTCGCGGGCGGCGGATCGAAGACACCCGTCAGGACCTTCACGAGCATCTCGGACAGGGCCCAGCCGATGAGGGCGCCGCCCGCCAGGCCGCCGGCGGCCAGCAGCAGGGCCTCGGTGAGGACCATGCCGCGCAGTTGGCCGCTCTTCGCGCCGAGGACGGTGGCCACGGCGAAGGTACGGCGGCGTTCGGCGAGGCCCAGGGCGAGGACGAGCCCTCCCGCCCCGGCGGCCAGCAGCACCGCGAAGGCAAGCTCGATCCGGGTGAGTCCGGCCAGGTCGACGGAGGTCAGACTGGTGCCGACCGTGCCGCGTGTCTGCGTCAGGTCGGTGACCGTGGCACCGGTGCCCAGTTGCCGACGCAGATGGGCGGCGATCTGCTGCTGGTGGCTTCCGCCCGTGTCGAGCAGGAAGGCGCCGACTGCGTCGCTGCCGGTCGCCCTCGCCACATAGGCGGCATTGGCGACGAAGAAGCTGTCCTTCGGCGCGGTCGGGAACTCCTTGACGATCCCGGCATAGTGGAAGGGCACAGTGCGCAGGGCCTTCGTACGGGCGTCCTGGATCCGGAGGTTGACGTTGTCGCCGGGGGAGAGCTGGAAGTCGTGCACGGTCTCCGCGCTGACCAGCAGGTTGTCGGGGCGCTGGGCGAGCCGGCGCATCAGTTGCGCGGCCGTGCCGCCCGAGAAGTAGGCGTCCTGGAGCGAGGTCGCCCTGGCGACGGTGGCGGGCCGGACACCGTAGAGGTCCTGGAGGTCGGCGCCGACGTAGGCATACCGGTGCTGGAGAGGCTCGACGTGCCGGACACCGGAGACCTTCAGCGTGTCGGCCGCGCTCGCCCGGACCTGGGCGCCGGGCGGTTCGGTGACGGTGACGTCCGCGCCGTTGGTGAGGCGGGCGTCGACCTCGGACTGCTGACGGTAGGTGGAGTTGAAGACGGCCGTGGAGATCGCGAACGACACGGCGAGGGCGAGGAGTACCACGGAGCGGGCCAGCGGCCGCCGGCGGCGGGACAGCACGGCCGCCGTGGTTCCGGACAGGGTCGCGGTCAGCGGTCGGGCAAGGCGGGCCAGAGCCGGTCGGCCGTGGGCGAGGACCAGCAGGGTCAGCCGCCACAGCAGCAGGGCCGCACCCAGCCACAGCAGGGCCGGGCCGAGGAACGCCCAGTAGGAGACGGAGACGCTGGGCACGCCCTCCGGGGCGAGTACGAGGGCGTACTGGTTGTTGGAGGAGGCGCGGAAGACCAGCCAGGAGCCGATCAGCAGCGTGAAGTCCAGGCCGTACCGCAGCCACCAGGGCGAACGCGACCCGCGCGGCTCCCGCCTGGTGTCGGCGACGGTCACCGTGCGCAGATCCCGCAGGGCGGGCACGAGCACGGCAGCGGCGGCCACGGCCACGCCGAGGACGAAGGCGACGGCGTACCAGAGGGCCCAGGTGCCCGCGCCCGCGCCGAAGGATTCGGCACCGAAGGCGAGGCGGCCGGTCAGAGCGGCGAGCCCGAGACCCGCGAGGCCGCCGCCGGCGCCTACCAGTGCGGCCTCCAGGCCCGCGAGCGCGGTGATCTGGCCGGGACGCAGCCCGCGCAGCCGCAGCAGACCCTGCTCCCTGCAGCGCCGTTCGCCGCCGGCCGAGGCGACCGCCACGGTCAGGGCGGCGGCCAGGACGGCGCCGGGGACGCCGAGGAAGAGGAAGAGGATCTGGGCGTAGAGGGCGTCCTGGCGGGCGGAGTCCAGGGCCGCGCCGAGGTTGTTGCCGACGAGCGCGGAACCGGCCGACTTGGCCTCCAGGTTGTGTGCGGCACCCGTCACGGAGGAGAAGGCGGCGGCCGGGTCGGCCGGCAGTCTCGCGTCGCGGGCCACGTGGATCTGGGTGGTGACGCCGGTGGCTCCGTGGGTGAGGGAGGCGAACCGGGCGGCGGGCAGGAGGACGACGTTGTCCGGGGGAGCGGTCGGCTGGGACTGCGGGGGCGCGCCGATCATCTGGAACAGCGAGTCGGCCTGGGGCAGGTCGACCACGCCGTCCACCCGCACCTGCCGCAGTCCGGCGCCGGGCAGCCGCACGCCGATGGTGTCGCCGGGGGCGGCGTGCAGGTTGGATGCGGTCTGCTGGGCGAGCAGGACGCCGGTGCCGGAGCCGGAGAGCATGCGAAGTTCGTCGGGGAAGTGACTGCGGTAGCCGGCCGGCAGCCCGAGCGCGACGCCGGGGCCGGTGGTCTGGGTGCTGCCTCCCACGGTGGCGGTGAAGCCGGTGGTGCGGGCGAAGCCGACGGGCAGCGCGGCCCGGGTGCCGCCGGCGGCCTGCACCAGCGACCGGACGGCGTTCGGGTCGGCACCCGGCTGTACCTCGACCTGCCAGTCCACGGCGACCGAGCGGACCGCCCGCCCGGTCATGGTCGCCTTGGACGCGGTGAGGAAGGAGCCGAGCGCGGCGACCAGGGCGACGGCCAGAGCGATCCCGGCGACGGCGGCCAGTAGCCGTCCGATGCGGTGGCGGGCCAGTCCGCCCGCCCAGGCGGTGATCACGACAGGCTCCCTCGTGGCTCCGGCGCTTGCGTTGCTTCGGGTGCAAGCAGCCGGCCGTCGCGCATGCCCTGCCGAACGGTGAGCCGGGCAGCGACGGCGGCGTCGTGGGTGGTGACGACGAGGGCCGCGCCCGTCCGGTCGGCCGCCGCGAGCAGGGCGTCCAGGACACGGGCGCCGGTGGCGTGGTCGAGGCGGCCGGTGGGCTCGTCCGCGAGGATCAGCCGCGGCGCCTGCGCCAACACGCGGGCAACGGCCACCCGCTGGGCCTGGCCGCCGGAGATCTCGTCGGGCAGCCGGTCGGCCAGCCCGGCCGCGCCGACCACGCCGAGCGCCTCGGCGACCGGACGGCGGGTCTCCTGCTGCGGACGTCCCGCCAGGACGAGCGGCAGCGCGGTGTTCTCCGTGACGTCGAGGGCGGGGATGAGGCTGTCGGCCTGGAAGACCAGGCCGATGTCCCGCGGCCCGCGCACTCCGGGCCGGGTGATCGTGCCGCTGGTGGGCAGCTCGAGCCCCGCCAGCAGATGGAGCAGGGACGACTTCCCCGACCCGGACGGTCCCACGATCGCCAGCCGGTCGCCGGAGCGGACGTCCAGGTCGGCGCCATGCACCGCCACCACGGCGGTGGGGCCCCGGCCGAAGGTGAGCGCGACGCCCCGGCAGGAGACGAGCAGGTCAGCGGAGGACATGGCTGCTCTCCTCGGTCCGAGCGGTTCCCTCGCGACCCTCGTGCGCCCGCCCGTCGTCCAGTGTGATCACTCGGTCGGCGCCCCGCACCGCTTCCGCGCTGTGCGTCACGATCAGCACCGCGCAACCGTCCGCAGCCCGGTCCCGCAGCATCCGCAGCACCAACTCCTCGGTCGCACCGTCGAGTTCGCCGGTCGGCTCGTCGGCCAGCAGCACGGCCGGGGAGTTGGCCAGCGCGACGGCGAGCCCGGCCCGGGCCAGCTCACCGCCGGACAGTTGCCGCGGCAGCGCGCCCGCCCGCCGCCCGAGCCCCACCTGTTCCAGCAGCGCCCCGGCCCGCACCGTGGGACGGCCGCGCACCGCGTGCTGGGCGAGCCGGATGTTGTCGCGCACGGTCAGATGCGGCAGCAGGTTGCGGGACTGCAGAAGCACCCCCACATGACGCGCCCGCAGCCGTGCGCGTTCGGTCTCGGGCCGGTGGCTGATGCGCACGCCCGCCACCCGGACTTCGCCGCCCGACGGCTCGTCGAGCCCGGCCAGGCACGCCAGCAGGGTCGACTTGCCCGCCCCCGACGGGCCGACGACGGCGACCGTCTCCCCGCGCCGCACCCGCAGTGACACTCCGCGCAACGCGAGCGTCTCCTCCTCACCGGCCCGGTAGAAGCGGTAGAGCTCCCGGGCGGCCAGCACCACGTCGTCGGACGGTTCGGCGGGCATCGCACTCACCGCCACGCGAACGAGTCGCTGACGATCCGCCACGGATCGACATTGTCGGCTTTGACCGGGCCGGACAGCGTCAGGTCCACCTCATGGCCCTGCCGGTAGAAGGCGTACCGCTCGAACGCGTCCCGCACCACCTTGCCGGTGACCGGGTCCTTGGCCGAGTCGCCCTGGTAGGTGAGAAGGACGACGGGGCCCGCCTTACGGGTCACCTGCGACACCTTCGGCGATGCGAACTTCGCCACTTGCCGGCGTAGTTCAGGTACCACCGTGTTCTTGACGGAGGTGACGGTCGGGGCGGTGGAGGCGCTGGCCGTAGCGATGGTGACGCTGTTCAGCTTGTCCGTGAAGACGGTCGTACCGCCCTTGTCGGTGCGGGCCCAGCCCTCCGGCACCTTCACCGTGAACCCGGTGAAGCCGCCGGTGGGACGGTAGGCCACGAACACCTGGTTGTCGGGGATGTCCCCGGGCGGGTTCGACTCGGTGGGGGCCGGGTTCGCACGCACTGGGGCCGTTGAACCCGAGCCGGAATGCGCCCCGGACGACGATCCGGAACACCCCGAGATCACCGCCGCGACCACCGTCACCGCGACGAGGCCGGCGGAGGTACGTTTGTACGGCATGCCACTGCCCTCCCGAGAAACTGCCGGGTCCTGCTCTCCTGCCATGTCACCGACGCTAGAGAGCAGTCGGTTAACGCCCCGCACGCCGACGGTTAGACGACGGCAAAAGCGCGTGGCGGACCGCTCACGGACCGGCCGGGGGCCCGCAGGATGGGGGCATGAGACAGCGCGTGGTGCGAGTCGCCCTCACCGCCGCCCTGGTCGCCGTCGTCCTCCTCGCCGTCCCGCTGGGCCTGGCGATCAGGTCGTCCCTGTACGCCGACCAGCGCGACACCCTGGAGCGGGCGGCGCTGTCCGGGGCGGTACACGTCAGCCCGGACTACGCGACCGGCGACCCCGTGGAACTGCCCGCGCCACCACCCGACGGCCGTCTCGGTCTCTACGACCCCTCGCTGCGGCTGCGGGCCGGCACAGGCCCTCACACCGGCGACACGGCCGTGCGACGGGCGCTGGCCGCGGAGGTGGTGCGCGGCCGACCGGGCGGTGACCTGGTCGTCGCGGTGCCCGTGTCGCACGCCGAGCACGTGATCGGCGTCGTACGGGCCTCCTCGCCCGCGGCCGCCGTACGCGACCGTGTCCTGATCGCCTGGGGGGTCCTCGCCGGGGTCTGCGCCCTCGCGCTGACCGTGGCCGTCCTCGTCGCCCGCAGGCAGGCGCGGGTGCTGGCCGCGCCGCTGGAGGACCTCTCCCGGCACTGCCGGGCCGTCACCGCCGGCGACCTGAGCGCCCGGGCCGAACCCAGCAGCGTCGCCGAGATCGACCAGGTCGCGCGCACCCACAACGAGATGCTGCACAGCCTGACCGAACTCCTGCGCCACGAGCGCGACTTCACCGCCAACGCCTCCCACCAGCTACGCACCCCGCTCACCGGGCTGCAGCTCACCCTGGAGGCGGGGCTCGCCCAGGACGACGACGCCCGGCTGCGGCCCGCCCTGGAGGAAGCCCTGGCCACCACGCGCCGCCTGCACCGCACGGTGGAGGAGGTGCTGCGCCTGACCCGCTTCCACGACCTGCCGCGCCAGCCCGCCCCGGACACGCCCGTGTCACAGCTGCTGCGCGAGACCGAGGAGCGCTGGCACGGACCGTTCGCCCGCGACGGCAGACGCGTGGAGGCAGCGGCCCTTGAGACGGGGGACGACGTTCGCGTCCTCGGCGCCCCGGTCACCGAGATCCTCGGCGTCCTGCTGGAGAACGCGCGCGTCCACGGGCGCGGCACCGTGCGCCTCACGGCCCGCGATCTCGGGGAGGCCGTCGCCTTCGATGTGACCGACGAGGGCGCGGTGGACGGCGAGGCGTCCCGGCTGTTCGACCACGGCCGCACCGGCGCGGGGGAGGGCTCCGGCATCGGCCTGTCCCTCGCCCGCGACCTAGCCGTGTCCCTGGGCGGCAGACTCTCCCTGACCGGCCGCCGTCCAGCCGCCTTCACCCTGCTCATCCCCGTACGCCGCGAAGAGCCCGGATCCGAGGGCGACAGCTGAAGAAGGTTCAGGTGGCTGCCGCGGTGGGAGCCGGTCGCAGCCGGGTGACGATCCGGTTCGCGGCGGTCTTCTGCAGCAGCCCGTAGGCGAGGACCGGCAGCAGCTGGCGCGGTTTCTCGGGCAGGGACGCGGTGATCAGCACCGCGCTCGCGCTGCTGTTGTTCATGCCGCAGGCGAGCGTCAGCGACGAGGCGGTAGCCGCCTCCAGCCGCAGGAGGTGGGCGGCGACCCGGCCGAGGACGAAGGAGAGCAGGCAGACCAGGGCGGCCACGGCCAGAACAGCGGCGGCCTGCTCCCCCACCGTCAACGGTTGACCAGCGAAGATGGAGAACTGGGCCGGGAGTATCTAGGGTCGGCCCGTGGCTTTCATCATGGTGTGCGAAGACGACGCGGCGGTCCGCGACGTCCTCAAGCGCGCTCTGGAGCACGACGGGCACACCGTCTCCGTCGCCGCCACGGCCGACAGCCTGCTGCGGCAGCTCGCACCGGCGCCCCATCTGGTCGTCCTGGATCTCGGGCTCCCGGACGCCGACGGCCGCGACGTGTGCCTGGCCCTGCGTGCTCGCGGCGTCG
>NZ_JBIBXG010000023.1:0-58246 GCF_043082085.1 Streptomyces sp. NPDC014801 | reverse complement strand
AACGGCTCGATCACCGACCAGGCGGCGTCAGTTATCTCCCCATCCCTCACGACCAGCCCAACGATCGGATGATCGGAAAGACACTGCCTAGGGGGTGGGGGCGAAAACTCCCTAGCGGTTCCGGTCCCGGGTCCACGCGCCGACGCCGAGCTTGCCCGTCGTGCCGAGGTCGAGTTCGGGGATCACCATCACCGGGCGGGCGCCCTCCTTCGCGCGCACCCGCACGTACGGGGCGTTGACCGCGTCGCCGAACTGGGTGGTGTTGCGCCAGGTCAGCACGGACACCGCCCGCTCGCCGGGCTGCAGGGCGAGCGGGGCCGGGGTGGCGTCGGCGCCGGTGCCGGAGGCGATGCCGGCGCCGCCGTGCAGGACGCGGACGCCGGACACCGGGGAGTGGTGCTCGTCGAGGAGCTGGAGCAGCGGGTAGCCGTCGAGGCGGTGGACGCCGGTGCCGCAGTTCTCCAGGTGCAGGCCGACGACCCGCAGGCCCATCGCCGCGTCGCCCTGGTCGGCCCAGACCCGCACCCCCGACGGCGGGCACGGGCCGCCCTCGGCGGCCGCCTCGCCGGACGGGACGCTGCGCACCTTGACGATCTTCGCCCCGGTCACCTCGGGCCCGACGGCCTCCGCCCGCCGCACCGTACGGCGGACGGTCGCGCCCGGCGCCACCCGCTCCACGGTCTGCGTGACGTTGTCCACGGCCCCACCGGAGGCGGCCAGAAAACCGATGGTCACGGTGTACGTCATCTCCGACCGCCCGGCGTTGACGACCTCGTAGATCACACCCCGGTCAGCCCCACAACCGCCCCCGGCCCCGGGCACCGAGAGGATCCGCACCCCCTCCACAACGTCCCCGCCGGCCGGCGAGGCAGAGGCACAGGAACGCCCAGCCGCCCCCGCCCCACCTCCGGCCTGCGTCCCACAGGCGGAAAGCACCGCCCCGAGAACGGCGGCAACAGGCAGAACAAGACGAGGTCGAGGCATCCGCCCACCCCATCAGCCCACCCCACCCCCCACAGTGACGGAAGCCACCACTCCGGTCACAGCCCTGTCACAAGCACCGGCGACCGCCCCGGCGGTTTCAGCGGTTCGGGGTCAGGAGGGGCTTGATGTCCAGGATGGGGGTGCCGTCGATCGCTTCCAGGTTGCGTACGTGGAGGCGGGGGCCCGTGACGGTGAGGAGGTGGACCGTGTGGAGGCCGATCGGGTTCGGGCGGTCGGGGGCCCGGGTGGCGAAGACACCGGTGAGGGGGCGGCCGGCGTCGCCGCGGGGGCGCACGGTGAGGGTGGTGCGGTCGGCGCGGTCCAGCCAGGTCAGCAGCAGTACGTCGGTGCCGGGGGTCAGGCCGTCCAGGGCGGGCAGGTAGTCCTCGTCGAGGACCAGCCAGGCGTCGGGTGCGCCCTCGTCGGGCTGGCGGGGGGCCGCCGAGCGGTCGGTGAGGGGGGAGGCGACGTGGCCGATCGGGCGCAGGGTGTAGTCGGTCAACGTTCTCGGTTCCTTCCGTGCAGGCGCAGAGGCAGGCGCGCGCAAAGGAAAAGGCCCCGCCGCTCGGAAGCGACGGGGCCTTCGCCCACATGGGGTGATCCCCGAAGGGATCTCGTGGAGATGGCGGGAATCGAACCCGCGTCCAACGGTGCAGAACCAGGGCTTCTCCGTGTGCAGTCCGCTGTGCTTTTCTCGGCCCCGGAGATCACGCGGACAAGTCTCCGACGGGCCCAGTCACTGTGTGGTTTCCCTCTTCACCCCGTGACCGGGATCAAGGTTTAGTTCCCTAGCTGATGCCAGGATCCGGGGCGGGAACATCCCCGGGCTGACACTCCCTATGAGTAGGGGAGCCGCAACTCGCTACCTGGATCAGGCAGCGAGGGCGAGCTCGCCCTGGGAGAGATCGCGCTTGGAATTGGCGATTATTTTTTTCGGCCTGTGGTTTACGAGATCATGGCCGCTTCCTCGACACGCTTCCCCTGCTTCGACAGCCGCTGTCGAAACCGATCATCCCCATGTTGATTTCTCAAGGTGCACACCGGCCGTCATACGTCCGGTGCTACCGCCATCGTACGGGATCAACGCCCGCCGATGCCAGCGTATTCCCGGCGGTCACCCCGCCGTCGTACCCCGTTCAACGCGCCGCCGGCCCGGGATGTTCCCGGCCGGACGCTCCCGCTACGCCCGCTGCTTGCGCCGGACCGCCGAGATCGCGCGCTCGGTCTCGCGGCGGTCCTGCTTCTCGCGCAGCGCCTGCCGCTTGTCGTACTCCTTCTTGCCCTTGGCCAGCGCGATCTCGATCTTGGCCCGGCCGTCCTTGAAGTACAGGGCGAGGGGCACGATCGTGTGACCCGTCTCCTGCGACTTCGCCTCCAGCTTGTCGATCTCCTCGCGGTGCAGCAGCAGCTTGCGCTTGCGGCGGGCGCTGTGGTTGGTCCAGGTGCCCTGGCTGTACTCCGGGACGTGCACGTTGTGCAGCCACGCCTCGTTCCCGTCGAGCTGCACGAAGCCGTCGACCAGCGACGCCCGTCCCTGGCGCAGTGACTTCACCTCGGTCCCGGTCAGGACCAGACCGGCCTCATAGGTGTCGAGGATGAGGTAGTCGTGCCGCGCCTTCTTGTTCTGCGCGATCAGCTTGCGCCCTTTTTCCTTAGCCATAGTGCCGCCCATTTTCGCACCACACCCGGGGTGCGGAGGAAGTGGATTAACCCGCGGTCCGGGAGCGTCGCGCCCGCGCGGGGAGCTACGTCGTGTCGCCGAGCCCGCCGAGCACCGTCTCCGCCCGCTTCAGGGCCTGCTCGTCGGCCTCCAGGTCCGGGGTGATGCCGGCGCCGTCGACACCGCGGCCCGAGGGCGTGCGGTAGTGGCCGACGGTCAGTTCGGCGACCGAGCCGTCGGGCAGCCGGCTCGGCATCTGCACCGAGCCCTTGCCGAAGGTGCGCGTTCCGACGACGACCGCCCGCCCGCGGTCCTTCAGCGCGCCGGTGAGCAGTTCGGCCGCGCTCATGGTGCCGCCGTCGACCAGCGCGACCAGGGGCCTGGTGGTGTCGCCGCCGGGCGCCGCGTGCAGGACGCGCTCGTCGCCGTCCACGTCGTAGGTGCCGACGAGCCCGCCGTCGAGGAAGACGGACGCGGTGTCCACGGCCTCGGTGACCAGGCCGCCGGAGTTGCCCCGCAGGTCCAGCACGACCCCGGCGCCGGCCGGGGCCCGCCGTACCGCCGCGCGGACCTTGTCGCCGACGCCCTTGGTGAACGACGCGATCCTGATGACGGTGACGCCGCCGGGCAGCGTGCGCACGGTCACCGAGTCCGTCGACAGCCTCGCCCGGCGCAGCGTGAGCGTCCACGCGCGCGTGCCGCGCTCCAGGCCGAGCGTCACCGTCGTACCGGCACCGGAGTCGGTGGCGTCGCCGCGCAGCAGGGAGACGACCTCGGTGACCGGGCGGCCGTCGACCGCGTGCCCGTCGACGCTGCGCAGCCGGTCGCCGGCGCGGATGCCGGCCTCGGCGGCGGGCGAGCCCCCGCTGACCTTCGTCACCTCGATCCGGCCGTCCCGCTCGCGCCGCGCCCACAGGCCGACGCCGGTGTAGCGGCCGTCGAGGGCCTCCTGGAACTCCTCGTACTCACCCTGCGAGTAGACGGCGCCCCAGCGGTCCCCGCTGCGGCTGACGGCCCGTTCGGCGGCCTCCGTCGGGGACTTGCCGTCGGCCATCGCCTGCGCGGCGGCCCGCGCGACGTCCTCGTGACGCGTGCTCGGGGCGGCGGCGGTGCGGACGGTGTCCCCGGTGCTGCGGCGGTCCGTGCCGGGCAGCGAGCCGGTGGCCGCACCCGCGACGAGCACGCTCGCGAACACCAATGTCAGGGTGGCCCCGCGGCCGATGCGGCGGGGCTGACAGAACAGGTCACGACCTGACATGGCGGTGAGTCTAGGACAACGACGAAGGGCCGCAGGGGCTCTTGCCCCCGCGGCCCTCTTGGCGTGCGTCACACCTTCAGGTACTTGCGCAGCGCGAAGAACGCCGCCAACGCGGGCATCAGGAAGCTCGCCGCGAGGATCAGCGGCAGCTTGGTCAACACGGCGTCCCAGCCGACGAAGTTGATGAGCGGCAGCTTCTGCGACAGCGCCACACCGTGGTCGATGACGAAGTACTGACCGAGCACCAGGAACGTGCAGGCCACCGTGCCGCCGATCACGCCGGCGACCGCCGCCTCCATGATGAACGGCGCCTGGATGTACAGGCCGGACGCGCCGACCAGCCGCATGATCCCGGTCTCCCGCCGGCGGCTGAACGCCGACACGCGCACGGTGTTGACGATCAGCAGCAGCGCCACCGACAGCATCACCAGCATCACGCCGCGCGCGCCCAGGTTCAGATAGCCGAGCAGCGTGAACAGGTTGTCCAGGATGCCCTTCTGGTCCTGCACCGACTGCACGCCGTCCCGCCCGTTGAACGCGGTCGCGATGACCTGGTACTTCTCCGGGTCCTTCAGCTTGATCCGGTACGACTCCTGCATCTGGTCCGGCGTCAGCGAGCTGGCCAGCGGGGAGTTGCCGAACTGCTCCTTGTAGTGCTTGTAGGCCTCGTCCTGCGACTCGTACACGACCTTGTCGACGACCGGCATCTTCTTCAGGTCGCCGAGAATCTGCTTCTTCTGGTCCTCGGTCACCGCGCCCTTGGCGCAGTTGGGGTCGGACTCGGCGTCGCTCTTGTTGCAGAGGAAGATCGAGACGTTGACCTTGTCGTACCAGTAGCCCTTCATCTGGCTCACCTGGTCGCTCATCAGGAGCGAGGCGCCGAACAGCGCCAGCGAGAGGGCGACGGAGACGATGACCGCCAGGGTCATGGTCAGGTTGCGGCGGAGACCCACACCGATCTCCGACAGGACGAACTGGGCGCGCATGGCGGCTGGTTGTGCCTTTCCGTGGCTTGGACGCGGTCGTGTACGCGTACGGTCAGTGCTGGTAGCCGTAGACGCCGCGGGCCTGGTCGCGGACGAGGCGGCCCTTCTCCAGCTCGATGACGCGCTTGCGCATCTGGTCCACGATGTTCTGGTCGTGCGTCGCCATCACGACGGTCGTGCCGGTCCGGTTGATCCGGTCGAGCAGCTTCATGATGCCGACGGAGGTCTGCGGGTCGAGGTTGCCGGTGGGCTCGTCGGCGATCAGCAGCTTGGGCCGGTTGACGAACGCGCGCGCGATGGCCACGCGCTGCTGCTCACCGCCGGACAGCTCGCCCGGCATCCGGTCCTCCTTGCCGCCGAGGCCGACCAGTTCCAGCACCTGGGGCACGGACTTGCGGATCTCGCCCCGGGACTTGCCGATGACCTCCTGCGCGAAGGCGACGTTCTCGGCGACCGTCTTGTTCGGCAGCAGGCGGAAGTCCTGGAAGACGGTCCCCAGCTGGCGGCGCATCTGCGGCACCTTCCAGTTGGAGAGCCGCGCGAGGTCCTTGCCGAGGACGTGCACCTGTCCGTGGCTGCACCGCTCCTCGCGGAGGATCAGCCGCAGGAAGGTGGACTTTCCGGAGCCGGAGGACCCCACGAGGAAGACGAACTCGCCCTTCTCGACCTCCAGGGAGACATCCCTGAGGGCGGGGCGGGTCTGCTTGGGGTAGACCTTGGACACGTTGTCGAATCGGATCACGGATGCACCACGGGTCGCCGGGGGTAGATGAGCGTGACCATACGCGAACCGGGTGGAGGAGCGCAGTCACCGGTTGCGGTTGAGCGAGGCTTGTGCGTTTTTGTACGGAACTTTGACGGCACCGTGCGCACGGTCGGCCTCCCGGCGTCCCGGCGCACGCCGCGCGGGAACCTGGCACAGTGGTAGGGGAACGTTCGCGTTTCCGTATGCGTTGTAGAGGACAGAAACCGGTTCAAGGAGGGCGAGCGCATGACGTACGACCGGTTGGTGTGCGCGAACTGCGCGGCGCCCGTGAGCGAGGGCCGGTGCCCCGTGTGCCGTGCGAACCGCGAGCGGCTCCAGCAGCAGAACTTCCTCGGTGGGCTCAACCCCATGGCGCTGATCGCGCTGCTGGCGGTGCTGATCGCGGCGGTGGCGCTGCTGGCGCACCAGACCGCGTAACGGACGGTCACCGAGCGCACGCGCCGCCACGGCGGACGCACAGACGCCGAAGGGGCCCGGAGCGGGATGCTCCGGGCCCTTCGTCGTGCTGTGCCGTGCGTACGGCCCGTGGGCCCGCCGCTACCGTCAGGCAGCGGCCGCGCCGCGACCGGCGGCCAGGCGCGGCAGGATGCGGAAGCCGATACCGCCGGCGATCATCGTGGCGGCGCCGATGACCAGGAACGCGGTCTGACCGGCACCGGTCTCGGCGAGCTGGCCGTCCTTGCCCTGGGCGGACGGCGCGGAGCCGGTGGCGGAGCTCTCACCGGTGTCGGTCAGCGCGGAGGAACCACCCTCCTGGGGGGAGCTGCCACCGTTGGGGTCGGTCTGGTCGCCGCCGGTGGAGGAACCACCGGTGACACCGCCGTTGCCGGAGCCGCCGTTGCCGTTGCCACCGTTGGTGCCGGTGCCGCCGTTGCCGTTGCCGCCGTTGTTGCCGGCGCCGCCGTTCTGGGAGCCGCCGTCGCCGGTGCCGCCGTTGTTGCCGGTGCCACCGTTCTGGCCGGTACCGCCGTTGTTGCCGGTACCGCCGTTCTCGCCGGTGCCACCGTTGTTGCCCGTGCCACCGTTCTGGCCGGTGCCACCGTTGTTGCCGGTACCGCCGTTCTCGCCAGTACCGCCGTTGTTGCCCGTGCCACCGTTCTGACCGGTGCCGCCGTTCTCGCCAGTACCGCCGTTCTCACCGGTACCGCCGTTGTTGCCCGTGCCACCGTTCTCGCCGGTGCCACCGTTCTCGCCGGTGCCACCGTTCTCGCCAGTACCGCCGTTGTTGCCGGTACCGCCGTTCTCGTTGCCGCCGTTCTCGTTGCCACCCGTGGGGGGGCAGCTCGTCGGGTCGACGACGATGTCGCACGGCGGGACGGGGTCCCCCTCGACATGTGCCCCGAGGGAAACCGGGCCCAGCTGCACGTCCGCGTCGAGGGCCGAGGCGGCGCCCGCGGCGGTCAGCGAGGCGCCTGCGGCGATCACGGCGCCGGCAGCTATGCGGGCGACCCGGATCCGCGTCTTCTTGGTCATGTAGTTGCTACCCCCAGTAGCTGAAATCGTCTGTGAGGCGGCGCTCGGGACGGTGATCGACGGAGGCAGCGAATTCGCTCAAGTCCCCCGGTTCACATGCGCCCCAGAAATACGCATGCCGCGCCCAACCCTTCCCATTTTTCAAAGCAACGTCAAGGCCGATGTGGACGCCTTGTCCGGATAAGGTGATCTTTGCTCGGGATCAGGGGCTGTGAGCGTGCTGTAAAACCCGGACAAACAACAACCGCCCCTGTATCAGGGGCGGTTGGGTTTGTCGACAAACCTACTTCTCTTGCTGCTTGCGCCAGCGAATCCCGGCCTCCAGGAAGCCGTCGATCTCGCCGTTGAAGACGGCCTCCGGGTTGCCGACCTCGTGCTCGGTGCGCAGGTCCTTGACCATCTGGTACGGGTGCAGGACGTACGAACGCATCTGGTTGCCCCAGGAGTTGCCGCCGTCGCCCTTGAGGGCGTCCATCTTGGCCTGCTCCTCCTGCCGGCGCCGCTCCAGCAGCTTGGCCTGGAGGACGTTCATCGCCGTGGCCTTGTTCTGGATCTGCGAGCGCTCGTTCTGGCAGGAGACGACGATGCCGGTGGGCAGGTGGGTGATGCGGACCGCGGAGTCGGTCGTGTTCACGCCCTGGCCGCCGGGGCCGGAGGACCGGTAGACGTCGATGCGCAGCTCGGACTCGTCGATGTCGACGTGGTCGGACTGCTCGACGACGGGGAGCACCTCGACGCCCGCGAAGGACGTCTGGCGGCGGCCCTGGTTGTCGAAGGGCGAGATGCGCACGAGGCGGTGGGTGCCCTGCTCGACGGAGAGGGTGCCGTAGGCGTAGGGGGAGTGCACGGCGAAGGTGGTCGACTTGATGCCGGCCTCTTCGGCGTACGACGTCTCGATGAGCTCGGTCTTGTAGCCCTTCTGCTCCGCCCACCGCAGATACATGCGCTGCAGCTTCTCGGCGAAGTCGGCGGCGTCGACGCCGCCCGCCTCGGCGCGGATGTTGACCAGCGCCTCACGGGAGTCGTACTCGCCGCTGAGCAGCGTGCGGACCTCCATCTCGTCCAGCGCCTTCTTGACGGCGGCGAGCTCGGACTCGGCCTCGGCACGGGTGTCCGGGTCGTTCTCCTCCTCGGCCATCTCGAACAGCACGGCGAGATCGTCGATCCGCGAGCGCAGGGCCTCCGCCTTCCGCACCTCGGCCTGGAGGTGGGAGAGCTTGCTGGTGATCTTCTGCGCCTCGTCCGGGTTGTCCCACAGGGACGGCGCGGCCGCCTGCTCCTCGAGCACGGCGATGTCTGCCCTCAGCTTGTCGAGGTCCAGAACGGCCTCGATCGACTCCATGGTCGAGGAGAGGGACTTCAGCTCTTCGGATACATCGACGACTGCCACGCCTCCAGCGTAACGGCTCCGCCGCCCGACCAACGCCGGGCGCCTGCCGCGGGCCCGCTCGCGCGGGGCGCCGCCGGGTTCCGTGCCCGGGGGGTGTTTCCCCACCCACCCACCCGACTCGGTTGCGCAAGAGCCACCCACCGGGGCTCCGCCCCGGACCCCGGGGCGTCACCCACCCCGTGACGCAGGAGGCACGGTGCGGGGCTACGGCCCGGTTCCCGCCGGGACCGCGCCCCGGGCACGTCCGGGGCCGAGGGCCCGGGGCCCGGAGTCGGGGCCCGTGGCCCGGGGCCCGGAGTTGAGGCCCGAGGCCGGGGCCGGGAGTCGAGGCCCGGGGCCGGGGCCGGGGCCGGGGCCGGGGCCGGGGCCCGAGGCCGGGGCCGGGGCCCGAGGCCGGGGCCCGAGGCCGGGGCCCGAGGCCGGGGCCCGAGGCCGGGGCCCGAGGCCGGGGCCCGAGGCCGGGGCCCGAGGCCGGGGCCGGGGCCCAAGGCCCGAGGCCGGCGCCGGGGCCCGAGGCCGGGGCCCAAGGCCCGAGGCCGGCGCCGGGGCCCGAGGCCGGGGCCGGGGCCCAAGGCCCGAGGCCGGGGCCGGGGCCCCGAGGCCCGGGGTCCGGGGCGCAGCCCCGCGGCGGCGCCTGCTGCCCAACAGCAACGGGTGGGTGGGCGGGCAAACACCCACCGGGGTCCGGGGCGGAGCCCCGTGGCGGGGGCTCACCCCACGGCGCGCCGCAACCCCACCGCACCCCACACCCCCGACGCGACGCACGTCACGACGCACGTCACGACGCACGTCACGACACACGTCACGGCGTGACCGGCGCCGAGTTCTTCGTGTCCGGCGACGACCCGCCGTCGTCGTCGGAGAGCGCCGCCCACGTGCCGGCCCCGATCGCTGCCGCGAGGACCACGCCTGCCACGCCCAGCGTGACCCGGCGGCGGCGTGCCGTCGCGGCGCGGTTGCGGGCCGAGCCGGGCCGTGGGGCTCCCGCCGCGCGCGGGGCGCGGGCCGTGCCGCGGGCGCCGCCGGCCAGCTCGTCCGGCGCGGGCACCCTCATCGACGTGTGCGTGTCCCGGTTGGAGTCCGGCTTGGCGCCGCGCACCAGGGGCACGGCCCCGCGGCGGGCCCGCACCGCGGTGTCCTCGGCGCCCCGGCCGCCCTCCACGTCCCCCGCGGCGGCCTCCTCCGCCTCCGCGTCCACGTCCGGCTCGTCCACGTCCAGCGGCGGCAGCCCGGCCAGCGTCGGCAGCTGCTCGCGCAGCCGTACCGCGAGCTCGGAGGCGCGCAACCGGGACGCCGGGGCCTTGGCCAGGCACTGGACGATCAGCTGCCACAGCTCCTCGGGGATGCCGGGCAGCGGCACCACGGTCTCGGTGACGTGGCGCCGCAGCACCGCGCCCGGGTGTCCCCCGCCGAACGGCGTGAAGCCGGCCAGCAGCTCGTACAGGACCGTCGCGAGGGCGTAGATGTCGACGGAGGCGCGCGGCGGCAGGCCCTCGACGATCTCGGGGGCGAGGTAGTCCGGCGTACCGATGATCTTCGTGGCGCGGGTGCGCTTCGGGGTGTCGATCAGCTTGGCGATGCCGAAGTCGGTCAGCAGCGCCCGGTGCGAGCCGCCGGCGCCGAGCGGGCCCTGCATGTCGAGCAGGACGTTCTCCGGTTTGACGTCCCGGTGCACCACCCCGGCCGCGTGCGCCGCGGCCAGCCCCTCGGCGACGTCCGCGACGACGGACACCGCGGCGGCGGGCGCGAGACGCCGCTCCCGCTCCAGCCGCGTCCGCAGGTCGGTGCCGCGTACGAGGTCCATGACCAGCGCGAGGTCGTTGCCGTCGACGACGAGGTCGCGCACGGAGACGACGTTGGGGTGCTCCAGGCCGAGCAGCGCCGTGCGCTCCTGCACGAAGCGGCCCACGAGCTCCTCGTCGGACGCGAGGTCCTCACGCAGCAGCTTGATGGCGACGGGCCCGTCGGGGCCCTCGCCCAGCCACACCGTGCCGGCGCTGCCCCGGCCGAGGATCTGGTGGGCGGTGTACCGGCTGCCGATCTTCCGTGCCAAGACTGCTCCTACAGACGCGTGTTGTCGCTAAAACTACGCGTCCGAGCAGCCGGCGTTCACCGCGGAGACGGAAATCACCCGCTCGTTGTCGACAAATCCCCAGACTCAGGTGCCGCTGCCGCCGGAGGAACCGCCCGACGAACCACCCAGGTCGCCGATCCACCCGGTGACCGTGTCGAACCAGTCCTTCAGCTGCGCCCAGTAGCTCTTGCCGGTCCCGATCCAGTCCTGCAGCGGCGTGAACTCCCAGATCAGCCACCCCGCGACGAACAGGACGACGATCGTGAACAGACAGCCCTTCAGGCACCCCAGGCCGGGGATCTTCATCGGGTTGGCGCTGCGCTGCCGCGGCGCCCGCGGCTCGGGCGCGGGCCGCTGCGGCTGGGGCGGCGCGGGCGGGGCGTACTGCTGGGGCTGCTGCGGCTGGTGGCCGTATCCCTGCTGGTAACGCGGCTGCCGGCCCTGCGGGGCGCGCTGCGGCTGCGGGCGCGGCGGCTGCTGCTGGGGCCGGGCGACCTGCCGCTGGGGGCGGCGGCGCAGCGGGTCGTCGTTCGGGTCGAGGTACTGGATCTGCGTCTGCTCGTTGCGGTCGCGCGCGGCGCGCAGCTGGGTCTGCCAGGGGTGCGGCTGCTCGGGTCCCTGCTGCCCCTGCTGCCCCGGCTGTCCCTGGCCGTACGGCCCCTGCTGCCCGGGCTGGTGCTGCGGGACCGGCGGCAGGACGGCCGTCGGGTCGGCGTTCGGGCCGGTGCTGGGCAGGACGGCGGTGGGGTCGGCGGCGCCGGCCGGGCCGCCGGTGTGCGGCAGGACGCTGGTCGCGGCGTTCGGGTCGTACGCCCCGGCGCCGTGCGGCAGCACCTGGGTGGGGTCGGCGGCGCCCGGCGCCCCGGGGACGGCGGTGGGGGACGGGTCGGGCGCGAGCAGGGCGCCGACGCCCTCGGCGGCGGCGATCTGCGCGGAGCTCGCGTGCACGCCGACGCCCTCGGCGACGACCCGCAGGGCGCGCGCGAGGTTCTCGGCACCGGGCCGCTCGGCGGGGTTCTTGCGCAGGCAGCGCTCGATGACCGTCCACAGCGGGTCGGGCACGGTGGAGGGGCGGCGCGGCTCGGCGCTCAGGTGCTGGTGCAGGACCTCCAGCGCGCTGCCGCCGGAGAACGGCGGACGGCCGGTGACCAGCTCGTACAGCAGGATGCCGGCGCCGTAGATGTCGACGGCGGAGGTCTGGGGGCGGCCCTCCGCGGACTCGGGAGCGACGTACGCGGGCGTGCCGACGAACTCGTGGGTCCGGGTGAGGCCGGGCGAATCGGCCAACCGGGCGATGCCGAAGTCGGTCAGCATCGGGTGCATCTCGCCGCCGGTCTGCTTCAGCAGCACGTTGGCCGGTTTCAGGTCCCGGTGGACGACGCCGTCGGCGTGGCTGGCGGCGAGCGCGTCGGCGATCTGCGCGGTGAGCAGGGCGGCGGCGACGGGCGTGAAGGGGCCGTTCTCGCGCAGGTAGCGGTGCAGGTCGGGGCCCTCGACGAGGTCCATCACGAGGGCGAGGAGATCGCCCTCGACGACCAGGTCGCGCACCCGGACGATGTTCGGGTGGGTCAGCCGGAGCAGGACGGACCGCTCCCGCAGGAACCGCATGACCACGTCGGCGTCGTTCGCCAGCTCCTCCTTGAGGACCTTAATGGCGACGGTCTCGCCGGGCTGGCCGGGCACGGCGGCCTCGGCACCCGCGGTCTCCCGCTGGCGGGCTCGCCAGACGGTGCCCGTGGCGCCGCGTCCGAGCGGCTCCTCGAGCAGGTACTTGCTGCCGACTGGCCGCACGTCACGCGCTCCCTGCTGCTTGCCTTGCCTACGTTCCGACCCACTGTAGTGCCGTGGTGCCCGGCCCCGCCGTTGTCGGAGATCCGTACGTCTTGCGTACGAAAGACGCACGAGGCGGTCTCACAGGTTGCCGGAAGCAAACGTGACCGATCTCAAGCGGTCACCCGCACCACACTGGTCAGGCACTTTTGCGGGCAGAGCCGACCAATCAAGATCACTTGTCGTGGACGTGCGGGCGTGTTGTCAGTGGCAGGTGCGAGGATGCTGCAAGCAACTGGCCGTCGTGCTCGTGTGGGGTGGGGGGAGTCCGCGCCCGCGCAGAAGGGACCGCTGACGCCGATGCAGATCCGGCTGACCGTCGTAGATCCGCTGGCCCCGCCCTCCGGGGCGCGCGGACGCGCCGCGAGCTGCGACGTGCTGGTCACGGCGCCCGCGGGCACGGCGCTGGCCGCGGTGGCGTCGGGCCTCGCCCAGGCGGTCCAGGCCGGTGACGGTCCGGTGGTGGTGTACGCCGGCGCGGAGCGGCTCGACGCCCAGCGCGCGACGCTGGGCGAGCCCCCGCTCACCGACGGCGCCGTGCTCTCCCTGGGCGCCCCCGCCGACCCCGAACCCCACCCCGAGCTCGACGACGCCCCGGCCCAGCTCCAGGTCGTGGCGGGCCCCGACGCGGGCGGCGTCCACCTGCTGCACGGCGGCGAGGTGCGAGTGGGCCGCTCCGCCGACGCCGACGTTCCGCTCGACGACCCCGACGTCTCCCGGCTGCACTGCGCGGTGACCCTGTCCGCCGACGGGCGGGTCACGGTCGCCGACCTCGGCTCCACCAACGGCACCACCCTGGACGGCGGCCGCGTCAGCGACCGCCCGGTGCGCTTCGCCCCGGGCTCGCTGCTGCGGATCGGCGAGTCCGCCCTGCGCCTCGCCCCGCCCGGCGGTCCCGGCACGCGCGTGCCGACCGCCCCCGACGGTGAGGGGCACGTACGCGTGCGCCACGAGAGCCTCTCCGCCACGACGGCGCCCACAGCAGGGCCGCACGAGGGCCTGACCGGTACGGCACCCGCGGTGGTGCCGGGCCAGGGCGGCGCACCTCGCGCGGAGAGCCACGGCACCGCGCCCGCCCCGCACGCGTACGGCACGCCGGGCCCCGCCGGCGGCCCGGGCCCGCACGCGTACGGCGCCACGGACCCGTCGTCCGGCGCGCACCCGGGCGGCGCCGCACCCGTCCCCGGCCCGCACGGGAGCGGCACCGCGCCTCTCCCCGGCCCGCACGCGCCCGGCGAGGCTCCCGGCGGCCTTCCCGGTGCGGCGGCCGGCCGGCCCTCCGCGGACTCCTCCGCCCCGGATCACCGCCGCGCCCTCGACACGCACGGCGCGGGCCTCCCGCTCGGCGCGTACGCGCAGGGCGAGGCGGCCGGGCACCCCGACGCGGGAGGCCGCAGGGGCGGCGGCCGGCGGCGCGGTGGGCTCGGCGCCTGGGCGCGGCGGCTGGCCGGCGGCCGCGGCACACCGGAGGCCCCGGCGAGCGACGAGGAGCCCTACGACGTTCATGTGGGCGAGCCGGCCGCCACCGTGCCGCCCGCCACGGCCGACGCTGCCTCCGCGCGCCCCGAGACCTGGCCCGACCCGGCGGCCCTGCTGCTCACCGCGCTCGGCCCCGGGCCCCGGCTGTGGGAGCGCGGACCGGGTCACCCCGAGGCGCTCACCGTCCGCCTGGGCACGGCCGACCGGGCCACCCCCGACGGCTCCGGGCTGCTGCCCGCCGTACCGGTGACGGCCGGGCTGCGGGAGGCCGGGGCGCTGGGGCTGGCGGGGCCGCGTCCCCGGCTGGCCGGGCTGGCCCGCGCGGTGGTCGCCCAGCTGGCCGCGCTGCACTCGCCGGACCTGCTGGAGATCGTGCTGATCAGCGTCGACCGCTCCCGCCCGCTGGAGGAGCGCACCGCCGAGTGGGCCTGGCTCGGCTGGCTGCCCCACGTGCGGCCCGGGCACGGCCAGGACTGCCGCCTGCTGCTCGCCTACGACCGCGAACAGGCCGCCGCCCGCACCGACGAACTGCTGCGCCGCCTGGCGGATCACCACGCCGACCGGCGCCGGGCCCAGCCCCACGCCACTGCGGTGGCGGAGTCCGCCCTGCCGGGTTGGGAGACGCCTGCCGCCGCACCGGGCGCCCCTGCGCCTGCGGGCACGCCGGCCACCTTCGCCCCACGGTCCGCCGCCCGCACCGCACCGGGCCCCGTGGGCTCCCCGGCCGGCCCGCCGCCGGCAACGACGACTGCCGCTGCCACGTCGGCGGCCCCCTTCGCCCCCACCTCGCCCACCGCCTCGGCGGAGACCCCGCCCACGCACCCCGCCGCCCCCGGCTCCCCCGCCCCGGGCGGCTCCCCCACCGCCTCGCGCCGCCCGTCCTGGGCCCGTCCCGACGACGATCCCTCCGGAGCGCCGGCCTTCCCCGGCCCCTACACCGTGGTCGTCGTGGACGGCGACCCGGGCGGGGCCGGGCTGCGGGAGGCCGTGGCGCGGCTCGCGCTGGAGGGCCCGCGCGCCGGCATCCACGTGGTGTGCCTCGCGGAGACGGCCCCCGCGTCCCCCGCCTCGCCGGTGTCGGAGACGTACGAGGCGGCCTGCGCGGTCGCGCCGACGTTCCGTCAGTGCGGTGCCGTCGCCCTGCTCAGCGGCGATGTGGCGAGCGCGCTGCGGCTGCTGCGGGTGGCGCCCGCACCGCATCCGGCGCCGGTCGGGCACGGCACGCTCGCGGTGGTGGACGCGGTGTCCGCTGCCTGGGCGGAGCGGTTCGCGCGGGCGCTGGCGCCGCTGCGCCCGGACGGCACCGGGGAGAAGCACGCGCGTGTGTCGGCGCCGCTGCCCTCGTCGGCCCGGCTGCTGGACGAGCTGGGTCTCGCCCGGGCCACACCGAACTCGCTGATGGCGCGGTGGGCGGACGCGGCCGACGACACCGAGGCGCTCGGCGGGCGGGCGTGGGCGGTGCTGGGCGCCGGACCGCGCGGCCCGGTCACCGTCGACCTGGTCGCCGAGGGCCCGCACCTGTTCGTCGAGGGCCCGCCCGGCAGCGGCCGCACCGAGCTGCTGCGGGCCGTGGTCGCCTCGCTGGCCGCGGCGGAGCGGCCCGACCGGCTCGGCATCGTGCTGATGGACGGCCGGGACCGGGCGGGCGGCGCGGGCGGTGACGGCCTGCACGTGTGCACGGACGTGCCGCACGTCACCACGCATCTGACCGCCAACGACCCGGTGCGCATGCGGGAGTTCGCGCAGTCGCTGAGCGCGGAGCTGAAGCGGCGCGCGGAGCTGCTGGGCCGTGCGGACTTCGCCGAGTGGCACCGCCACCGCGAGGTCTCCGGCCGTCTGGTCGCCCAGCGGCCCGCCCCCGGCGCCCGTTCGGCGCCCGGCACCCGCCCCTCCCCCGCGGCTCCCGGGGCCGTCTCCGGCGCCGCCGACCTCGACGCCCCGCCCAGCTCGACGCTGCGGCTGCGGCCCTCGGCCGCCGCGCGCCGGCAGGCGGAGGCCGCGCCGCCGCTGCCCCGTCTGGTGGTGGTCGTCGACGACCTGGACGCCCTGGTCTCGCCGCCGTTGGGCGCGCCGGGCCGGCCCAGCGCCGGTTCGGTGATGCGGGCCCTGGAGGCGGTGGCCCGCGACGGTGAGCGGCTCGGCGTGCACCTGGTGGCGGCGGCTCATCCCGGGGGCCGTACGGCCGAGTCGGAGCCGGCGCGGCGGGCGGCACTGCGGATCGTGCTGGACGCGCCGGGCGACGGACCCGACGCGCCCTCCCCCGGCCGCGGCCGGCTGACCGGTGCGCAGGGGCGGATCACGGCGCTGCAGGCGGGGCGGGTGACGGGCCGTATCCCGCGCACGGCGACGCTGCGCCCGACGGTGGTCGCGCTGGAGTGGCACCGGATGGGCGACCCGCCGGCCCGCCGCCCGGTGCGCGAACTGGGCAACGGCCCGACGGATCTGGCGCTGCTCGCCAGTGCGCTGCAGAGAGCGGCGAAGGAGGCGTCGGCGGCTCACGTGCCGTCACTCCTCTAGCCCAGCGGGCCGTTCGGGGACGGCGTTTTCTCGACCCGGGCCTCAGCGGCGCTGGAGAGCTGATCACGACGCGGTCACGATCCCCTGGTCGACACCCTTCGCGCTCTTGCCGTCCCCTTTGTCCCGGCGTAGACCAGACGGCACGGGGCAGACACTCGATCGTTCGACGACGAACGAAAGAACGGGGAAGTGATGCGCACCACGAGCAGCAGCACCATCCGGAACACCAGGGCGACCAGAGCCGCGGCGGCCGTCGCCGCGGGCGCCCTGGCCCTCACCCTCGCCGCCTGCGGGGGCGGCGATGACAAGAGCGACGCCACGAAGACTGGCGGGCCCACCGCGAGTGCCGACGGCGGCGACAGCGGGCTGAGCCTGCCGAAGCTGGACGGCACGCACCTGGAGGTCGCCGCCGTCTGGACCGGCGGGGAGCAGGCGAACTTCAAGAAGGTTCTGGCCGAGTTCGAGAAGCGCACGGGTGCGACGGTGACGTTCGTGCCGGCGCAGGACCCGATCATCAACTTCCTCGGTTCGAAGATCGCGGGCGGGCAGCCGCCGGACGTGGCGATGCTGCCGCAGCCCGGCGCCATCAAGCAGGCCGTGGACAAGGGTTGGGCGAAGCCGGTGGACGCCGGTGTCCAGGCGGAGCTGGCCAAGAACTACTCGCAGGGCTGGCAGGACATCGGCAAGGTGGGCGGCAAGCAGTACGGCGTGTACTACAAGGCCGCCAACAAGTCGCTGATCTGGTACAACGCCAAGGTCTTCGAGAACGCGGGCGCGAACGAGCCGAAGACGTGGAAGGACCTGCTGTCCACCGCGCAGACGGTGTCCGACTCCGGTGTCACGCCGTTCTCGATCGGCGGCGCGGACGGCTGGACGCTCACCGACTGGTTCGAGAACGTCTATCTGTCGCAGGCCGGTCCGGAGAAGTACGACCAGCTCGCCCAGCACAAGATCAAGTGGACGGACCCGTCCGTGAAGGACGCGCTGACCACGCTGGCGCAGATCTGGGGCAAGAAGGACTGGATCGCGGGCGGCCCGAACGGCGCGCTGCAGACGGAGTTCCCGGCGTCGGTGACGCAGACCTTCACCGGCGGCGACCAGCCGAAGGCCGCCATGGTCTACGAGGGCGACTTCGCGCAGGTCAACATCGGTGAGACCAAGGCGAAGGTGGGCACCGACGCGAAGGTGTTCCCGTTCCCGACGGTCGGCTCCACCGCCCCCGTGGTCTCCGGCGGCGACGCGGCGGTGATCCTGAAGGACTCCAAGGGGGCGCAGGCGCTGGCGAAGTTCCTGGCCTCCCCGGACGCGGCGACCATCCAGGCGAAGCTCGGCGGTTACCTCTCGCCGAACAAGAGCGTGCCCAACTCGGCTTACCCGAACGAGGTGCAGCGCAAGATCGCCAAGGCGCTCATCGACTCCGGTGACGACTTCCGGTTCGACATGTCCGACCAGGCCCCGCAGTCCTTCGGCGGCACGCCCGGCAAGGGCGAGTGGAAGGACCTGCAGGACTTCCTGAAGAACCCGTCGAACGTCGCGGGTACGCAGCAGAAGCTGGAGGCGGACGCGTCCGCCGCCTACGGGAGCTGATGTCATGGCGTCGGCCACGGCGGCGGGGGTCTCCAAGACCCCTGCCGCTCCTCGCAGGCGCAAGAGTGTGACCGGCACCCGCAAGACCGTGGCGGCGCTGTTCCTGCTGCCCGCGCTGGTGCTGCTGGGCGCGCTCGTGGTGTACCCGATCGGGTACTCGGTCGTGCGCAGTTTCTACGACCAGTCCGGTGACGGCTTCGCCGGATTCGACAACTACAAGGCCCTGTTCACGGACGAGGGCATCCGCACCGCGCTGAAGAACAACATCATCTGGGTGGTGTTCGCGCCCACGGTGGCCACCGCCCTGGGTCTGATCTTCGCGGTGCTGACCGAACGGGTGCGCTGGGGCACGGCGTTCAAGCTGGTCGTCTTCATGCCGATGGCGATCTCGATGCTCGCGGCCGGGATCATCTTCCGCCTGGTGTACGACCAGGACCCGGACAAGGGCGTGGCGAACGCGGTGTGGGTGGGTGTGCACGACACGTTCGTGCAGTCCTCGGCGTTCCCGAAGGCGCACCCGGGCCGCAACTCGCCGCTGAAGGCGGAGGGCGGCGGCTTCGTGACGAAGGCGCCCGTGCAGGCGGGGCAGCCGGTGCTGCTGCCGCTGGTCGGTGTCGCGCCCGACCAGATGCCCGACAGCGCCAAGAAGGCCGCGCCGCCCCGGGCCGAACCGGGGAAGATCACCGGCACGACCTGGCAGGACTTCACCCGCGGCAAGGGCGTCGGCACTCCTGGCTCGCCCGACCCGTCCGAACTCGGGTACGCCGGGATGCGGATCGAGGCGGTCAAGGACGGCAAGGTGGTGGCGTCCACGACGGCCGGTGACGACGGTTCGTTCACGCTGCCGGACAAAGCCACCGGGGCACAGCTGAGGCTGCCGGCGAGCAACTTCGACGAGCCCTACAACGGCCTGGACTGGCTCGGCCCGTCGCTGGTGACGCCGGCGATCATCGGGTCGTACATCTGGATGTGGGCGGGCTTCGCGATGGTGCTGATCGCGGCCGGGCTCGCGGGTGTGCCGCGGGAGCTGCTGGAGGCGGCGCGGGTCGACGGGGCCAACGAGTGGCAGGTGTTCCGCCGGGTCACGGTGCCGCTGCTGGCGCCGGTGCTCGCGGTCGTCGCCGTCACGCTGATGATCAATGTGCTGAAGATCTTCGACCTGGTCTTCATCATCGCGCCGGGTTCCTCGCAGGACGACGCGAACGTGCTGGCCCTGGAGCTGTACCGCAAGGGCTTCTCGGAGGACCAGCCGGGCATCGCGAGCGCGATCGCGGTGTTCCTGCTGCTGCTGGTGATCCCGGTGATGTGGTTCAACATCAGGCGGCTCAGGCGGGAGGTGCGGCGATGACGGCGGACGCCGGCAGTCTGGCGCAGGCGGCGCCGCCGCCCGCCGGGACGGTGAAGGCGAGGCAGTCGGTGGGGTCCCGGCTCGCGGGCTGGGTCAGCGGCGGCGCGGTGCGGGTGTTCCTGATCGTCGTCGGGCTGTTCTGGCTGGTGCCGACGATCGGGCTGCTGATCTCCTCGCTGCGCACGCCGCAGGACATGAGCGCGAGCGGCTGGTGGACGGTGTTCACCGAGCCGTCCCAGCTGACCTTCGACAGCTACTCCAAGCTGCTGCAGAACCCGGACATCACCGACTCGCTGCTCAACACCGTGCTCATCACGGTCCCGGCGACGGTGCTGGTCGTGGTGATCGGCTCGCTCGCGGGCTACGCGTTCGCGTGGATGGAGTTCCCGGGGCGCGACTGGTGGTTCCTGGCCGTGGTCGGGTTGCTGGTGGTGCCGGTGCAGGTGGCGCTCATCCCGATCGCCGAACTGTTCGGCAAGATCGGCCTGTTCGGCACGATCCTCGGGGTGATCCTGTTCCACGTCGGCTTCGGCCTGCCGTTCGCGGTGTTCCTGCTGCGCAACTTCTTCGCGGAGATCCCGCGGGAGCTGTTGGAGGCGGCGCGGCTGGACGGCGCGGGTGAACTGCGGCTGTTCGCGCGGGTCGTGATGCCGCTGGGCGGGCCGGCGATCGCCTCGCTGGGCATCTTCCAGTTCCTGTGGGTGTGGAACGACATGCTGGTGGCGCTGGTGTTCACCAAGTCCGGCACCCAGCCCATCACCGTCGCGCTGCAGACGCAGGTACGGCAGTTCGGCAACAACATCGACGTGCTGGCGCCCGGTGCGTTCATCTCGATGGTGGTGCCGCTGGCGGTGTTCTTCGCGTTCCAGCGGCAGTTCGTGTCCGGCGTGATGGCGGGCGCGGTCAAGTAGTCACCGCGTCCGGCCGGCAGGGGGCGGCGAGGGGCTGAGCCCTTCGCCGCCCCCTTCGCCGCCCCTTCGCCGCCCCTTCGCCGTCCCTTCGCGCCGTCCCTTCGCCGTCCCCCGGATGCCGTAGGGGCCGTAACCCCGCCCTCACCCGGGCCGTTGCCGGGCAGATGCCCGTGCCGACCCAGGGATGCCCGTTGCCCAGGCTCAGTGTCATCGTGCGGGTGGCCGCGCCCCCGCCGCGCCGCGCGCTGGTCCGGTGCGGCCTGCGGCGCACCGTGCGCGCGTTGCGGCTCACGGCCGCCGCGGGACGCCGCGCGGGCCGGCTCGCCGTGCGGCTCGGCCGGGTTCTGCGGGTGGCGGCCCCGCGGCGGCCCTGGCGGGGGTGCCACGACGGGTACGACGGGTACGACGGGTGTACCGCCGTGCGGGCCGTCGGCTGGAGCGGGCCCGGGCGGGACGAGACCCGGCTGCCGTGCGTCGCCCGGGTCGCCCGGCCGCCTGAGCGGGCCGGGTTCTCCGCTCGGCCGCGCGCCGCGGATGGGCCGACCGGGTGGTGGGTCGTCTCGTCGGAGTGATGGGACGCCTCGACGGGGTGAGGGGCCGGGAACCCGCCGCTCACGGCGGGCATACAAGCCCAATGCCCCGAATGTCCGATCATCCGCTCGTCCGATGAGCGCGGAGCTGCCCACCGGCGCCCCGGTCCGGCGGTCCGTGCGCGGCGGCGCCCCGCGCGGCGCGACCGCCCCGCGCGGCGGCCGCCTGTGGCGCCCGACGCCGTACCAGGCCGCCGGCTTCGTGTTCTGGCTGGGCATGACGCTCGCGTACTGGCGGGTGCCGCAGTGCTGCGACGCCGGGCAGCACGCCGCGGTGATCGAACGGCTGCGCGCCGACCTGCTCCACCCGCGCCACCCGATGGCCGACCTGCCGGGCGCGGGCAGCCCCTACTACTCGCCGTACGCGCTCGCGGAGGGCGTGTTCGCGCGGCTGACCGGGCTGGGCGGCTGGGAGGTGGTGCGGCTGGCCGGGCCGTTCAACCTGGTGCTCCTGCTGACGGGCCTCGGCCGTTTCGTGCGCACGCTCACCCCGCGCCCGTGGGCGCCGGCGCTCGCGCTCGGCGCGATGACGCTGCTGTGGGGCACCGAGCGGGTCGTCTGGAGCGGCTATCCGAGCCTGATGGCGATGACGACCAACCTCGGCTACCCGTCCACCGCGGCGATCGGGCTGACGTTCTGGGCGTGGGCGCTGACGGCGACGCGGGCGCGCGACATCCGCCGGGTGCGCTACGTCGGCCCGGGCGGCCTGCGCGGCTTCCCGGGGTACGCGGCCCTCGGCGTGCTGTACGGGGTGGTCCTGCTGGTCCACCCCATCACCTTCGTGGCGACGGCGACCGGCGCGGTGGCCCTGGTCGCGGGACGGCAGCGGGCGTGGCGTCCCGCGGTGGCAGCACGCTGGGCGCTGACCTGCGGGTTCGCCGTGCTGACGGCCGCCGCGTGGCCGTACTTCGACGTGTTCGCGCTGCTCGGGAACGGCAGCGCGGACCCCATCCACCGGGGGCTGTACGACGATCTGGCGGGCCGTTTCTGGCTGGCGCTGCTGCCGGGACTGCCTGCGCTGTGGCTGCGGGCGCGGCGCCACGGCCCGAGGGACCCGCTGGTGCTGATGTTCGTTCTGGACTGCGCGGTCGTGGCGTACGGCTGGGTCAGCGGCCACTACACGTACGGCCGGATCCTGGGCCTGACGCTGATTCCGCCGCAGGTCGCGCTGGCGGTGGAGCTGGCGGAGCCGCGGCCGTGGCGGACGGGCCGGCGGGTACTGGGCGCGGTGACCGCCGTGGCGGCGGGCGTGGGTTTCTGCACGGTGCAGGCCGGGGCGGTCGTCCCGCGCTGGCTGGACCCGGTGGGTTTCGCGCAGCCGCCCGACTGGCCGTCGTACGCCTGGGCCGCGCGCTACATCCACCCGGGCGAGCCGGTGATCGCCGACGGCTACCAGGCCCGGCGGTCGATCGCGGGCTACGGCGTCGACCTGGCCGCGCCCACCTGGCCCGACCCGGCGCTGGACGAGCGGGAGCGGCAGCGCCGCCAGGCCGACGTGCGCGCCTATCTCGCGGACGGCTCGACCCGCGCCGGGCGCGTCGCGATCGCCCGCCGCTACCACGTGCGCTGGCTCCTGCTGACGCCCCGGCGCCGGGTGCCCGAGGAGGCGGTGGTGGTGGCGTGGAGCGGGCGGACCGGGGAGGTGCTGGCGCGGGTCGCGACCGGTCCGGGGGCCGCTACTCGATGACCAGGTCGACGGGGATGTTGCCGCGGGTGGCGTTGGAGTACGGGCAGACCTGGTGGGCGGTCTCCACGAGCTTGCGCCCGGTGGCCTCGTCGATGTGCTCCGGCAGCTCGATGCGCAGGGTGACGGCGAGCCCGAAGCCCTCGCCCTGCTTGCCGATGCCGACCTCGCCGGTGACGGCGGCCTCGCTGACGTCCACCTTGGCCTGACGGCCGACCAGGCCGAGGGCGCTGGCGAAACAGGCGGCGTAGCCGGCGGCGAAGAGCTGCTCGGGGTTGGTGCCCTGACCGGTGCCGCCCATCTCCGCCGGTATGGCCAGCTGCAGGTCGAGCCGTCCGTCGGAGCTGACGGCGCGGCCCTCGCGGCCGTGGGTGGCGGTGGCGACGGCGGTGTAGAGCGCGTCCATGGCGGACCTTCCCTCTCGGTGTCGTTGACGGGCTCAAGTAGAGCACGAAATTAGATTGTGCACAACTGAATGGCACACAGTTGGCTTGCGCATCACTGAATGGCTCACCGGCGCTACCCTGGAGGACATGACCCCGCGCACCTCGCCCGACGCCACCGAGGAGGACTGGCTCCGCCTGGACCGCCAGATCTGCTTCTCGCTGCACGCCGCGTCCCGCGCCTTCAACGGCGTCTACCGCGTGATCCTCAAGGACCTCGGGCTCACCTATCCGCAGTACCTGGCGATGCTGGTGCTGTGGGAGCGGGGCGAACTGCCCGTCAAGAAGCTCGGCGAGCATCTGCGGCTGGACTCCGGCACGCTGTCGCCGCTGCTCAAGCGGCTGGAGGCGGCCGGCCTGGTCCGCCGCGAGCGCGACACCCGGGACGAGCGCTCGGTGCGGGTGCGCCTCACCGAGGAGGGCGCGGCGCTGCGCGAGCGCGCCGAACAGGTGCCGCGCCGGATCGTCGCCTCGACCGGCTTCGACCTGGAGGAGATCCGCGAACTGCGCGCCCGCCTCGACCGGCTCACCACGGCACTCGACGCGGCGGCCCACGAGGAGACTCCGGAGCGGGGTTAGTTGCCCCGAATTGATGGCGTTCGGCGCCATACACGACGGATTACCGGGGTCGTCCCCTTCATCCGGCTTACGATCCGCCGTGATGACAAGACGACTGGTTCGCGCCGTCCCGCCGGCCGCCGCGTGGCTGCTCACCCGCGGCTTCATGCTGTGGGTGCTCACCCACAGCGGCCCGGCGGCCCTCGGCAACGGCCGGGTCGCGCACGAGGTGTGGGGGCTGTACCACCACTGGGCGCACGCCCTCGCGCACGGCGCGTTCCCGGCGCACGACACGCTCTGGCAGTACCCGCCGGGCGCCGGGCTGGTGATGCTCGCCCCGGCGGCGCTGCCGGGACTGACGTACCTCCAGGCCTTCGTCGCCCTCACGCTGCTCGCCGACGCCACCGTCGCCTTCGCGCTGGCCCGCTCCGGTGCGCGCGAGGGCGGCAGCCGGCTCGGCTTCTGGTACTGGACGTGCGGCCTGCCCCTGCTGCTGCACCTGCCGCTGGCCCGCTACGACGTGCTGGTGACCGCGTTCGCCGTGCTCGCCCTGCTGGCGCTGCCGCGCTTCCCGCGCGTGGGCGGCGCGCTGGCGGCGCTCGGGGCGCTGGTGAAGGTGTGGCCGGTGCTGGTGCTGCTGGGCACGGCGAAGGGCCGGGCGACCCGGTCGGCGTGGACCTGGGCGGCGGGCGTGGGCGCGGTGACGTTCGCGCTGCTCGCGCTGGTCTTCCGCAACTCCCTGTCCTTCCTGGGCAACCAGGGCGGTCGCGGCGTGCAGATCGAGTCGCTCGGCGGCACCCTGCTGGGCCTGGCCCGGCACGCCGGCTGGCACGGCCGGGTGCGCTACCAGTACGGCGCCATGGAGTACGTCGGCCCGCACGTCACCGCGGTCGCCGACGCCTCGCTGGCGCTGACGGGGGTGGCCTTCGCGGGACTACTGCTGTGGCGGCTGCGCGCCCGGCGCCGGACGGCGGCGACGTCGTGCGACGCGGCGCTGGCGGCGGTGCTGCTGTTCACGGTCACCAGCCGGGTGCTCAGCCCGCAGTACCTGATCTGGCTCCTGGGGCTGTCCGCCGCCTGCCTGGCCGCCCGGCACACCGTGCAGCGCCCGGTGACGGTGCTGATCGCGCTGGCGGCGGTGGCGAGCATCGTCGTGTATCCGGTGCTGTACCGCGACGTCATCGTCGGCACGACCACGGGCGCGGTCCTGATGCTCGTCCGCAACGGCCTGCTCGTCACGGCCGCCGTCTGGTCCTTCGTCCGCCTGTGGCGCGCCACGCGCCCGGCCCCGGACCCGGCCCCGGTCCCGGACACCCGCCGCTCGCCGGACCGCGCCCTGACCAGCGCGTCCTGACCGGCACTCCCTGCCGGGGGCGCTCAGCGCGCTGCGTACGGCTGTGCCACGCCAGGCACCCGACCGCCCGCAGGCCTTCGCGCCCGCCGGCTCGCCAGGTCACCGGCCCGACCGCCCGCAGACCCTCCCGCCCGGTGACCTCCCGTCCGCCGGCTCGCCAGGTCACCGGCCGACCGCCCGCAGCCCCTCCCGCTCGCCGGCTCGCCGGGTCACCGGGCCGGGCCGGCACCCCGGCACCCGCCCGTCCCGCCGCCGCGCGCTAGAGCGCCCGGAGTGCTCCCGCCGTGCTGCGGGACAGGGCGTCCAGGTAGCCCTTGGGCAGTTTCGGGCTGCGGATGACGACCGAGCGCCAGTACAGGGGGCCGGAGATCAGGTCGAGGGCCAGGTCCGCGTCGATGCCGTCGCGGACCTCGCCGCGTCGCTGGGCCGCCGCGACGATACCGCTGGCCACGCCCTCCTGCCCCTCCCGCAGAGTCTTCTGCATGGCCTCGGCGATGTCGGGATTGCGGGCCGCCTCCGCCTGCAGGTCGGGGATGATCTGCGAGGCCACCGGGTGGCGCAGGGCGCGCGAGGTCACCTCGTACAGCAGCCGCAGGTCGCCCTCCAGCGTGCCCGTGTCCGGCACCGGCAGGCCCATGACCGCGATCGCCGACACCACGTCGAGGACCAGGTGCAGCTTGGACCGCCACCGCCGGTACACCGCGGTCTTGCCGACGCCCGCCCGGCGCGCGATGCCCTCGATGGACATGCGCGCGTACCCGACCGCCGCCAGCTCCTCGAAGACGGCCGCCCGGATGGCCTCCGTCACCTCCTCGCGGAGGACGGCGGCCCCGGCGGGTGCCCGGCGGCGCGGCGGCGTCTGCGGCCCGTCGGCGTTGGTGGTCATGCCCCCAGCATAGGGCGTCACGACGAAACGGTTGCGTCCCGACGTCGATTGGGCCTACGCTCCCGTTACGACGATACGGTCTCGTCCCGACGTAAGAAGATGTCGGGAAAACCGTAAGGAACGACGGGGAGACCACCCGCGGGAACGACGGGAAGCACCCCGCCCCGAACGAAAGCAGCGGATGTGAGCCAGGCCCTCGACACACCGCCCCCGACCTCGCGACCGGCCGCCGCGCTCGACCTCGCGGCGCTCGCCGCCCGCCACGGCCTGTCGGTCAGCGGCGCCCGCCCCTCCCTGCCGGAGTACGTCCGCCAGCTGTGGGCGCGCCGCCACTTCATCACCGCCTTCGCCACCGCCAAGCTGACCGCCCAGTACAGCCAGGCGAAGCTGGGCCAGGTGTGGCAGGTGATGACCCCGCTGCTCAACGCGGCGGTCTACTACTTCATCTTCGGCGTGCTGCTCGGCACCAAGCACGGCGTGGCGGACTACATCCCGTTCCTCGTCACCGGCGTCTTCGTCTGGACGTTCACCCAGAGCTCGATCATGGCCGGCACCCGGGCCATCTCCGGCAACCTCGGCCTGGTCCGCGCCCTGCACTTCCCGCGCGCCGCGCTGCCGATCTCGTTCTGCCTGCAGCAGCTCCAGCAGCTGATGTTCTCCATGGCGGCGCTGCTGGTCATCCTGCTGTGCTGCGGTGTCCCCGTCGCCCTGTCCTGGGTGCTGCTGGTCCCGGCGCTGGTGCTGCAGTTCGCCTTCAACGCCGGCGTGTCGATGATCATGGCGCGGATGGGCGCGAAGACCCCGGACATCGCCCAGCTGATGCCGTTCCTGCTGCGCACCTGGATGTACGTCTCCGGCGTCATGTGGAGCATCCAGAAGACGGTCGGCCACGACCACCTGCCGCACTGGGTGGTCACCGCCCTGCAGTGCAACCCGGCCGCCGTCTACATCGACCTCATCCGCTTCGCCCTCATCGACACCTTCCACGCGAGCCAGCTGCCGCCGCACGTGTGGGCGGTCGCGACGGGCTGGGCGCTGCTCGCCGGCGTCGGCGGATTCATCTACTTCTGGAAGGCAGAGGAGACCTACGGCCGTGGCTGACACCCTCCTGAACGCCGCTCCGGCCGACCGCCTCGCGACGGCGGCGGCCCCGGGCGAACCGGTCCCCACCGTCATCGCCGACCACGTCGACATCGTCTACCGGGTCAACGGCACCGGCGGCGGCCGCGGCGCCGCCACCGCCGCGCTCAACCGCATCCTGCGCCGCCGGCAGACCGAGAAGGCGGCCGGCGTACGCCGCGTGCACGCCGTGAAGAACGTGTCCTTCGTGGCGTACAAGGGCGAGGCGATCGGCCTCATCGGCACCAACGGCTCCGGCAAGTCCACCCTGCTCAAGGCCGTCGCGGGCCTGCTCCCGGTGGAGCGCGGCCGGATCTACACCGACGGCCAGCCCTCCCTGCTCGGCGTCAACGCCGCCCTGATGAGCGACCTGACCGGCGAGCGCAACGTCCACCTCGGCGGCCTCGCCATGGGCATGTCCCGCGAGCAGATCAAGGCCCGCTACCAGGACATCGTCGACTTCTCCGGGATCAACGACAAGGGCGACTTCATCTCCCTGCCGATGCGCACCTACTCCTCCGGCATGGGCTCCCGGCTGCGCTTCTCCATCGCCGCCGCCAAGGACCACGACGTCCTCCTCATCGACGAGGCCCTGGCCACCGGCGACGCCAAGTTCCAAAAGCGCTCGGCCGAACGGATCGAGCAGATGCGGGCCCAGGCCGGCACGGTCTTCCTGGTCAGCCACAGCAACGCCTCCATCCGCGAGACCTGCGGCCGCGTGCTGTGGCTGGAACGCGGCGAACTCCTCATGGACGGCCCCACGGAGGAGGTCATGAAGGAGTACGAGGCCTTCACCAAGGGCGGCAAGAAGCCCCGGCCGCTCGCCGCCTGACCCAACCTCCGCCCCCGTCCTGGCAGTTGAAACGGGCGGTGCCGCCGCACCCGCCTCCGCTACGCTCACCCTCCGCACGCAGGGATCAAGAAAACGGGGGCGTGGTCGGCATGGGGGCGGACGTGGTGGGCGAACGGCTGCGGGCCGAGGACCCACGGGAGATCGCCGGATACCGGCTGTACGCGCGGATCGGCGAGGGCGGCATGGGCACCGTCTACCTCTCCCGCACCCGCGGCGGCCAGCCCGTCGCGCTGAAGGTGATCCGGCGCGACTTCGGCGGCGACCCCGGCTTCCGCCGGCGCTTCGAGCAGGAGGTGCAGGCGGCCCGCCGGGTCCAGGGCTACCACGTCGTCCCGGTCGTCGACCACGACACCACCGGCGAACGGCCCTGGCTGGCCTCGGCGTTCGTGCCCGGGCTGCCCCTGCACGAGGCGCTCGCGGCGCACGGCCCGCTGCCGCTGCCGGCCGTCTTCACGCTCGTCGGCTGCACCGCGCGGGCCCTCACCTCGATCCACTCCGCCGGCATCGTCCACCGCGATCTCAAGCCCAGCAACATCCTGCTGAGCAACCAGGGGCCGTACGTCATCGACTTCGGCATCGCCCGCGCCGCCGACGCCACCCAGCTCACCGTGTCCGGCGGGGTCATCGGCACCCCGCAGTTCATGTCGCCCGAGCACGCCCTCGGCGAGACCGTGGGGCCCGCCACCGACGTCTTCTCGCTCGGCCTGATCGCCGCCGTCGCCGCGACCGGCCGCCACCCGTACGGCGACGGCGGCGCCCTCACGCTCGCCGCGCAGATCGCCAACACCGCCCTGCGGCCGCCCCGCCTGGACGCCTACGACGAGCGGCTGCGCCCGCTCCTGGAGCGCTGCCTCGCCGCGGCCCCGGCCGCCCGCATCGGCACCGAGGAACTCGCAGCGCTGTGCGAGCAGGCCGCCGGCCGGCCCCTGAACGACTTCACCGGCTGGCTGCCCGAGCCGCTCGCCGCCGACCTCGCCGCCCGGGAGCGGGCCGCGCTGACGCCGCCGCCCGAGCCGACGGTCACCGACCAGGGGGCGCGGGGGCCGCACGGGGCGCAGGGGACGGGGCCCGTGCCGCCGCACGGACGGGAGGCGCCGGGGCCCGTCCCGCCGCACGGGCCGGAGGCGCCGGGGCCCGTCCCGCCGCACGGGCCCACCTTCGCCGGTGCTCCGACCACGGCCCCGCCCCCGCCGACGTACAGCCCGGCCGCCCCGCGGCGCGACCGCACGGGGCTGGTCGTCGCCGGTGCGGCGGTGGCCCTCGTCGTCGCGGTGACGGTGACCTGGACCCTGGCCCGCTCGGGCGGCACCGCGCACGGTGCGCGGGAGCAGCCCACCCACTCCGCGACGCCCACCGGACCCGGCCCCACCAGCCCGGCCCCCACGGACACCCCGTCGCAGGAGTCGGCCTACACGGCCGTGTTCACCGACCGCACCTTCGCCCTGCGCTCCCCGGGCGCGGCCGCCGTCGTCGAGGCCGACCTGGACATCCCCAAGGTGCACGGCACCTCGGACATCACGTCGGGCAACGAGATCGAGCTCGACGAGGTGGCGGGCGGGCACTGGAGCTTCAAGACGCCCTGGGGCAAGAGCGCCGGCACCACGCCCGAGCAGTGCCTGGAGGGCGCCCGGGGCGACGTCCTGCCCACCCAGATCGACGCGAAGGACCTGCGCACCACGATCCCGGCCGGCACCGTCCTGTGCACCGAGACCGACGAGGGCAACCTGGCGATGCTGAAGGTCACCGGCATCACCGCGAGCGCGGGCAACCTCCCGGACTACGCCACCAAGCTCACCCTGTGGAAGCAGCGGTAGCCGAGGCGCGCAGGCGAAAAAAAGGGGGGCGCCCCGGACCGTACGAGGTCCGGGGCGCCCCCCCTTCGACGCAGGGGTGACTTACGAGTGCGTCCGCAGCAGCGTGCGCATCGTGCGCATCGCCACCGACAGGTTGGCCAGGTCGAACGCGTCCGACCCCTGGATCTCCTCCAGCGTGGTGCGCGCCCGCGCCAGGATCGGCGCGTTCTTCTGCTCCCACAGCGTGAACCGCTCCTCCGGCGTGGAGGTGCCGTTGCCGACGGCCAGGACGTCCGCGGTGAGCGCCGCGTGGGCCGCGAACAGGTCCTCGCGGATCGCCGCGCGCGCCATCGACTGCCAGCGGTCGTTGCGCGGCAGCTCGATGATGCGGTCCATCAGCTGGGTGATGCCCAGCCGGTCGGCGAGGTCGTAGTACACCTCGGCGACGTCCAGCGGCTCCTTGCCCATGCGGTCGGCGATCGAGACGATGTCGAGCGTCGGGAACGCCGAGGAGAACCCGGCGACCCGCGTGGCCAGCTCGTCCGGGACGCCGGCGCGCGTCAGCTCGTCGTAGATCTGCTCGTACCACTCCAGGTCGTCGCCCCTGAGCAGCTTCGGCAGCTCCTGCCACACGTGCTCGACCCGCTCGGCGAAGAAGTCGACCGTCTCCTTCAGCTGCAGCGGCTGCGGCCGGTTGTTGAGCAGCCAGCGCGTGCCGCGCTCGACCAGACGGCGCGAGTGCAGTCGGATGCGGGTCTGCACGGCGGCGTCGACCTTGTTGTCCAGGGCCTCCACCGCGTCCCACACGATCGCCGAGCGGAAGATCGCGCGGGCCGCGGTCTGCGCCCGGACGATCTCCTCCAGCGACGCGCCGGTCTCCTCGCGCAGGCGGTGCAGATACGTCGTACCGCCCGTGTTGACCGTGTCGTTGACCAGCACGGTCGTGGTGATCTCGCGGCGCAGCGGGTGGGTGTCGATCCGCTCGGCGAACCCTTCGCGCAGCGCGGTCGGGAAGTAGCAGTGCAGCAGCTCCCGCAGGTACGGGTCGTCCGGCAGCGAGGTCGCCAGCAGCTCCTCGGAGACCGTGATCTTCGTGTACGCCAGCAGCACGGCCGTCTCCGGGCCGGTCAGGCCCTGGCCCTGCGCGAGGCGCTCGCGGATCTGCCGGTCGGTGGGCAGGAACTCCAGCGCCCGGTCCAGGTGGCCCTCGCGCACCAGGTGGCGCAGGAAGCGCTGCTGGGCGTGGAGCATGTCCTTGGACTGGGCGAGCGCGTTGGCGATCGCCGTGTTCTGCGCGTAGTTGTTGCGCAGGACCAGCGCGCCGACCTCGTCGGTCATCTCGGCGAGCAGCTTGTTGCGCTGCTTGACGGTCATGTCGCCGTCCGCGACCAGCCCGTTGAGCAGGATCTTGATGTTCACCTCGTGGTCGGAGGTGTCCACGCCCGCGCTGTTGTCGATGGCGTCGGTGTTGACCTTGCCGCCGTGGTGCGCGAACTCGATCCGGCCCAGCTGGGTCAGGCCCAGGTTGCCGCCCTCGCCGACGACCTTGACCCGCAGGTCGGCGCCGTCGACGCGGATGGCGTCGTTGGCCTTGTCGCCGACGTCGGCGTTCGACTCGGTGGAGGCCTTGACGTAGGTGCCGATGCCGCCGTTCCACAGCAGGTCGACCGGCGCCTGGAGGATCGCCTTCATCAGCTCGGCCGGGGTCAGCTTGGTGACGCCCGACTCGATGCCGAGGGCCTCCCGGATGTGCCCGTTGAGCTGGATGGACTTGGCGCTGCGCGGGAAGACGCCGCCGCCCGCGGACAGCAGCTCCTTGTTGTAGTCCTCCCAGCTGGAGCGCGGCAGCTCGAACAGGCGGCGGCGCTCGGCGTAGGAGACGGCCGCGTCCGGGTTCGGGTCGATGAAGATGTGCCGGTGGTCGAAGGCGGCGACCAGGCGGATGTGCTCGCTGAGCAGCATGCCGTTGCCGAACACGTCACCGGACATGTCGCCGATGCCGACGACCGTGAAGTCCTCGCTCTGGGTGTCCACGCCCAGCTCGCGGAAGTGCCGCTTGACCGACTCCCAGGCGCCGCGGGCGGTGATGCCCATGCCCTTGTGGTCGTAGCCCGCGCTGCCGCCGGAGGCGAAGGCGTCGCCGAGCCAGAAGTTGTACGACTGGGCGACCTCGTTGGCGATGTCGGAGAACGTCGCGGTGCCCTTGTCGGCGGCGACCACCAGGTAGGTGTCGTCCTCGTCGTGGCGCACCACGTCCTTGGGCGGCACGACCTCGCCGGCGACCATGTTGTCGGTGATGTCGAGCAGCGCCGAGATGAACGTCTTGTAGCTGGCGATGCCCTCGGCCAGCCAGGCGTCGCGGTCCACGGCCGGGTCGGGCAGCTGCTTGGCGACGAAGCCGCCCTTGGCGCCCACCGGCACGATGACGGTGTTCTTCACCATCTGCGCCTTGACCAGGCCGAGGATCTCGGTGCGGAAGTCCTCACGCCGGTCGGACCAGCGCAGACCACCACGGGCGACCTTGCCGAAGCGCAGGTGCACGCCCTCCACGCGCGGCGAGTACACCCAGATCTCGAACGCCGGGCGCGGCGCCGGAAGGTCCGGGATGGCCTGCGGGTCGAACTTCATCGACACGTACGCGTGCGGCGTGCCCGCGTCCGTCCTCTGGAAGAAGTTGGTGCGCAGGGTCGCCTTGATGACGGTGAGGAAGGAGCGCAGGATGCGGTCCTCGTCGAGGCTGGCCACCTGCTCCAGGGCGGCGTCGACCTCCTCCAGCAGCGCGTCGATCAGCTCCAGCCCGGCCTTCTGCCGCTCCGGCGCCATCCGCGCCTCGAACAGGGAGACGAGCAGCCGCGTGGTGTGGACGTTGTTGCGGAGGGTGTCCTCCATGTAGTCCTGGCTGAAGGTGGAGCCGGCCTGCCGCAGGTACTTGGCGTACGCCCGCAGCACCATCGCCTGGCGCCAGGTCAGCCCGGCGCTCAGCACGAGGGCGTTGAAGCCGTCGTTCTCCGCCTGGCCGGTCCAGGTCGCGGCGAAGGCGTCCTGGAAGCGCTCGCGGGCGTCGTCGCCGAGGTAGTCGCCGCCGCCTGCCGCCTTCGGCATGCGCAGACCGAAGTCGTAGATCCAGGCCACGGACCGGTCGGAGCAGCGCAACTCGTAGGGCCGCTCGTCCATCACCTCGACGCCGAGCTGCGCCAGCACGGGCAGCACCTTCGACAGGGAGATGGAGTCGCCCTTGCGGTAGATCTTGAACCGGCGCTCGTCCTGGGACGCGCCGACCGGCTCGTACAGGCTGAGCGAGAAGTCCTTGTCCTCGCCGAGCGCCTCCAGGTGGACCAGGTCGGCGACCGCGGAGCGCGGGCTGTGGTCGGCCTTGTAGCCCTCCGGGAAGGCGTTGTTGTAGCGGCGCAGCAGCTCGGCGGCGTGCTCCTCGCCGAACTCGGCGTTCAGCGCCTCGGCGAACCCGTCCGCCCAGGAGCGGGCGGCCTCCACCAGGCGGGCCTCGATGCGCTCCTTGTCGGCGTCGCTCAGCTCGGGCAGCTCGGTGCCGGGCGCGACGCGGACGACGAAGTGCAGCCGGGACAGGATCGACTCGGTGTTCCAGGCGGTGAAGTCGACGCTGACGCCGCCGAGCTCCTCCTTGAGGATGTCGATGATCCGCAGGCGCACGCCGGTGGTGTAGCGGTCGCGGGGCAGGTAGACCAGCGCCGAGTAGTAGCGGCCGTACTCGTCCTGCCGCAGGTACAGCCGCAGCCGGCGGCGCTCCTGCAGGTAGAGGACGGACGTGACGATGGGCTGGAGTTCCGCGGCGGGCATCTGGAACAGCTCGTCGCGCGGGTAGGTCTCCATGATCTGGAGCAGGTCGCGCCCGTCGTGGCTGTTCGGGGAGAACCCGGCGCGCTGCAGCACCTCGTCCACCTTGCGGCGGATCACGGGCACGCGCAGCACGGACTCGGTGTAGGCGGCCGAGGAGAACAGGCCGAGGAAGCGGCGCTCGCCGACGACGTTGCCGTCCGCGTCGAACTTCTTCACACCGATGTAGTCGAGGTACGAGGGCCGGTGCACGGTGGCGCGGCTGTTGGCCTTGGTCAGCACCAGCAGCTTGTGCTCGCGCGCCTTGGCGCGGGCGTCGGCGGGCAGCCGCTCGAAGGACGGGCTGACCGGGTGCTGGTCGTCGCCGGCGTGGTGCGGGTCGGCGCGCAGGATGCCGAGGCCGGTGCCGGGGACGGCGGCCAGGGAATCGTCCTCGCGCAGCTGGTACTCGCGGTAGCCGAGGAAGGTGAAGTGGTCGTCGGACAGCCAGCGCAGCAGCTCGCGGGCCTCCTCGACCTGCTGCTCGGGCAGGTCGCCGGGGCGGGGCTCGGCGGGCAGGCCGTCGGCGAGGCGGGTCGCGGCGTCCCGCATCTTCTCCCAGTCCTCGACGGCCTCGCGGACGTCGGACAGCACGCGCAGCAGGTCGGCGGTGATCTGCTTGAGGTCGGCGCGGTCGGTCTCGCGGTCGATCTCGACGTGGATCCAGGACTCGATGTGCGCGTCGTGCGGCAGGTCGCCGGACGGCGGGGTGGTGAGGACCTCGATCAGCTTGCCGGTGAGGTCGCGGCGCACCACGATCTGCGGGTGGATCACGACGTGGATGCCGCGTCCCTGCCGGGTCAGCTCGTTGGTGACCGAGTCGACGAGGAAGGGCATGTCGTCGGTGACGACCTCGACGACGGAGTGGCTGCACGTCCAGCCGTTCTCGTCGACCGTCGGGGTGTGCACGCGGACGTTGGCCGTGCCCTGGGGGCGGTTCTCGGCCAGGCGGTAGTGCGAGTAGGCGGCGCCGAAGACGTCGACCGGGTCGCGGTCGGTGAGGTCCTCGGGCGCGGTGTGCAGGTAGTAACGCTGGAGGAACGCGAGTACGGTCTCACGGTCCGCGGTGCCCTTGCCCGGGGTGTCCGGGGAGCCCTCGGCCGTCGTCCCGGTCGGTAGGTGCCCCCCGACCGGGCTGTTCTCAGCGACCCGGGCCGCCCTCTCGAGCAGCTCGGCCTTGGCTTCGTCCAGCTTGGTCTGCATTGTCCTCTGGCTCCTGTCGCGCGCCGTTGCGTGACGTAGAAGGAAGTACGGTCTCCGCCCTTCCGACGTGACGCCGAGACGCGGGGTGTCCGGTCTGCTCCGACGCTATGCCGCAAGGTGAGATGAGTGGGGGGATATCGGCCATGTTCAACACACCCGCAACGCGGGACGCCGTTTCGCGTGCCGCCTGCTTCGGGGATGTGTCCGGCGTCCTGGGAGCCCTGGGGGCCCCGACCCGCCCGTGAAGACCAGCGACCGCCGCCCGGTCACGGATGTCGTCCGTGCTCACCGGGCGCAGGGCAGGGGCAACAGCGCCCCCGCGAGATATCGCGCTGATCACGCCACTAAGGCTATCGCTCCTTACCGGGGGCCCGTCATGAGCCGTATGTGTACAAATCCAGGGGTGGAAGTTTGACGTTCTGCACAGGGGTGGGGTGGCCCGGGGTGGCGTAGGTGCGGAATCCGCAGCACGCGCGCCCCGCGCCCGCCCTGCGGTGCCCGGAAACCGGCGCGTCCTCTTGGCAACGGCACCGCACCGAGGCACGTTGCCCTTGGAAGCAACTGCCCCGAGGGGAGCGCAACCGCCATGCCCGCGAAAATCCTCATCGTCACCGGCGACGCAGCAGAGTCCCTGGAGGTCCTCTACCCCTACCAGCGCCTCATCGAGGAGGGCTACGAGGTTCACATCGCGGCCCCCACCCGCAAGAAGCTGCAGTTCGTCGTCCACGACTTCGAGCCCGGTTTCGACACCTACACCGAGAAGCCCGGCTACACCTGGCCCGCCGACCTCGCTTTCTCGGAGGTCGACCCCGGCGCGTACGCCGCCGTGGTCATCCCCGGCGGGCGCGCCCCGGAGTACCTCCGCAACGATCCCGAACTCCGTAAGATCCTCAAATCCTTCTTCGACGCCGACAAGCCGGTCGCCCAGATCTGCCACGGTCCGCTCGTCACCGCCGCCGTCGACGGCCTGCAAGGCCGCCGCGTCACCGCGTACCCCGCGCTGGAGCTGGACATGCAGTCCGCCGGCGCCACCTTCCAGGACGCCGAGGCGGTCGTCGACGGGACCCTGGTCTCCTCGCGCGCCTGGCCGGACCACCCGACCTGGATGCGCGAGTTCCTGACGATCCTGCGCGCGAAGGCGCCGGTGACCTGACCATCCCGCGCGCCAAGGCACCGGGGACCTGACGATCCCACCACCAAGGCGCCGGGGACCTGAGGATCCCGCGGCCAAGGCGCCGGGGACCTGACGATCCCCTACGCCGCTATGCGCCGGGCCTCCTCGACGGCCTCCGCCAGCGTGTCGACGACCGGCGCGCCGACGCCCTCGAGGCTGGCCCGGCTGTGCGAGCCGCCCGTGTAGAGCACGGCCTGCGCCCCCGCGTGACGCGCGGCCACCGCGTCGTCGGCGGCGTCCCCGATCACCACCGTGCGGGCCGGGTCCACGCCGGTGAGCAGACTCAGGTGCCGCACCATGTGCTCGGCCTTGCTGCCGCCGGACGGCCCCGTCCGCCCGTCCACCCGCAGGAAGTGCTCCTCGATCCCGAAGGTCCGCACCAGCGGCACGAGCTCCTCGTGCCCGTACATGCTCAATATGGACTGGCTGCAGCCCGCCGACCGCCAGCCGGCCAGCAGTTCGGCCGCGCCCTCGGTCAGCGAGCACCGTGTGCGGTGCTCGGCGTAGTACCGGTGGAAGACGCCGTCCATCAGCTCCCACTCGGCGTCGGTGGGCAGCCGCCCGAGCAGCCGCTCGTAGAACTTCGGCACCGGCACGCAGTACAGCGCGCGGTACTGCTCCAGCGTGATCGGCTCGAGCCCCAGCTCGCCGAACGCCGCGTTCGTCGCCCCGATGATCGCCTCATTGTCGTGGAACAGCGTGCCGTTCCAGTCCCAGACAATGTGCGGTGCTCCTCGCATCCCCATGTCAGAAAAGGTACCCGCCCCCACTGACAATCCGAGACGCTCCGTGATCATCGCAGGTCACTGGCCCACGAGATGGGGGATCTCCTGCGTGGCGAACCAGAGCAGCTCGTGGTCCTCGGCGCCGTCCACCACGAACTGCGCGTCGTCGTCCCCGCCGTCCGCCGCCTCCAGCGCGTCCGCGGCGGCCGCCACGTCCGTCTCCGCGTCGTCCGCGTCCACGTGCACCGCGGCCGCCTTCGCCAGCGGCAGGGGCCCCTCGACCCGCACCTCGCCGAGGGCCGCCGGGTCCAGTGCCCGCCCGGGGTCGAAGCTCGCCGCTCGGTCCGGCACGTCGACGGCGACGACCACCCGGCGTCGCGCCGCCTCGGGGTCCGCCGCGAGCAGCCGCAGCGAGGCCAGCGCGGCCCGGCTCAGGGCGGCGTACTCCAGCTCCTCGATGTCGTCGGAGAGGTACCACTCGCGCAGCCCCGGGGTCACCGCGTACGCCGAGACGGATCCGCCGGCCCCGAGCTCACCCGACTTGTACGCCTCGGCGAGCGCGGGGAGGGTCAGGGGGACGTAGACGCGCATGGCAGGCCGCTTTCTCGAGATCGAGGACTCCCGGCCGAACGCCGTGGCGCCCGCCCGGAGGGCCTTCAGGATACGTGGGGCGGTCCTCTTTCGGGTTCGTGCGGCCGTCCTCCGGGGCGTCCACCCGGCGCCGCCGGCTCACCCGGTCCGTCCGCGCGCTGCGGGGTCCCGCCGAGCCGGCCATCACCCGGATAGGTGAACCTCCCGGCGCCCCCGGCCAACGCCGGGCTCCCTTGCCGCCCGCCGAGCCGCCCCGCTACAAGATCCACACAAGTTACCGCCTGGTACTCCGGGCCGACCGAAACGGGGAACGCATGCACAAGGTCATGACCAGGACCCAGCGCCCGACCGCCTCCCGCCCTCCGGCCCGGCGCGACTCCCGGCGTCCCGCCGGCCCGCCGCCCCGCACCCCGGGCGGCACCCGCACGACCACCGGGTCCCGTCCGCCCTCCGGCCCCGGCCGCACCCCGCGCCTCCGCACGCGGCCCACGGACACGCGCCCGGCGACGGCTCCCGCGCCCCGCCCGCCCGTCCCGGCGACCCGCCCCGCGGACTTCTTCGCCGAACGGCTCCTCGCCGTCCTCAGCGGACTGCGCCCCGTCCACTTCATGCTCGGCCACACCCGCGGCCGCGCCTACGACGAGCTGGCCTGGCTGGCCGAACGGAGCCCGCTGCGCGCCGCCCGCGGCCCCCGCCCGGTCGTCCACGACCTCGGCTACTACGAGGTCCACCCCGGCGCCCTGGAGGTCTTCGCCCGGATCGGCACCGGCGACCGCCTGAGCGCCCTGGCCTTCCGCCTGGAACGCGGCACCGACCACCGCTGGCGCTGCACGGCGGTCGACGCGGGCGGCCCACGCCGCCCGGACACGGACTGACACAGGCCCACACGGCCCCCTGAGGAAAAACGGAAAGCGGAGGGGCCGGGCACCCGACAGGTACCCGGCCCCTCCGCTCACGTCACGCGGTGAAGTCCCGCGCCGCGTACGTCACTTCTTGCGGCGACGTCCGGTGCGCGCCTGCTTGCGCCGCTCGGCCCGCGTCAGCCCGTCCGCCTCGGAGCGCACCGGCTCCTCGTCGGTCGGCAGGTCGCCCTCGATGACCCCGCCCTCACCGTCGACGGTCGGCGCCGAGAAGTGCAGGTTCCGCTGCTGCGGGGCGTCCAGGCCCTTGGCCCGGATCTCCGGACGCACGGCCCCGGCCTGCGCCGGAACGGCGTCCTGCACGCCCGCGGCCGGCACCACGTCCTCGACCGGCACCTCCTCGACCTGCTGCTCGACCTGGACCTCCAGGTTGAACAGGTAGCCGACGGACTCCTCCTTGATGCCGTCCATCATCGCGGTGAACATGTCGAAGCCCTCGCGCTGGTACTCGACCAGCGGGTCCTTCTGGGCCATCGCCCGCAGGCCGATGCCCTCCTGGAGGTAGTCCATCTCGTACAAGTGCTCACGCCACTTGCGGTCCAGCACCGACAGCACGACCCGGCGCTCCAGCTCACGCATGATCTCGGAGCCGAGCTGCTCCTCGCGCGCCGCGTACTGGTCGTGGATGTCGTCCTTGATGGACTCGGCGATGAACTCGGCGGTGAGCCCGGCCCGGTCGCCGGCCGCCTCCTCGAGCTCCTCGATGGTCACCTTGCACGGGTAGAGCTGCTTGAACGCGCCCCACAGCCGGTCCAGGTCCCAGTCCTCCGGGAAGCCCTCGCCGGTCTCGGCCTGCACATAGGCGTCGATGGTGTCGTCCATGAAGTGCTGCACCTGCTCGTGCAGGTCCTCGCCCTCCAGGACGCGGCGCCGCTCGCCGTAGATGACCTCGCGCTGGCGGTTGAGGACCTCGTCGTACTTCAGGACGTTCTTGCGGGTCTCGAAGTTCTGCGTCTCGACCTGCGCCTGCGCGGAGGCGATCGCGCGCGTGACCATCTTGTTCTCGATCGGCACGTCGTCGGGGACGTTCGCCATCGACATCACGCGCTCGACCATCTGGGCCTTGAACAGCCGCATGAGGTCGTCGCCGAGCGAGAGGTAGAACCGGGACTCGCCCGGGTCGCCCTGACGGCCGGAACGACCGCGCAGCTGGTTGTCGATGCGGCGCGACTCGTGCCGCTCGGTGCCGAGCACGTAGAGGCCGCCGAGCTTCTCGACCTCTTCCTTCTCGGCCTTGACCGCCTCCTCGGCCCGCTTGAGGGCCTCGGGCAGGGCCGCGGCCCACTCCTCGATGTGCTCCTCGGGGTCGAGGCCGCGCTGGCGCAGCTCCGCCTCGGCGAGGTCCTCGGGGTTGCCGCCGAGCTTGATGTCCGTACCACGGCCGGCCATGTTGGTGGCCACGGTCACGGCGCCCTTGCGGCCCGCCTGGGCGACGATCTGCGCCTCGCGCTCGTGGTGCTTGGCGTTGAGCACCTCGTGCTGGATGCCGCGCTTGCTGAGCTGCTGCGAGAGGTACTCGGACTTCTCCACCGAGGTGGTGCCGACGAGGATCGGCTGGCCCTTCTCGTGCTTCTCGGCGATGTCGTCGACGACCGCCTCGAACTTCGCGACCTCGGTGCGGTAGATCAGGTCCGACTGGTCCTTGCGGATCATCGGCCGGTTGGTCGGGATCGGGACCACGCCGAGCTTGTAGATCTGGTGGAACTCGGCGGCCTCGGTCATCGCCGTACCGGTCATGCCGGAGAGCTTGTTGTAGAGGCGGAAGAAGTTCTGCAGGGTGATCGTGGCGAGGGTCTGGTTCTCGTCCTTGATGTCCACCCCTTCCTTCGCCTCGATCGCCTGGTGCATGCCCTCGTTGTAGCGGCGGCCGGCGAGGATACGGCCGGTGTGCTCGTCGACGATCATGACCTCGCCGTCGATGACGACGTAGTCCTTGTCGCGCTTGAACAGCTCCTTGGCCTTGATGGCGTTGTTGAGGTAGCCGACCAGCGGGGTGTTCACCGACTCGTAGAGGTTGTCGATGCCCAGCCAGTCCTCGACCTTGCTGACGCCGGACTCGTGGATGGCGACCGTGCGCTTCTTCTCGTCGACGTCGTAGTCGCCGGTCTCCTCGATGCCCTTGAGCGGGTTGCCGGGCTCGCCGCGCTTGAGGCGCGTGACCAGCTTGGCGAAGTCGCCGTACCACTTGGTGGCCTGGTCGGCGGGGCCGGAGATGATCAGCGGCGTACGGGCCTCGTCGATGAGGATGGAGTCGACCTCGTCGACGATGGCGAAGTTGTGCCCGCGCTGGACCAGTTCGTCCTGCGACCACGCCATGTTGTCGCGCAGGTAGTCGAAGCCGAACTCGTTGTTCGTGCCGTAGGTGATGTCGCACGCGTACTGCTCGCGCCGCTGCGCCGGCGTCATGTTCGCGAGGATGCAGCCGACGGTCAGGCCCAGGAAGCGGTGAACGCGGCCCATCATCTCGGAGTCGCGCTCGGCGAGGTAGTCGTTGACCGTGACGATGTGCACGCCGTCGCCCGACAGGGCGTTCAGATACGCGGGCAGGGTGCCGACGAGCGTCTTGCCCTCACCGGTCTTCATCTCGGCCACGTAACCCATGTGCAGGGCGGCGCCGCCCATCATCTGCACGTCGTAGTGGCGCTGGCCGAGGACGCGCTTGGCGGCCTCGCGGACCGTGGCGAACGCCTCCGGCAGCAGGTCGTCCAGGCTCTCGCCGTCGGCGTACCGCTGCTTGTACTCATCGGTGAGGGCCCGCAGCTCGGCGTCGGAGAGGTCGACGAAGTCCTCTTCGATGGAGTTGACCTGGTCCGCGATGCGGTGCAGCTTGCGCAGGATCTTGCCTTCGCCTGCACGCATGATCTTCGAGAGGACGGACACGGGGGTTGGTCTCCTTGCCGGTCGGGCCTGGGACGGTCGGTTACCACTTGACTTACTGAGCAACGGCCATCGTATGCGAGGACCCCGCCGCGCCGGGAGGCCTGCCGTGACGAGGACCGTCCGCTCCTTCTCTGCTCCGCTTCGAAACTCCTTCAAAGAGGACAACGGCCGAGCCTCGCCGATGGTGCCGGATCCCGTCGACGAATTGCGCGAAACGTGATCGCGCCCTCACCCTCAGCAAAAGGATGGCGGGGCGCGGCCCGCGCGAGCAGAATCGGCCGATGGAACCCGTCACGCTCGCCACCGACCGCCTCGTGCTGCGGCCGGTGGGTCCCCAGGACACCGACGCGGTGTACGCCGCCGCGCAGGACCCGGACATCCAGCGCTGGACCACGATCCCCTCCCCGTACCTGCCGGAGCACGCGCGCAGCTTCACCGAGCAGACGGTCCCCGAGGGCTGGGCGGACGCGTCGATGTTCACCTTCGGCGTGTTCCTGCCCGGCGGGGAGCTGGCGGGCATGCTCGCCCTGACGATGCGCGCGCTGGGCATGACGGAGGTCGGCTACTGGGCGGCCAAGGAACACCGCGGCCACGGCTACATCACCGAGGCCACCGTGGCGGCCGCCCGCTGGGCCTTCACCCGCCTGTCCGTCGACCGCGTCGAATGGCGGGCCGAGGTCGGCAACCACGCCTCCCGCGCGGTCGCGGAACGCGCCGGCTTCACCATCGAAGGCACCCTCCGCGCAGCCCTCACCACCAAGGGCACCCACCGAGACTGCTGGGTAGGCTCCCTACTCCCCTCAGACCTCTCCCTCCCCTCAACGACCCCGTACTTGCCGAGCACCCGCAGCTGACGGCGAAGCCGCGCAGCTGCGGGCAGTCGCACCGCCGGGCAGCCACCGACCCGACGCAGCTGCGGGCAGTCGCACCGCCGGGCAGCCACCCACCCAACGCAGCTGCGGGCAGTCGTGCCGCTGGGGCGGCACGGGTGGGCGCAGCGGCACCCCGCACCGCCGGGCAGCGCACCCCACGGCGGTCACCGAGAACCCCGGGCACCCCACAACGGCGGACACCCCCCGCACAGACAAAGAACCCCCAGTTCACCCCCACCCTGTCAGTCCCCACCCCTATCGTGCGGACCATGACCACGCCCCCGCCCACCGCAGAGCTCACCGCAGACGACGCCCGCCGCATCGCCCTCCGCGCCCAGGGCCTCCTCGGCACCCCACCGCACGCCCGCCGCAGTCCCGGCGCAGCCGTCCGCGGGGTCCTGCGCCACCTCGGCGCGGTCCAGCTCGACACCATCTCCGTCCTGGCCCGCTCCCACGAGCTCGTCCCCTACGCCCGCCTCGGCGCGGTCGGCCGCGCGACCGTCGAGCAGGCCTACTGGACGGACACGCACGCGTTCGAGTACTGGTCGCACGCCGCCTGCATCCTCCCCATCGAGGAGTGGCCCCACTTCGCCTTCCGCCGCCGTGCCTACCGCAACCGCCCGCACTGGAACCACGACCTCCCCGAGGGCGCCTACGACCAGGTCATCAAGCAGCTCCGCACCGACGGCCCGCTCACCGCGACGGAGCTGGGCGGCGCGAAGAAGACGAACGACTGGTGGGACTGGTCCGGCACCAAGGTCGCCGTCGAGCGCGCGCTGATGTACGGCGAGGTGGTGTGCGTGACGCGCCGCGGCTGGAAGCGGGTCTACGACCTGGCCGAGCGCGCGGTCCCGCCGGAGCTGCTGCATGACGACCTGGACGACACCGAGTGCGTGCGCCGTCTGGTCCGCCAGGCCGGCGAGGCCCTCGGCGTGGGCACGCGCGCGGACATCGCCGACTACCACCGCTTGAAGGGCGAGCAGGTGGACGCCGTACTCGCCGACTCGGGCCTGGTGCCGGTGACGGTGGCGGGCTGGGGCCGTCCGGCCTGGGCGGATCCGGCGGCCCTGGAGACGCCGCCGCGCGGCCGGCACCGCACCACGCTGCTGTCCCCGTTCGACTCCCTGATCTGGGAGCGGGCGCGCACGGAGCGGATCTTCGGCTTCACCCACCGCCTGGAGGCCTATGTCCCCCGGCACAAGCGGGTTTACGGCTACTTCGCCATGCCGGTGCTGGCGGGCGGCCGGCTGGTCGGCCGCGTCGACCCGGCCCGCGAGGGGCGGACGCTGGTCGCCAGGCAGGTCACCGTGGACACCGGGAAGGCCGTCCCCGCGGTCGCCCAGGCCCTGGTCGAGGCGGCGTCCTGGGTGGACTGCACCGACGTACGCGTCGAACGGGTGGAGGCGCCGGAGCTGCGGGAGCCGCTGGTCGCCGAGCTCGCGCGGCTGACGGCGTGAGGCTCAGCGGATCTCGAGGATCTTCTCCCGCATCGCGTAGACCACGGCCTCCATCCGGGAGTGCAGCTGCAGCTTCTCCAGGATGTTGCGCACGTGGTTCTTCACGGTGTTCTCGGAGATGAACAGTTCCTTGGCGATGTCCCGGTTGTTCATGCCGGTGGCGACGAGCTTGAGCACCTCCAGTTCACGGTCCGTCAGCCGGGGCGCGGGAACCAGCCGGCGTTCGTCGGTGCGCTGGATCATCGACTTGAACTCGGTGAGCAGCTTGGAGGCCATGGAGGGGCTGATCTGCGACTGGCCGTCGGCCACCGCGCGAATGGCGGTGGCCACCTCGTCGGTGGAGATCTCCTTGAGCAGATAGCCGGTGGCGCCCGCCTTGATCGCGTCGTAGAGGTCGGCCTCCTCGTCGCTGATCGTCAGCATGATGATCTTCGCGCTGGGGGCGACCTCCTTGATGGAGGTGCACGCCTCGATGCCGCCCCGCTTGGGCATGCGGACGTCCATCAGCACGATGTCGGGCAGCAGGTCGGCGGCCTTCTCCACGGCCTCGGCGCCGTCCCCGGCCTCGCCGACGACCTGGATGTCCTCCTCGGCGGCGAGCACGATCTCCAGTCCGCGGCGGAACAGCGCGTGGTCGTCGACGACCAGGACTCTGATCGGCTCGCTGCGTGCGGAGCCCGCCGTCTCGGGGCTCCTGCCGACGACGCCGTCATCGGCGTCCTCGTCCCGCATCGGTCCGAAGGTGTCCGCCATCGTTCCTCCCCCTGAAGGCTGTGGCCTGTGGTCCTGTGCCATCGCCAACCCAAGGCAACGACCCACCCGTTGAGCCGTTGCGGCCATGATTCCATGCCCCGGCGACATCGCGGTGACGAAGCGGCGGGCGAAGTGGTCGCACGCCGGTGCCCCTGGGGGCGCACACCGCGCACCAGGGGCACCGGCCCGGCTCTCGTACGGGAACTCAGCCGCCCAGCGAACCGCCCGCGTCAGGAGAGGACCCCTCGGTGACCATCGTGTCGGTCCGGAGGTGGATCACGCCGTAGTCGTAGGCGTGGCGCCGGTAGACGACGCTGGGCTCCTTGGTCTCGGAGTCGACGAAGAGGTAGAAGTCGTGGCCGACCAGCTCCATCTCGTAGAGGGCCTGGTCGAGCGTCATGGGAGCGGCGACGTGGGTCTTCTCGCGTACGACGAGGGGGCCGTCGCCCTGCACCTCGAGCGAACCGATCTTCTTGGTGGGCACGCTGTCCGGCTCTTCCGCCGGGACGGGATGGCCGTTCCCGTTGAGCGTCGCGACGCCCGGGACGTGGTTGGGAACCTCTGCTGCCGTGATGCGCTTGGCTCCGCGTCGGGTGAACCGCTTGTCGTGCTGCTTGCGCAGCCGGGCCTCCAGCTTCTCCGCCGCCAGGTCGAGTGCCGCGTACGGATCGTTGGCCGCTGCCTCCGCCCGGATCACCGGACCGCGGGAGCGGAGCGTGATCTCCACCCGGTCGCAGCGGTCGGCCTGTCGGGGGTTGGGCTCCTTGGACACCTCGACGTCGAGGCTGATCACCTTGGCATCGAGCTTCTGGATCTTGTCCAGCTTCAGCTTCTCGGCCACGTGCTTCCGGAACCGCTCGGGCACCTCGGTCTTGCGGCCCTTGACGACGATGTCCACGCAGAACTCCGTTCCCGGATCACCCCGCTTCACCGGCGGGGCATCTCCCTTTTGCACCAGGCTCCGGAAGGGTCCGGAACCTCGGACTCGGTGACTTTCACCTCCTCCTCCCCCATGGGCAAGATCTACACCCCCTGTGCTGCGGATGATTACTCAAAACCCACGGCACGGCATTCGGAAACGAGGGTCATGGCCTGCGGCTTTCCCTCACAACCGAACATATCTCGCCCGGCAGGATGTCGTCACCCTCTACTGCCGCGTACCTCCGTTCAGGTGAATTGACCCCTCATTACCTGCAACGACGCACGTTCGATGTCAGTTCCGGTTTAATTCGAAGGAATCAGGAGAGGCCGCGACCACCGCCGCGCAGACGACACGACCCGCGCGGTTCCCGTCTCGCATTCCCCACCTCAGGTGCGCCCGATCCGGTCTCCCTTCCGGCACTGCGGCCCCGTGTTCCTCTCGTCCTTCCCCACCCGCCCGCCGGTACACGGCCGACACGCCGGAATCGGCCACCGCCCGCACCGCACGAGCCGCCTCCGTCAGCGAGGCGCCCGTGGTCAGCAGATCGTCGACCAGCACCACCGGCCCCCGCGCCAGCAGCCGGTCACCGCCGGGGACGACGCCCAGCGCGCCCGCCAGATTGGCCAGCCGCTGCCGGGAGTCCAGCCCCGCCTGGTCGGCCACCGCGCGCCGCTGGCGCAGCACGGCGGCCACCCGGACCGGCGTCCCGCCCCGGCGCAGTTCCCCGGCCGCCGCCAGCGCGATCCGCCGCGCCGCGTCGTGCCCCCGCGCCCGCACCGCCGCACGCGCCGACGGCACCGGCACCAGCAGCACGCACCCGTCCCCGGACACGCGTCGGCTTCCGGACACGCCACCGTCACCGGCTTGCCGCAGCCCGGCGCGCACCGCTCCTGCCAGCGCCTCGCCGAGCGGCCGTGCCAGCGCGAGCGCGCCCCGCTCCTTGTGCGCCAGGAGCAGCGCCCGCACCTCGTCCGCGTAGGCCGCCGCCGCGTGCACCGCCGGCAGCCCCGGCGGCATCGGCTCCGGCCGCACCCGGCGCGGCGCGGCACCGCTCAGCGCCGTACGGCACCGCGGGCAGAGCACCGCGCGAGGCCGGCCGCAGCCGGCGCACTCGGCCGGCAGCACCAGGTCGCTGAGGTCCTGCCACCACCCCCGCATAGGACCACTGTGCCCCGCCCGGAACGGCCCGGCCACCCCTGTGGACAACGCCCTGTGGAAAACTCCCCGGGCGCCCGGGACCGCGGCTGATCAGCCCGGATAGACCGGTGCCGTACCGCTCTTGACGAGCTTTTGCCACTGCGTGCCGCTCGGCAGGCGCACGATGCCGTCCTCGCCGGAGTACGCCACCAGCGGCACCCGGTCGTCCTCGGAGGCGGCGACGTCCTCGACCCCGGACAGCGCGGCCGGCGGCGGCCCCTCCGGCGTGGAGCCGTCGACCTGGGCGTACCGCATCTGCTGCACCCCGCCCTCCTCGCGCCCGACCACCACGAGCCGGCTGTCGCCCGCCCACGACATGGCGGTGATCTCCTCCAGCCCGGGCGCGGCCGAGCGCAGTTCGAGGACGGACACCGCCGGCCGGCCGGCGTCCTTGTCGTCGGCGCGCTGGATCCGCCCGACGAGCAGCGACTGCTTGCCGTTCTTGTCGACCTTGAGCGCGATGCGCACCCCGTCGGCGGCCACCCGCACGTCCCGGATGCGCCCGTCCAGGCCCGGGACGCTGACGTCCACCGGCGCGCCCCCGCCCTGCTGCAGCAGCCACAGGTGCGGCCGGGCGGGGTCACGGTCGGCCACCCACAGATCGCCGTACGCGTCCCAGCTGGGCGTCGTCAGCCGGTCCCCGGGCGTCGGGCCGCGGCTGGTGAGCACCGGGCTGCCGAGGGAGCCGCTGGAGACCAGCGAGCCGACGTACAGGGCACTGCCGTCGCTGCTGACACCGGCCGCCGTGCGCTCGTCCCGGGACACGGCCGCCGCCCGCAGCGGCTGCGCGCCCTGTCCCAGGGCGCCGGGCACCGGCTCGGCCTTGGTGCCGCTCGCACCGGTCGCCAGACGGACCAGGCGGTGCTGCTCGTCGATGAAGTACACGTAGTCGGGGTGGGCGGTCGAGCCGCGCGCGGCCACCGCCTCGGCCTGGTCGGCGGTCAGGGAGCACAGGTGCCGGTCGCCGGAGCGCAGCTCGACCTCGTTCACCGTGGGCGTGACGTACTGCAGGGTGAACAGCAGCTGCGCCGCCATCTCGTCGCACCGCGCCCGGCCGACCCCCGCGGCCTTCTCGTTGAGCGGCACGGTCAGCTTGTTCTGGTCGTCGGGCGTCAGGGCGGGGGTGCCCTTGGCGAGGTCCGTGCCGGTGGGGAAGCTGGAGCGCACCACCGGCCGCAGCCAGGTGGTGGGGCCCTGCAGCACGGAGCGCACCACCTGCGTCATCGGGTCGACCCGTTCGCGCACGTAGACGGGGTCGGCGACCGCCGTGGTCTCCCCGCTCGCCCCGGCGCCGTTGGACGCGAAGTAGTACTTGTTCACGGACATGTAGTTGCGCTGGAAGTCCGACCGGCCCATGACGACGCCCTGCGGCAGCCCGTCGATGCGCCACTGCTGCGTCTTGTCGTCACGCGACAGGTGCACGGTCTGCCGGTAGGGCCCGTCGGCGGGCGCGTAGGACTGCTGCGCGTCGACCGTGGCGACCCGGGTGCCGGTCAGCGTGAACGCGGCGTCGTCGCTGTCGTCGCGGCCTCCGGTGCGGGCGGCCTGCATGCTGGGGCCGTCCTGGAGCACGGTGGTGACCCGGCCCGGCTGCCAGAGGCGCGCCGCCTGCGGCGTCAGATACTGCCGCGCCGTCGCATACCCGGGATCGTCGCTGGTCAGCGCCTCCAGAAAGCCCTGCAGGATGTCCGCCGGCGGCGCGCCCTCCGCGGGCGGCATGGCGAACACCCGCACCTGCGAGTCCTGCCGCGGCGTGGACTCCACCCCGCGCAGATCCCCGCTGTCGGGCATCGACGCGCACCCCGCCAGCAGTACGACACCGCAGGCGGCGTACGCCACCGCGCGCGCCGGCGTGTGCCGTGCGCCCCCCTCGCGGTCAGCGCCCACGGAAGGCCTCCCCTTGCGTGTCCGAGTCGTCGGGCCGGGTGACGGCGGCGTCCCCGCGGCCCCCGGCGGGCTCCCCACCCGCCGGCTTGTCCTGGCGCGCCGTACCGCCGGCGGGACGCGGCACCACCCGCGCGCCGTTGCCGGGCAGCGCCGTCGGATCGGCCGTCGGTGCCGGCCCGGACGACCGGGGCGTCATCGGCGCCCCGCCCGGCAGCGCCGGCCGCTGCTCACGGGCCGGCTGGGCCGGGACCGTGGCGCTCTTGTCCCCGCCGCCGCGCGGCAGCCCCGCGTCGTTCAGCCCGCGGTTGCGCCGCGAGTCCTTGGGTTCCAGCGGTATCGGGGAGCCCCGCAGCGGCTCGTCCGCGGTCCTCGGCAGCGTCAGCCGGAACTGCGAGCCGCCGCCCGGCTCACCCCACGCCTGCAGCCAGCCGCCGTGCAGCCGCGCGTCCTCCAGGGCGATCGACAGGCCCAGGCCCGTCCCGCCCGTGGTACGCGCGCGTGCCGGGTCGGCCCGCCAGAAGCGGCTGAACACCCGCGTCGCCTCTCCGGGCTTGAGCCCGACGCCGTAGTCGCGCACCGCGACCGCGACCGCCCCGCCCGCCGAGGCGAGCTTGACCACGACGTCCTTGCCCTCGCCGTGCTCCACGGCGTTGACGACGAGGTTGCGCAGCACGCGCTCCACGCGCCGCGCGTCGGCCTCGGCGACCACGGGCTGCTGGTCGCCGACGACGCGGATGCGGGTGCCCTTGCGCTCCGCGAGCGGCTCGGCGCCGCTGACCACCCGCCGCACCACGTCCCGCAGGTCGATCGGCTCCGCCTCCAGAGCGGCCGCGCCCGCGTCGAACCGGCTGATCTCCAGCAGGTCGGCGAGCAGCGACTCGAACCGGTCCAGCTGGTCCGCGAGCAGCTCCGCCGACCGCGCGGTCACCGGGTCGAAGTCCTCGCGCGCCTCGTGGATGACGTCGGCGGCCATCCGCACGGTCGTCAGCGGGGTGCGCAGTTCGTGCGAGACGTCGGAGACGAACCGGCGCTGCATCCGCGACAGATCCTCCAGCTGGCTGATCTTCTGCTGGAGGTTCTGCGCCATCTTGTTGAAGGCCTCGCCCAGCCGGGCGATGTCGTCCTCGCCGGTGACCTTCATACGTTCCTGCAGCCGCCCCGCCGACAGCCGCTCGGCGATCCCGGCCGCCATCCGCACCGGCGTGACCACCTGCCGCACGACCAGCCAGGCGATCGCCCCGAGCAGGACGACGACGAACAGCCCGGCCGTCGCCAGCGTTCCCTTGACCAGGCTGAGGGACTTCTCCTCCTGGGTGAGCGGGAAGAGGTAGTACAGCTGGTAGGGGTCCCCGTTGGGGTCGTTGACCTGCTTGCCGATGACGAGCGCCGGCTGCGAGGCGCGGCCGTTGCTGTAGACGATGCGGGTGTAGCTCTGCGCCGCGCCCGTGCCCGCGTCGACCCGGTCGCGCAGCGCGTCGGGCACGCTCGCCGACGGGCTGACGAATCCGGAGGCACGCGGCCCGAGCCCGCCCGCGCTGCCGGCGCTGCCGGTGCCCGCGGGCAGCGTGACCACGTCGAAGGCGCCCTGGCCGCCGCTGGCGAGGGAGGAGACGAGGTTGCTCATCCACTCGATGACGTTCTGCGAGGGGCGCGGGTCCACACCGGTGCCGTCGGTGCCCGCCGCCGCCTCGTCGGCCTTCTGCTTGGCCACCGCGAACCCGCCCGTGGCCTGGCTCTGCGAGGCCTTCACCTTCGCCTCCAGCAGGCCGTTGCGGACCTGCCCGATGACGACGAAGCCGAGCAGCAGCACCACGCCGAGCGACATCAGCAGGGTGGTGGCGACGACCTTCAGCTGGATGTTGCGCCGCCACAGCCGCATCACCGGCAGCAGCGGGCGCCGTATCCAGCGCATGAACAGCCGGATCACCGGGCTGCCGTGCACTCCGCCCTGCAGCAGCCCGCCCGCGAGCAGCCGGGTCCAGCGCGACCTGATCGTCGCGCGGCCGACAGGCCGCCCGGCGCGGACCCCGGACCGTCCGGGTGCCGAGGCGGCACTGTCCCGGGACATCTCAGCTCGGTCCGGCCTTGTAACCGACGCCACGGACGGTCACCACGATCTCCGGCTTCTCCGGGTCCTTCTCGACCTTGGAGCGCAGCCGCTGGACATGCACGTTGACCAGGCGGGTGTCCGCCGCGTGGCGGTAGCCCCACACCTGCTCCAGCAGCACCTCGCGGGTGAACACCTGCCACGGCTTGCGGGCGAGCGCCACCAGCAGGTCGAACTCCAGCGGGGTCAGCGCGATGGACTGCCCGTCCCGCTTCACGGAGTGCCCGGCCACGTCGATGACCAGGTCACCGATGGCCAGCTGCTCCGGCGCGGGCTCCTCCGACCTGCGCAGCCGCGCCCTGATACGGGCCACCAGCTCCTTGGGCTTGAACGGCTTGACGATGTAGTCGTCGGCGCCCGACTCCAGGCCCACCACGACGTCCACGGTGTCGCTCTTGGCCGTGAGCATCACGATCGGCACCCCGGACTCGGCCCGGATCAGCCGGCACACCTCGATGCCGTCCCGGCCGGGCAGCATCAGATCCAGCAGCACCAGGTCGGGCTTGGTCTCGCGGAAAGCGGCCAGCGCCTTGTCGCCGTCGGCTACGAAAGACGGCTCAAAACCCTCACCACGCAGCACGATGCCGAGCATCTCGGCCAGTGCGGTGTCGTCGTCGACGACAAGGACTCGTCCCTTCATAAACGACATCATCCCATTCTCGTAACAGTGTCTGGGGCGCTGGTGAGGCAGGTCACTGACCTGTGACGATAGTCGTACTGAGCGGTCACTGTCTGCCCTCGCCCGCCGGTGTCGACCTCATGAGTGGAAGTCGGTCACCCAGCGTCCGCGACCCCTCACCTCTGCGCTACGAGAACGGGCCTCGCCTCGAGCCGGGACGGCCCAGTGGCGCCTGCGGCCCGCCGCGGGAGCGTCACGCCCCCGCGCCCGGCCGCACCGCCCCTACCCGGCGGCCCCTTCCCGGGACCGCTCGCACAGCTCCGCGAGCCCCTTCGCCGTCACCGGCGACAGCGCGCCCTCCTCCGTGACGATCGCCGTGATCAGCTCCGGCGGCGTCACGTCGAACGCCGGGTTGTACGCCTGCGTCCCCAGCGGCGCCACCGGCACCCCGCCGCCCGGACCGCTCGCCTGCACCTGCGGCACCGGGATCTCGGTGACCTCGAACCCGGCCCGCTGCTCCACCTCGATGGCCGCCCCGTCCGGCGTGCCGAGGTCCACGGTCGTCACCGGCGCCACCACGACGAACGGCACATGGTGGTAGCGGGCGAGCACCGCGAGCGGATAACTGCCCACCTTGTTCGCCACCGACCCGTCGGCCGCGATCCGGTCCGCGCCGATGAGCACCGCGTCCACCTCGCCCGCCGCGAACAGCGACCCCGCCGCGTTGTCCGTGAGCAGCGTGGCCGCCATGCCGTGGCGGGCCGCCTCGTACGCCGTGAGCCGGGCGCCCTGCAGCAGCGGCCGCGTCTCGTCCACCCACAGGCGCCGCAGCCGGCCCGCCCGGTGCGCCGCGAGCGCCACCGCGAACGCCGTGCCCTCACCACCCGACACCAGCGCCCCCGTGTTGCAGTGCGTGAGGATGCGGTGTCCCCCGGCGGGCAGCAGCTCGTCGAGCAGCGCCAGACCGTTCTCGGCCATGCGGGAGCTGGCCTCGGCGTCCTGCCGGTGCAGCGTGCGCGCCGCGGCCAGCGCCGCCTGCGCGGCCTGCCCGGGCGAGGCACCCTTCGCGACCGCGGCACGGTGCGCCTCCAGGGCACGCCGCACCCCGACCGACAGGTTCACCGCCGTCGGCCGGGCCCCGGCCAGCGCGGTCGCGGCCTCGTCCACGTCGAACCCGCGCGCGGCGGCGAGCGCGACCCCGTACGCCCCCGCGATGCCCAGCAGCGGTGCCCCGCGCACGGCGAGCGAACGGATCGCCTCGACCAGCGCGGACGCGTCCGTGCAGACCAGTTCGACCTCCTCGCTCGGCAGCCTCGTCTGGTCCAGCAGGACCAGGACGGGCCCTTCGGGCGGCTCCTCCCAGCGGATCGCCGGAGCTCCGGTGTGCTGCCTGTCCTCGCCGGCGTGCGCGTACTGATCAGCCATGCCGTCAGTCTTCCCCGTATCCGGCGGACAATTGAAGGTGTGCGGGCACGACCTCGGCCGGTACCCGGATGACCACCCCATGGCACGATGGCTGCCAACCTGCCGCCGCGACCGCGGACGGGCACCGTGAAGGAGCGACGATGAACGACACTCCGGGCTGGGCCTCGCCCGGATCCGCCCCGTCCGACGGGCACGAGCCCGGCGCTTCCCGCCCTGCCGAGCCGTCCCAGCCCGCGGACCAGCCGGCCCAGGACACGCAGCGCCCCGGCGCGAAGTGGTCCGAGGTGCAGCCGCCGGCCGGCCAGTGGTCGGCGCCGGCCGCCCCGCAGGGCCCGGGCCAGACCCCGCCGCCCCCACCGCAGGGCCCCGGCTGGGGCACCCCGCCCCCGGCGGGCCCCGGCGGCCACGGAACGCCCGGCGGGTACGGCGGACCCGGGCACGGCACTCCCGGATACGGCGCCGCTCCCGGTTACGGCGCACCCGGTTACGGCGGCTGGGGCGCCGGCTGGGGTGGCCCCCCGCCCGCGGCCAAGCCCGGCGTGATCCCGCTGCGCCCGCTCGGCGTCGGCGAGATCCTCGACGGCGCGGTGTCCACCATGCGCACCTACTGGCGCACGGTCCTCGGCATCTCGCTCACCGTCGCCGTCGTCACCCAGGTCCTCGTCGTCCTGCTCCAGGGCCTCGCCCTCGACACCGCCTCCGCCGACGCCCTGAGCGACCCCAGCGCCACCTTCGGCGAGGTCACCCGCGCCATGGGCGACAGCCTGCTCAACTCCGCGGTCGTCTTCCTGATCTCCATGATCGGCACGGTCACGGCGACCGCCCTGCTCACCACCGTCACCAGCCGCGCCGTGCTCGGCCGGCCGGTGACCGTCGCCGAGGCCTGGCGCGACGCCCGCTCCCAACTGCCGCGCCTGTTCGGCCTGATCGTGCTGCTGATCCTCATCAGCGCCGTCCTCGTCGGCGTGGGCATCCTGCCCGGCATCCTCGTCGCCGTCACCGCGAGCACGGACGCCGGAGCGGCCCTCGCCGTCCTCGGCGGCCTCGCCGCGTCCGTCGTCGTGCTGTGGCTGATGATCCGCTTCTCCCTGGCCTCCCCGGCCCTGATGCTGGAGAAGCAGGGCATCCGCAAGTCGATGAGCCGCTCCGTCAAGCTCGTACGCGGCTCGTGGTGGCGGGTCTTCGGCATCCAGCTGCTCGCCGCGATCATCGCGAACATCGTCGCCGCGATCGTCGTCCTGCCCTTCACCTTCATCGCCGCGGCGTTCAACGGGGGCGGCATCTCCGGCTTCGTGAACGGCGACGTCGGCTGGACGTTCCTCATCATCAGCGGCATCGGCTCGGTGATCGGCTCCATGATCACCTTCCCGATCAGCGCCGGCGTGACCGTGCTGCTCTACATCGACCAGCGCATCCGCCGCGAGGCCCTCGACCTCGAACTGGCCCGCGCCGCCGGCCTCCAGGGCTACGGCGCCGACGCCGCCGGCAGCACCCCGAGGAGCTGATGCCGTGAGCCTGACGGGGGGAATCGTCACGGCGGCCACCGCACCGCCACGCGCCGCCGACCCGGCCGTGGCGGCCTGGCCGCACGCCACCGACACGGCCGCGACGGCACTGGCACGCACCACGGACACCGCCGCGACCGCACTGGCCCACACCGCGGACACCACGGCCCAGGCCCTGGCCCACGCGGGCGGCATCGCCGCGCACGCACTCGCCCACGCCGGCGACATTGCCGTACGCGCACTGCTGCGCGTCCCCGGCACGGCCCTGCTCGCGCAGGCCCGCTCCGACGGCGAGCCCCCGGTGACCGTCCCGCGCGACCCCGCGCGGGAGGCCGCCCGCCGCGAACTGTCCAAGCCGATGTACCACCAGAACGACCCCAGCCCGCTGCAACGCGCGCTGAACGCCTTCTGGGACTGGCTCGACCGGCTCTTCGACGCCGCCTCCACCGCCACCCCCGGCGGAACCATCGGCCTCGTCGTCATCGTGATCGCCGTCCTCGCGATCCTCGCCGCCCTGTGGTGGCGCCTGGGCACCCCCCGCCGCGCGCCCGCCTCCGCCGCCGCCCTCTTCGACGACCGCCCCCGCAGCGCCGCCGAACACCGCGCGGCCGCCGACGCACACGCCGCCCAAGGCCACTGGAACCAGGCCGTCCAGGAACGCATGCGTGCCCTCGTCCGCTCCCTGGAGGAACGCGCCCTGCTCGACGTACGCCCCGGCCGCACCGCCGACGAAGCCGCCGCCGAGGCCGGCCGCGCCCTGCCCGCCCACCTCGACCGGCTGCGCGCCGCCGCCCGCGACTTCGACGACGTCACATACGGCGGCCGCAGCGCCGGCCGGCAGACGTACGAACGCCTCGCCGCACTCGACAGCGACCTGGAGCGCACCAAGCCCCAGCTCGCGGCCGGCACCGCCGGCACGACCGCCGACAGCCGCCAGGGAGCCGCCGGATGACCACCGAGGCCACGCTCCCCGCCACCTCGGCCTCCCCCACCGCCCGCCAGGTCCTCACCCGCACCCGCGGCATCGCCCTGGCCCTCGTGGTGCTCCTGGCGGCCGCCGTGGTGATCGCCCTGGTCCGCTCCCAGACCAAGCACGGCGCCCTGGACCCGCGTTCCGCCGACCCCGCCGGCAGCCACGCCGTCGCCGCGCTCCTCACCGGCCACGGCGTGGACACCCGCGTCGTCACCACGCTGGACGCCGCCCGCGCCGCGACCGGCCCGGACACCACCCTGCTGGTCGCCGCACCCGACCTGCTGACACCCGGCCAGCAACGGCAACTGCGCACCGCGACCGCCGACTCGGGCGGCCGCACCGTCCTCGTCGCCGCCGGCAGCTCCTCCGTCGGGCGGCTCGCCCCCGGCGTCACCGCCGACCCCGTCACCAGCGCGGACTCCACCCTCGACCCCGACTGCGCCCTGCCCGCGGCCCGGCGCGCCGGCAGCGCCGACACCGGCGGCATCCGCTACACCACCACCCACCTCGACGCCGACGAGTGCTACCCGAGCAACCGCCTCGCCACCCTGATCCGCGTCCCGGACACCACCGGAGGCGGCGACACCGTCGTCCTCGGCGCGCCCGACATCCTCGTCAACGACCGCCTCGACGAGCAGGGCAACGCCTCGCTCGCCCTCCAACTCCTCGGCTCCCGCCCCCATCTGGTCTGGTACCTCCCCTCGCTCTCCGACAGCGCCGCCACCGAACCCGGCGACCAGAAGTCCCTCGTCGACCTGCTCCCCTCCGGCTGGCTGTGGGGCACCCTGCAACTCTTCGTCGCGGCGGCACTCGCCGCCCTGTGGCGGGCCCGCCGGCTCGGCCCGCTCGTCCCCGAGAAACTCCCCGTGGCGATCCGCGCCTCCGAAACCGCCGAAGGCCGCGCCCGCCTCTACCGCAAAGCCAACGCCCGCGACCGCGCCGCCGCCGCTCTGCGCTCCACCACACGCACCCGAATCGCCCCCCTCGTCGGCGTGCCCGCCTCCCAGGCGCACACGCCCGAAGCCCTGCTCCCCGCCCTGTCCGCCCGCCTCCACGGCGACGGCCAACAGGCCCTGCACACCCTCCTCTTCGGGGCGCCGCCCAGCGACGACGCAGCCCTGATCACCCTCGCCGACCGACTCGACGCCCTCGAAAGAGAGGTACGCCGTCCATGATGGACCCGACCACTGACAACGCCGGGCAGACCGGACAGCCGGGCGACCCCCGCGCCGCCCTCGAAGCCCTGCGTGCCGAGATCGCCAAGGCCGTGGTCGGTCAGGACCCCGCCGTGACCGGCCTCGTCGTAGCCCTGCTGTGCCGCGGCCACGTCCTGCTCGAAGGCGTCCCCGGGGTCGCCAAGACCCTCCTCGTGCGCGCCCTCGCCGCGGCCCTCGAACTCGACACCAAGCGTGTCCAGTTCACCCCCGACCTCATGCCGAGCGACGTCACCGGCTCCCTCGTCTACGACGCCCGCACCGCCGAGTTCTCCTTCCAGCCCGGCCCCGTCTTCACCAACCTCCTGCTGGCCGACGAGATCAACCGCACGCCCCCGAAGACCCAGTCCTCCCTGCTGGAGGCCATGGAGGAACGCCAGGTCACCGTCGACGGTACGCCGCGCGCGCTCCCCGACCCCTTCCTGGTCGCCGCCACCCAGAACCCCGTCGAGTACGAGGGCACCTACCCCCTGCCCGAGGCCCAGCTGGACCGCTTCCTGCTCAAGCTCACGGTCCCCCTGCCCTCCCGCCAGGACGAGATCGACGTCCTCACCCGCCACGCCGCCGGCTTCAACCCGCGCGACCTGCGCGCCGCCGGCGTACGCCCCGTCGCGAACGCCGCCGACCTCGAAGCCGCCCGCGCCGCCGTCGCCAAGACGACCGTCTCCCCCGAGATCGCCGCGTACGTCGTCGACCTCTGCCGCGCCACCCGCGAGTCGCCCTCCCTCACCCTGGGCGTCTCCCCCCGCGGCGCCACCGCCCTGCTGGCCACGGCCCGCGCCTGGGCCTGGCTCACCGGCCGCGACTACGTCATCCCCGACGACGTGAAGGCCCTCGCCCTGCCCACGCTGCGCCACCGCGTCCAACTGCGCCCGGAGGCCGAGATGGAGGGCGTCACCGCCGACTCCGTCATCACCGCGATCCTCGCCCACGTCCCCGTGCCCCGCTGATGGCCCTCACCGGACGCGCCGCGCTCCTCGCGGCACTCGGCTCCCTCCCCGTCGGCATCCTGGACCCCGGCTGGACCGGCATCCTCGCGGTCAACGGCTCCCTGGCCCTCGCCTGCGCCTGCGACTACGCCCTCGCCGCCCCCGTACGCCGCCTCGGCCTCACCCGCTCCGGCGACACCTCCGTACGCCTCGGCGAGCCGGCCGACGTCACGCTGACGGTCACCAACCCCAGCGGCCGCCCGCTGCGCGCCCACCTGCGCGACGCATGGCCGCCGAGCAGCTGGCACCCCGGCACGGAGATCGACGCGTCCCGCCACCGCCTGACGGTCCCGGCGGGCGAACGCCGCCGCGTCACCACCCGCCTGCGCCCCACCCGCCGCGGCGACCGCCAGGCCGACCGCGTGACCATCCGTTCCTACGGCCCCCTCGGCCTGTTCTCCCGCCAGGGCACCCACAAGGTTCCCTGGACAGTCCGCGTCCTGCCGCCCTTCACCAGCCGCAAGCACCTGCCGTCGAAACTGGCCCGCCTGCGCGAACTGGACGGCCGCACCAGCGTCCTGCAACGAGGCGAGGGCACGGAGTTCGACAGCCTGCGCGAGTACGTCCCCGGCGACGACACCCGGTCCATCGACTGGCGCGCGACCGCCCGCCAGTCCGCGGTCGCCGTCCGCACCTGGCGCCCCGAACGCGACCGTCACATCCTGCTCGTCCTCGACACCGGCCGCACCTCCGCCGGCCGAGTCGGCGACGCCCCGCGCCTCGACGCGTCCATAGACGCCGCCCTGCTCCTGGCCGCCCTCGCCTCCCGCGCCGGCGACCGCGTGGACCTCCTCGCCTACGACCGCAGGGTCCGCGCCCTCGTCCAGGGCCGCACCGCCGGCGACCTCCTGCCGTCGCTGGTCAACGCCATGGCCACGCTCGAACCGGAACTCGTGGAAACGGACGCCCGCGGCCTGGCCGCCAGGGCTCTGCGTACGGCACCGCGCCGCTCGCTGATCGTGCTGCTGACCACGCTGGACGCGGCCCCCGTCGAGGAGGGCCTGCTTCCCGTACTGCCGCAGCTCACCCAGCGCCACACCGTTCTGGTGGCCTCGGTGGCCGACCCGCACATCGCCCGCATGGCGGCGGGCCGCGGCACCACCGAAGCCGTCTACGAAGCGGCCGCAGCGGCCCATGCGCAGGCAGAACGCAACCGCACGGCAGAACAGCTCCGCCGTCACGGCGTCACGGTCGTCGACGCGACACCGGACGAGCTGGCGCCGGCGCTGGCAGACGCGTATCTGGCCCTGAAGGCGGCGGGGCGCCTCTGACGCGCATTCCGCTCCCCTCCGGAGGGGAGCGGAAAACCCGGAAAACCCCCGGAACGCAGAAAACCCCCGCATCTTCCGATGCGGGGGTTTTCCCAAGAATTGTTCGGCGGCGTCCTACTCTCCCACAGGGTCCCCCCTGCAGTACCATCGGCGCTGTAAGGCTTAGC
>NZ_JBIBXG010000022.1:0-59158 GCF_043082085.1 Streptomyces sp. NPDC014801 | reverse complement strand
TACCAGGCCCGCCTGCGCTCCCGCTTCGGCCGCGCCTGGCGCCGCAAGGCCCCCGTCGAATCCCTGATGCCCCTGCGCCTGGCCCGCTACGGAGTGCCGTTGGCCGAGACGGCACCGGCTGGGCTGGCTGCCGCTGGTATTGACGAGCCGCCCATCGGGTTCACCGACCGGGGCACGGTGGTTGCGGCGCGGCACAGCTCGGCCCGCGATGATGCTGTCGACCAGAATCAGGAATGGCCGCGTGCGGGCGGTACGGAGTCGCAGCCCAAGGGGGTGCGTGCTGCGCGCCCGGCGCCGGAGCACGGTTTCGCTGATGTGGGGGACGATCAGCGTCCCACGGCCTCAGCTGAGAACGGCACCGACGCCCAGGACATGCAGGATCTGGCAGACGGGCGGGACGACTCCTTCTACAACGCCTGGCTCGCCTTCGCCCGGGAGCACGGCGTTTACCCCGACGCTGGCGCCCTCGCCACCTATGTCCACGAACGCGACCAGGTCACCGGCGCCACCGGCCGACCGGCTGCGGGCGAAGACCTTGAGGGGCTCATCGCTACGTTCCGAGAGAGGGAGTTCGCCGGGGCACGGACGCCCGCGCAATGGCCGGAGCCCGCTGAACAGGTGCGGCCATACAATCGTGTCCCGGCCGAGGAGGGGCAGGCACCGGACGGTGCAGGCGCTCACCCGGCCAGGGGGAGCGGCGCCCTGAGGGTGAGTGCAGCCATCGAGGACTCTGCCATCGGAGACTCGGCAGATGCGGACACCGCACGCGCAGGACTTGCCTCGCTGACCACGGTCGACCGCTATTACCTCGCCTGGGCCGAATACCTGAGCGAGCATGGCGTTGAACCCAAAGCTGATCAGCTCTCGGCTTATCTTGCCTCCCGCAAGGGCATGACCGGCCGCGGTGGGAAGCCGGTCAATCCCTCCACCTTGCGTCGCTATCTCTTGCTCTTCCGGGTCTACACCGTGTGGGCGGAGCACCGCGTGCACAACGAAGCTGTGTCCTTTGGCGTCATCGCGCAGGAGTGCGCAGCCCGCGGGATCACCGCGCAGCACAACAAGCCCTTGACAGCTGATTACATTGCCGAGCATGCGTCCGACTTCGAGCGGCGTTGGCAGGCATTGACCTATCACCACGCGCTGCACGAGTGAAGGCGCTCTTGTGCCGCCGGTCTTTGTGTTCTGCGGCGTGTGTGCCCTGTTCGGTCGGCGAGGGCCGGCACCGACGGCCCTCGTCAGGCGCCGCCGTTGACGTTGCTGCGTCTTGTACGCGCAAGGCGCGGATCGTCGGCTGCCAGTTGCTGCAGTGTTGTTTGGATCCAGTTGTTGGTGCGCTGGAGGGTGAGGCGGAGCGGGTCCAGTGACGCGATGTCGAGGTGGCGGTGTTCTCCGGCTTTGAGGGAGGTGTTCATCCAGGTGCGCAGGTGCTCGCGGGCGGTGTGGTCGTCTGGGCGGGTGGGGATGGGGCGGGGGAGTGCGCGGCATGTGGTGGCGTGGTCGTTTGCGGTTGTGGCTGCGTCTTCGAGGTTGAGCCAGGGGCGCAGGGTGTGCTGGTTGCCGGCTTTGGTGTGGGTGTAGTGGCAGCCCAGGCAGGCCACGTTGTGCTGATAGTGGTGGGCGCTGGTGTAGACGAGGACGACGGCGTGGGCCTGGTTGTGGTAGCGCTCGACGACGGTGACGCCCTCGGGCGTCCACGTCTCGCCCCTGGGCGTGGGGCGGCGGGACGACAGGGTGATCACGGGGGTTGTTCCTTCAAGCAGTTCAATCGGTGCACGGCCGGCTGGTGTTCGGGCGGCGTGGGTGGTCAGTTGGGGAGGATGGCCTGGCGTGCGGCGCGGGACCAGATGGCTTGTTGTCGGATGTTGAATCCCATTCGGTTCCAGTGGAAGAGGATGTGCCGGGCGAGGATGGCGCGCAGGCCCAGGGTGAGGCGGTCGGCGTGCGCGGCGGCCGCGAGTGCTTTGGCCTGGTCCTGCATGCCGGTGACCCAGTTGTGGAGCGGCGTAAGTGGTCCGTCGGTGAAGGCGGGGTGGAAGTCTGAGGTGAGGAGTTTGCGCATGGCCGGCACCATGGCGTCGACGTTGTCGGGGGGCACGTTGGTGGGCAGGGCGCGTCTGGTCTCTACTTGCGCCCACACGTCCCCTTGTTCGCTCCACTCAAGTCCGGCTGCTCGCAGGAGGTGGGTGAGCACGATTAAGGATGTGATCTTGGCGTCGGGGAGGTCGTGCGTGCCGGTGGAGATGGTCTGGTGGTAGGTGAGCACGCCTTGGCTGTCGGTGTGGAACAAGCGGTGGGCGATGATCATGCCGTCCATGCCGCCGAAGGCGGTGGTTTCCGGCTCGTACAGGGTGGTTCGCCACTCGCGGACGACGCCTAAGGAGACGGCGGAGTCGAGGGCGCGGGCGGTGCGGGTGGCGACCAGGCCGGCGGGTGCTGTGGCGGCCGGTTGGATGCGGAGCCGCCAGTAGGGGTGTTTGCGCAGGAACCACCATGATCCGATGATGTCCTCGCCCAGGACGGGCAGGAGGTAGGCGCGGAAGGCGGCGGCCGCGGTGGCGTGGTCGGTGAACTGGACGTTCACCTGATACCAGCTGGCGGGGTGTTGTTCGAGGGCGGACCGGCCGGCGGCGCGGTAGCGCTCGACGGCTGTGGCCAGGCGGGTGGGGGAGGTTCCGGCCCGCCCGGCTGCTTCTTCGATGGGCGTGCCGCCGAGGACGGCCAGGACGGTGTCCTCGGTCGGCGCGATGTCGTGCTGCTGCACTGTAGGGCTCCTTTAGTTCAGAAGGAGGCAGGCGTCCCAGTCGGTGGCGCTCGTGGCGCCGGGCTCGGCGCTGCGGAAGGCGAGGGCGGCCCCGGCGGCGCCCTCCAGGAAGCCGGGGTCCCGGGGTGGTGGTGCCGCCAGGAAGCGCGGGTGTGCTTCCTTGAGCCAGTTGTGGAATGGCCCGGGTGTCTCTGCGTCGTCGGCGACGCGTTGGACGGTGCGGATCAGTCCTGCGATGCCGTGGCACAGGCCGCGGCTGTGGAGCTGGTCGAGTTGCCGGGGGTCGGCCAGGCAGTACAGCAGGGCGCGTTCCGCCATGCGTTTGCGGTCGTCGTCGCCGAGGGCGATGGCGGCGAGCTGCTGCGCGCGGACGAGGCCGGGGGTGCCGTAGCACCAGGACGGTGCGCCGGTGTGGGTGTCCGCCGGGCCGGTGGCGCTGATCCAGCGGGGCCAGCGCACTCCGTGTTGGTCGCTGCGGCGGATGCCGTCCAGCCAGCGCAGGATGCGCTGCATGGCGTCCTCGTGGCCGTCCACGGTGATGTTGTGGTGCTTGGCCAGGGCCAGCAGGGCGAGGGGGCCGGTGATGCCGTGGGCCAGGCCGGCGTTGGCGTGGCCGCCGGGCGTGAGGGTCTGGTTGCCGGCGGGGGCGTGGCCGACCCACCACCCGGGGCGCGGTCGCCGGTCGGGGCCGGCCACCGGCTCGGTGAGGCGGACCAGGTACTCCAGCACGCGCCGCAGCTCCGGCCCGCCGGGCTGGCGTCGCAGGAGGAGGGCCCCGATGCCGGTGAGGCCGCGGAACAGGTCGTACTCGGCGAAGGTCGTGTACTCGCCCTGATCGATGCGGGCGTGGGCGGCGGCCAGGCGGCGCCGGGTGTGCGCGGCGACCACCTGGTCCAGGGTGCGCAGTGCCCCGGCGTACCGGGGGGTTTGGGCGCTGGCCATGTGCAGGACGTAGGCCATCGCCGGGGCGCCGAGGAACAGGCTGGCCTCGTCCCCGTCGATGAGCGGTCCCGCCTGGGCGAGCTTGCGGTGCGCGGTGTGCCAGTCGGCCAGGCCGAGGTGGGCGCGCTCGATGTCGAGGAGCGCGGTACCCAGCGGGCCGTGCGCGAGGGACTGCCGGGTGGCGAGGTTGTGTGCGGGCGCAGCGGTGGTCACCGCGGATCTCCCTGTGCGCGGGTGGTCCAGGACAGTGCGGCGGTGCGGGCGAGCCGGCGGCAGGTCGCCTCGGCGCTCGGGTCGATGCCCGCAATCCGGTTGTGGTGCATGTGCAGCAGGGACGGCAGCACGTCGGCCGGGTCGCGGCCACCTTCGTCGAGGCTGAGAGCCTGCTGGTAGGCGGCCAGGTGCCTGCGCCGCAGTGCCCACACGCCGGCGACGTGCGCACCTCGGGGCAGGCCGCGCAAGGTGGCGGCGCTCGCGCCCGGGTCGGCCAGGCGCAGGGCGAGGGCCTGCACGTCGCGGGGGCAGGTTTCGCCCTCGTTCTTCAGGAAGTTCTCCGTCAGCCACGTCCAGCCGGCTTCGGGTGAGCCGAGGAAGCCGGTGGCGATGTCCACCATGCTGGCGGCGGTGACGGCGAGGCGGGTGCCCTGGTCGGTGGGCATCACGAGCTGGGCGATGGCGGCGGCGGAGTCGGCGGCGAAGTAGCGCTCGGCCGCCTGAAGGACGGCGCCGCTGCCGTAGCGGCCGGTCTCCGGCTCGTCGGTGTCCCACTGCACGCGCTGGATCAATCCCTCGTGGCGCAGCTCGGCAGCCCACGCCGCGATGCGGCTCGCTGCGTCACCGAAGGCGTTGGCGGAGGCCAGACGCAGGCGCAGCCGCAGGTGGCTGTCGGGGTCGGCGTACCGGATGAACCAGGCATCGGGAGCATTGGCGCCGAAGTCGAGCAGCAGCCGCGGCAGGTGGACGGTCAGCACCTCGGTGGCCCGGTCGGTGGTGCCGTACAGCTTCAGGTACGCCCAGGGGGAGGCGCCGGGCAGCCGGGCGGTGCCGCGGCTGTAGAGAGCCGTCGGGTGAGCGGGGGCGGCTTTGGGCTGGTCGGAGGCGAACACCATGGTCACCTCGTGCGCGCGCCCGATCCAGTCGAAGCTGCTCTCGGGAGGCGCTTCGTGCAGGACGAGAGTGCCGCGCCGCTTGAGCTCGGTGCGCAGCAGGTACTGGTGGGCGGGCACATTCAGGTCCAGGCGCAGGCGCCGGTCGTCGGAGCCCATGTGGACGGTGTCCGGGAGGCCGTAGTGCATGCGCCAGTCGGTGAGGTTGCGTCGCCAGTCGGGCCCGTCGCCCAGGTCGCGGCGAGCGAGCCGCCAGCAGGCGGGGGCCAGGATGGTGCGCCCGACGCGGATCTCGGGCAGGAACGGCAGGCGGCTGGCGGCCCCCCAGGGGAAGGGGATGAGGACGGCGCTGTGGGAGCGGTGCAGTTCGCACACGAACCGCACCAGGGGGTGGGTGGCGTTGGTCAGCTCGACGGCGTTCATCACCGATGGTTCGAGGAGCTGGCCGGTGGAGAGCGTCACCAGGGACAAGCGCCGCGCGTCAGCGACGACGCCCAGGTCGTCGAGGTCAAGGGTGGCGTCGGGGTTGTGCTCGCCCACGGACAGCAGCCGGGCAACGACGGCCGGCGCGCGGCTGACGTTGCAGGTGGGAATCTTCAGGGGCGGTCCGGAGACCTGGACCCGTTCGGCGCCTTCCGTGAGCGTGGGAAGCGTGGCATATGCGGCGGCGACCCGGGCGCGGTCGGCGGGCTCCAGGAGGGGGAGGAAGCGTCCTGTGAGGGTGCCGGCCGCGAGCGAGAGCCCGATGACGGAGAGGTTGAAGCGCCCCTCGACCAGCTCGCGCGAGCTGCGGGCGAGCACGGTGAAGCACAGCTCGACGTGGGCGGGCACCTGCGCCGGCTCGCCCACACAGAGCGCCGCAATGTCGTCCTCGGTCAGGCTGATCACGCGCTGATCGCTGATCGCCGCGTTCTGCGCGAGGGTCAGCAGGTACTCGTCGCGAGGAGTCGTGGCCAGGACCGGGCGCTTGAGGATGGTGCCGCGGTAGCCGACGGGGAAGCCGAGACCGGTGTCGGGGTCGGTGAGTTCGCGCACCGGCACGACGGTGCCCATGCTGTAGCGCTCCAGGAACCGGGTGCGGTAGTCCGTCCAGGCCGGTGCGCCGTTCGGGAAAGGCGTGATGCGGGCAATGGCCTCCAGGGCGGCAGCGGCCTCCCGGGCGACGATCTCCGGCAGGACGACATCGCAGTCGGGGCGCAGGTTCACGGCCAGGCTGCCCTCCGCAACCCCCGTCAGCGCCGTCATCACGCTTGTCGCCTCACGCCGCAGGGCCCGCTGCTCGGCGGGTGCCGCCTGGTCGTGCCGTTGCAGGAGACGGTGGGCGCGCTGAAGCGTCGGGAAGGTGGCAACCAGCGGGGCGGCGCCGATCGCTTCGAGCTGCTCCAGGAGGTGCCCGAGAGGGTCGGTACTCGTCATCGGCGCGTGGAGATTCGTCAGGAGCACGCGGTGCGCGACCAGCTCGGCCACCATGGCGGTGATCGTCTCGACGGGGGCTTCCGGGTACTCGGCGTGCAGCTTGTCCACGATGTCGGCGACGGTGACCGGAGACTGTGCGAGGGCGAGGGCCTTCTCCACCGTGCGGGTCCGGCGTAGCCGGGTCTGAGTAGGCCCGGCAAGGCCCGGCTGGTGAGCTATCTCGATGCGGGCTCCGCGCACCGTGCAGGTGGGATCGGCGATGACCCGCAGGCGGGACAGTACGTTCGGGTCGCTTTCCAGGGCGGTGATGATGTCGTGCAGCCACACGGCGTCCGCGCCGGCGAAGGCTCGGTGGTGCGTGCCGAAGCGCACGCTGGTGGCGGTGCCGAGGCGGAGCGGGGCAGGGCCGGCGAAGAGTCCGAACGGCGTCGCGCGGTACTGCATGCGCAGCAGGTAGCGCATCAGCGATGTCGCGGTACGGATCGTACGGGCTCCGCCACCGCTGTGGGACAGGGTCCGCTCGACGCCGTCGGCGAGGACGGGGGCGGCGAGTTCGATGGTGGCGGCGCGGGCGTCGTCCTCCCACACCCTCTCGATCCACGTACGCAGAGCCGCAGCGTCGGCGCTGCCGTCGTCGGAGAGGGGAGGCCAGGAGGGCAGCGCGGCCGCGAGCGGAAAAGCAGACACTCTGATCATGCCCGCATCAACTACGTGATACATGGCCGTGCCTCCTTCAAGATCATGGCTGGTGACCGGGGTGGGACGGTCGCTGCACGGCCCACCCCGGGAGACGGTGGCGGGCGTCAGCCGCCGATGCAGGTGCTGTTGGAGCAGGCGGACTGGCAGGTCGCGCCGCAGCCGTCACCGGTGTCGTTCAGCAGCGCCCCGGCAACGGGCGCGCAGGCGACGGTCTCGATGTTCAGGTCGAACTCCGACCTGCTCTCGGCCGTGAAGTCGGTCGAGGCCTTAAGGGTGCTGGTGGTCTGCGGTGCCATCTCGTACTCCTCGTGTTGAAGGGGCGGACGTGCTGTGCCGACCTGGTCGCAGCGCTGGCAGCGCTACGGCCAGGAGATCGTGATCCGCGAGTGCGGACGGTCGATGACACGGGCTGCGCCGAGCCGGTCGTTGGAGGTTCCCGCCGGGTAGACGTCGATGTGCGCGCGATCGCCGCGGTGTTCGCGGTTCCACGTCTGAATCTCCTGCACCAACCGCTCGGCGGCCTCCCGGCCGCGCGGTCCGTGACCGATCGCGCCAAGCTCGAACCGGTCGGGGTCCTCGGTGCGCCGCACGGTGCGGTAGGCGAAGCTGTCGCCGTCCACGAGCGTGGGGATGCCGAGGGGGGAGGCGGAGGCGACCAGCCCGCGCTCGCGGGCGGCCGGCTTCGCGGCCATGAGGGGCAGGTTGTCCAGGGCCGTGGTCAGCCACAGGTCCAGGTGCTCGTTCGACTCATCGCCGGCGAGCATCACGGCCGACCACACCTCGCAGCGCGGCATCGCCAGGGCGTGCGCGAGGGCCTTGGTGTCCGGCTCCGGGTGGCCGTCCAGACGCAGACCGATCTCCTCGCCCTTAGCCTCGTGGATGAGGGCTACGCGCATGCGGTCTTCGCCGGCGCCCTGCATCGGGACGAAGCCGCACAGCTCGAAGCCGTCGCTGATCAGGCGGTCTTCGTCGCGGATGAACGCGACCGTGCGGGTCATGCCGCGCATCCGCAGCGGGACGACGAGCCGGCCACCGAGCTTGAGCTGGTGAACCCAGGCGGACGGGATATCGGTGGCCTGCACCGTGACGATGATGCGGTCGAAGGGCTGGTAGTCGATCGCGCCGCTTCCGCCGTCGCCGGTGATGACGGTGACGTTCCGGTGACCGGTGGTCTTTAGGAAGTCCCTGGCGCGCTGGGTGACATCGGGGTCGATGTCCACGGTGACGACGCGTCCCTGATCTCCGACCATCTCAGCGAGGTAGGCCGCGTTCACCCCGCCCGAGCCGATCTCCAGGATGTTGTGGCCGGGCTGGATGTCGGCCTGCTCGATCTGCATGGCCTGAATCCGCGGTGCGGACACCGAGCTGACGTCCACGCCGCTCGCATCGGTCTTCGTGATCAGCGGGGCCTCCGGCTCGTAGCAGCTCGACAGCGGAAGGTCGGGCACGGCCAGGTGGCGGGGCACCGCGCGGAACGCTGCAACCGCACGCGAGCTGCGCAGCGCACCGATGTCGATGAGCGCCTGCACCATGGCGTCGCGCAACTCCTGCTCGGAGGCAGGAACGCTCTGAGGGTTGTCGGTCGTCATGTCGGGGACGGTATTCACGTCGGGTCTCTTTCTCCGGCTTTGCAGCGCCGAGGGCTGGGGCTGATCGTTCGAGGGCAGGCACGGATATGCACCGGGTGAGGGGCAGATCCTCTTCGGCTACTGCCGGGCCGCGGGGCGGGTCAGGGAGAGCCGATGACGGAGACGAGGTTGCGCGCGAAGGCGAGGCAGTGATGAATACAGGCTCACCAAACGCTGCCCGCGGGCGGTTTGGATGTTGTCCGCGGGTGATTTGGTCGAGCCACCGACGGAACACCCGAAGATGCCATCAGCCCGGCCGTGGGAGAAGCGGTCGTCATCGTGTGGCTCACTTGTCCACCCCCGCGATGCGCATCAGGATCCTGGTCATCGAGTCGGAGACGCCGTCCGGGTCGGCAGGCAAGTCGACGCAGATGGCGCACAGGAACTCCACCCAGCCCGGGCCCGAGTTGCTCGGCACAAGCTGCCGCAGGAGGTTCTCGGTTGCTGCACATACGCGGCAGCGCGGTAGGGCACTCATCGCGCGGCATCCACCGCCCGCCTCAGCACGCACAGGGCCTTGGCCAGGCTGCGTACATGGATTGCAGTTATGAGTCGGCCGATCGGAACCGGATACGCGAGGACCGATTCGGCTTGCGCGATCGCGGCCCCGACCGGCTCGACCAGACATTCATCGGCTTTGAGGGCCGAAATCACTCGCGCCATCTCCGCGCGCAGCAGCGCGTCGAGCTCGGCGAGCCGCTCGCGAGACGGCAGTAGGCCGGTCACGTCAAGCGCCTCGGCGATCAGGCACTTGGCCGTGTCGGCGTCCAACGGCTGACCGGTCGCGCTCACTGTACGGCCTGCGCTTCCTTCGCTGCCGACCGTGAGGGACGGCGAGGCAGACCTGACGCCGAAGCGATGCGGGCGGCGGCCGTGGCAGGCTCCTCGCCGTGCGTACGGGTCTCGGAACCGAATTCGGCCAGGCAGTGGCCGAACTGCTCGGTGCTGATCCCGTCGACACCTTGCTGCACCGAGCTGGTCACGACAAGTGCACTATCGCGGAGATTCCTGATGGGCAATCCACGAACCGTGCACTGGGCGGCCAAAATGGTCGAGGCGGTCATCGCGTCCATGCTGTGATCACACCACGCGGCCCTAAAACAAGGGATCTGACAACCTATGACACGGAGTTGATCAATGTCCCTCACTGTGGCGATTACCGGAACCCGCCAGACGGATCACCGCGACTACGCGTGGTTCGCCGACCTGTTCGGCACCTACCTGCGCCCATGGGCGACGCCGGATGCGCACTTCTACATCGGCGGAGCGCGCGGCATCGATTCACTCTCGCTGCTGTGGCTCGCAGGCAATACGACGTCACACATCACCATCGTGGCGCCAGGTACCGTAGCTGAGCAGCCGGCCGAGGCGCGGCAGGCCATCGAGCGGTGCCGCGAACGAATCGGCGAGATCATTGAGCTCGGCGCGGCAGAGCTGCACACGCCTGCATTCCACTCACGTAACCGGTACATGGTCGACCACGCCCAGCTCGTGATCGGGTTCCCGCTCGCTGGCCCCGAGGGGCAGTCGGGTACATGGCAGACGCTGAACTATGGCGCTGCGCAGGGGAAACCACGACTGATCGTGCCTGTCTAGCCGACGTAGAGTGCATCATGAGGGTATGAGCACGCATGACCGAGCCGTCGGCGCTGCCACGCTCAAGCGGCTGCGGAAGGCTCGAGGTTGGTCCCTCGCCGACCTCGCCCGAGCCATCATCGGCACCGCAACTGACCTCGGTCAGCCGCTCGATGCGAACCTCGCAAGTGTGCAGCGGTCCGTTGCACGCTGGGAGTCCGGTAAGGCGCCGATCCTGCCTGGCGAGCGGTATCAACTGCTGCTCGCCCACCTGTACGCGCACGACAGGGACAGGCAGATGTCGCTCGGCGCTGGCTCGGATTTCAGCGAACTTCTCGACGCGCTCGCTCACCTTGGCGAGAGCGAACGCCGCATCGACGAGCTGCGCACCCTGCTCGTACGCACCGCAACGGACCGGAGCGGCGGACTGATCGCGCTGCTTGGCTCGCCCACGCAACTCGCCCTGACGGAAGCTCTCGCCAATCCTGCGCGCGTCGATGATGCGCTGCTCGACGCGCTGCGGATCGCCGTACGTGATGTCAATGGACAGGTCGGCAGCGTGCCCTTCGTACGGGTGCAGTTACTACTCGCGCCCATCGTCGCCGCCTGCCGCCGGCTGCTCGACACGGGGGTACCAGAGCCGCTGCTGCCTGGCCTGCAGGCGATCGCCGCACAGGCATACACCCTTGCCGGGCGGGCCGCATTCGAGACCCGTGACGACATCGCCTCCAGGGCGTTGTACGCCGAGGCGACCGCGGCGGCAGGCCGTAGCGGGCAGCCGTGGCGCCGCGCAGTCGTCCACATGAGTCACGCCCTGGTTACCCTGTACTCGAGGCCTGGTCTCCACGCAGCACAGAGCCTTGTCGACGCGGCGGTACGGGACGCGCGAGCCGGGGGCAGCGTCACCGTCCGGGCACGGGCGCACGCCCTGCAGGCAGAGATCGCGGCCCGTATGGGTGCCGAGCCCCACGCGGATCTGGCCGCGCGTCGACGCGCGGCCAGCCACGCACAGGCAGCGCTCGCGCTGGCTTGGTACGACATGGACAGCGACCGCGACGACGACCCGGCCCCGTCATCGTTCTCGGCCGCGCACCTGCGTGGGTTCGAAGGCGTCACTTCGTTGTACGTCGGCACGGCCAGCGAAGCGCACGACTACTTCGCCCGTGCGGCAGCCACCTTGACCACGCCACGTGAGCGGGTGCAGCGGGCGATCGTCGCGACTGATCAGGCCCTGGCCCGAATCAGGCTCGATGAGCCGGAGTCGGCAGCTGCGCTGCTGCATGACTGCATTGACGCTGTCTCGCTCACCGGGGGCCGGGTTGCTGCGATACGACTACGCCGCGCTCGGCGAGAGCTGAAACCCTGGCGGCGCGAGGATTGGTTCGCGGCCTTCGACGACCACCTGATTGACTCTCTCGGTGCGTGACGCAGCCCGCCGCACATGCCGAATGCGACTGGATTGCGCAGAAAGCACCTGCTTTGCTGACGGGTCAGGATGTCCTGGCACGTTACGGGAGGCGGCGTGCCGCGCCGCCCTGCTGGCCGAGCAGGTTGTTGATGAGTTGTTCGGTTTCGGGTTCCAGGGAGCAGTCGAGTGTGTGGTTGATTTGCTGGACGCGGGTGATGGCGGTGTGGAGTCCGGAGCGGTTGCTGGCTGTGTGTTCGATTCGCATCCAGTCGCGGTAGAGGAGTTCTGCGGTGTCGTCTACGTCGAGTCCGGTTAAGACGGCTTGCCGTGCGGCGTTCAGGTCGTGGTGGGGGCCGGGAGGGATGCGGTAGGTGGCCGCGGTGTGTGCGACGTCGATGATTCTCGTGATCATTTCTTGTGCGTGGGGTTCGGCCCAGGGCAGTGGCCGGCCGCCGAAGGGTTTGCCCCGTACCAGCGTCAGTGCCTTTTCCAGGTCGGGCAGGCCCGTGGGGCCCAGGGGCAGGGCGTGTTCGACGAGTTGCAGGAATCGTGTCCAGTCACAGCGCACGCCGGGTGCGAGCCGGTAGGGGTCGTCGCCCGTCTTGCGGCGTGGTACGTACAGGTTGCCGGATGAGTCGCTGCCCAGGCAGCTGCGCAGGCCCTGCATGCGTGCGTTGAGGGTGCTCGTCGACCACGGGCTGACCGGGTCCATGTCGGCACACAGGACATCCGCGCTGCGGCCGGGGCGGAAATACAGCAGGGCGGCCAGTTGAGCCATCCGCGGGCCGTGCCCGCTGCTGTCCACGCCCGTCACCTCGACCGGCCCCAGGACGCGGATCTCGGGGGCGTGCAGATCGTGCGCTTCGCGTCCTTCCGTCGCTGGCGTCGTGGGCTCCTCGGCGGCGGTCGCAGCCACGTCGGCCTGCGCGTGTGTGGTGTCGGGGGAGTCCGTACCAGGTCGGGACTGTGGAGCGGAAGGTGCTGTTGGTTTGGTGTCCGGGTTGTTTTCGTCGTCCGTCTCCACCGGCGGTGTGGTGGGGGAGAGGAGGCGGAGTGCGGACGGATCGGTGCTGGCGGCGAGCAGGGCCGGGTAGACCTCGCCGCTCACATCCGCTGCCGCGGCCGGCGTCGCGTGGTCGGGGGCGACGGACTCCTCAGGCGTCGGCTGCTCTGGCTGCGGCACGCCCTCAAGTTCCTGCGGAACGTCCTGCCAGGGCCCCTCGGCCGGGTGGGGCGGCTGCCCGGACACCTTCAACGTGGTAGTGATCTGCAGGTAGGCGCCGTGCTCCAGACGCTGCACCGTGATGTCGGTGCCCGCATGGTCGAGGCTCTGCGGCTCGCTGAGAGAGGCGTTGAGGATCTCCGCCTGGGGGAAGTGAGCGGCTGCCGTACTGGCCGGGGCGATCAGGGTGACGGGCACCTGTCCCGCCCGGTCGATGACGTCGGCGAACTGCCAGGCCGTGTCCTCGTCGAGCGAGGATGCGCACAGCAGCACGTAGGGCTGATGCTGGTTCTCAGGCATCTGGTGGGCTTCGAGCAGGCGTTCGCTCAGGTCACGCAGTGCATGCGTGGCCTGCCGCATGTGGGCGATGCGAGCGGTGGGCAGGAGCTGGGGCAGGTCCTCGCCGAACCCCACGGTGACGACTTCGATCTCGGCCGCCCACGGACTCATCCCGTATTCCAGGGCTAGGGAGGTGCACACCTCGGTGATGTGGACCGGGTTGCCGTCCAGCAGCAGAGCGCGAAGGGCTGCGAGGTTCAGCAGCAGCAGGTCGCCGGCCTTGGTGCTGCCGATCGTGACCAGGCCCGGATACGGCGCCGATACCTCGCGGGCGGCTTCCTCTTCCAGGAGGGCGGCGTCGGCGGGCAGAGTCCACCAGCCGCCCTGCCCGGTGGTGAAGGGCGCCACCGGTTCCCGGGCGAGGTCCTCGGGCAGCACCTCCACCGTTTTGGTCCCGATCCGGGCGGCCCGCAGAGGCGGCAGAACGGGGCCCTCCTGCTGCTGGGCTGCGTGGTGGGCCATCGTCCGCAGGGCCACGTCCAGGCGGGCTGCGCCTGCCGGTTCGGCGGCCGCCGCCAGCTGGGCCTCTGCGGCGGAGGTTTCCGAGGCGATGGTGATCTTCTCGCCGGGCTTGCGGCGGCGGCGCTGCAGCGTCCTGCGCAGGGCGAGGGCGCCAGTGATGGCGGCGGCCAGCAGTGCGCCGGCGCCGAGCACGATCCGCAGATTCAGCGGACTGGTGCCGGCCGGAGCCGCCGCCGGGGCGGGGGCAGCAGAAGGGGCGGACGATTCCGGCGGCGCCGCTGACGCAGAGGCACCAGAGGGCGAGGCGCTGACGGCGGGCTCGGGCGCCGTTGACGTTGAGGCGGCCGCCGAGGGCTGATCCTGCCGCGGCTGCGCGGTAGGGGGACTGGCCGGTGCGCTGGGTGCCGACGACTGGGGTGCCGGCGCTGTGGTCTGGCTGGGCGCGGGCGATGGCGTCTTGCCGCCGTCTCCCGGATTCTGCTGGCCGTCGGGGTCCTGGCCGGCCGGGGGAGTGGCCTGGCCCGGCTCGTGGTCCTCCTGCCGGTCCTGGGCCGGGTGGTGGGGCTGGGCCTCGGGCACCGTGACCTGCTGGCCTACGTAGATGACGTCGGGATCGGTGATCTCTGGCAGGCCGTGCGGCTGCGGTTTGCCCTTGCTGGCCTCGAACAACTGGGGCCAGTCGTCGCCGTCGCCGAGTTCCTTCTCTGCGATCTTCGACAGGTAGTCGCCCGAGTGGACCGTGATGACGCGGCCGGGCTTGTCCTCGGTAGCGGGTGCGCTCTCGCCGAACTGGGTGCGAACGCCTCCTGCAGTGGGGGTCTTTGGCATCTGCAGCTGCCAGCCGGGTTGCAGAAAGCTGTTCGCGCGGAAGACCGTTCCGTCGTTCATGGTCCGGCCCTCGTTCAGGTCGGCGATCTCCCGCCAGCGCTCACCGTCCCCCAGCTCGCGCTCGGCGATGCTCCACAGGCTCTCCGCCGGGCGGGCCTGGCTCACCGTGTAGGTGGGGGCAGCCGACGTGTCTGTCGTGGACACCGATGAGTGCTCGGTGCTGGTGGCATGCATCTGGCCGGGCAGGCGGGCGGCGGTGGCGGACGGGGCGGCTTGTGCCTCCGAGGCGAGGGCTGAACTGGCGGGCAGGAGTACCAGGATGCTGCCGATGAGGGCGGCAGCCGCACGCTGTGAGGCTCCGAGGCCGCGGGGTGCGTGCCAGGTGCGGCCGCGTACCTGGGCGATGAGTTCGCGGGCGGCGCAGAAGGCGAACTGGGCCCATCCGGCCCACCCGACCACGACGAGGAGCATCAGGAATGCCGCTCCGGTGTCCTGCCGGTCGAGGAGATGTGCCAAGTCGTCGTGGCTGGCCGCCCAGATGACTGGTGTCGCCCACCCGAGGAGCAGCGGCAGCCCGGCTAGTGCGCCGGCCAGGACGAGCAGGCTCACGATGGCCTTGAACACCCGGCCCAAGGTGCGGCTGGCCGTGACGGAGGCGTGCGGGGTGCGCATGCGGGGGTTTCCTTAGTCGGGGTTGGTGATGCCGGTCAGGAGGGTTGCGGTGCCGTGGCCGGTGACCGGCATGGAGCCGATCCCGACAACGGGCAGGAACTTCGTGTCGTAAGCGCCGGACACGTCGACCGTGAGGGTCTTGCCGTCACCGGAGACGCTCACCGTGCCCCTGGCGCCGGCGGCACGCAGATAGGCCTGCGCGGCCGCGACGGCGTCGTGCGGGTTGACGACGACTGCTTCACCGGTGATGGCCTTGGCCGGGTCGATGGCCTGCCCGCCGGCCCGGGCTGCTTCCCCCGCGATGTAGTCGGCCCGTTCGGTGGCGCGCATCTTGCCGCCGCCGTCGACGGCCACACCGATGATGCCGATCAACGCCACCACGCACACCGCGACGAACACGGTGACGCCGCCGCGGTCGTCAAAGGCAGGGCGCCCTTCGCCGTGATGGAGGTTCATCACGCTCCCCGCTGCCGGTAGGCGTCCACGACCGACGTCGCGGTCGACGTGAGCGTGCGCGCACCGGGCACGCCGGGCAGCAGGAGGTCGGACAGGTTGACGGTGCACGAGACGGTCACCGTGACGGTGCCGACTTGGCCGACCGGCACGTTCAGCCCGCCGGTGTTGATGTCGACGCTGGTCGATGCGCAGCTGATGCCCTGATCATCCAGGGATTCGGCGGCTGCCGATTGGGCGGCGCCCTGGGCCGAGGCCGCTGTGCGGTGGATGGATGCCTCCCGGGCCGCGTCCTGCGCTGCAGCATCGATCTTCGCGCCGGAGGTGACGAGGCGGCCGCCGGCGATGGCCAGACACACAAACATGATCAACGGTGGCAGGATGATGGCGGCCTCGATGGCGACACTGCCCGCATCGCCCCGCATCCGCCTGCGCCGGAACGCGCTTGTCGACAGGGTGTTCACTCTCCTGGCACCGTCCATCTCTCTACTGGCGCGGACGCCCGCTGTGTGATGGCCAGACCTGGGACACCTGGGATCATGGACTGGGCGAAGCCAGAGACCGCGATATGCACCCGTTGACCGTCACTGCCGGCACTGACGCTTGCGAAGCGCAGACTGTCCCCCGCGGTGCGATTCAGGACCTCGTGGGCCCGGGCCGCGCCCTCGCTTGGGCTCGCCTGGTAGGCGCGCGCTGCGCTGACGCCCTCACGGGCGGCGGTCAGAGCGATCTGGCGGGCGTAGTACCACATGGAGGCCTGGATGACGGCGATCGTCGCAAGCAGCACGAACGGGTAGACGATCGCCATCTGGATGGATGCGTCCCCGCGATCGTCTGCCCATCTTCGCCCGCGCCACCAGGATGCAAGTCGGGCGTGCTCGAACATCAGATGCCGCTCAGGTTCCCGTTGTACTTGGCGATCACGGCGGCGATGGTGCCGGCGATGACCAGTGCGCCGGTGACGGCGGCGACCCAGATGATGACGGTGGTGATGCTGATGTCACCGCCGTCCGGGCGGCGCCGCATGCTGGCTTCGGCTGCCTCGAGCCGCGAGGCCAACCAGCGCGCGGCCCGGTAGGAGCGAAGAGCGGTGTGCTTCATGGGTGGTTCCCCTCCGAATGTGCTGATGAGAGTCGTTCGGTCTTCTAGACGGTGAGCATGCGGATCACTGCGGGGAAGGCCATCAGCAGCATGACCAGTACGGCCAGCAGGGCGCCTGGAGCGGTCATCTTCTCGCTGGCGGTATTGGCCTCAGCCGCCTGATCGGCGAGCAGTTCGGCGCTCAAAGCAGCGGTGCGAGCCCGAAGTGCCTTGTAGACGGCGGCGCCATCGGTGGCCGAGCCGCGCATGATGTCCGCGACATCATCCAACGCGGGCAGCTCGTACTGGGCGGCGAGTTCAGTCAGCGCCTGATACGGCGGGATCTTCTCCAACCGGGCCCGCCGCAAAGCTCCTTGCAGGTACAGAAACGGCCAGCCCCGGCCGACCGCGGCCGCCTTCTCCAAAGCCTCCGTAGGGCCGGCGTCCGCGGCTCGCTTCAAAGCCACCAGGTCGAGGTAGGCGACCAGGGCGTGGGCGAACTCCTCCCGGGCTCGTTTCGCCTGGTCACGTACCGCGAGGTCGGGGGTGATGAACAGCAGCCCGGCCACCACGAACCCGACCACGGCCGGCACGTAGAAGGGAAGGGAGATCCCCGCGATGATCCACGGGATGGTCACCAGCACCGGGCAGAGCAGGCCGAGCGCGGCGAGCGCGACCTTCTTCAGCATGAACTGCCCCGGTCCCTGGCCGAGCAGGGCGAGGTTCGTGGCGGGCACGCGCACGCCGGGAACGCGCTCGAGTCGGGCCAGCAGCCAGCGGCCCCAGACTTCGTCGCGGTCCAAGTCGGGCTCTGGCAAGGTCAAACTGCCGGGTGACGTGCGCTGCAGAGCTGGCGCCAGGGCAGGCTGCGCGCGCAGCATCTCCCGGACCAGCAGGGCGACGCCGGCGCCGACCGTGCCCCCGCAGAGCACCACGGGAAAAAGGTTCACGACACGGCTCCTTCCACCTCGTGCTCGAGGGGCGCCTCGCCCGGCGTGATGGTCGCCGGGGCCGGCAGGCGGACGGTGCTGCGGGCGTCTGCGATCAGGAAGCGCGGGATGCGGCGAAAGACCCCCAGCTGCCGCATCAGCGCGAGCGTGGCGATGAAACCGGCGGTCAAGAAGCCCAGCACGAGCTGCCCGAGGAGAGTGGAGTACGGCTTGGTGTAGGACGGCACGAAGAACCCGGCCACCACCACGCCGAGGGTGATGACGGTCATCCACCGGACCGTGGTGCGCGGCTTGGCACGGTCCGCCTCGATACTGCGCTTCTTGGCGACCTCCTCGCGCACGGTTCCTGACAGGTCCTCCAGCGCCTGCGCTAGTCCCGGGCCCCGGTCGTTGACGGAAAGGATCAGCGCGGCGGTGACCTTGTCGGCGGTGACGTCGTCCAGTTCATCAGCAAAGGAGCGCAGCGCCTCCTCGGGCCGCCACCCCAGACGGAGCCGCTCGGACAGGCCAGTGATCTGTTCCGCGAGCGCGTCGGGGGCACTCTTGCGACTGGTGATCATCGCCTGTTCCAGCCCCATGCCCAGCCGCAGCAGCCCGGCGAGCCGCTGCGTCCACTCGCTGAGTGCCTCCAGCTGATTGATGCGCTCCGCGGCGATCTGCGCGGGGGTGATCAGCCAGGGCACGCCGACGACGGCCGCCCCCAGCAGGGCGCCGCCTACGAAGTTGCCCGAGGCCAGCCACACCCCCAGAAACACCACGACCGCCGCTACCGTCAGCGTCCCTCGCCGTAGCCGGACCTCCTCGCTGGGCATCCGACCACCGCCCCGGGCGAACCATCGCTGGAGCAGCGGGGCACGACGCGGCACGGTCGTACCCATGACTCCGATCACCATGCCGATCAAGCCGGCCATGACGGCCATGCCGCTCAGCCAGGCCAGCAACAGGGTCATCGGCTCACCTCCACGAGCAGCGGCAGCGGCTCCTTCCACAGCCCCCGGCGCTGTTGCAGCAGACTGGAGTCGAAGCCGACACGGCGCAGGTCGTCTATACAGGCCGGATCCATCTGTGGCACCGCCCGCACCTCCCCGACGTCCAGGCCAGGGGCGAACACCGCGTTCGTGGCCGGCCGACCGGACTCGCCGATGCCGGTGACCTCCAGGACGTGAGAGACGTAGCGGTGGCGGCGGCCGCCGATCTGCGTCTCGTCCGTCATGGACACGTAGACGATGAAATCCAAGCCGTTCGCGATCTGCCGGTAGGCGAGCTGCTCGGACAAGTTCTCCTGAGCCAGCGCATACAGCTCGGCGATCCGGTCGAAGACAATGTCCGGGCGGCGCGCGTGAATGGTGCACAGATTGCCGCCGGCGCCGTTCGTCAGGGCCTGCATCATCGCCACAACCTCAGGGCCGCGGACCTCACCGACGACGATCCGCTCCAGCGACATCCGCAGCGCCGGGTGCATCAGGTCCAACAGCGTGACCTCACCTGCGCCACGGCCGGCGGCGTCCTTCTCTCCATTGGACTCGCGCGCCACCAAGGAGACGACCTGCCGGTGATAACCATTGGTGTGGGCGAACAGTTCGTCCTCGGTCTGGATGGTGGCAAAGCGGCACTCGGGGTCGAACTCCTTGAGCATCGCCCGCAGCAGTGTGGTCTTGCCGGCCTTCTGCTTGCCCGCGATCATCACGTTCTTCTCAGCCCGCACGCAGGCGCCCAGGAAGTCCCGGAGAATCGGGTCGATGGTGCCCAGCCCCACCAGGTCGTCCAGGCCAGCCTGGGAAACCCGGTGGCGGCGGATGACGGCATACGTCTTCGGGCCCAGCCCGGTGATGGCCTGCAGACGGGAGCCGTCCTTCAGCGACAAGGCCAGGGTCGGGTTCGCGGTGGAGATGGTGCGCTCACTCAGGCCCGAGTCCCGGGCCAGCTCGCGAAGAAGCTCCAGCAGCTCGTCCTCGGAGTCCGCGATCGGGCCGACCATCTTCCGCTCGCCGTCACCGTAGTCGAGCCACACCTCGTCCGGCCCCTGGATGAAGATGTCCTCGACGCGCTCGTCATCGAGGTACGGCTGCAGGCGGCCGGCCCGGTACAGCAGGTCATAGACCGCCCGGCGCAGGGCGTCCTCTTCCTGCGGCGTGGTGCTCACCCCGCGCTCCGCACCCTGGGCATGGGCCCACAGCGCGACGGCCTCGTTGATCCAGTGCAGGCAGTGCTGTTCCTCGGTGGCGCGATCGACCTCTGGCGTCGTCTTCAGCAGTTCCTCGCGTTGCCGGGCGACTTGCGTGGCAATGTGACGGGCCACCTTGTAGTCCACCATCACCCGAGGCACGGACGTGCCCAGGGGCTGAGCGCTCGAAGCCGAACCCGCAGGAGTGCTGTGTCCCTGTCGTGCCTGCCGCGGCGGTCCAGGAGGAGGCGTCACCGTCGGATCTGCGTGCAAAGGCCTACCGCGCAGCATGCGTCACCTCCCCTGAAGCCGGCGGGCGCGGTGCCAGGCGGGAACGGCGCAGGGCTGCCCTCTGCATGAGTGAAGAGCTGGCCGTACGCGCCGCTTTCATCAGGGCTGACTTGGTGAAGTGCCGCGGCTGCTCCACGCCGTCGGACAGCACCGCGGCGTCCTTGGGTACGAACGGCAAGGTGGCCACCACGGGGACTTGAAGGACCCGCTGCACTTCGCCGGCGGCGTAGGGGCCCTCCTCGATCATCACCAGGCCGACCTCGCCGACATGCTCCTGCAGAACGCGGACGCGGGACTGGGCAGCATGCAGACAGCGCAGCGTGTTCCGGACCACGACGAACACGGCATCCGCCTGCTCGGCGAGCACCGCCGAGGGGCCCACGCCTCCGCTACGTCCGAGGTCGATCAGGACGTCGTGGCCGTAGTCCGCCTCGATACCCCGAAACATCAGCGCCAGCGCCTTCCACACCGGCCCGAGACCGGCCGCTTCGGCAGGATCGGCGATGCCGGGCAGAAGCAGCCGGTCGCGCGGTGATTCCTTCCTGCCGTCCTCGCTGCTCAGGTCGATCAGCTGCCGCCAGAACGCGTCACTGAACTCGTTCTTGCGCGCCGCGATGGAAAGGTTGCGCAGCCCATATCGATCCCCGAGGGATCCCTGCAGTAGGCCGTGCAGGACTGCGCCGCCGTCCGGGTCGCACTCAGCGAGGATCATCCTGCGTCCCGGCTCCAGCGGCCAGGCCAGCAGCAGAGCCAGAGCGCTAGTGGTTACGCCGGGCGCCCCGCGGCACCCGGCCAGCGCGATCACACCCATCAGCTGCCGTCCGGAGCGTCGAGGACCAGACGCAGGGTGTCGGCCGACATCCATGCCGCCGCTTTCGGGCCGTCGGTGGCAGCGGTGGCTACATCGACGACGACACCGGTGCCAGGCGCCGCCTGGGAGGCCTTGACAACGCGTCCGGCGATGGTTTCTTGGGAGGTGTCGGACGGCTTCCCTGCCTGGCCGGTGTCGCCTGTACCCTGCCCGGGCACGTGCACCAGCTGCACCTTCTGGCCCGGAACCAGGGCGGTCGCGGGCACCTGCTCGGGCCTCAGCCCGATCGGCACAAGCTGCTCACCCGGCTTGACCAGCGAATCCTTAGTCACCTGCGACGGCGACAACAGAGAGCCGGGCTTAAGTTCCACCGCGGCCCGCTTACCCACCACCGACTTCAAATCATCGGCGCGCACAGCCTTCACCGTTGGGTCCAAAGCCATGGAGGCCCTGCCGAGGTCCTGCTCAGTGAGGACCTGTCCGACCTGGACGTCGCGGACCACGGTCACCACCTGCGTGCGATCGCTCACCTGCAGGAGGAGAACCGCAACGCCCGTCCCGCCGGCCGCGATCAGCGCCAAGGACAGCGCGATGACACCCGGCCGACGCCTACGTGCCGAGACCCGGGGCGGCGCTACTGGACCAGCCGTCGGACCTTGTGTGGGAAGCCCGTTCGCAGTCGTCGTGCTTGTTCGTACTGTGGTCTTACTCAACGTTCTTCGTCCTTCCGGAGGCGACCCGACGACGGTCGGGGACCTGGCGGTTGGTCTCGTAGTGGTGCCCGATGTCAGTTGAGAACTTGAACTTCCCGGACGCCGACCTCGAACGCGGACTGGCGCACCTCGGTGAACGTGCCGGTCTGACCGCCTCCGTTCACGGCCCAGTCCACAGTCCAAGTGGCTGTCGCCGTTCCGTGGAACTTTCCGCCTGCCCTGGTGGAGGGGTGCGTGTAGGTGTGTCCGCAGTCAGGGGAGGGCGTCTTGCCCATCGACGGCTGGTATTTCGTGCCGGGGCCGTTGCAGACGGCCGGTTCGGTGCCATCGCCCATGTCCCAGCTGACTGAGGTGACGGTGGCCCTGGCGGTGACGGTCACTCCGCCAGCCGTGGCACTGGCCTGCTGCGGCCCGAAGGTCGTCGGAGACGGATCCACCCACATCCATACGGGCATGCCTACGACGTAGCGTCCGCCGGCGCGAGGACTCCCGATCTTGGGGCCGAGCAGTTGCATCTTGGCAAGCGCCTGCTGTGCCACGGCTTCGGGGTCCACCGGTGGCGCCTTCTCACCGTCGGCAAGCCATACCAGCGTTTGGTCCACAGATGAACTTGGGCCGTTGACGTTGGTCAGAGTGCACGTCCGGATGTAGATGGCGCCTTTCTCCGAGTCGCCGTGACCGAGACGGTATTCACTGCCGGCGGGCGGCTGTGGGTTCATTTTTTCGTACGTGCAGACCGGAGGCTTCTTGCTTGCCTCTCCGCCCGGATTGCCGTGCGTGCTGCTCCCGCCGTGTCCGGGTTTGGATGAGTCGTCTTCGGCACTGCAGACCACCCACCACTTGCCCGTCCCGGTGCAACTGCCCCCGGTCGGGGCAGCCGCCTGGGCAGGGCCTGCGCTCAGGATTGCGTTGAGAAGCGTCGAAGCAAGGACGACGACGCCTAGCAGGCCTGCTGCTCTGGTGTGACGTCGAGGATCTTCCACTGCTTCCCCCACTTCTCAGCTTTGATCTCGTTCACGTAACGGGTGAGACGGTTGGCTGGCATCGCGACTGGCTTGCCTGATTGCGCGTAGATGAGCTTCCAGTGCGAGACATCGAGGCAGTCCGTGAGCCGGGCCTTGGGCACCTTGCCGGCCATGTCGAGCTGGGTGATGGAGACCTGGTGCGAGGGCTCGCCTGAGGCGATGATGCCCTTGCTCTTCAGGTCCTTCAGGTCGCTCTCGACGCTGGATAGGGCCAACGCGGCGGCGTATCGGTCCAGATCGGTATCCGTGGCATTCGCCTTCTTATACGCCTTGGTCTGCTCCGCCCACATGCGGTCGTACGTCGTCAACACAGCCTTCTTCTCGACCGCTTCCGGGTCCGAGCGTGGTGAAGGGGCGGGTGTGGATGACGCTGACGAGGACTTCTGTGCAGAGTCCTTGCTGTCGCCTACAGATGCCTCGCAGGCGGCGGTGGCGAGGGCTGCGCCCAGCACCATAGAGGCAGCGAAGAGATTTCGGACGCGAACGGCACGATGGGCGATCCGGCGATGGCGTGTCACATTTTCCTCCCCGTTCAGCGCTTCGGACCGGGGCTGGCCTGTCGAGCGCTTCCGCTTCGAGCCACCACCCTGGTCGAGCTGCACTGATGCGCTATGTGTAGTCGCCAGGCTACGCAAATGCCAGCCAACTTCCCAACGCGATAGGTCACTTGTTTGTCATCTCTGGATGTATTCAGCCACTTCTGCACCTGAAGATCGATACGTGCTTCTGTGCATTTGTGTATGTGAATCGAGCTGTGCAGCGAAGCCAGCCGTTCAGAGACCGAGTGCCGGGAGCGGCCGGGCCGCAGCAGCACATGCAGATGGCTGGTCGAGGCCATGCCGTGTTGAACGAGTGTGGCCAGGAGCTGATGCTTGAGGGGCTCGATGGGGCTGGGTGTGAAATCCGCCGCGACACGTTCGACGGACGGGGCGGTGGTCAGTTCCATTCGTTCTCCTTCGACAGGCGGACAGCGGCCGCGCCGGCAGGGGTGTGAGCGGTGAGGAAGGCGGCGACCTGGCTGAGCTGCTTGGTGGCGCGGTCGGTGAGTGTTTCCAGCGGGAACGCCTGGGCGTTGGCCTGGGCGGCCCGCTCCAGCGCACGAACTCGCTGGGGGCGGGCCTGGGCGGCGAAGACGTCGTCGAGATGGGGCCCGCGCAGTCGGACGGGCCCGACGCGGCGGCCGTGGACGTTCATGGAGACGTAGTGCTCGAAGCGTTCCATGGTGGCGACCCGTTCGGGGCTGGGGTCATCGCCCCATTCGGCGGTGATGGGTGTGATCGCGGACTTCGATCCTGCTGTGGTGGCGAGCGTGGACGCGTTCTGCACCAGGGACAGACGTACCGGCGTGGGAAGGCGGGACAGCAGCTGCGTCATGCCGTGGACGTGGCACTTGTATTTGCGCAGGTCCTCGAACATCGCGGCGATCGTTTCCGGGGCTGCACCAGTCAGGGTGATCAGCTCGTCGAAGTACGGCCGGAACGGCATCCGCTTGTGCTCCGGGGTGTCACGCCTGGAGCGGGCGGCCCGCAGCAGATCCCGGGCGAGGAGCGCGGTCAGCAGGCGGTCGGTGGGCCCGTTGCCGCCCGGGCACACCCACACGATCATCCGGGAGTCCATCGCCGCGCGGATGTTGTAGACGCCGGCCGGCTGGCCGAGGAAGGCACGGGTGACCGGGTTGGCGGCCAGGCGGGCGATCGGGTTGAGGACGACGGCGAATGCGTCGGGCGGGAGGGTCGGAAACACCGACTGCCACCACGCCCGGGACTCCTCGTCCAGCCGGTCCGCCACCGCGGCGAGCGCGGCCGCGCGGAAGCCGGTGTCGGTGAGCAGAGCCCGCACGTGGAAGATCGTGGCCTGAGCCTCGGGCTGTCCGGCCTGGCAGGCCGCCTGGTTGATGGCGACCAGCACGGTGAGCGCGGCGGTGAGGATGGTCAGCGCGCGCGGAGCGGTCGCATCGTCCCAGGACAGTGCGGAGGCGTAGGCGTCGGCGATCGCCTCGACGACCTCGTGCGGCGCCTGCCCGTGATGCATGCCGAGCGGATTCCACGAACTCACCTTCGGATGGGCGCCCAGCCCGTTGAGGTCGATCAGCGCGATCCTCGGCATCAGGTAGTCGTGGGCCAGGAACGGCAGGGCGCGCGGCCACGAGTCGCGGTGCGGGTCGACGAAGACCAGCCCGCCGCCGGCGTGCGCCCAGCCGATCGCCTGCGCCAGGGCGCGCTCCGTCTTACCGCCGCCGGCCTTGCCGACCCCCACCTCGAACAGGGTCTCCTCGGCGTAGGTGGCGACCAGCCGCTCGCGGCCGTCCGGTCCCCGGTAGATGCCCTGCAGCAGCAACTGAGGATCGCCGAAGGTGAAGGTTGGCAGGTCACCGGCGAGCACCGGCAGGCGGCAGTGCACGGTCGGGGGTTTGAGCAGGCCCGTCAGCTCCTCCAGCCTGACCCAGTTCGCGCGGGGCGGCTGGCAGTGCCCCAGGTCCCAGCGCCGCTGGAAGCCTTTCCGGGTGGGCCAGTGGTCGGCGCCGATCCGCCACGGCCCCAGCCGCCATCCGCGCATCGCCCACCTCGAGCGGCCGCCGAACACGTCCAACGCGGCCTGCACCTGAGCGAGCCGGGCCTCGGCACGGCCTTCGGTGTTCGAGGCACACATCACCAGCAGCTGCACGCGCACCAGGTGGTCGTCCTCGGCAAGCTTGCCGAGCGCCTCGGCCGGCTCCACCCGCCGCGGCGCCGGCGGCATCACCAGCCGCCGCCCGGTGCCAGATCCGGGCTTGTCCGTGAGCAGTTGCTGCAGCTGCCAGCCGAGGGAGTCCTCAATACCGGAGGCGTCCTGCCGCAGCCAGCGCGCAGCCCGCTGGGCTTCCCGGCGCTCTGAGCGGCGCGCGGCGCCCATCAGCTGCAGGCGGCGCGCCCGCAGTGCCCACTTCGGGGCCCGCTGGATGTCGAGCCGGATCTCGGCAAGGTCGCCCAGCTCGGCACGCAGGTCAGCCACGGCATCGACCAGCGGCTGCAACGGATCGGGGGCGAGCGGCACCTCGCGCAGCGGAGCGATGAGCTTGCCCCGCAGGATGAACTCGGCCCGCACCGTGTGCACCCGCGGCGTGTCGACGATCGGCCGAGCCCGCTGGATGGTGACGTCCGGCCCGAACGGCGTGATCGACAGCAACCGCTCGCCGCCCGCCGGGCCCTCGATCCGGTAGCGCAGCGGCGCACTGCCGTCCGCACGCAGCCGGATCTGCACGGCCTTCGCCCGGCGGGGCGCCCACCACGGCATGGCTGTGGAGGCGCGGGCGAGCTGGACACCGCGCCGGAAGATCTCCTCCAGACTCGGGTCGAAATGCCGGGTGGTGACGAGCTCCAAAGCCATCCGCTGGGTGGAGGCCTTGGCGGCGAGTCGGCGTAGTCCCCACTCGCCGGTGCCCCAGCACACGGCGATGACCAGCGCGAGCAGGTACCAGTGGCCGTAGACCCAGTCGGCGGCCTCAACGAGGCCGGTGACCAGGCTGAGTACCTGGCCCGCAGCCGTGTCATCGGAGCCGTGAGTCAGGTATGGGGCTGCGGAGTCCATGTGGCTGTTCCCTTCTTCGAGGTCGTTCGGGTGAAGTGCCAGTCGCTGACGCGGAGGTCGGTGAAGGTGCCGCCCCGGTCCATGCCGGCCCACACCAGGTGGACCACCGCTCTGTGCGGGCTGCCGTCCCGGCGTGCGATCGCAGCCTGGATCCGGAAGCGCGCGGTGGCGAACGCCGGCGCCACTGCCTGGTTGGAGGCGGGAAACACCTGCGGCCATCTCCCGCGGCCGACGCCGGTGGCGTCCGCGCGCAGCAGGGCACGGCCCGCAGCGAGCAGCTGCTGTGCGTCGCCTGCGGGAAGGTCGGCGGGCCAGGCCGTCTCAAGGGAGTGTTGGATGGCCCCATCGCCGGCCGGGCCCTCGCCATGAGGCGGAAGCGCAGGTTCGAGGGCCAGCGGCGTCGATACGGAGGATGGAGCCGGAGCCGGGGGAGGCGGCGTGGCGACGTCCGGCCGGCTGGGGGGACGCAGAGCAGTCGTTGACGGGTCCGTGGCTGCGGGTGAGGCCATCGTCGGGGCTGGCTGCCGCTGGCCGTGAGGCACGCCCGACAGGGTGACGCCACCGACGACGGCCAGGACGACGGTGCTCAGCACCAGCAGCCGCGGAGAGCGCGGGGTCGTGGTCACAGCAGCCTCGCTCCCCCCGCATACCCGGACATGGCGTTCACCGAGTCCATCCGCACGACGCTGCCAGGGCGGGGGGCGTTGATCATTTGACCGCCGCCGAGGTAAATGCCGACGTGATAGATCGTGGAATCGCGTCCGGGCGCGTAGGCGTAGAAGACGAGGTCGCCCGGCCTGAGGGCGCCCGTGCCGAGGCTGGCGGGGATCCGCTGGCCACGACCGGCCTGCGCGGCCGCGGTGCGCGGCAGGCTGATGCCGGCCTGGGCGTATGCGTAGGTGGTCAGACCCGAACAGTCGAAGCCCTTGATCGTCGTGCCGCTCTTGCCGCTGGGCGAGCAGCAGATCCCGTACGACGGGCCGCTCGCGTTGCCGCCTCCCCACGAGTAGGGCACGCCCCGCTGGGAGAGCGCGGCATCGATGACGGTGCGCACGGTCCCGGAGACGTTCTTCAGGTCGGGGCCCTTGGCGGCCGCCGTGTATTGGTCGATCCATCCCAGCACGTTCGCCACGTACTCGTCGGAGTGGTTGTACTGCAAGATCGCGGTCTTCAGCTGCGATCGTTGCGTCAGGTCACGGCCGCCTCCGCACAGGTAGATCGCGGCGCCGAGGGCTGCGTCGTCGGCGTTGTGCGGGTCGGCGACACGATCGCCGTTTGCGTCCTTGCCGATCGACTCCCAGGTGGAGGGCAGGAACTGGAAGGGGCCCACTGCGCGCTCCCCGTTCGCGGTGCCGTCCCACTTGCCGCCGTCGGTGTCGGGGAAGACGGTGGTGTTGCCGCCCTGGCCGGAGCCGTTGAGGAGCACCCCGTAGATCTTCGGGCGGATGTCGCCGCCTGCAGCGATGTTGCGTCCGATGGCGTGGTTGGACTCGACCTTGGCGATCCCGGCGAGGATCGGCCACCGCATGCCCTGGCATTTTGGGGCGTACTTCCCGACCTGCAGTACGGCCTTCTTGTAGGCGGTCAGCATCCGAGCGGGAATGTCCGCGGCGCTGCCGCCTTCGGCGATTCCGCCGTCGCCCTGTGCGCCCGCCTGCAGCGCGACGTACGCGCTGATCGCGTTTCCTACCGGTGCGGCGCAGCACACGGCGGCGAACATCAGCAGACCCACCATGCATCCCCACCGCCTCACGCGACGTCCCGGTGATCTCACTCGTCCTCACCGTCCTCGGGCCGCCGCCGAGACCGCTCCTGGCGCAGACGTTCGGCCTCGGGGGCAGTCCTGCGCATCAGCTCCTGCATCCGGGCCCGCGCTTCGTCGCTGGCGCGGTTGCGGACAGCCCTGCCTCCGGGAAGAACCGGACCGCCGAGATCGGCGCGAGGCCGAGACGTGGCGCCGTCCCGGCGCGGGGACGGTGCCGGGGCCAGCGGTGCCGACGGGCCGGCTGCGGGCGAGGTCGGCCGCGCGGGACCGGAGGCCGGGCGACCCGCAGGACGCCCGGACGGCGCAGGCCGGGCAGACGTGGCCGGGCGGGGAGGAGCCGCCGGAGTGGCTGCGGTGGGCAGGCGTCGGCTGGAAAAGGGACCGGGCCCGCCGCGGTCGTCGGTCTGCTCCCGCATGACGCGGGAGACATGCCGCCCCGCGTCGGTCCAGGCACGGCCATCCTCGCGCACGGTGTTGCCCCACACCCGCACCTGCTGGCGGACGTCCTGGGAGTAGCGCGAGCCCCCCGAACGTGCCCGGCGCACGTTGGCGGGCAGGCCGACCGTGGCCCCGTACGCGGCCCGGCCGCCACGGTGCAGGATCCGGTAACCCCTAAAGCGCACCAGCCGGTTATGGGCACGCGTCGACAGCAGGGTGCGGTCGCTGTTCTGGTCGTGCAGCACCTGACCGGTGTTGCGGTCGACGATCTGGCCTTGGTCGTTGCGGTACCGGTCGGGCGGCCCGGAGGGCCGGTGAGGACCTGCGCCGCCTGAGCCACCGTCCCCGTCCGATGGCCCGTCCGCGCCCGGGTCGCCGTCGGCGGTGGGCTTGCGCCACTTGGCCAGCTGCTCCTTGTCCGGGCGGCGGCCGACCAGCAGCCAATGGGCGCTCTTGGCTCCAAGTCGTGCGCCCATCCCGCCCACGGCCGCGGCCGCGGTGAGCGGGGCCAGACCACGGCTGGCTTCGGCGGTGGCATCGGCGAGGATCCCGCCGCTGTCCACCGGCATGCCTGCGCCGTCGACCAGAGAGTTGAGCGCGCCCATCAGCCGCTGGCGGGTGCCGAGCATTCCGAACCGGCCGCCACCGCCGCCGGTGAAGGCACGCAGCCCTGCGCCGTTTCCACCCGTGGGGGAGTTCATGGCGAGTGCGGCACCGAGCTCGGAGGTGTCGCCCGGCATGTGGGTGCCGCCGACCTTGGCGTACCGCATACGCATGGCCATGCGCCGGCCGAAGGAGGTGATGGCCGTCAGGAGCCTGCGGTGCCCGGCCGCGCCGGCGATGGCGAGGACGTCGATGAGGAGGATCCGCTCCACCATCAGCTGGGGACCGTTGGTGATGACGGCGTCGACAGCGATGCCGAAGAACGGGATGAACGCGCAGATCCCGACGACGGCCAGGACCGCGATGCCCCACAGGGACAGCCACTTCCACACGCTCTGGCGTGCGGGCCCGGGCAGCATGCCCGCGATGAACGTGACGCCGCCGGCGGCCGCCGCGGCCGCGCAGACACCCTGGGTGCCGAGCAGAACGATGGCGCTGGACAGGAGCATGCCGCAAATGAACAGCGCGGCGATCAGCAGCAGGGCAGCGCCGCCGACCCGCCACCAGGTGGGCTTCTCGGCGTAGTCTGCGCAGGACTCACCGACCGAGCCGGCCTGCCGCATCTGCTCCAGGAAGGAGTTGAACTCCCGTTCCTCGTCCGTGGGCGCCAAGAGCTCGTCGGCCGCAGAAAGAGGCGGCCCGTCCTCGAGGTCCTTCTTGCTCGGTACGCCCTCCTGAAAGCCCTGTTCGCAGTACTTCCGTCCCGGGCCTCGGATCTTGCGGCAGACGTCCTTACCGTGGTCTGAGACCGTGACATTGCCCGCCTTGAATCCGCCGGTGATCCACTTGAGGTGGACGGCATACGCCTTGCGGTCGGATTCCTTGGCCGGGTCGAGGATGCGCCCGTACTGCAGCAACATGTAAGGCTTCACAACGAGAGCGTTGGTGATCGAATTCTGGAGGGGACGGGCCACCTCCTGAGCAGAAGCAAGGCCTTGCCCGCCGCGCTCCATGCACTTGGTTTCCTGATGGCCGGCCATGCCGTCACAGGGAGCCTTGCTGGCGACCTTGCCGCCCCAGTCATAGGAGTTCACGCTCCGCTGGGCGACCTCGGCAGCCACCTGCTGGGACTGCCCCAACGGGCCGTCAGGGCCGAGCAGGGTGTCGGGGCGGATCAGAGCTGAGGCGGCGATTGCCCCGATGAGCAGGGTGAGGAAGATTTCGCCCAGACCGCGGCCGACCCGCCCGCGCACGATCATGAATCCCGCGAAGACGAACGCCCAGGCCAACAGCAGCCCTTTCAGCCCGAGGGCGTCGACCACCACGTTGTCGTAGGTGTCGGCGACCTTCTGCGCCGGGCGGGTGAGGATCTTCAGCAACGGGAACCGGAAAGCAACCTCGATCGCCCAACCTGCCAGCCCGACCAGGAGCCGGATCAGGGTGAACAGGCCCGACAGGGCGAAGGCCAGGGCCTGGGTCTTGAAGGCGACGATGGAGCCACCTGAAGCATTCAGGTCGTATCCGTCGATCGGCACACCTTCCGAGGAGGTGAGGTTCAGCGGGGCGAGCAGGTCTCCGGTGTCGCTGTTGCTGCCAGCCGCGTACACCACCTGTGTGTTCACCAGAAGGAACACGCCGGTGAGAAGCACGACGAAGCCGGCCGAACGCCAGGTCGCGCGGTCTGGACGGAACACTTCAGCGCCGCCCTTGCCCAGCGGTCGACCGCCGACGCCACACCACCAGGGCAGCCACACCGGCACCGGCCGTCCCCAGCCTCCACACTCCACCGGCCACGTTCCGCTGGGCAGCCGCGGTGGTCGTAGTGCCCTTCTTGCAGTACGCCTTGGCCGGTCCGCTGATCCGGGCGCAGGGGTCCTGGTGCCCAGTGTGGGTGTCGGCGGCGAAGGCCTGTCCGGTGTGCGGCCACCACGTCTCCGGCACGCCCACGCCGAGAGCGAGGATGCCCGCGCCGACGACAACGGCGATCACCGTGAGGGCGCTCGCGGCTGCGGCGACGCTTCGGGAGCGGTTCCAGGAAGATGTGGTCATCAGGTGTGCTCCTTCGGAGGTGCCTCCGCGGTCTCACCGACGAGCGGTTCAGGAAGAGGGGGCGAGGTGGTGCCCGGGCGGCGTCCGGGCGTGGTGGTGATGGAGGCGGTGATGCGCGGGATGCGGGGGATGGAGACCTTGATGCGGCCGGTGTTCTGCCGCGGGCAGGTCAGCAGGAACTCGCCCTCCCGGCCCTTGTGGCCGACCGGGGACAGGCCGGTGGTCACCAGCCGCACCAGCTCGTCGTCGTTCGGGTCGAGCCCGATGAACTCAAGTCCGCGGCGAGCGCGCTCGCGGTCGGCGGTGCGGGCCAGTGCCCGGTAGGCCATCAGCCCGCGGTCCGGGCCGAGTTCGTCGGCGTCGTGGGATCCGGCGATGAGGCCGGCGCCGTGCTTGCGGCCGTCGTGGAGGATCTCGTGGACCAGGGCGGTGCCTTCGGCCGAGCTGGTGAGCCAGTACAGCTCGTCCAGCACCACGGCGGTGAACCGCTCGGGGTCCTCGAACGCGGTCTGCCGGGCGATCGCGGCGATCAGGTAGAGCACCGCGCGGCCGATCAGGGCCTCCAGCGGTTGCTGGTGCAGGACCTCGGGCTTGTCGAACGCCGCCTTGGGCGGGAGCTTCAGACCGGTCGTGGTGATCACGATCATGTCGGAGGTGCTGGAGGCGTCCAACCTGACCGGCGGCAGGCTCGGGTCGAAGACCATCCGGGCCAGGGTGTTGGTGGCGACGACGCGAATGAGACCGGCAAGGGTGGCGGCCGCATCCTGCCGTTTGCCCGTCTCGCGCGTGGCCATCTCTTCGAGGACTTCCAGGACGCGGTGCATGGAGGGGGCGTCGCTGAGGGCGGCCTGCTCGACGGCGTGGTGGAGGACTTCGCCGCTGGTGCTCATCGGGCCAAGGCCCAGTTGCAGGGTGAGGTAGGACAGGGCGTAGTGGCGGCCCTCGGGCCCGTCGAACATCCGCAAGGGGTCGATGGACACCTCGGCCTGGGCGGCGTCGATGACCTGGACGCGACCTCTGGCGGCGGTGCGGGCGAAGGTGGCCCATTCACGGACCGGGGTGCGGTCGATGCAGATCGCGCAGCCGCCGCGCGCCCACACCGCCTCCGCGATCAGCTTCTGCAGCACGCTCTTGCCTGCGCCGAGGTCTCCCACGATCCCCATCGAGGCGGACGCGTCGACCTTGGGGGCATCTGCCACGTTGATCATGACGGGGCGGGTGGTGCCGCAGTCCAGGTCGATGCCGAGGAACATCCCGTTCGGGTCGCCGACCTCGGCTGCAGTGAAGGCCCCGGACAGTGCCCAGTCCTCGCTGACCTGGTGCTGGGTGAACTCCCGCACTACACCCGGGCGTACGGTGCCAGGCAGGCCCAGGGTGAACAAGGCCTCCTGCAGGCCGGCCGGGCGCACGGCACGGTGGTCGGCACCCGCCAGCAGCGCGGCCAGGGCCCGCGCCCTCGCGTCGCAGACGGCCGCGGTCGGCCCCCACACCGTCAGCACGGTCACCGACTGCACCTCCACCTCCACCGAGGTGCGGGACAGGCGGGCATCCAGCTCGCCCAGGTCCCGTGCGGCCTCGGTGAGCGACGCCGGCATGCCGGTCGGGCGCGCGTCGTACTGCTCGGCCTGGTCGATCAGCTCGTTCTTTTTGCGCCGCACCTGATCGCGGGCCTTCTCCGCCGGTACGAGCGTGAGGTCAACCGTGTAGTCGACGGGGAAGTCGAGTATTTCCAGTTGGGCGAACAGATCAGCGGCATCCCGTCTGACGGCGGGCGGGCACTCGGCCAGCGCCAGCTGAGCCTGGTAGCCCACCCCTGCGTCCGACTCGACCTGCAACCAGCGCCGGCCGAGCGGCGAGCTGGTATTGACTCGCCACCAGGCCTTGCGGCCCGACCGTGTGACGCTGCCCGCGCTCTTGAGTTCGTCGACGTCGTCAAGCTCGGGGTCGATGCCGCCTTCCTGCAGGCGGACCTGGCCGAGGTCGGCGTAGCTGGGGGAGCGCAGCACGCCGTCCCGGATCTGCCCGCCGTACAGCTCGCTGGTCTCCGCCTCGGTCAGCAGCGGCTCCACCAGGCCGCGGTGGAGGGCATGCTGGATCATCCACACGATCTCCGCCGGGCGGGCCGGGCGGAAGGCGATCCCGCCGGCGAGCGCGGCCTCCACCCGGGAGGCCTGCTCGCGGTAGGCGGTCACCTCGCGCCGTGCCACCAGTGCTGGGCGCATCCCCAGCATCGGCGCGATCTCCGCCCACGCCGCACCGAACGTGGCCGCGACCTGCAGGCCGCCCGTCTCGGTCTGCAGAGGCACGGCCAGCCACAGGGTGCTGCGGTGCATCTCCTGGTCGTCCAGCAGGTCCAGGGTGGCCTCGACGTTCTCCACCCACGGGTGCCGGCCCGCACCGGGCGCCTGCTCGGCCGGCTCGATGCCCTCGATCATCTTCAGGGCGATCTCACCCGGGTCGACCTGCGCGCACAGACCGAACAACCGGGGCGCCCCGGACAGCGACCGCACCAGATGGGTGATCTTGGCGAGCTGTTCGTCGCGGACCGCCGCCGGCACGTACGTGCCCTGGACGGTCTCCTCACGCTGTCCCTGCGCATCGGGGCCGGGATGCAGCCGGTACACGGCCCACACGCTGCCCTGTGTCGACCACACCAGGTGCCCGGCGATGTGACGGATCGGCACCCTCATCGCGCACCCCCGTGCTGGGCGAGCGCGAGCAGCTGCTGCACACCCGACACCGGCCCCGAGGCCACCGCAGCAGCAACCGGCTGCTCGCGGCGGGGCGCGGGCCTGCGGTCAGGGTGCGAGGTCCGGTCTGCAGGTCGCTGCACCGCGCAGGAGGGCGCGACCTGGGCATCGAGGCCGGGCGCGGGCGCGTCCTCGATGGTGAAGCCGCCGAGCAGCGCCTGTGGGGCGCGGTCGCGGGCGGCCCGCCCACCGATCCGCCCTCCACGGGGCTGCCAGCCCAGCAGCACCCAGCCCAACGCGGCCTGCATCGGCGCCCGGCCACGGATCTTCGGCCGGCGCACCGCCCAGATGGCCACCACCCACGCGACGATGGGCAGCGGAAACATCCATGACCACCAGCTGATCGTCTTGACCAGCAAGAAACCGCCACCGACAGCGAGAGCGATCTGGGCGGGCGTGTAGGGGCCGAGGGGGATCTTCCAGTCAGCGACCTTTCCCAGCACCCAAGGGTGACGGCGGGCAGAGGTGTAGAAGCGGCCCGTCCGTGCCGCGGCGGCCGCGCTCACAGCCAGCCTCCGACGCCCGGCGAGTGATCACGGGATACGGGGAGCTGCAACTGCACGATGCCAGGGACGGCGGGTGCACCCTTGGCCGGGTTCTTCACCTCGTCGGTGAACATGTTCGCCAGGCTGTCGCGGGAGTTGTACAGCCCGAGCGCGATGATCATCAGCAGCAAGGCGCCGATGCCGGCCTTGAGGCTGAACTTCTGAATCATGATCACGACGACGAGGCAGATCAGACCTGCCTGCAGACCCTTGGTCGCCCAGTCCTTGAACATGTTGATCCACGAGGTGCCGAGGTCGTCCAGCTGCCCGGCGAGCATGAAACTGTGCACCGTGTTCACCGCGCACCCCCGTCCCGGGAAGCCCCGGACTCAAGCGCCGCCACTTCCCACCGGCCAGAGCGGGCCTTGAGCGCGAGCTCGTACGCCAGCGGCCACCGGCCGGCGGCATCATGGGCTTCCACCGACACCAGGACATGGACCGTCGTGCCGTCGGCTGGAACCTTCTCGGCTGCCGCGCTCTCCTCGATGGCTGACACCTGCTGGACAGCGACCGCCGTGTACGGGGCAGGGGAGACCCGCGCCAACATCACGCCGGGCGCGAGGTAGCGGTCCACCTCCCCGGCGCCCGTCAGGTAGCTGGCGAGGAACTCCCCGACAGCGGAGAACAGATCCCCCTCGGGAACGGTCACGCCGTACGGCGACTTCGGAACCGAGGCGCGGTCCGGACCGGCCACCACGCCGGGCGCGGCGGTCACCGTGAACGAGGTGCCCTCCTCGTCGGCGACGACCGGCACGGCGTAGTACCGCACCGAGCCGTCGGCGTACTGCGCAGCCAACGTCACCGACCACGCACCGCCACCTCGCTGCGCAGTGCGCACCGCCGTCACAGATTGCGGCGCCGGGTGCGCATCGGAAGCCGGGTCGGGCAGGTCGACGTGCGGCGCCATCGACTGCGCAAGCCGCGCCTGCGCACTCGTCTCGTCGCCGGCGCTGCTGCGCAGCCAGGCGCTGAGGAACAGCTGCACATAGCCGCCCGGGTCGGCCGCGGCTGCCGCGGTGCGCACGGTGCTGGGCTTGGTCGCCGTGGCCGCCTGAACCGTGGTCGGGGTGGAGGCAACGGTGACGCACAGGGCGATAGGGCCGGCCGCGATGGCGGTCAGCACCGCTGCCCGCGACAGGCGTACCCGGCGCCGCATCGACTCCAGTCGGGCGCCCGCCGCCATCGGAGCAGCAGCCTCGCTCGCTGAGGCCTGCTTGCCAGGGGACATGGTGAACTCCCAGGTCAGAACCGGATGTTGCTGACCTCGAGACAACCCGTCGACCCCGACCCGACCACCTACCAGCAGACCCCGACCAAGGTCACGATGGGAACACGAAGTGCATGGTTGGGGTCATGGTCGGCCCGACCACGGCCGGCTGTGAGCGGACGACGGAACATCAGGGCCCGGTCCAGGCGAGCGCCTGGGCGACCACGTGACGCCCGGGCCACCGGCCTGGCAGCGGCAGCTCCTGGGATCCCGCCAGGTCCTGCGCAGCGCCCACCGGGGATCTGCGCCCACAGGAAGAACGGCAATCATGGGCCGACTGCGCAGCTTGACCGCGCAAGCCGACTGTGCAGGATCCTCGGCCGGTTGCGCAGGCCGACTGCGCACCGCCCGCTCGCTGCTGCGCAGTCGGCCTGGACAGCCGCTGTATGCCCGTCACGCGGCCCCTGCCTGAGCTTCTGACCCGAGCATGCTGATGCCCCGGCCTGCGACGGCGGGACGGTGCATCAGCAGTCCGTGAGGGGGCCTGGTAGGGCCGACCACGAGCCCGACCACGGCAACTAGACGGTCGCGTTGGCGGATCGTGACCGATGGTGGGGGCTCATGGCCGTCAGCCTGGTCGGGGTCGGCGGCTGAGCTGGCCGCATGGATCACACGCACGCCCGCGCCACCAGGCCCGAGACCCGCCCTATCTTCGCGGGCTTGGTGCGTTGCCCTGGCCTCCAGGCGCGGCCCGGTTCGGGAGCACGGCGGTGAGCCGACTTGGGGCAGGGATCCGCCGAGGCGTCATGGCGGGCGATCAGTTCACCCAGATCGCCAACGGCCTGTTCCGCGATAGCCGGTTGTCCTTCAAGGCGAAGGGGATCTTCGGGTATGTCAGTACGCACCGGGACGGCTGGCGGGTAACCGTCGCTGACCTGGTCTCCGTAGGCCCGGATGGGCGGGAGGCGGTCCGCGCCGGCCTGAACGAACTGGAACGGTACGGCTACCTCATCCGCGAACGCCTGCGCCGTCCGAACGGGACACTCGGCGAAATCGTCTATGCGATCACCGACCGCCCCGCCGCCACCCTCGACATCGCCCTGCTGGAAGCCACCCCCACCCTCCCGATCGCTGACGAACACGATGCCGGCTTCGCGGCGGGCATCCGGCGCGGAGTGATGGCGGGCGATCAGTTCACCCAGATCGCCAACGGCCTGTTCCGCGATAGCCGGTTGTCCTTCAAGGCGAAGGGGATCTTCGGGTACGTCAGCACGCACCGGGACGGCTGGCAGGTCACCGTCGCCGAACTGGTCCGCCGCGGTCGCGAAGGAGTCGACGCGGTTACCACAGGGCTCAAGCAGCTGGAGAGGCACGGCTTCCTCTACCGCACCCGCGAGCGCAACGCCGACGGCACGCTCGGCCAGGCGCTGTACTTCATCACCGATCTGCCCGCGCTGCAAAGCCCCAGGTCGCAACCAGAATCGGGTTTTCCAGGATTGGATGAGCCTACGTTGGCCGATCCCGGCACTAAGAACACCAACAGAAAGAAGACCAACAAGCAGAACACCATGCCCCTCCGTCCGTGCGCCGGCAGCGACGCCGCGAAGGAACGTGGACGGAAGGAAAGGCCGACAACGCCGAAGCCTCTGCCGGCGCCGCCTGCTGCTGATGAGATGCACCCGGGCATTCGGCTCCTGCTCGACCTCGGAGCACAACGCCCCGAACTGCTGCTGACCGGGCAGGCGCTGACCGATCAAGGCCGCGTCGTGACCGTGATGCTGGAAGCCGGCTGGAGCCGCGAGCAACTGCTGCACGTCATCGCCGACCGGCCCTTGCCCCACCGGGTGCGAACCACGGTCGGCGCGATCATCGCTGCCCGCCTGCGTGCCGCTCAGGCCTATCCGCCCCCGGCCATCGCGGCCGACCATCACGACGCACCCTCCCGGGACGAACCACCGCCCCGGCGGCCCGCCGCCTCCGCCGCCGCGCGCACGGTGAGCGAAGCCCTCACCTACCGGGCCCTCGTCGAATGCGCCGGATGCGGCGTCCCCGGCACCGCCCCCGGCGAAGACCTCTGCCCTGCCTGCCTCGGCTGGCCACTGTGCCGCACCTGCCCAGGCCCGACCCCCCGGCGCGCCCACCCCGCCGGCGCCGGCCGCTGCACCACGTGCGCCTCCGCCCTGACCGACCACCCAGAAGGAAGCAGCCCGTGACCAACACCCTCCGCACCCCACCCACCGCGGGCCCGCATCACGAGCGTCCCTTCCCCAGAGATCGGGGGCGATGGGAAAAGGAACGCTCCCGCGCCCTGCGGACCCGCCATTTCCGCGACCGCACCTGCTCGGACGCCTGCGAACCCGTCCTCATCTACGAACGCACCCCCTGGGGCTGGTTCGCCTGGACCATCCCCGGCGACGGCAGCCTGCCCGAGGCCCCCCATCAGATCGGAGTACTCACCCCGGCAGCGACCCGCGGGCAACGTCTGGCTCTGCGCTGGCTTACAAGGCGCCCCGCCCAGCGCCCGGTCCTGGCATCCGTGCCCGCCACGTTGCGGCTCTCCGCCACTGCGGTCGCCCTCATCAGCCTGGCCGTCGGCCTGTCCGCCATCGCCCAGGGAATTCCCTTCGACGTCGCCCAGCCGGCGATGTCGCTGGCCCCGATCCTCGGCGAGTACCTACCCGCCCGACTCGACGCCCGGGCCCGCGAACACGTCCGCATCGTCGAAGACGACGATGCCGTCCGCTACCTGAAGCGCCTCGCCGACCTGCAGACCTACCTCGTCCAAGCCTCTGCGGGCAGCGACCGCTACGAATTCCGCCGCTCAGCCGAAATCGGCCACAACCTGCTGTGGGACGCCGCGGACCTGCTCCAGACCCCTGGCACCCACTCAGCCTCATCCAGACTCATCGACCGAGAGCGGCTGATGCTCCAACTCGCCGGCCAGGTCACCCAACTCCTGAAACGCGCCGCCAGAGAGCACGGCACAGCCGACGCGCGCTCGCGCCGCGAACCCGTGCGGCCACCGGTCCTGCACCCGCCGGACGTCCGTCTCACGAGACCTCAGCACACGTGCCCTACCGGACCGCCGAAAGGAACCGACCCGATGACCTCGACCGATCCCAGCCCATCTGTTCGGACCACGAACGTCTACTTGCTGTTCGCACACGAGCCGTACTACCCCGGTCCCGGATCTCAGGAGATCAACACCACCGTCATCGCCGCCGGCTCACTGCTCCACCCGCAAGTGCTTCAGCCCGACGGCGCCCGGATCCATGACCTGCTCACCCAAGGACGCCAGCCTGGGGAAATCATCCCGCTGTCCACCCTCACCCACGAACTGAACGGGGGTGCCGACTGGCCGACTGTCGGCGACTGGGAGCAGGTCACCACCGACCTGGTGCGGCTCGTCCGCTCCGGGCACTGCGATGCCCTCAGCCTCGGTCTGTCGGAGATTGCGCGCGCACTCGTGTGCTCCGGCCCGCACAGTCACGTGCGCGCCTACGACGCCGCTGCCAACGAGTTCATCGCCTACGGGCCGACAGAGCGTGCCACGGTCCTGTCAGACATCGACAAGATCCTCACCAGCCTCGTGAGCGAACACAATCTGTGGCCCGGCAACGGCCTGGTACACCCGCAATTCCCCCACGCCTGAATCGCTGCCCGAGTCCGTTAGCGATGATCTTCATGCCCAGCCCAACGACAGGATCCCGGGTCAGGATGCGCAAGCCCCAGCCGTGTGGTGGCACCGCCTAGTAGTCCAGCGCGGCTTCGTGATCTGGTTCGATGACCTTGCAGGGGGTAGGCAGCCGGGCTTGTTGTGGAGGTGGGGCGGGATGAACGGACGCACAGTCATCCTGAACGAGTTGGCGCAAGGCATCCGTCCGCTCGCCCAGGGCGTCGGCTGGTTCGAGGGTCTCGCCGACACTGAGCAATTCGAAGTCCTGCGCGACCTGGCGGGGTTCTGTATCCAGGCCCGCGCAACCAGCGAGGACGGGCCGGAGAGCATCCATAGAGCTGGCATCCGGCCCACCCATACCCCTGCCGTACTGGTCACGCGCGGACGCCTCACCGAGCAACTGGCCAAGATCATCAATCTTCCGCAGGGCGAGCGGGTCAAGGCATTCCGGCTGCTGGTCGCACTTCTTGGCGTCGCTGATGATCGGCGGCGGCTCCGCTTCTGTGCCGACGGGTGTGGGCATGCCTGGCACCACCTGAAGACCGGAGCGGGCACTGATACAGCAACCGCGTGATCATCGGAGGTTGTGGACTCTGATGGCGCTCTTTGAAGCTGGCTCCGGCCAGCACCAGCTGACGAGTTCTGATCAGTCGAAGGCCACGACGAGCCGAACGGCGTTGTCGCCGAAACGATCCGCCAGAGCTTTCATTACGGCAAACACGTGTGGCCAGTGGGACCTGGGGCCCAGGATAGAACCAGCCGTCAACGACTCGTAGCGGCACAGCAAGTCTCCGCTGTTCCACTCGACGTAATCCTCGTCTCCTTCCAGTTCCTCTGGGCGCGGACCCACTGCAGCAACCAACTCCGGATCCCATTCGACCGGAACGAGACGCTGATGCAGGATTGACGGCTTTGCCAGGGATGACCATGTGAGCCGGCCAACGTAGTGCTCCGGAGCAGTTGCTGGATCCAGTCCCGCGATCTCTGCCCAACTGACCCAGGTAGCCCCTGCCAGGCGGCCGTCTGCCACCCAAGGCTGAAGGCGCTCGCGTAGCTCACTCGACAAGTCGTCGGGCAAACCACGTCCCGCGGCCAGGGGCGGGTAGCTCGCGTAGTTGCGCACACCGAAGAGGCATCCGAAGGATGCGTAGTCGGTCTCGTCGTACAAGGGCCAGAGATCCATTGCGGCGACCCACGGCTCGCCCTCGTAGTAGTCCGTGCCAACGCTGGGATGGCGGAACTCGATACCGCCGTGGATGTCTGTACTCACGGCGCCTGACGGTACAACTACTCGGAGCCACGGTCTTCTGTCCGAATGGCGCCCGGGCCGTACATGGCTCTCTTGAGTGTTTTCACCCGGCTCCCGTGTCCTTCGGCGCTGCCTGAACGCCACGGGAGGGTGAGGCCGGCGTGACGGCGTCGAGGTCCTGGCGGAGAAACCGGCGGAGCCTTGCATCGGCTTGGGGGCGTCCTGTTCGGCCTAGCGGATCCACCCCAGATTTTTGGAGCCTCATCAGCCATCGCCTGAAGCTCCCCAGTTCTACGCAAGCAGAGCGTGCGCACCTGCTGCACCAAAGGTCGATCGCGCCAGACGGCGTGGACAAAAGCCTGCAGTCCCGAGACCGATGTCCTGGGGTTGCAGGCTGAGCGTTGAGCGGTGGTTGCCGCCGAGAAGTTACAGTTCGAACCAAGCGCGCGGCCTTCCCCCTGTCAGCGGCAACCATACAGGCTGCGCTGGGCCGCATTGCTCGAGGTCTTCCAGTACGGCGGCGCCTAGCTGAACGTCGCGGGCGAGGGCCGCTACGAGCGGGTGCTGGGCAACCATCGCCTGCAGATCGCGCATCCGGTTCTCAAGCCTGCCTCGGGAGGCACCGGTCAGCACGAAGAGTACGCGGGGGAAGACCGGATACCAGCGCAGCCAGGCAGGACCTGCGCCGGCCTGCCTGCGCCGGCCGGCGGGCTGGGTTTCGTACTGGAACAGACGGGCGTAATCGATCAGCTTCACCGCCAGCCGCTCGCTGCTCATGGTGGTGCGATCGACTTCCACGAACGCACGCAGCTTTCGGCGCTGCTCACTCTCGACGAGCGTGTAGTACATGACAGCGTCGGCGACGACGCGTTCGCCCTCGCCGATGGCGTGGGACACCTCCGGGGTCCAGTCCCAGGGACCGTGTTCGTCCTGGCGGCGGCGGGCGTCTTCGGCGAAGGCGAGGTGGGCGCGTACGACGGAGAGCGTGTGCGGGGTCTTCAACGACGCTGCCGTGGTGGAGGTGATGGGGTAGGGCGGCCGCCCTCGCAGGACTGGCAGGTCGCGGGTCAGCCGTGCGCCTTCCTGTGTGAGATACCAGGCGTGGGTGCGGGTGCGCTTCGCGTCCGGCAGCACCGTGCAGTCGACGAAGCCGTCGGAACGCAGTCTGTTCAGGACGCGGGACATCAGCTGCCGTGTGCCGTTCGGCCGCAGCATCCGTCGCATTTGGCTGGTGGTGGCGATGCGATGCTGGGCGAGCCCGGCCAGCACCTGGTGGGCCAAAGGCTCAGCGGGACTAGGGGCCAATGCCAGCGCCGGAGCACTGTGTGTAGCGCTGCTCATGAGACGTTTCCTTCCGCGGCCTGCGGTCTCCGGCGGAGACCTTCGGTTGCTGCTCGAGGAAACCCGCCTGCCCCGACCAGAGTCCCGACCAGGAAGCCCCAACCAAGGTCACGAAAAGGAATCAGCCTCGCGTTCTTGCACCGGTCCGGCACCAGGACCCCACCAGGGATAGTTCCCGGTGAGCCGGGACAGCACGCCCCTGCAGCGGGGTGTGTGTGAGCGGGGCGCCGAACGAGCCACGCAGAGGGTGCCGCTCACGAGAGGTTCGGCGATGGCCGGTCCGCAGCAGCCGGGGCTGCTGCGGGGCGTGGTGGCGAGCCACGCCATGCCGGCCATCGTGCGACATCCGGCCCGCAAGGGACCAACGACCCGTAACCGGATGCCGCGTCCTGGGGCGTGCGCGAAGGCGCGCTCACCGCCGACTTCTACCTCGCGGCTGGGCTGCCTGCTCGAGGATCCGTCGGCGTGTCCACCGCCGGCGCCCGCCTTTCTCGGTGAGCGCGTCGGGGGTTTCCAGCAAGGGAAGGTTGCCCTGGGAGAGGCTGCTGGAGAAGGAGTTGAGGCTTTTGAATCCCAGAAGTGCCGCGGCCTGGGTGGCTCCCAGGAGCTCGTCGGGGTCGCCGTCGACGGGCACGTCGGGAAGTGCCGGGGCGGTGCGCTTCGCGCCGGCGTGCTTGCCGCGGCCGGGCCGAGTGGCCATCCAGTCCAGCAGGGTCTGCACGCGCCACAGCTGCCGTCGGTAGGGGTTTTCTGCAGTACCCATTTCTTCGACGACATCCGGATCAGGGAAGTATCCGGGGTGGTCACGGACGAAGGTGGTGACCTGGTTGGGGTTTTTGTAGCCCAGGAACCGTGAGGCCTCGGCGGCGTTGAGCAGGTCCTGCGGGTCACGAGCGGGCGGTGTGTGTCCGCGGAGGCGAGCCGGCGGGCGGTTGGCGAACCACTCGGTGACCTTTGCGTGGTCCCACAGGCGGGCGCGGCCGCGCATGTCGGCGATCTCCGGGAAGCCGTTCTCTGCGCGCTTGCTGTACAGGCCGCTGATCCGCGCGGGAGTCAGACCCTGCTCAGCCGCGATCTCGGCAGCGTCGACCAAGCGAGGTTCACTGCGCGAGGTCATGGCACACCCGTCCGTCCTGTCGGAGGTGAGCCGGCCTGCCCGGCTCACAACTCACATAATGGCAGGAGTATGGGGCGGGGGTCCAGTGCGCTGGCCAGCTTTTCCCGCACGGCCTCCAGCAAGAGGGGTTATTCCTCCGGGATCAGGCACACGCCACGGCGGGCCGCGTCCTGCGCCATCTGCGTGTACGCCATGGCCGCCGGGGTCATCTCCCACTCGACCAGGGCGAGCAGCGCAAGCAGCTCGTCCTGGTCCTGGGAGGCATCGCACGGCATGCCGGCCGCGGTCGCGGCCGCCACCAGGTCGTCTGCGGACAACCCGGCGAAGCGTGCCGCCACTGTGTGGCGCATACCGTCGAAGCCCTCCTGGTACAGCTCGCTCGCCTCGCGTAGGAGCAGAACAAGATCCTCGTTGCGGCTGGCCGGGGCTGCCGCGGCGAGGTCGAGAAGGCGCTGGGTAGTCGTCGTCATCATCAGCAGTATGCCCATCAGGAAAGGTCAAGGGAGACAGGCAAGTCTCAGTGCGGACCGGCACAGCCGGCGCACGGCGAACGCCGAGCCCGGCGGGCCAGCTCGGGCTCCTTGCGGGGCTTCTTCTTCAAGGCCGCGCGGACCTGCTCCTCGAGGGCCCTGAACTCCGGGCCGTCGTCCGGACAGACGATGCCGGGGGCGGGTGCTCCGCAGACCTAACCGGAGTGCCTTTGCGGGTCCGGGTGAGTCGGTCGAGAGAGGCGAGTTTGTTCCGCGCGGCTTCCAGGGTGATCTGAAGTCCTTGGACCTCGCCGAGCCAGCCATTGACGCGGTCCTCCCCGATGCGGTCACCGAGGTTGCGGATGATCTCTTCCAGACGTCGGCGTTGTTGCGGATCGACACGGAGCATCGGACACCGCACGCAGGCTTATCCGAACTAGCCCAGCTCGGCGGCAGGCCCATGCGAGCCGCCGTTCACCACGGAAGGTAGTCGTGAAGAAGTTGGCTGGAGACGTTCCATCGAGCGTGTCGTGCACATCGTCCGCACGTGCTTCGCGGTCCTACTGGGAATACGCGTAGGTCCGGACAGGATCGAGGTGCAGTTCAAAGGGCGTGAAACAGTCGGCTGCGAGAGTCGCGACCGGAGCGCCGCAGGGGCAGGCCCGGTTGAGTCCCGCGTCGCCTGTCGGTCCGCAGCATCCACTGCTGTTCTCCCAGTTGGGCAGTGGCTGAAGGCCGGCGGCGTCATCAGGATGCACCAGCACTGTGTGTCGGCTGCCGGCCGAGATGACGAAGCCTTCTTCTCGGCAGACCAAATGTCCGCGCGGCTGCGCTGGCTTCGGGTCCTCCTGATCGTCCTGCACGACGTAGGGAGCTCCCCAGGGCTCGGGATCGATCGCGTAGTGGCCCTGCGGAACGGTGGAAGGCGACCGGCGTGTCTCCTTGTCCCGGTCGCGCTCGTCGTCTGAGACGTGAGGGACGCTGGCAAGCTCGGCGAGCTCCGGCGTGATCGCGGAGCCACACTTGGAACACAGGAAGACGGTCATCCCCTCGTTGTAGTGCTTAGGACCGCTCCTCGCATCCTCGTTTCGCTGCTTGGGGTCGATGCGCGCGACGGCTGGATGACGGCCGCTCCGATCCCCTCGGTAGAGTCCCGACAAACAATGACAGGGAAGCAGGGCCGCCGGCCAAAGATCGACCAGGATGGTGGCATCGAGGACGTGACACTCCTCAGCCTGGAATGGCTGGGTGAGCAGGGCGTGAACGCCATGATCAGAGTGGACGCCGAGAGAGTGGCTGAAAGCGCGCCAGCATAGACGTTCGCCGCCAGTGGGGGTCCCTTGGAGCATGGCATGCGTGCTGACGGGAGGACTGTGCAGCTATGCACGTCCACAGCACTGTTGCAGCTGCGCGAGGCCGGACGTCGGTCAGCACGCGCTCCAGGTAGGCGGTCGAGTCCGCGCCCAATCCCCAGTCGATGACAGTGTCCAGATCGTCATTGGCGGTCAGGCCGGGCAGCTGCGGCGTGTACGCGACGTGGGACATGGCAGTGCGTCACTCCTTCGCGTTCCGGGCGGGCAGTCGGCGGGCGGGGATGATGAGGACCAGGGCGTCGGCGAGCCACGGGTCGCAGGTCGGCCACGGGTAGCCGTTGGAGAGCACGACCACCGGTCCCGGTTCATGGGTGAGGTGGCAACAGACGCCGCACCTGCAGGCGGGGTTGTAGGGCTCGGGGTGGGCGGTGTACTGGTCGTTGAAGTAGTCGGCGCCGCGCCGGGAGACCGCTGCGAGTATCGTGTCGCCCTCGACGACGTCGCCGGCGCGGGACACCCGCGCGTGGACAGGGTCCACCAGTAGCGGGCCGTGGTCGGCGTCGTCAGGGTAGGGGGTGACGACGACCTTGAAGAAGTCGACTTTCTCAGGCATGGAACAAGTCCTCTTCTCTGTCCCGTGTCCGGGCGTGTGTGGCCGGGGCAGGGGGTGAGGTTGGCGTGTGGAAGCAGGAATGGCTGCAGGGCGCGACCAGGACGGCGTGCTGATCGGCGTGCAGGCGAGCCCTGCGCTGGAGCGAGGAAGCGCCCTTGGCGGGTGTGGCGAGCTGGGGCGTACGCGGAGCATGGACGTGGTGGTCCTGCCCGCTTGGCCTCCACGCGCGTTTTAGCGAGGCTGAGCGTCGCCGCGATGGCGCGGTGCCGGATCGGCAGAGCCGTCCTCGGCGGGGGCTGCTGCCCCAGTATCAGGAGCAGCGCTGTGGGCGAGTGTGGTGCTGACGGGTTCCTCGCAGACCGCGGTGGCGAAGGCGTGCGCGCCAGCGATGATCTAGGCGGCGTTTCGATTGCCGGTCACGGCAGCGTCGACGGTCGGTTGGCCGAGGTGGCTCGTCGCCTCCCGGCGGGCGCACAGGTCCAAGGGGCAGTCAGCTCAGCCGGTACCGCGCCCAGGCGTGGGGTGTGCACTCCCTGACCAGGTTGGCCAGCCACGCTTGTGGTCGTTGAACGGTGCTCAGCGGAACCACTTGAACTCGGGTACGTACTTGGCGACCAGCTCAGCCATCTGAGGTTCCCTGAGCTGGAGAAGTCCAGCGGCGTTCATCGCGTGGTGTGCCTCACGGGTTGCGGCGGACAGCGCCTCATTGGATCGGTCAGGGTCCTCGATGGCGGCCTGGAGTGTGGCCATGAGGCGGACGTAGGCCTGGACGGCTTTCCGGGTGAGTTCCTCGTCGGTCGTGCCGTTGTGCTGATTCGTCATGCGGACTCCTTCGGTTGGGCGGCGCGGCCTGCTGCTTCGGTTCGACCGTGAGCTTCGGGCCGGCCGCGGACGGACCTTGTCCGTGGCTCCAGCGACGGTGCTGGGGGGTGATCCGGTGGTTCGGCTGTGACAGGGAACAGGTCAGGCCCGACCGTGCGAGCGACCACGGGGGCCGACCACTGGTCACGGTGATGTCACAGTCGCGAGGTCAGGCGGGTAAATCGGGATGGTTGGGTGCATGTCTGCGTGGGCTGTCAGTGCGGTTGGGCTGACCTTCTGATGCGGCGGCGGCTGGGCTGGGCAGGCTGGTCTCGGTGTAGGCGATGCGCTGGCGCAGGCTGAGGCCGAGGTCGTCGACGCTCAGGTAGATGGAGTTGTCCTTGATCTCGGTGATGCGGCCCTTGACCAGGACGGTGACCCCGCCGGTGAGCGATTCGGTGGCGTTGCGGGCGAGGTCCCGCCAGGCTGTGCACACGTAGGAGATCGGGATCCCGTCCCGCCACTTCCGGGTGGTGGCATCCCACTGGCTGGGGGTCTCGGTGAGACGGAACCGGCAGACAGCGATGCCGGATTCGGTGAAGCGGCATTCGACGTCGCTGGCGACGGTGCCAGACACGTGCGTGATCGACGGGGCCATACGAACACCTCCCATTTTAAATAATAGTGGCTCTTTGAAGTATGTCAGCGGAAGCCGTCCGGAGCAGGCAGGGTCCGCACCAGCCGGCCGATGTCCTCGGCGTACAGCGAGTAGTGCTCCTCCCCGCGTTCCTGGTCCGCCCCGTAGTACAGGTCGATGGCCTCCCGGTCGTCCAGAGGCGGGCGCTTGGGGATGCCCTCGTCCCCGAGCAGGTTGCTCCAGTTGCTGCGAACGTGGCCGGCCAGGGCGGCCCGCGCCGAGGCCTCGTCACTCCACAGGGTCACCTCGTCCTAGTGACGGTCCTGGCGACGCAGCACCCAGACGCTGCCCGCGACGAGCCGCGTGCGGGGCGCCGGGCCGCTGAAGTCGAAGCGGGCGAGCCACTCGTCGAGAATGTCCACGGTGTCGGCGCCGGGCCACTCGTCGGTGCGCTCCTTGAGCGCCTTCATCTGCTCGTACAGGTCGATGACGGCCGCACCCTCGGGCGTGACCGGATCGGGCGTGATCACGGAAGGCTCCTTCAGCAGCTAAGGGACGGTGGGGTGGAGTACGGGTCAGGGGGCGCCGTTCAGGAGGCTGCGGATCAGCCCCATCGGGCGCTCTTGTTCGTCCGTGAGCTGGGCGGTGCGCAGGACGTGCCTGCGCAGGACCGGCACGTCGAGGCTGATGCCCGAGGGAACTTCGGACCGGGCCGGTGGGAGGACCAGGCGGTAGGTCCGTGTGTCGATCATCCAGGCCTCGAAGCGGTCGGCTGGGGTGCCGCTGCGGGCGGTGTGGCCCTCATCGGGTGAGAGGGACGGGCACGGACAGCATGGATCGGTGCACGGCCGCCCGGCCGGATGGGTGGCCAGTACGGGAAGCTGCCGGTAGTGCGTGGCAGTGCCGTTGAGCATGGGGCAGTGCGCGGCGGCGTACGGCAGGCATTCCGGGTGCAGCGCGGGTTCCGGAGAGCAGCCCCGGGATACGTCGGCTGGGCGGACGATCAGAAAACAGCGCGCGTCGAGCCGCTCGCCGCAGATCTGGCACAGGTGGTGTAGGAAGGCGGTGCGAGCCCGGTCGGCGTCGAGACTCCCGAACGCCGCGTGGCCTCCGTGGATCAAAGACACGTACGGCACCACCAGCCCGCCCGACAAAGGCCGGCGCGCACATCGCTGGGGGATCGGATGCATGGGTGAATCCTTCGGATCGTGGGAGGGGCCGGCTGTCATCTGCCGTCCGGTGGGGGAGGGTCGGGCAGGAGCGATTCCCAGTGCGCGTAGTGGCAGTCGGTGGCGGCATGCAGGCGCAGGTGTAGCCACGCCAGGTCTTGCCCGGCCCGCAGGATGGCCTCGGCTCCGATGGCCACGGCCCGGGGGTAGGCGGTGGCGTCGTCCGGGTCGGCGGCGGCCACGATCAATCCCGGCCGGTGGGGCATGTGCCGGAGCGTGAAGGGCGTGTAGCTGCGGTCGTCCAGGAGGACGAGCGGTCCGGTGCGGTACTCCTCGGACGTGAACAGGGGCGTGGGCAAGTGCTTCAGAGGGACCGGGCAGGGCAGCAGGCCGATCGGGTCATCGTCCAAGCGGTCGCTGATGACCAGTACCGAGACCGCCTGCCGGGGCCTGTCGTCAGAGGGCTGTGCGGAGGTGGGCATGGTGGATCACACGTCGCTTTCGTCAAGGGCCGGGACAGCCGGCGGGGTTGTCCCGCCCCGGCGGGTCCGGATCGGCCTGCGCCGCCCGCAGCGGTGCGTCGCAGGCGCGCGGGTCAGTCCTCGATCAGCTCAAGGCAGAAGATCGGGACGCCGTTGCCGGGGATCCGGAAGCGTCGGACGTTCTCCGGGATGCGGTAGGTGCTGTAGCGGGTCTGCTCGCGCAGCTTGCCGGTCGACTCCTCGTCGAGAAGGAAGGCCACACGGCTGCCGCTACGGCTGCGATCGAGCACAGTGCCCGTCAGGCCTCGCAGCTTCTTCGAGCGCAGGGCGGGGGTGATGCGGGCCCGGCGCCCGGGCTGGATCCGAGCGAACGTGGCCTTGTCGATGACGCGGAGCCGCTGCGCGGCGGCCTCCTGCACTTGTGCGACGGCTGCTGCATCGGGCAGCTGCCGGATGAAGTCCCGAACGTCGTCGAAGGTGATGGGCATGCTGGTTCGCCTCTCTGCGTGGAGCGATGGACGGTCGGCCGGGCACACTGGTGTGCCCGGCAGGGGGCTGGAGGCGCGCCATTCAAAGCGGCACGGGGGGACGGGGATGCGGGCGCTGTCCCCGTCCGGGGCGGTCTAGGAGTCAGCCAGGATGTCGGTGAGTTCGATGCAGGCGGCCGGGACCCTCGGGATGCGGTAGCGCTTCTCACCGTCGGGGACGGTGAAACGGGTGTTGTGCGGGTCGCGGCGCAGCTGGTCTGTGGAGTCCTCGTCCAGCAGGAAGTCGAAACGACTGCGGGTCTTGTTGGGCTGCCCGACGGTGCCGGTCAGGCGGCCCAGGCAGGCCGGAGTGATCGTGGTGGTGATCCGCCCGGTGCGGCCCGGGAGGATGACCGGGCGCTTGTCGGCGTCCAGCTCGAGCAGACGCGCGGCCGCCGCCTCCTGGAGAGCGACCACGGCTCCGATGTCGGACAGTCCGCTGACGAAGGTACGGATTTCGGCAAGGGTGGGCATGGGGTGCGCCTCTTTCCTGGTTCGTGATGGGGCCGGGGGCGGGCACCGGATGTCGGCACCCGCCCGGTGCCGGTGGGTCAGCCCCCAGCGTTGGGCCGGTGGCTGGCGACGGCCTGCTGCTCGACCTCGGACAGCTGGTAGCTGCCGTCGTCGGCCTGGCCGAGGGATTCCAGGAGCAGCAGGTAGGCCGCCTGGAGCCGGTTGGGGGACACCCACAGATAGACGTGGGACATGCGAGCGGTGTCGAACTGCTTCGGTTCGCGGATGGTGTCCTCGAACGCGGCGGCGACCTGGGCGAACAGCACATTGGCCAGACGGTTCTTGGGGAAACCGGCGGCGGTCTCGCGGGCCGAGTCGTTCTCGGGGTCCTTCGCTCCGACAAGCAGCGCCACGGTCTGGGTGCACTGCTTGTCGGCCCACTTGCCATAGAAGCGGGGCAGGTCCAGGAGGATCTCCTGGGCGAACAGCCGGGCCTCGTCGGGCAGGCTCTTGCCACGCACCAGCCGCTTGACGAACTCCTGCCTCGGTCCGGCGGCGGCCTTCCAGGCCCGGTTGCACGCCACGATCCGGGCCCGCTCCGCAGCCTTGTGCTCGTCCTCCTCGGTCTTGGGCTTCTTCGGCAGCGGCCGGACCTTGTGGCCGTAGGCGGCCGGGTCGGCGCAGTACCAAACGGGCTGGTGCTCGTCGTCCAGGCGAGCGCTGTGGCCGGGGCAGTCCTTGTGGTTGTCCTCGGTGAGTGGGTTGCCCAGCCCGGTGGTGAGCTCCGTCAGGGGACGGGACGGGTCCTTCTCGTAGGACGGCATCCGACCCAGCAGGGGGATGTTCGCCGCCCTCAGCTTCTCCTCCGCCTTGGCACGGGTCTCGGCGTCGGCCTGCTCGGCGCGCAGCAGGGCCATTTCCTGGTCCCAGTGACCGCGCCCGCCCTTGCCCTCCGCGTGGTCGCGCGCGAGTGCCCGCATCAGCCGGTCCTCGGCGCCGCGCACACCTGCGACTTCGGCGAGTTGGGCGGTCTGCTCCAGGTCCATGCCTGCGGCCGCCGTACGGCGCAGAGTGGCGTCGTTGAGCTGCTGTGCCGCCTTGGCCTGCTTGGCCGCGTTGCGGCCCACACCGAGGGCCTTGGCGGCCGTGCGCCGGTCGACGTCGCTCATGTCGATCAGGGCGAGTTCCTGCGCTTTGAGGGTGTCCCGCTGGCTCATGCCCTCGCGGTGGTCGTTCTCGACCAGGGACAAAAACCGCGTCCAGCCGTCGCGGCCGACCAGGTCCTCACGCACGTACGCCTTCACCGGGCGCAGCACACGGCCTTCCGCTTCGGCGGTGGCGTTGGCGATCTGCGCCGCCTGCGCGCGCCTCCAGCCCTTGAACGCACCGAAGGTGCCGTCGGGCCGGGGGCGGACGCTGAGGGGCTCCTCGACGCCGAGCTGCTTCACGGAGGTGATCAGCTTTTCGTCCGGCTCGGTGTCCTGTTCGCGGGCGTTGCACTCGTCACGTACCACCAGCGAGGGATCGAGGTGGACGATCTGCGGCGTGGCCTCCTCTTGGGCGGCCTGCTTGTCGGTCGGGGTCGAGACGGCGGTGGCCATGTGGCTCTCCTTCTCTTTGCCTCGTCGGCGGCAAGGCGTGAAACCCTGCGCTTAAAATAATAGTGTGACCTGGTATGGTGGCTAGATCCCCCCGACCTGCGGAAACACCGGCGCCTAGGCGCGGCGTGCAGGCGTGAGCCGGCTGTTCGGGCGGCGCGCGAGCACTAGCCGCCAGTGGGAGCGCTCAGCCGGCGGTCCGATGCCGGCTGCGGAAGTGGGCGGCACGGACCTCGGCGTCGAACTCGGGGTGCTGGCGGGAAGTTGAGGGGAGCAGCGCACTGCGCAGGTCCATGGCGCGGGCGAGGACGTCCAACTGCCCGGGGGAGAGCACGTAGGGGCCCTGCTCGTCGGCATCCAGGACGGCCAGCAGGCCTTCGGCAATGGTGACGTCTGCTGGGTGCCGGTAGACCGGACGGCTCCGGCTGAGCCGCAGGGCAAGGGCCAGGCTCGCGCCCAGGTGCGGGGCGTGGCAGTGCCGGGGGGGTGAGGACCCGATGGCCGTCCGGCACAGTGGGGACCTGGAGCACGCCCGCGAGCACGATGAGCCGTTCGTCGCTGTATACGGCGAATACCGACTCGGTGACCCGCCTGCCGCAGGACCGGCAGGCGTAGGAGCCCGGATCCCGGGGCTCGTAGCGGCCTGCGCGGCAGAGGTGGCAGAGGATCGGAACTGGCATGGCCGGGCCTCCTTCGCGCGGGCGCCGCAGCGGAGCTGGTCCACCACCTGGTGGGCTCCCTCGCGCCCGGTGACGGCGTATCGGAGGGGCGGCAGACGGCGGAGGGGCATGACGGAACTCCATCCATGCAACGGGGCTGCTGGCCTGGGGCGGCAGCGTCTGGCGGAAGTGGCGCTGGTCAGGCGGTGGGCAGCGGGGTGTAGGAGGAGAGGACGTAGTGGCCCAGCTCGCGCAGGGCGCCGGCGGTCAATTCCACGGCCGCGGCACTGCTGTCGGTCGGGCGGGTGAACGCCTCGATCTCGCTGTTCCAGGCGAATCCCTGGGCTGTGAGGGCGTCCTTTGTACCCGGCGTGAGGTCGGCCGAGGACCTGGGGGCTGCGACCAGTCCGTAAGCGGGGTCGGGAACGACGAGGAACACCGGGTCTCCTTGTGGGAAGGGGAGGGGCCGTCGGGACGGGACGGCCCGGTGGAAGCGGACGGCTGGTTAGCGCGTGACGGTGACGGTGTAGTCGGCGTCCAGGACGGCGAGCGCGGCACGGATTGCGGCGCGGGTCTCCTGGCTCGGCAACGAGTAGGGGAAGTCCAGGGCGCGCACCGCGTCGTCCAGGTCGAGGTCGCGCATCGGCAGCCGGTATCGGCTGCGGTAGAGGGTGACGGCGGTTGCCGTGGCGACGCGGCTGCGGTTGTAGGCGATGGCTTCCTCGGCGGTGAGGTCGGTGCCGAGCGCTTCGCGCGCGGTGGGCGGCAGAGCTGTGATCCCGGCGCTGAACTGGCGGGCGGGAATCCGGAAGTGAGCCGATCGCAGGGCGCGGCGCAGCATTCGAAACACGGCAACTCCCGGTGCTGGAAGGGGGAAGCGAGTCGCCACACGGAGGGCGACCCGGTCACATTTCTAATAATAGTGGAACTTGCAGGGGTGTGAACCCGCCCCTGACCTGGCCGTTTACTCCTGCGTGGGCTGGGCGAACGCGGTCAGCATGGGGATCACCCGGTCTGGGCGGCCGCACGCCTCGACGGTCACCGACTCCCCGAGGCACCGACGACGACGGCCACGCTGTCCACCTGGATGGGCCCTGCTGTCCGGGCGGGCGGGCGTCGTGTTGCCAGGTGACCCGAGTGTGCCGGTACTGCTCCTCGATGTGGGCGCCGGGCAGTACGCCGGCCACGGCTCCGGCGACTGCTGCGCGGGCGCTGGCCTCCGCCTGCTCCCGGGCGGTGAGCTGGGCGGCCAGTGCGGCGGCTTCGGCGTGCAGCGGGTAGAGGCGCCGGGAGATCTCGCGGGCCACATGGCGGGCACTGATCGCTGTCACCCCGATCGACGGAGTCTGCATCCGGGCCTCGTCCAGGAGGGCTGCATAGACCTTGAGTCGGCTGGGCTGCTTCGCGTCGGGCTGGCACAGGCGCAGGGCGCGGTCGTCGCTGTCGATGATCAGCCGTGCCAGTCCGCGGGTGTACCCAGTCAGCGGGGCGGTCCGGCAGTGCGTGCCCAGCTCCTGCGCTACGCCGTCGGCGAATGCGTTGAATTGGTCCTGGGTGGTCAACTCCTGCGGCACGGCGCCGTCACTCCTTCGGGGTCATGGTGGGGTATTGGGGTGGTGTGGTCGTGTTCTGGTCGCGGTGCTCGGCGTCTCGGCGGAGGTCCTTGGCGGTGTAGCCGGTGTCGCACGCCGGCTTGCACAGCTGGCCCGGCGCCGCACCGCACGTCTCGCACCAGTCGTCGAAGTCGTCGGGACACCATGGCCGCAGCGCGGCGGTCATGCGGGAAACGCTCGGATGTGATCGGCGACCGCCCGGGCGGACAGGATCGGAGTCTGATGTGTCCGTGCGGCGCACTGGGCCTGCCAGATATTTGCGGGCCGCGGCGGGGTGATCTGGTTGCTGGGCTGATACTCCACTCGCGGCCGTGCGAGTCGGTGGCGGTGTAGGTCAGAAACGCGGGCTGGTCCTGGCGGCCGTTGTCGGTCCAGGAAAGGCCGGCGGCCGTGAGGGCCCGGCCCAGCTGGCCGCAGCGATCGCGGGTGATGTGACCGAAGGTGGCCAATGCGCGGTCCCTTCTGTGACTGGCGGCGGTGTGAGGCGACCAATTCAACAACACATATAATAGTTTGATTATCGGTGTTGTGAACCCGACCCTTCACCTGCGGCTGATGAACGCGTGATCATGCGGGAACCGGTGGTGACCGCGTTGGGCGGCTGGTGGTCACGGTAGTCCGAGACCTTCACGTACCCGCCGGGCATCTGTCCAGCCGCAGACCGGGCCCCCAGCCGTCGGTCACGTGCTGAGGGAGGCTCTCGACGTCGGTCGCCTCGATCTGCTCGGCCCAGCCAGTCACTTCGCCGCCGAACGCCTTCCGCCACGCCAGCAGGATGGGGAAGACCTGGCCGCAGTCGTCGACCAGGGCGACGGCGCGGGCCTCGGTTGGGGCCCGGGCAATCGGCATAAGCGGGCGTCTCGGGGCGGGTGCGCTCTCCAAGGGGCATCAACCAATCGTCATGACATCTCCTCCAGGCGCGCGGCGACCGAGGCAGTGGCAGCGTGCGTGGGCGGTTGCGGGCGGCGGTCCGGGCGTCCTGAGTGCTGCTGGGCGCGCAGGGAGGTGGCTTCGGCTTCGGCGCGGCGGGCGTGCTCGTGCTCGCGGCCGGCCGCGGAGAGGCTGTGAGCGGCCAACCACCGCTGTACGGCCACGGTGCACGCCAGCGCGTTGGGAAGTACGGAGCAGGGCAGGTCGGCGAGCATCAGCAGCAGGACCGGATGCGGGCAGGCGGTGAACCAGCGGGCGATCATCCACCAGGCGGCCACGGCGTCGCGCCGCAGGTGGTGCGCTGCGCGGGCCTGCCGTTCCAGGCGGGCGGCTTCGGCCTGGTGGTGGCCGGCCGACCAGGTGAGGAAGCGCAGCAGGGCCACAGCGTCGCGCTGCAGCGAGAGGTTCAGGATCACAGGAAGGTCGTCGCGGCTCATGACATGGGCGGCGCAGGCCCGTAGGACGGCGGTGAGCGTCACTGACGTCCTCTCGGACGGCTCGTACCCGGCAGTGGACGTCGCCGGGTACACGCTGGCTTCAAGCTGGTCGGCGTAGGGGTCGGGATAGAGAGTCAGGCTGCCGTGGTAGCGGGTGCGGCTGCGGGTGAGCCGAGGCAGGGCGTCGTCGGGGGCGATGGTCTGGTACGCGTTGACGGGTCCGAGGCAGGCGCGTACTGCGGTGAACTGGTCCCAGTGATGGGGGTGGTGGGTTCCGGTGACGTGCACGCTGCCGCGCATCGCCCCGCCCAGCTCAAAGACGACTGCGTCGTCCTGGCGGGGACCAGCGGTGGCGCGCACGATGCCGGCGGGCGTGTCCACGGTCAGGATCGGGCTGGTCATGGGCTGCGGCTCCTCGGTTGTCAGTTCGGTGAGCGGGGTGCCTGCCGCGCCGACGCCCGCCGAAGGGGAGGGCGCGGGCGTCGGCGCGGCAGGCCTTCGGCCAGTGGCGCGCTGGCCGGGCCCGTCCGCCGCGCCGGAGGGGGCGGGGCGGCGGACGGGGGCTGTGGTTACTCCTGCGGCGGCTTGTGGCGGCGCAGGTTGTCCCGCTCGGTCAGGGACACGTCCTTGCCGCACGGGCAGGCGCCGTACCGGCGGCCGTGCAGGTGGAGGAACTTCGTGCCCGCGTTCTTGGCGTTGACCGTGCGGACGGTGCCGGGAACCGGGGTGGTGTTGGTGCAGTAGCCGTCTGCGGTAACAGCGGGCTTGTCAGCCACGAGGGCTCTCCTCGTCGGTATCGGTGATCTGGGGCAGGACCGGTGCGTCGTACACCTCGCGGCGTACGGCGGGCGCGCCGGGGCACGGGATGACGGCCTGCTGGAGCTCGGCCGTGTCGATGGGGTGCAGCCACCCGTTCCGCACGGTCCAGCCGCACGCGCGGGAGTAGGGCTCGGCTGCCGTGGTGGCGACCAGGACGGCGCTGCGTACGGTGCTGCCCACGAGCGCGAACACCAGCAGCGTGCTTAGCGCGCAGTAGTCGTCTTCGTCCAGGACGGCCAGGCGCAGCGGGGCGGTGCCGACGGAGAGGTCTGCCTGAGCCCGGACCAACGTGTCGTCGGTGCGCTCGGCGACCAGGTTCAACGTGTGCTCGCCGTCGCCGAGTGCCTGGAGCATGGCGGCGAGCGCGGCCAGGGTGCGGCTCATGGCGGCCTCTTTGGCGGCGTCGTCGGGGCGGGTGAGCTCCGAGCGTGCGGGCATGGGGGAGCACTCCTTGCCGACGGGGGCGGTGAGCACCGGGGGGCACGTGGCGTGGCGGGGTTCTTCTCGGCGCGCGGTCTGCTCCGCAGACGCGTCGCGCTGCCGCTACGCGGCAGAGGGGGGGCGGGCGCGCTTCGCGCTCCCTTCAGCTGGCGGCGCGCTCCGCGCTTCCGCAGATGGGGGAGCAGTCCGCGCTCTGATGCGGGTTGGCGCCTTCGCCTCTGCCGGGAGGCGAGGGCCCGTGCGGGCCGGGGGCCAGGGGAGGGGGAGGTGCCCGGCCCGCACGGGGGCCTGTCAGCCGTGCGCGGCGGCGGCCGTCAGGGCGGGCAGCGCGAGCGCTTCCAGGGCGGCGGCCTGGTCGGCGTCCGTGAGGGTCTGCGCGGTCGACGTGATCGCCTGCATCACGCCCCCGGCCGTCATCTGACCGCCCCGCACGAAGTGGGAAAGGATCATGTCCTTGGCTTCGACTCCGATGCTGAGCGTCTTGGTGACGTGCTCGATGGTCTTCGTCGGCTCGGCCAGCGTCTTACCGGCGGCGGCCTCCATCGCGCGTACCTTGGCCTCGACGTACTCGCGTGACAGGAAGGTGCGGACGGCGTCGGCGGTCTTGGACGTGATGAGCTCCAGCGTCTTGCGCTGAGTCTGGCCGGACCACGACACAACGCCCTCGTCCTGCTTGCCGCCGAGGTGTACGGCGCGCATGACGTCCTTGGTCTCGGTCAGGCCGTTGCGGCACACCTGGATGATGGCGCGCGGGGTGATGGTGTACGCCCCTGCGCCGACCTCGCTGTTAGTGATGACGAAACCGGCGGAGATCATGGGCAGTTCGTCGCCGCTGCGGCCGTCGAACGGCGAGCGGTAGCCGCGCAGCAGCTCGCGGGCCTGGACGGCGACCGCGTCGGACTCCACGCGCACATACATGCGCCGGTCGGTCAGGTCGCACCCCGTGACGCGGGTGGGGTGGCCGGACTGCCGCACCCCGTCCAGGGCGGCCAGCAGCATGTCGAGGTTGTCCATGAGCTTGTAACTGTCGGACAGCAGCGCGCGGGCCACGCCCTCGGCCGGCGGCATGCCGGGGCCGCTGTCGCCCCGGAACGCGCGGAGCATGAAACGGCGCTCCGGGTCCTCTCGCAGCCATGCGTTGACGTTCTCGTCCAGCAGCGAGACGTTCTCAGCGCGCATGCGGCGCAGGTAGGCGAGGGGGATGCGGAGCTTGTCGGAGATCCCCTCGTCGGCCACACCGGTGGGCCGGTAGATGCCGTCGACGTTCGTGACCCCGTCCTCGGTGATCAGGGACTCGATGCCCTCGACGTGCAGGTTGCCGTCATGGAATCGCAGGGCGGCGGCGGGGGCGATCACGTCCAGCTTGCGCCGGTTCTGGTCCTCCAGGATGCGGACCAGGTCGGAGAGGTCGGCGTTACGGGCTCCAGTGGGGGCCACGTTCGTGGCGCGCTCGGCGAACTGCTGAGTCATGCGGTGTTCTCCCCTTCTGTTGGCTTCTGCGGTTCGGGGGCGGGGCCACCGCCCCCCGAACAACTTCAATAATAGTGTGTTCCAGGGGTGTGTGAACCCACCCCTGACCAGCACACTTAGACTGTGGTGCGGTACTCCGGCAACGCCGTCAGACTTGCACGCCGCACCCGCGTGACCACCGGCACGGCGGTCACGCCGTGCATCTCGCACAGGTCGTACCGCAACTCCGCCTCCCCGCCGAACGGGTCCGCGAACGCGTGGATGGCGCACACCCAGTACGTCCCATGCCGCTGCGTCAGACTGCCGTGATAGTCGACCTTCTGCCACAGCACCGGCCCAACATGCTGCGGATCCAGACTCCGCGCGACCGCGATCACCATCGGGTCCGCCATCCGCTCAGCCAGCAGCAGGACGAACGCACGAGCGACCGTCGAGCGGTCCACAGGGACACCGGCCATAGCCAACCCTGTATGCCCGGTGCGCACCCCCATGGCCCAACCCAGCTCGAAGAACGGCTGCACCATCTCCAACTGCTCCGACGGCACCCGCAGCGCTTCCGGGTCACCCGCGCTACGCGCCAACTCCCGCAGCGCGTAAGCCGCCTGCTCCTGCTCCGCCACCGTGAGAGGTACCCCCACGTCTTCGGCCTGCTGTGCAATTCGTGTGCTCTCCATGGCTCCCTATCCCTTCCGGTGCGCCGTGTGGGTTGGGGGCGCTCACTTTGAACGCCCCCAACCCCGAGCGGATTAGTTGAGGAATCCGCGCGAACGGAGGAACTCGGCCGTCAGGTGCGCGATCCCCTGGGGCTTGTAGATCTGCGGGAATCGCCGCATTTCGACTTCCATTCGGCCCTGGTCGTCCGGCTCGATGAATTCGTGCACGAGCCGATAAGGCTGGTCACCCATCGGCATTTCCAGCACCACCGGCCCAACCTTGGTGTCGAACCGGATTCCGGTGTAGTTGGCGTCGGAGTTGTGCACGATCTTCGCGCCCGCACGCTGGCAGATGAGCGGCAGGAAGTTGGCGACGGTGCGGGCCTGAATGGCAAGGCCACCCATGGGGGCGTCCACGCCGCCACGTACCCGGCGGACGATGCCGTCAAGGATCTGGATCTCCACGTTTTCCCCTTCGTTGGTCTTCTGCGGTTGTCGGAGGTCGCCCCCTCCGAACACTTCAAATAATAGTGGATGTGCCGAGCGAATGGAAGCCCTGTTGCGCACCATGTTGCGCTCGGGGGGCTGCGCCTGATGTCGCGTCAGGTGTTGCGCCGGTGGTTGCGCTGGCCGACGGCCGGCTTGCGGCTAACCCCTGGTCAACGGCCTGCGGACAGGTGGTCGGATCACTGACATCCCCTCTGTTGCCACGTTCCCGCGCTGGTTGAAGGATGAGTGAGGAATGGGCGGGTGGCGGGTGGTGTGGCGGCCTCGGGGATCGGGCGTCTCGTTCGTTGGTTTGCGCGTCGGCCGGGGGCCGCCGCGGGGGTGTGTGGGGTCGGGTCGCGGGGATCTGGTGGTGTTGTGCGGATGTGAGGCAGAGTCAGGGGCTGGCTGATGTCCGGCGCCGGGTATTCAGTGGCGTGCGAGTTGTTTGGCGTCGGGTTCTCCTGGTGGGGGAGCGGATGTACCCAGGGTGGGATGCTGGTTGGTAGTGAAGGTTGCTGAGGTTTTTGGGGTGAGCAGGAGAATCCGAGAACCTGCAACTTGCCTTGAGCTATATAGACTTGGCAATCCGTTAGCAAATCCGGTGCCACCCCTTCTCGCAGCTGGCTTGAGGGATTCGCGGAGCGAATCCCTCTCGGTCCCGAATCGCGGAGCGAATTCGGGCCTTGGCCAACGGAGTTGGCCAAGGATTCCGGCGGAGCCGGAATTCGGAAT
>NZ_JBIBXG010000021.1:0-74041 GCF_043082085.1 Streptomyces sp. NPDC014801 | reverse complement strand
CGTTACGCGGCCGCGGTGCTCCGCAGCTACGCCGAACCGACCCGGGAGCATCGCGCCGACATGCGCAGGACACTGCTGGAGAGCAGGGAGGCACGCGCCGCCTGGCAGGAGGCCTACGACCAGGCAAGGCAGGAACCGGTCCGCCCCAGGGGGCTGACGTCGCGCGAGGCGCAGGAGGCGCAGGAGGCGCTCAAGGGGTTCGGCCGGGCGGCGATGCTCATGGAGAGTCACGTCCCGCGGGCCGGCAGCCGTGTCGTCCCCGAGGCGGAGCGGTTCGCCGAGGCCCTGGAGACGGACACCGCGGAGGCAGCAGTCGCCGTGCGCGAGCACAGGAATCCGGACTGGGGGCGCGTGGAGGAAGCGCTCAACGCGTGGCAGGACGCCGCCGACAACCGGAGCCCGGTCGTGCGGCGGGAGGCGGAACTGCAGAAACGGGCCTTGGAAGAGCTCGCGACGGCCGTGAGCCGCACACCCCTGGAACGGGACGTCGGCTCTGCTCGCGAGGAGCAGCGGGTGCGGGCGACCCTGGCTGCGGAAGGTGACGGATCAGGACCCGCGCACTGGGGTGGGTGACGGCTCCGGCGACGGGGAGCGCCGCGCCTCCTGAGGCCGGAAGTAGTCTCCCGGCCGCGTCGAGCGCCGCCACACGTACACCGCTGTCGCCATCACGAGGATCAGCCCCGCCAAGATGAGCAGTTCGATCCCCTCGGGGTTCCAGCGGAAGGACTTCTCCGCCTCGGCCGTCACGATGAGCACCTTGCGGATGCCGGCGATCAGACCGACAACGAGGAACGGCTCCGCGTCGAGGGTCCGGTTCCTGATGGTGAGGCGGACGGTGTGGAGCAGTTCGGCCACGATGAACAGCACCAGGCTGCTGTCCAGGGCGGAGAGAACGACCGTCTCCGCGCGGTACGGCCCCTGGATCGACCTGATGACGTCGTGGACGACCTCGACGGTCAAGAGCCCCGCGAGCAGTACGAGAAGCGCCGCGACGACGAGGTGGATGCCGTCCTCGATGAGCTGTAGGAGGCCCTGCACCCGGCCGCCCTCGAGCTTCGGGAGAATGGGTCGCACATTCGCATGCTACGGGTGCCCCGGCCCGCAGGCGCGGCGTGCTGCCGAACGGGTGGACGAGCGGACCCCTCCCTGTGGTGGCAGCCTGGGGGGAAGCGGCGAGGCGCGACATCACCGAGGCCTACCAGGCGGCAGGACAAGGGCTATGAGGCAGCCCGACGCGGACACGAACGGCAGAAACCTGCGGCCCGTCCTGTCGCCGACCCGGGGTCTACTTGGAGACGGCCCGGGACTTCGCCTCCGGCCTGCGGGAGGAACCCCTCCGCCGCACCGCCAGGGGCATCGCTGGCAGCCGGACACCGACAGTGCCCCAGGCAGCCAACGAGCAGGTCCCCGTGTCCGATGAGGCCGAAACGTCGGCACCCGCCTGCAGGAGGGAATTGGGACATCGGCGTCGTCCTCACCGACCTGCCGAGCCGGGCGGAGCACAACCCGGTCCGTACCGAGGCCGACCCTGAGCACAGGGTCGCACTCCGTGGCGGGCGCGTCGTGCCGGAGGACGCGAGTGCACTGGAGGTGTGTGATGAGTGCTGACCGTTCCCACGAGAGCCGTAATGGTCACGTACTGGCCCTTGATGCCGGCTCTTCCAGCCTTCACATCGCTCTGTTCGCGGCGGACGGTGAACGGATGGCGGATCGAGACGCCTCGGAGTCGCCGGGGCCTGCTGCGGTGGCGGAACTGCGGAACTTCCTCAGCGAGGTGCCCGCTCCTGCGGCGGTTGGTCACCGCATCGTCCACAGCGGCCCGCACCTGACTGGACATACGCTGATCGACGCACGCGTACGGGCTCTGCTGGCGGACGTTGCCGATCTCGCGCCACTGCACGTGACCCCTGCCCTGCAGATGGTGGATGCCGCACGAGAACTCCTGCCCGACGTTCCTCATGTCGCCTGCTTTGACACTGTCTTTCACAAGGATCTGCCGGCACAGGCGCGCACGTACGCCGTGCCGGAGCGATGGCGAGCCGAATACGGGCTGCGCCGGTACGGCTTCCACGGGCTTTCCTACTCGTGGGCACTGCAGAGGACGGCGCAGGCCCTGGGCCGACCCGCCGACAACCTCCAGGTCGTGCTCGTGCACATGGGCGGTGGCTGCTCGGCATGCGCCGTCCGGAACGGACGCAGCGTGGACACCACCATGGGCCTCACTCCGCTGGAAGGCCTGGTGATGAGCCGGCGCAGCGGCAGCCTCGACCCCGGCGCGCTGTTGTGGCTGCAGCGGCGGCACGGTCTGAGCACAGACGAATTGGATGACACACTCCACCGGCATTCCGGTCTGCTCGGCCTCTCCGGTACCTCGGGAGACACCCGGGACCTGGTGCGCGCCCGCGCGGAGGGTGATACCGCGGCCGCGTTGGCGCTGGCGACGTTCGCACTCAGCTGCCGCAGGGGCATCGCCTCGATGGCCGCCTCGCTGGACCAGCTGGACGCGCTGGTCTTCACGGGGGAGATCGGCGAAGACCAACCCGAGGTACGCGAGGAGATCTGCTCGGCCCTGACTGTTCTCGGTGTACGAGGCGGGCTGCTCGTCCCCGAACTGGAAGATTTGATGCGGGAAGGCCTCCGACGCATCGATCAGGCGGGGAAAGGTGTCCCGGTCCTCGTGGTCGCAACCGGCGAGACACAGCAGATCGCCGCCGAGACCCGACGGGTGCTCGGCATGTGACTGGCCAAGGCAACTGCCGGCACATCCACACTTGCCTGGCCCGCGCAAAGAACCGGCCTACTGTACCAGGACAGCACGGAGGAGCGGCGACGTCTGTAGGGTCATCAGCGGGCTGTGCTCCGCCCAGTATTGGGACAGCCGAATGCGCGGCCTACCCAGTACCGAGGCCGGTCACCAGCCGACCTGCATCTCCGGGGCAGAGGACCAAATCCGGGGCGGGCCCGCCCGGGCCCTCATCCGGCGCCACCACGGGCGAGCGCTCCTGGTCCCGATTGTTCTCCAAGCTGATTGAGAGCCCGCGTGAGCTCACGATTGGCTTCCCGGGCCGCCGTCAGATCGGCCTGGCTCTCTTCCAGAGCGTCGGTCAATTCGATGTTGCGCTGCTCGAGCCGGGTGATCGTTCGCTGAAGTTCCTCGATGTCAGTGGGAGCACCAAGGCCCGACTCGCGCCAGGCTTGCTCGCCCAGCTCCTGGGACAAGCGCCTCTCCAACTGCTGAATTCGGGCGGACAGGCGGACGGTGCGGGCCTGCGCGTTCGCGAGATCGGCCTGGAGCGAGGCCCTGCTCACCGCGGAGGCACGCGATACCGGGTCCTGCTCGGCCGGCTCGAGCTCGGCAGCGTGAACCAGGGCGAGCAGATCCCGGTGCCGGTACAGGAAGGTCCGGTCCACCCCGGCCTGACGGGCGATGCCCGAGACCGTGATGCGGCACCCCTTCTGTGCGGCCGCGCTGATTGCCTTCACGACTCGCTGTCGGCGCCGGTCGGAATCCGCCTGGCGGCCGGCGCTCATCGCGGTGCTCACGTAGTTCTCCTCGGTCGGACGTCAGGTAAGGGCTGGCCGATGCGGGGCATCCCCAGCATCACGCTGCGCCCGCGGCGGATGACCGAGACCGCCTGCTGGATCTGCGCCTGCTCCTCGTCGGTCAGATCGTCCAGGTCCGCCTTGACGCGGTTGATCAGTCGGCGGACCCGACGGATCTCCTCCTGGGACGGCATGGCTTCGGTGCGCGCCCAGTCGTCCGCTTCGAAGGCGGACATCAGCTTCTCGCGGCTCCGCAGGAGGTCTGCGTGGTACGCCTCCAGATCCGGCAGATAGGAGACGTCGGTGTGGAAGTGTTCGCAACCCAGGCAGCGGAAACGTAGCGGGCAGCTGTGCCCGCCGGCCGCCACGTTCGTGGGTTCCCTGCACAAGCCGTACGCCGTGGCAACCTCGCCGATCTCGCGCCGTACGTGCTCGGAATCCAAGAGCCCCTGAACCTGGCGCCACACCCGCTTGCCGTACCGGTCGAACTGCATGACCGCGACCCGGTCGATGGCTTCACGACGCCGGTCCTGGCCGATGCGGTAGTACGCCTGGCTGGTCTGCAACTGGCGATGGTCCATGAGGTCCTTGAGGACCTCCGGCTTGACTCCCGCATCGGCGTGCCGCTGGGCGAAGCTGTGCCGGTACGCGTACGGAAAGATCTTCCCCTTGTCGAACGGCAGGAGCTTCGTGACGAGTTCGCCCTCCACTTCCACCTCGATGGGCACGAAGAACTCGGGTAGGGCACGGACCCAGTTCCGGTGCTGTTCCCAGATACCCGCGATGGGTTTGGTACCCCACGGGTTAGCGACCGGAGAGGGCAGCAGCTTCAGCTCGGAGGACGGGGCGTCGGGGAAGCGCCGTCGTACACGTTCCTGCTGAGCGGAGATCACCGCCGCAGTCACCTTGGCGATCGGGAGCCGCCTCCCCAGCCGGAATGCCTTGTGGTTGTCGTAGAGGAGCACGGGACTGCCATTCGGATCTCGCTCAAGGCAGTCCAAGGGGAGCCGGCAGACTTCGTCGGGCCGACGGCCCGTGTCGATCAGCAGTTCCGCGCATACCCGCACTTCAGTGCTGCTCATCTCCTCCAGGAGGTTCAGGTTGTCGCAGAGCTGCTGCATCACCTCGTCGGGCAGGTCCTTGCCGGCGTCGGTGTCCTCCGGATCGTCGGGCATGTCCTCGGGCCCCATGACGAAGTCGGCCCGCAGGCCTTCGAGGATCTCGCCCTTGCCGGTGAGGCCGAGAGTGCGCCACCGGTTCAGGACCTTGCGTACAGTGCGCGCCATGTAGAGGCGCTGGTGCGCACTCAACTGCCCGTTCTCTGTTTTGAAGGCGAGCCGGTTACAGAACGCGACAATGTCGCGCCGGTCGAGCAGCGCAACGATCTGCCCACCGTCCTCACGCTGGAGCCGCAGGCTCTTCGAGAGCTCCACCATCGCGTCGATCTGCCGCTGCAGCGTGCGACCGCCGCCTTTCCCACGGCGCCGCGGCAGATCATCAGCGGCCCAGAGCCTCGTTGCTTCGCGCAGCACGTCCTGGCGGATCTCCGTGAAGTCAGCCGTGCCGCTGAACCCGAAGATCGCGAGGTCCCATACGTCGCGGCGCGACTCCTCCTCCGGGGTCGTGCCGAGCCGGTGGAGGGTCCTGCGCATGGCCGTGACCAACGAGACGTGGTGGCCCTTCAGCCCCGCCGCCTCCGGATCTTCGAGGTCTTCGAGGGTCTCGCACCGCAGGACACGGAGTCGGTCGCAGATCACCCGCAGGTAGTGCCCGATCGTCCGCACGCCGTTCGCGGTGCGCTGCTGCACGCAGTACAGAAGCTCGGCGACCAGCCGTCGCGGAAGGCCCCGCAAGCTGACCTCGCGCCCCATGTGGATCGGCGGAGCCGTCAGCCGCCACAGCTCTTCGTCGCCGTCGAAGGTGCCCAAGAGCTTCGCCTTGCTGAGCTTTTGCCGGTGCGCGTCGCAGTACGGCGTGCTCGGGGTGACCCTCTGACGGAGGCAAGCCGCCACACCGCACACTCCATGACCTTGAAGCGGCTGCGGGGAAGGGTGGACGAGGAACTCATTGAGGGAGATCTTCAGCCGGTGGTTCCGCTGGTAGTGATGGTTCTGGCAGAGAGCCGCAGTCGGGCTCCGCCAGGGCCGCTTGCAGCCCGGCAGTTGGCACAACTCCTGGCGGACGTGGACGACGTTGTAGCGCTCGTGGGTGCTGAGGAAGTCCTCGAGGCTCAGTCCCGACTTGTTCCAGCGAATGCGACAGCCGGAGCACAATGGACCCCTGCTCTCGTATCCCTTGTCGCATCCCCTCACTTGACACTCCGGCATCCCGATCACCGGGTGTTCCAGCGGGTACAGGAGGATGCCCAACTCCCATTTCCAGGAGATGAGTTCGAGGAACTCTCGGTCCAGGGCCTCGATCAGTTCCTGGGTCCTTGCGGCGGCCGCTGGCGGCTGCACCGGCAGGGGGATCGCCGACATCAGCGCTCACCTCGTCCGTACAGCTCCCGCGGAGACGGAACCCGCTCCACCGCCTCCCGCAGCCGAGCTTGATCCGGGATCACATAGGGGCGGGCCGACTCGGGGTGCTTCTGCCCCAATAGGGCTTGAACCTCATCGAGTTCGCCGCCGGCGTCCGACACATTGCTACCGAACGCGCGACGGGCCATGTGCGGCCCCACCTTCCTTGAAAGCCGCGCCCGCCACGTCAGCCGCTCGAACAGCTCATAGATCGCCTCCGGTGTCATCGGCGCTCCAAGCACTCCGCGGAAGAGGTTCACCAGCAGGAAGTCGCTGCCGCCGGCGCCGAGCAGCTCGAACCGTTCATCGACGTACTGGTCGTAGGCCTGCACGACAAGGAAGTCCACGGGCTGAATCCAGGACTCCCGGGACTTGGACCAGGCGCCATTGGAATTGTCCCGGCGTCGCACGTGGATGTGGGGTCCCTTGTAGTCGCAGCCGAGCGCACGCGAGTCCGCCAGCATGTGGCAGTCGGAGCGATGGATGCCGGCTGCTTGCCCGCGCCGGAGACCCACCCGCCCCAGCAGCAACACAATCAGTCGGTCGCGGGCACAGCGGCACTGCATGAACATGCCGACGATCTCCTCGTCGGAGGCCCGGTCGACCTCGGTCTCCGGCTCCTGGAGCCGGTGGCGGGCCCGGAGTCGGGAGAACAGCCCGGTGTCCTCCCCCTGAGCCTCCGCGGGCAGGTCTCGGCTGTCGCCCAATTCGTACAGCTGCCCGAGTACAGAGCGCGGCGCCTCGGCGACCGAGACCGCGTACGAGAGGAACCCGCGGGTGGCCGAGAGCACAACGTTGATCCGGCGCTCACGCCGAACCGGCGTGCCTCCCGGACCGGACCGGACAACGACAGGACCGTCGTCATCCGCTCGGGAGGGAGTGTGCTTCAGCCAGACGATGAACAAGCCGAGGTCACGAGCGGCCTTCCTCCAGTGGCGGCCGGTTACACCGCACCAACGGAGGTAGAGCGCCGCGCCTCCCGCGTTCGCCTTGGTCGTGAGTTCGGCTCGGCTGCGACCGAAGCGCTGGTATCGCCCCCAGCTGTCGGCGACGGGGACGACCAGGAGGTCGTCATCGAGGACGGTCCAGTACCGCGTGCCCGAGGGCAGGACCACGGGGAAAGCCCGCATGCGTAACTCCGGTGCTCTGACGGATCATGCAACAACCCGCCACAGAGCCACACCCCGCGAGTACGAGCGTCCAAGCACCAACGAGGAACACCCGCACCACGTCACACCACATCTACAGGAACCCTGTAGAACGTCGCGGCCATGATCGACGGCGAGGCGACGGTCAAGCGCCTCAAGCGGGACGGCTCGACCGTGTGGCTCGTGCCGGAGAACGATGCCTACGCTCCGATCCGTGGCGATGCAGCCTCCATCCTCGGCAAAGTCGTGGCGGTCATGCGCAGCCTGTGAGCCCGTCGACTGCGGGTTGCGGCAGGTCAACGACCGGTCGGCCGTTGTGGTTGACTCCTTGCTCTCACTGAAATGGGGGAACACATGAGCGGCGAGGCCGACGTGGCGTGGGAAGAGGTCGCGGACAGCTGGCGACTGGACGAGTTGATGGAGGGGCGTATGCAGCCCACCACGAGCGACGACGTCCTGATGCTGATGACGATCGGGGCGCTGCGTCCTCGGCAGCCGCTCAATGAGGCCGTACGGCGAAGGACCTTCGACGCCATGCTGGCGGCGGCTGAAGACGGCGCGGAGACTGCAGAGGACCACACCGCACGCGATCCTGCCCGGATCGAGCAGACTCTCCAGGCCACGCTGCAGGCCTTCGAGAAGGCCCGGCAGCAGCGCCCGGAGTAGCCGGGCAGACTGCTCGCTCCAGGACCACCACGAGGCGCGAAAATCGGTATCTGCACGGTCAGGAAGCGCATCCGCGCTGCTCTGGGCTGCCGCAGATGAGCCCGCCGCCCTGGTTCAGCTCCCGCTGGTATGCGGGTGGAGCCACCGAAGCGTGGCTGCGGGCAAGGCCGTCGCCGCTCGCCTGTGTGCCGGGACGATCGGTGTGGAGGTCGAACACCAACCATCGGTCGCCCCGTCGCGCAGCGCTGGATCACGCTTGAGGCATCTCATCTGGTCTGCACCCCTGGACGCCGCGCACGGGGGGACGCGGCGTCCAGAGGAACTGCCCGACAACGTACCGCGCCATCCAGTCGCTTATCGCACATTTCGGAGAATCGACTCGCGCGTCTGGGCGCTCCACCCCTCGCTCACACGTCGCCAGCCGCGGCCCGGCCGCAGACGCTGACAGGTGCAAGGGCGAACGCCAGCTCGAAGACCCATCACGCCAGTACGCGCCACCGCGGCCAGCTCCGGATCTACGCGGTTCCGACCGACCGCTGCCCCGGCGACTCGCGTGTGCCGGTCGGCTACGGCGTCATGCGGGCGAGCCCTTGGGCGAACTGCAGCGTCGCGGGCTTCAAGCCCTCGGTTTCTGCTTCCTGGGATACCTGGCTGGCAAGCTCCACCGCCGCCCGTCGTGGCAGCAGACGGGTGCTGAAGGGGCCGTAGGCCGAGAGCAGGGCGGTGCCCAAGCCGTTTGCCGCCCGCGACTGCTCGGCCGCACGAGTTCGACACGGCGCGTCCGGCATTCCCCGCCGGCCGGAAATCCGACGAGCCGGGTCAGTCATCCGCTCCACGGGACTCGTGCGAGAACGAGCCCCCGGACGTCGGCAGCGCCGGTTGCCCGGAGCCGTCGCGCAACGTGCTGGAGCTGCGATCCGCTGGTGAACACGTCGTCGACGAGGAGGATGGTGGCTCCCGTGATGTCGTCGATGTCCCCGGTCCAGGTCAGGGCGGCGGCATGTGCGATCGCGGCCGCGCGCTTCTCCTCAAGGGTCCGGTTCGCGGACCGGGCTGTCTCCGTGCGTTTCACCAGCCGGTGGGCGCCCGGCGGGCTGAGCGGGAAGGCACGCCGCATGTCCTCCGTGTAGGCGGCGTCCATGATCGCCTCGATGTGCTGAATCGGTTGACGGCCGGTGTGGGTGGGGTTGCCGACGACGTAGTCGACGCCCTCCATCTCTTCGGGGTGGCTTTCCATCCAGCCGACGAGGAGCCGACCGAAGATCATCGCCCAGCCCGGTATCCCGTCGTACTTCAGCTTATGGATCTTGTCGCGCAGGGCTCCGGAGTACATGGCCACCGCATCGACGCGGGAGAACCCCCGCTCGGATTCCGGCAGCGCACACACTCGGTTCCCGCACTGTCTGCCGGGCGAGACGGCCTGGGAGCAGACCGGGCAGTGGGCCTCGGCAACGGGCTGGAGGGTTCGGCCGGCGCAGTCGGAGCACAGGCGGGCGGTGCCGGTGAGGCGGTAGGCGCACACCGGGCAGTCGGGGAAGCCTGCCGGATCCGGGAGACCTGCCGTCACAGGCCGGCCAGGGCGAGCTGCTGGCGCTGCTGGCCAGCGGCCTGGATGTCCGCGGCCTGGCCGAGGCGATCGGTGATGTCGCTGGAGGCGGTGACCAGGATCGCCTTGCCTTCATCGAGCATCTTCTTCGCCCAGGGCTGGGTGTCGGCGAGTGAGCGGATCAGGAAGACGAGCTTGCCGTGCTCGGCGGCCAGGCGGGCCTGCATCTTGGCACCCGAGGTGCTGGAGGCCTCGATGACGACGCTTCCCAGGGTGGTGCCGCTGGTGACGACGTTACGGCGGGGGAAGGTGTACTTCGCCGGGGGGCTCTTGGGCCAGAACTGGCTGAGCAGCGCTCCGCCGGCGTCCAGGATCGCCTTCGCGAGCGGACGGTTCTCAGCCGGGTAGATCGAGGCGGCGATGCCGGTGCCCATGACGGCGAAGGTCCGGCCGCCCGCGGCAAGAGTGGCCTGGTGGGCAGCTGCGTCGACGCCTTTCGCGAGGCCGCTGGCGATCACGACGTCGTGCTCGACGAGCTCTCGGGCCATCCGGGCCGCCCGGCGCAGCCCAGCTTCGGAGGCCTGGCGGGTGCCGACGATGGCGACGGAGCGAGCGTCGCGCTGGTCGAGCTCACCGCGGTAGAAGAGGAACGGCGGCAGGTTGCCGATCACGCGCAGGTTCGCCGGATAGTCCTTGTCCAGGACCGTGACCAGGCGCGCGCCGGCCTTGCTGGCCGCGGCCAGCTCGTCGTCGACTCGGGCCCGTGCGTCATCCAGACCCGCGGCAAGGGCCTGCTGCAGCAGGGGCCGGTTCTTGGTCGCGGCACGGGAGTCCTCGCGCACCTGCCCGTCCATGAGCGCGGCCAGGCCGTCGGGGCTCTGGGCGCCGCGGGCGAGCAGATTCCAGTCGAGGGTGGCGTCACCGGTGCGTAGCGCACACAGGGTCAGCAGATCGTGCTGCTCAGCGGTGATATCGAGGTCCATCAGGGTTGTCCTTCTACTCGTGGCCCCGGGATGTTCGAAGGATGAAGCGAGGTATTCGGGCCACTTCCATCATGGCGTAAGGAGCCCCCGTACGGACAGGAAGGGGGCGTCGGGCCGGTTCCTCATCCCTGCCGCCGCTGTTCCATCCGAGCGAGGGCTTCGGCAAGCTGGGTGGCCCCGCCGGGCGCCGCGACCGGCTCCCAGATGATCCCGACCGCCAGGCAGATCCCGCTGACCAGGCGCTCAGCCTCGCTGGTGCCGTACCACTGCTCGACCTGTCCTGGCAGGGCGATCCACCACAGGGCGGTGGTCGTCGTCTTCCCGGCCGGCATGAGGTACTCGCCGCGCCAGACGAGGGGGTACGCCTGCTGCTGGAGGTGGGTGAGCATATCCGCGAGGTGCCGTTGCCGGGCGGTCTTGTAGGCGGTCATGGGAGAGCGGGTGCCAGCAGGAACCGGGCGGGGTGCCGGGTGATCCATCCGGGCAGGGGCCGCCTCAGGGGTTTGGGGTTCGACGGCGCGCTCCTCGGCGGCGGCGAAGTGCTCCATCGCCGTCGTGAGGACCGCCGACGGCCCTTCCTCCGCTCCTCCAGGGCCCGTGGTCGTCTGGAAGTGCGCCAGGGTGGCGTCGTTGGTGGTGAAGGGATCGATCGTGACGCCGGGGCGCAGCCGGTAGACGGTGTGGCGCGAGGGGTACTTTCCGATGGTCAGTGCGATGACCCGTGCTGCACCGGCCTCGCTCAGGAGGATGCGGGCCCACTCCAGGGACTTCCCCTCGGTGGTGAAGTCGTCGAAGACGATCACCGTCTTGCCGGCGATCTTCTTCTTGTAGGCCGGGTTGACTCTTACGGTGCGGGCCTGGGCGGCAATGGAGATGTCCCGGCCCGTCGACTGGCCGACGCTCCTCTTGTACCGCTCCAGGCTGGTGTCCGGGGCCTGGGCGACACGCTCGAGAAGGTCCTCCTTGTAGGAGGAGCCCGTCATGACCTTGGCGCGGTCCAGGAAACCAGCGAGCTGCGGATTGCCCTTGGCGGGTGTACTGCTGGGGTACACGCAGAAGAAGCTCTGACCGGGCAGCGCACCATCGAGGTAGGCCGCACACAGAAGGTGCAGCATCAGGACATCGCGCGCGTCCTCGTCGCCGACCTTGACGGTGTTCTCGTAGGTGAAGATGTCCTTGATCGTGAAGGTCCGGCCGCCGCCGCAGGGGAACCGCGCGTTGAAGGGCAGCATCGAGCGGATCGCGAAGGCGCGGTCCTCGTCATCGAGACGGAACGCCCAGCGCGGCTCGTGCAGCAGGAAGTACTCAAGGAGCTTGATGACGTCGGCCGGCTCGTCGGACATCAGCGAGGTGATCTTCGCTCCCAGACGGCTGGCCCAGCGGGCGTGGATGTGGACGACACCGGCATGGATACCCGTGTACCAGTCGAACTGCGAGGTCCCTATGAGGATGAGCTGGTTCATGCGCAGGTCGAGTCTGTCCGCGACCGCCTCCAGCCATGCCTTGTTGCCACGCTTCGCCTTGTCCGGGATGTCGTCACGGCACAGATGCAGGGCCGGTTCAGGAAGGCCAGCAGCAGCAAGGACCGACTTGGCGTCCATCGGGTCGTTGGTCAGCAGCACCCACGCCACGTCGCGCTGATCGAGCCACCGCAGCAGTTCAGCGATCCCTCGGTGCGAGCGCCCGGGCGAGCACAGGACCGCTTTGTAGTCCATCACGACCGCGCGCACCGTGCTCGTCTCGTCCATGTTGCCCCCAACTGCTATGCCCTGACCATGAGCTGACCTTCTTGCCATGATCTCAGCCGGTCTGCCAGAGCACGGGCGTTCCCCGGTTCTGGCCGCGCGGCAGCCGCTCGTGCGACCTCGCAGTCGGGACCGGATGTCAGTGAACGAAGCCTTCGAGCAGGCCCTTGCCTCCCTATCGAGCACCGCCGAACGCGTCCAGGCAGAGGCAGTCCGCACACTGGTGCGCATCATCAGGGACGACCCGGCACACCGGCAGCAAGCTCTCCTAGCGCTCGGCAGCTTCGCCCGCAGTCGGCGTGGCCGACCGGGCTACCGCGCCGAACCGATTCTGGGCGCGCGCACGGCGCTGTACGCCTTCGACTCCCAGCGTGCGGTACGGACACTCATCTGCGGTGGAGGGCTCCGCAGCCGTGCTGTTGGCCACGCCGGCGGTGACTGCTCACCTCGTCGGCGATGGGGCCGTCAGAGCCCAAAAAGGACAGCAGTTGTCCATCACTTCGAGCAACAACTGCTCCAAGACTGCCTGCGGGTCTTGGGACCCGACCATCCGAACACCCTAACGAGCTCGTGCATGGTTGGCAGGGAGACGTCGAGGATGGCGGCGGGGCTCGGTGTTCACATCTGCCGCACCGGCGTCAGGTCCGCGGTCTGCTGATGGAACAGCAGACCGGCGACGGCATGGACGATGTCGCTCATGTGCTCGCGGCGGCCGAGATGGCGGGCCAGCGCCCGCCAGTTCTTCAAGTGCGCGATGCCGTGCTCGACCCGTATGCGTTGCGAGGAGTGTGCCTTGCGCTGCCGCTCGTGCATTTCCTCGTACCAGTCAGGAGGGTTCTTCTTGAACTTGCGGTGCGGAGGTGTCACCACACATCCGCCGCTCTGGGCACCCAGGCCCTGGTAGCCGGCATCGGCGAGAATCTTCCAGTACCGGAGCGCTCTGCCGTCTTCATTGCCCTCGCCAACACTCTTGCCGCGCCCGGCGCTCCTCCAACATCCTCAGCCATGTCGTTTCCTGCTCCGACGCCGTCCGGGGAACAGCGCATACCCGTACAGCCCGGAGAGGAGCAAGCGGCGGCGTGAGTGGTTCCTGGCCCGACATACCGGGTGGTGCCGGGTGCCGGCAATGCAGGAGCAGGGTCGAGGCGATGGACCCGTCATCGGGGACGTCAGGTCGCGGCAGTCGGACAGCACGTCTGAAGTGGTCGGGCTTGCGCTTGGAGCGGCGGTGCAGGCGCCAGCAGCCGGTGAACCAGGCGATGGTGCGTTCGACGCCCCAGCGGTGTCGGCCCAGGTGTGTCGAGTTCTCGATGCCGCGTCGGGCGATGCGGAGGATGATGCCGCGCGTGCGTAACCATCGCCGCAGGTGGGAGTAGCCGTAGCCCTTGTCCGCGCGCAGCTCGGCCGGGCGTCGACGCCGTGGTCCGCGGCCCTGGACAGGCAGGTAGGCTACGTGGCCGCCCAGGGAAGACAGGGGAAGGCAGTGGCCGTCTCATCGACGAAATTGTGGAGCTTGGCGGCAGGGTGTTTGGCCCTGCTGCTGGTCGGGTGTGATGGGGCCGGTACGACTGCCCACCCGCAGGCTGGAGAATCCCGGTCCCATCCGGTGACCACCGCGAGGGTGACCGGCAGCTCCAGCTATACACCGACCGACGTGGCGACTGTGTCGCCAAAGCCCACACGTAAGAAGCCAACTCCGAACTGGGGCAAACAGTCTGGCCCGCGCTTTGTCACCGAGATGGGAGACCGGCGCACCCGTCCGGCGCCGAAGCTGCCCGCCCTCGGCCAACCGGCGGGAGCTCAGATTGAGGTGAGCGGAGGCTGGACGGCCAGTCTGCACGTTACGTCGACAGGCGCCCAGGCTCGTGTGAAGTGCCAAAGCCGGCCCTACGGCGGGAGCCAGCGAGTGTGGACCTACACCGTCACGAGCCAGCCGGGCCTCAGTGAATTCGGTTTGCCGCGGCGGGGCATGTTCTTTCAGATAGAACGTGTATCGGCGGAGCACGGCGTAGGGTGGGAAACGTCCGTCTCTGGGACCTGGCAGTCCGCCGAGGACGTGCACTTCTCCTGGAGCGAAGGGAGCAACTCCGACGGTTTCGACGGGGCAGCAAGTAGGCCCACGACGATCCGGTTGCGTGAGAGCACGGACCATAGACGAGTGAGTTTTGCGGCCGCCAGTGTTGCGGTTGCGGATTTTACCTACACGCAGCCCGTCGCCGGAATCAATGTGTGGGGCACGGTCGTGTGCCCACGCTAGTGCTGGGCGGCTGCGGCAACTGGTCGCACCCACGGATCACCCATCCGAAGATTGGCGTTGGCTGGCCAGCCCATGGGCGATGCTCCCGCGCGGGGACGACCCCTCCCTGTTCGTGTAACGCAGGTGCACCAGGGAACTACCCCCGCGGGCGCGGGGACGACTCCGGGACCATTCCCGCGAGCGCCGAGACCCCGGAGCTACCCCCGCGGGCGCGGGGACGACTGGCGAACGCCACGATGCGGGGGAGCACGAGCAGAGATACCCCCGCGGGCGCGGGGACGACGCGGGGGCAGGGGATGCGGGCGATGAAGGAGGGGAGCTACCCCCGCGGGCGCGGGGACGACATCGCGGCCAGGTGCGCGGGCACCATGTTGTGGGAGCTATCCCCGCGGGCGCGGGGACGACCCGACGTGGGCCAGCGCGGCAGCCGCGTAAGGGGAACTACCCCCGCGGGCGCGGGGACGACGTGTGGCTCTTGTGGATCCGGGCGTTGGTGTCCGAGCTACCCCCGCGGGCGCGGGGACGACGGCGTGCCCGTCAGCGCGATGCGCACCGGCGGCGAGCTACCCCCGCGGGCGCGGGGGTTGCTCCGCGTTCTCGTTGGCGAAGTCGATGCAGCCGAAGTCGTCCCCGCACCCGCGGGGGTTGCTCGTGGTGCGTTCCGACGTTCTGGCTGGTCGTCATGTCGTCCCCGCACCCGCGGGGGTTGCTCGCGGGCCGGGTGAGGTCGGCATGCGCGGAGTATGTCGTCCCCGCACCCGCGGGGGTTGCTCGCTGCGGGAGCCGTTCGCCCCGACCGAGATCCGGTCGTCCCCGCGCCCGCGGGGGTTGCTCGCACGCGGACGCCGACCTGACGCTGAGCCTGTTGTCGTCCCCGCGCCCGCGGGGGTTGCTCCCACGACTCCCCCAGCAGCCCGAGCCCGGCGCCGTCGTCCCCGCGCCCGCGGGGGTTGCTCCTGCGCCTCGGCGATCAGCAGGACGGCGAGGGCGTCGTCCCCGCGCCCGCGGGGGTTGCTCGCCGTCTTCGACCTGCCCGGCTGCGTCTCCGAGGTCGTCCCCGCGCTCGCGGGGGTTGCTCCCCGTACACGGGCCAGTACTGGGACGACGGCACGTCGTCCCCGCGCCCGCGGGGGTTGCTCCCGCTCAGCGTTCCACCACCCCGACCGAGAGGAGTCGTCCCCGCGCCCGCGGGGGTAGCTCGGAGCGCGGCGTGCTGTCCGGCAAGGCGGGCGGGTCGTCCCCGCACCCGCGGGGGTAGCTCCCGGTCCGCGGCGTGGCTGGAGGAGAACAGGGCGTCGACTCCGCACCCGCGGGGGTAGCTCCGTCGGCATCTCCCAGGCCGGCCCCGACCGCATGTCGTCCCCGCGCCCGCGGGGGTTGCTCCAGGGCCCACGCGGTTGCCCCAGGATCGGTTGTCCCCACACCCGCTGGGGTTGTTCCATCTTGACTGTGTCGATCTCCCTTTCGAAGAGGCCGTCCCCGGACCAACGAGGGTTGCTCCATAAAGGAGCTGATTTGTACACCGGCCGCGCGCGCCGTGCCTTGCAGCAGCACAGCCCTTTAAGGCGAGTGGTGGCGTAATGGGCCTCTTGTCGATTTGAGACAAGTCGCTGACTATGCGTGACAGAGGGTTAGTTGAGCCCTGGCGGTGGGAGGGGGGCCATGTCTACAGGAACGGGCGGGGCTTACTGGGCGGACAAGGCGCTGCCTAGCGTTTTCAAGCATGAGCTGCTGAAGCGGTATCTGCCGCAGTTCGGCGGCATGACAGGTACTCATTCCCAGGACAGGCGTGTGGTGTACCTGGACGGCTACGCGGGCGAGGGCCGTTACGAGAGTGGCGAGCCGGCGTCAGCAGAGATCGCTCTTCGGGTCGCCTCCCATTTCCGTGACAAGCGCGATCTGACCCTGGAGTGTTTCTTCGCGGAGCCGCAGCCCAAGTCCTTCGAACGGCTTCAGGCGGTGGTGGAGCAGTACCTGGCTGGCGGTGTGCTGGCGCACTCGCACCGTGGTGAGGTCGATGGCGTCCTGGACAGCGTGGTCTTGCGGGCCGCAAGCGAGCCGCTGTTTCTGTTTTTGGACCCGTGCGGGCTGGCTCTACCCCAGGACCGGCTCGTGGACGTGCTGGCGCGGCAGCGGCCGCACAGGTGGCCGCCGACCGAGCTGCTGATGAACTTCAGCATGATGGCGGTGTGGAGGCTGGGCGGCCATGTCCGTTCTCCGAAGGGCAACGAGAGGTCGCTGCAGCGGTTCGACGAAGTGTGCGGCGGCACCTGGTGGCGTGAGTACTTCGCCGACGCCACGGCAGCGTCCGCTCACGACGGCGCTGCGGAGGACGCCATCGAGGCAGTGGCAGCCGAGTACGCGCGGCGTCTGGCCCGGCGCACGGACATGCAGGTGCAGTCCGTGCCTGTCTCGCGTGCGCCACACAAGCGGGCGGTTTACCGGCTGGTGTTCGCCACCCGCAGCCCCTACGGCCTGTGGGTGTTCGGTGACGCGGTCGCCCGCGCCCGCACCGAGTGGTGGAAGACCCTGGAGCTGCAGGAAGAGCACAACGACCCAAACACCCTGTTCTCCACCGTGTCCATGCTCAGGCCTGACCCGACCGTCGTGGAGCAGGAGGCCGTCCCCGTCATGGCCGGCAACCTGGAGGCGCTGCTGCGCGCTGGCCGTCCGATCAGGCTGGTCGAGCGCACGCTTGAACTCTTCGGCTCTTACTTTGGACAGGTCACCGAGCCAGCCGCCCGCAAGGCCGTCAAGTACCTGCACCAGCAGGGCAAGACCCCCAGCACCGGCGTCGGCGGGGCGAAGACCCGCGAACTGATCGTCCTGCCCCCGCCTCGCTGAACACCCGCCACACGACAAAGCCGGACGTGGCCAGCAGTCACACGGCCGCGGGCAGAGGCATCTGGTCCCAGGTCCGCCCTTGCAGCTCGCGGCCGCCGGCCTTCGGCGTGCGGCCGCCCCACTGCTTGAAGAAGAACGCCACCTGCTCCTGCTGGCAGGTGTCGCGGATGTGCGTCACCCACGCCTCCTCGAGCGGCCGGTGGCCCCGGCCGGACTCGCCTCCCGCGATGACCCAGTGGATGCCTGCCAGGTCCAGCCCGTGCAGAGGGCCCAGCAGCGGCTCGCACGACAGAAACCGGACCGCCGCCGGCACCTGCCGTAGGTCGTCGACGCGCGACAGCTCGCGTGCGCTCTCCACGGACACGCCCATCCACAGGTTGGCCGGCCACTGAAGCCTGTCGGCGACCTGCCGCACTCGGCGGGCCCGCTTAGTGAGGACCTGGTACGTGTGCTGCGGGGTGTCGGCGATCACCTCAAACACGCGCCGCACGTAGTCCAGCGGAACCCGGGCATGGAAGAGGTCGCTCATGGAATTCACGAACACCGTGCGCGGGCTCTTCCATCCGTACGGCACTGTTAGGGCGTCCGGATGCACCGTCAGTCCGAAGCCGGGACCGGACGTCCGCGGGTCACCGTCGGCTTGGTACTTGGGCGAACCCATCGCCTTCAAACGCTTCGCAAGCGCCAGTGCGTAGCAGTTGTCGCAGCCCGCTGAGACGCGGTCGCATCCTGTGGTCGGGTTCCACGTCGCCTCTGTCCACTCGATCGAACTGCGATCACTCACGGCTGGGCCCTCCATCCCCTCGAACCGAGCCATCCACCGGCACCGCAACGGCCTGTGGTGCCCAACGAGACGCTCTGCGACCGGTACCGGCATCCAATCACCCGACGTCCCAGCAGCCCACACCCCCCTCGTTCCTCGAACTGGTGTACCCACCCTGAAGAGTCGGGGCGGCCGCCGCCGGCGCCGCGGCCGGGGCGCTGTGCCTGCCAGGCGGTGACGGCCGAGCGGGGCCAGTGCTCGACACCGGCGACGTCCTGGCGGTGGTCGGCGAGGGCGGGCTGGTGTCGGTAGGTCTCCCAGACCTGGCGCTCACCCCGGCGAGGGCGGCGGCCTCGTGCGGCGAGCGATCTTGGGTAAGTCAGGCACCGTTACGCCCGCAGGGCCTGTCCGGCGGCTGCCGGGCAGCCGGACAGAACAGCCATCACCCTCCGGGCCGTTCGGGGCCTCTTGGCCTGCTCAGGCGCCTGGTCAGACGGTGGCATTGAGCATGGCTTCTTCGACGTGGTCGGCGGCGTTGCGGTGGCCGAGGGCGTTGGGGTGCACGAAGGACAGCTGGTCGGGGAGCGTGACGAAGCCTTCGACCCACTTGCTGTCGTCGCAGACGCTGTGGCTGCTGGAGGAGGTGTAGAGGTCGACGAAGCCGGCGGCGTCCTGCGTGCCAGTGGAGTCGTCGATGGCCTTGTTGAGTGGTTCCAGGACGTCCTTGCGCAGCCAGTCCAGGTCGCCCTGGGTGATCGTGCCGAACTTCGTCAGGTCGCCGTAGCCGCACTTCGATGTGTCCTTGGGGACGATCGTGGGGTAGCCGACGGCCAGGATCTTCGCGTGCGGGGCGCGCTCGTGGAGCACGGTGAGCATCCGGTCGTACTCCTGGCGCACCTTCTTCAGCCGGGCAGGGATACCGGCGCCCAGGGCGCCCTTGCAAGGGGTGCCCTTGCCGTCGCTTTCGCTGCCCAGCTGCGGGCACTTCATGAGGATGTCGGCGAAGCCGAGAGTGTTTCCGCCCGCGCCGACGGTGATGACGTCGGTGTCGGGGCCCACCGCCTGGGACTGGGGCGGCACTTCAGGGAAGGGGTAGTCCGGGTCCTCGGAGAGGGGCGGCATGTGCCGGCCGATCGGTTGCTGGGGTGTGTCGGTGACGTTCTCGATGGTGGCGGCGCCGCAGCTGACGTTGGTCAGCTCGAAGAGACCGTAGAGGTCGCGGTCGATGACCTGGGGGTAGGACCGGTCGGTGCGCTCGCAGCCGTCGCGCGGGACTTCAAAGGTGTTACCCGCGGCCTGGATGACCCCGGCGGTGTAGGAGTCGCCCAGGGCGACCCACTGGTGCTCCTCGGCCGCGGCGGCGGGTTGGGCCCCGGTGAACTGTGCGGGGACGAGGGCGCCGGCGGCGAGAGCGGCGGCCGAGCCGAGCAGGGCCAGGCGAGTGCGGAAGCGTGCCACGAATCCTCCAGGGATACGGCGTTGGCGTCGCTTTGACCATAAAGAGATAGTCACTGAGCGCACTAGATCGAATACAGACAGTAGTTACTAGGTTGCGCGATGCACCTGTGTGGGGGACACGGGTTCGACCTGCCGACCGGGCACACTCTCTCTGTGACCGCCTCGGCGTGACACTTGCCCGATACGCAGAGGCCCTTGACCGGCCGGGAGCCCTCGGCCCGACGCGCCCGTCCATGGTGGCTGTCTTGTTCTCGATCACGAGCGACGCGAGGCACCCGTGGCACGCTTCAGCGGTTCGCCCCCGCTCCCGCCACGCACCAGCGCCCGCCCATCGGACAAGCGCCCGGAGCGTGCCAGAGAGACACGCTCCAAGCGAGGCGGAGCCGGGTCGATTCCTGCTGCTCACCCGGACCGGACGCCACCCGGCGGTCAGAAGTGCCTTCTTGGCGAAACCCGAAAGCGAGGAGACGCGCGGCCTGCCTCCTCGCCGCGTCGGCTGCGGTGCGGCGGTCTGCCACCTCTCCCTGTTGCTGCTGAGACACCACCCGGGCCTGACAGCACCCGCTGGACACATCCGTGATAGCCGAGCACAGCGATGTCGCCCTCCCTCGTGCCGTTGGACCGGCCGTGACGATCGTCGTGATGACCGAAGCCGTGGAGCGGGACGCCTGCACCCTCCTCGCCGAGTACGACGCAGGCTCTTGGGAGCCATCAGAGGCCGAGCGGGTGCTCGCCGACGGGCCGGCCCGCTCCCCCTGGGACGGCCCCGCCTTCCGTGCCGTTCTGCACGACGCCACCTACGACGACCGGCAGGACCGGCTGATCGATGTTCTCGATCCGGCAGTCGCCGTCTTCGAGAACGCCGGCGCAGGGTCAGCACGGCTGGCCGTGCTGACCCTGCGCCGGCTAGGGGACACGCTCGCCGATTAGGAGCGGTCGAGAACGTTGCCGTTCACGCAGTGGTTCACGGTGTTGCCCAGCGAGGCGCCGCCGACGGGGACGACGGCCAGTTCCTGGAAGCAGACTGATGCCGCGCTGAAGTCCCAGTTGTTCGCGGCGTTGACGCCGGACCCGAAGTCCGAGCCGTTGTCGGCGTGGGCGGCCGGGGCGGACATAGCCAGGGCAGCGAGTGGCAGGCCGGCGAGAGTGATGATCTTCTTCATGACCGGTCCCAACGACCGGACGCCGGCAAAGGGTGTGCTGGCTGCGCCGCAGGAGCCACCAACGCTGCCGGAACCACGCCAGCCGACGGACCGGGGTGCCCGACTGCCATCAGCGGACGAGCGCCACGGCGGCTGAGGCTCAGCCGGTGACCACGGACGCCGATCCGGAGGTGATCGCGGCGGCCGTCGACCGGATGCTGCTCCCCGGCCGTCCCAATGCCCGGCGCGTGGGGCACGCGATCCCCGCTAGGGGGATCGCCGAGGTAAGCCCCAAAGGGGCCACGGGATGATCTTGGAGCCCTGAGCGCCCGGGCCTCGACCGTGGGCCAGCCGTGCCCGGGCCCCGTCGGCCAGAGGAGGACGGGGCCCGAAGTGGAGGAACTGCGTGACATGCTGCGGGCGGCAAAGGCAGCGGTGCGCTACGGCGTGGACCCGGCGGAGCGCTGTTCCCATCGGTCCCAGTGCAGGACGTGTTCGCGGGGGATCCGGCGGGCCGGTTTGAAGTCGGTGCCGATGGTGTAGGCCAGCGGGATGAAGGCGGCCAGCATGATGTCGTCGTACGGAACGCCGAGGGCGTCGGCCAACTCCCGCTCCAGTGGTCCTTGCGCTGTCGTCCAGGTGGTGCCCAGGCCGCGTGCCCGGGCGGCCAGCATGAAGCTCCACACTGCTGGCAGGATCGAGCCCCACGCTCCCGCTTGCACGGTCACCGGAGCGTGGTCGGTGCGTCCTTCCACCCCAGGAATGACGAAGGCGGGCACCCGGTGGATGTTGGCGGCAAGGTGGCGCAGGCCGTCGAAGACACGCTCGGTGGAGCTGGGGTGGTAGTTCATGCGCCACGCATCGCGTTCGGTCAGGGGGTGCCCGGTGGCCAGTGGTAGGGCGCGCAGGAAGATGTCCGCCACGGCCTGCCGCTGGGCGTCTTCGGTGACGACGATGAAGTGCCAGCGCTGGCGGTTGCGGCCGGTCGGCGCCTGTGTGGCCAAATCAACGCACTCCTCGATCAGGGAGCGCGGGACCGGGCGGTCCAGGTCAAGGCGTTTGCGCACGGCGCGGGTGGTCGACAGGAGTTGGTCGGGGGTCAGATCCAAAGTCACGGCCGCTTCCTCTGTTTCGTATGTAGGGGTCGGTGGGCGTCGTGGGGTGGTCGGTCAGGCAGGGGCCGGTGCCTCGGCGTCCCGGGTATGCACGCGCAGTCCGAAGTGGGCCAGGGCGGCGCCGACGAGGGAGAAGCAGCCTGCCGTGAGGAAGGCGACCCGGTAGCCGTCGATGCCGGGCGCGGTGGCGGCCATGAGTGAGGCCAGCACGGCGACGCCGATGCCCGCCCCGATCTGGACGGCGGAGGTGATCAGCCCGGACGCCAGGCCCTGCTGGTCATCGGGGAGAGCGCTGACCGCCGCGATGTTGAGACTGGGAAAGGACAGGCCGTTGCCCACGCCGTGCACCACCAGCGCCGGCAGCAGCACACCGGCGTAGCCGGCGTCCGTGCCGGCCCGCAGGAACAGCAGGATCCCGGCGGCCTGGACCAGCATCCCCACAGCCGCGGTCCGGCCCAGCCCCCACCGGCCGATCAGCCGTCCGACGAAATTGGCGGTCACCATGATGGCCACACCCATGGGGACGATGCCCAGACCGGTCTCCAGTGCGCCGTAGCCGCGGACCTGCTGGAGGTAGAGGACTGCGGCGAACTGCCAACCGATGGTCGCGCAGGCCCAGGCCAGCGCGGCGAGGTTGGCGCCGGAAACGGTGCGCGACCGGAAGAGCCGCAGCGGAACGAGCGGAGACCGCTGCCGCCGCTCGACCAGCACGAAACCGGCCAGGAGCACCGCGGCAGCCACCCCGGCGGGCCAACTGGTCTCGGCCAGCGCGTACACCAGCGACAGCACTCCCGCCGTGACCGCGACCGCGCCGGCGGCGTCGAATTTCCGGCCCGCTCGGTCGGGCCGCCCGCCTTCCGGCAGCGCCATCGGAGCGACGATCAGCACCAGCAGGGCGATCGGCACCGGGAGGAAGAACACCAGCCGCCAGCTGACTTCGGTGAGCAGCCCGGAGGCAATGAGGCCGCCGCTGTAGCCGGTGGCGCCCGCCAGTGCGTAGACGCCCAGGGCCCGATTGCGCTGAGAGCTCTCAGTGAACGTCGTGGTGATCAGGGAAAGGGCGGCTGGCGCGGTCAGTGCCGCGGCCAGTCCCTTGACCACCCGTGTGATGACCAGCAGCCATCCCTCCGAGAGCAGCCCGCCGACCAGGCTCGCTGCAGCGAAGACCGCGAGCGAGACCAGGAACATGCGGCGGCGGCCGAACAGATCGGCCAGACGGCCGCCCAGCAGCAGGAAGCCGCCGTAGGTAACCGCGTATCCCGACACGAGCCACTGGAGCGTGCCCTCCGACAGCGACAGGTCACGTCCGATGGCGGGCAGGGCGACCCCCATCAGCGACAGATCCATCGAGTCCAGGAACACCGCGGTGCAGAGCAGTAACAGGGCCAATTGCCTGCGGCCGTCGGGCTTGACCATGCCAGACCTCCATCTTCACACAGACCATCTGTCATCAGATGATCTGCGAGCATACAAATCTAATGAGGGGTGCGCAAACAATCTGTGGACAGATGAATCCTGGTAGGGTTGACGAGTGACTGCCGCGTACGCAAAGGAGGTGGGCATGCCGCCCAAGACCGCATACCGCGAGGCCAGCTACTTTCCGACGCTTGCCGCGGAGCGCCTGGACATCGCGCTGTGCCGGGCCTCGACTGTCGTCGCCCGCGCCGCAGAGGCCCGGGCGAACGAGTCCGGGATCGGCGTCGGGCAGCATCTGGTGCTCAAGATGCTCGCCGAGGTCGGCCCCAGCTCGCAGCGGGCCCTGAGTGACCAACTGCGCATCGACCGCAGCGTCATGGTCGGCATCTGCGACGGTCTGGAGCAGGCGGGGCACGTACGGCGCGAACGCGACGCGAGCGATCGCCGCGCCTACGCCGTCACGATCACCGACTCAGGCCACCGACTCCTCGCCCGCGCCGAGGACGCGGTACCCGAGTTCCTCGACGACACCTTCGCGGACCTCACCCCAGCCGAACGCGAGCAACTCTCCGCGCTGCTCGCCAAACTCCTGCGACTCCACCCCTGACGTAGTTCGGTCAGGGCAACCGCTTCCGGGATTCACCGCGTTAGGGTGCGTGTTTGGTGTCGGCAAACGAACGAATGCCGACAGGCGCGGTGAGCGTCCAATGGACCCGGACTTTTCGGGGCTCCGATCCCATGAGATCCGGTGACGGCTGATGACAGGGTTTGCTGACAGCTAGGGCCTGATCCGCCGACAGACACGGGGGCGGCATGGCCAACCTGGTCTACAAGCGGGTGTCGACCGACCGGCAGTCGACCGACCGTCAGAACCTCGTCCTCGCCGAGCCCGGGATCGAAGACCCGGTCGTCTTCGAGGAGGACCCCGGCACCTCCAGTCGCCTTCGCCCGCTGGAACGACCGAAGTTCAGCGAGCTGCTCACCTACGCGCGGCCGGGCGACACCGTGCACATCTCCGAGATGTTCCGCCTCGTACGCGGCACCGGGCACATCCTCGACGTGCTCGACGTCCTCCACCGCGACCGCCTCGCCCTGCGCATCCACGACGGCGCCTTCTCCGCCATGGACCTCACCGCCCGACACCCGCGCACCGCAGAACTGCTGTCCACCGTGAAGTTCATGGTGCAGACCCTCGCCGCCGCCGGCGAACTCCAGCGCGACCTCCAGCGCGACCTCCAGCGCGAGCTGACGTACGACGGGCTGCGGGCCGCCGAGGCGAAGGGCAGCAAGGGTGGGCGCCGCCCCGTCGTCACGGCGGCGAAGGCCGCCGCCGTACGCGCCGCGTACCTGGGCGGCCAGTCCATCGCTGGCCTGGCCCGCGATCACCACGTCAGCCGCGGCGCCATCCGCACCGCCGTCGCCGACCTCCTGCCCGAGCACGTCGCCGCCGACCCTGGCGCCCCGGCCCCGGAGCTGCCGGTCACCCTCGACATGCCGGGCAAGGTCGCTGACTTCCTGCATGCCGCCGAACTGGACGACGCCGAGCGGGCCGCGCTCGACCAGGGCGTGACCGTACGGCGCGGCCAGGGCTACACCCTGCGCGTCAGCGCCACGCCCGCGGTCCACCGCCAGCTCCTCGACCACTGCCAGCCCCTCGACGGCACCCAGGGCACCCCGGCGATCCCGGCACAGCGCAAAGCCCGCCGCGAGTACGAGAACCGCGCCAGCACCCTCATCGACCCACGGCCTGAGCGTCACTCGTAGCTACTTTGCGGCTGGTGGCTGAGCCAGGACACCGGGGCCAGCACCTCTTGAGGGCGTTTCAAGATCATCCCGTGGCCCCTTTGGGGCTTGTCTCGGCACCCCCCCGTGCACTGTGTGGTGACTCCCTGCTTCGGCTGGGTTTCGGTTGGCCGGTGCCCGTGCCACCCGCTTCGGCGGACTGAAGGCGCCGGCCTTTTTGGTCTGGCGCCGCTTGGGTGGGCGCCCGGGTGCGCGGCGGGTGTCAGTGGGGTTGGCGTCCGGTGATGTCGCCGCCGGGGTCGTCGGCCAGGGCGAGGCGGGCGGTGATGCGTTTGCCGACCGGTTCACGCTGGGCTTCGAAACCCTGGGCGACCGCCATGACGATTTCGAGGCCGTGCTGGCCGACCCGGCCGACGTCCGCGGCCCGGGCGATGGGGAGGACGGGGTCGGAGTCCCAGACGGCGATCTCTATGAGGCCGCCCATGACGCGCAGGTCGAGCAGGACGGGACCGGGGGCGTACTTGACGGCGTTGGTGACCAGTTCGCTGACGACGAGCTGGGCAAGGTCCATGGCCCGCTGGGAGACGGGCAGGCCGTGTTCGGCCTGGACGCGGATGAGGAAGTCGGCGGCCAGGTGCCGGGCCTGGGCGATGACCATGCCGTCCCCGTCCAGCGCCATGGTGGTCTGGATGGCCGGCGGCCCGGACGTGGTCTCGTTCTCGCTCACTGCTGCTCGTTCCATCCCGGCCGCCTTCGTCACCCCGTTCGTCCTCGCCCGCTTACCCGCTCATTGGCGACCGACGCCTGATATGCCTGCGTAACGTGCGTCACGGGCAGGCATCACGCCCTGACCTGCGGGCAACGGTGTTGGCACCAGTGCGGCTGTGCAAGGATCACGGCTATGGCTGAGGACGACATGACGGGTGCCGGACCATCGGTGGAACGAGGCAAGCTGGCTGTCACGGCCACTGCCTCAGGGGATGTCCGTGTCCTGTCCGTGGCCGGGGAGATCGACCACCAGACGGGCCGGGCACTGCGCAATGCCCTCGACCCGGCCGGCGCGCCCCGCCCCCGCACCGTGGTGGACCTGCGGCACGTGACCTTCATGGACTCCAGCGGACTCAACATCCTCCTCCACGCCCACCGCTCGCACACCACTGCCGGCGGCTGGCTGCACCTGGCCGCCGTCCAGCCTGCCGTGCTGCGCACCCTGCAGCTGGTCGGCGTCGACACCGTCATCGACATCCGCGAAACCGCCGAAGAAGCCCTCAGCGACTGACCGCTGCGGCTGGGCGGCGCCCCTTGCGGGTGATCGTCCGTGCCCTGGCCGGCGGGTCGGGGCCGGGCAGGTATGACACGACTGATGACATCTGCCATCGTGGCCGGGCTCGTTGCAGCCCTGATCGCTCCAGCAGCCGAAGCAGCTCCCACGGCTGCTCCCACCGCTCCGGCCAAGCCGTGCACCACCACCTGGCGCGCCGTTGAGCGCGTCGCCGTACGGCGCCCCGGCCCATACGACGGGCCGGCCGCCACGATGCACACGCCGATCCATCACTACCTGCGCAAGGGCGAGCAGGTCCGCTCCTGCATCGTCGCCGTGGCGCGCACCGACAACGGCGGGCCCGCCTACCGGGCCTGCGGCCGCGCAGGGAACCTCTGGCGGATCGTGCCCGGAGGCCAGGTCCCGGAGACGTGCCTGCGCCGCGCGTAACCGCCGCGCATGCGACGATGCCCCGCACCATCTGGCGCGGGGCATCGTCCTCCCCCAGCTGTTCGCCGAGCGCCGGCCTGGCCCTGGGCTGCATCGTCGTCAGACTGTGTGTCGAGGGGCGCGCGGCATGCTGCCGGCGTCCGGGGCGGGTCGGTGCTGCGGGCCGCGTACGGCGCGCAGGCCCGGCTGCGGCCACTGGTACATGCGGTGGCTGACCCTGGCGTCGCCGAGCAGGTCGACGTGCACCTGGTAGAAGACACGGCCCTCGGCCCAGCCCTGGCGGGCCATGATCGAGGCGTACCGCCAGCGCCCGTCGGACCACACCATGAGAGCGGGCTCACTCCCGGCCGCCCAGGTGGCACCTTGGGGCGAGGGCCGTCCTCCGGCCGCCACGAACGGGCCGGCACCGGCTCGGGGATCTCCTCAGCACTCATACGCCGAGCGTAAGGCGCGGCTGGCGGGCCGGTGCGCGACGTCGAGGCCGGTTTCGCAGCGGTCGGCCCCGGGGTTCAGCCATGACATTCCCGGGGCCGACTAGAGGGGAGGATCTGCTCAGGTCAACGAGATGGCGGCATAGCAGTCACGCCCCGGCGGCCGCGGCCTGGTTGTACGCGGTCGCAGAGCGCCCGGTGCGGCGAGCGTCGTACGGTCGTGGGCATGAACGATGCGCCCAGGCGTATCGACCCCACGACGGACCGGGCCACCGCGGCGCCGATCCTGGGCTGCCGCCCGAGCCAGGTGGGCCACTGCGCGCGCTGCCAGTAACTCACCGTGCGCTACGGGTCCCATCCTCAGGTCATCTGCCCCTCCTGCCGCGCAGCCGGCCAGGACACCAGCGGGCAATCCGGCTGATCACCCGGCGACCGCCAGTGCGCCCTGGCCGGCGCCAGCCGCTCGGCGAGCTGGCGAGCGGCGTCCTTGCGGAAGGGTGTGCTGCGGCCGTCCAGACGCAGTTGGCCGGTATCGAACAAGTCACCAAGCCCTCCGCAGGGCACTACTGCGTCCAGCTGGAGGACAACCCGGACACCGCAAGCTCGTCCCCACCGCCACCCTCCAGTACCGCGCCTTCGACTACGGCGTCCGCATCGCGATGCAACCGAACAGCGCCTGCGGAAACCGCACCGACACGTTCCTCGTGAACACGGGCACATCCGGCACCTACGCAGACGCCGGCTTCTCCATCGTCGTTTCCTAGCCCGGCAGCGGTGCACGGGCCAGCGCCCCGGTTCCCCGGGTGCGCCGGCCCGCCCCGCGCGGAGCACGAAGGCGGCACCGACACGCAACGCCATATCCGTGCCGTGAGCCCCCGAATTGCCCGGCCGAAGCGGCCCTGCGCCAGCGCTCACACACAGGGCGCCCCGCAGCTGTTCATCACGCACTGCCGCACTGTCGCGGTTGTCCCAGACCCGAGCCACGCTGCGGCCCTCGCGCTGAAAAGCGGCCAGCCCTGACAGACTTGCTCCCCGGCAAACCAGCGTCTGGGCCTGACGGCCCGCCAGGCCCGCATCCTGGTGCGAGCAAAGGAGAGACATGGAGATCCGCGACGTCACAGCCGACGAGCCCAACCCGGCAGGTGTGATCAAAGTCCGCGAAGTTCCCGCCGCCGTCGAAGCGCGCGAGGCGCTCCTGACCGCCATCGCGCAGGAAGCCAAGACAGTCGTGGACAAGCATCCCGGTGAGGCCGCCGCCGCCCTCGCCCAGCTCGCCCAGGCCTACGCCGCCCTGTCCACCACCAGCGTGCCGATCACCACGCACGGAAGCAGCGCCACGACACCCGTGCAGGGCCGAGCTGGCGGGCACCAGGTCGGGCTCTGCCTGGAGCTGGAACCCTAGCCCGCGCGAAACCTGCGCGCGGACGCCAGACCGGCCAGCCCACGGCGTCACCGCGCACCACGCCGCCTTCCACCGTCGGCCGCGCCGAGCCCACCCGAAACGGTGCGACCGAACTCCAGGCGGAAGGCGAACCGGCTGGACCCCATGCAAGCCGCGCGGCCCTGCCCGGCTTTCCTGCCGCGCGGCCGGGCAGGCCGCAGACGCGCAATCTGGCTGATCACCCGGCGGCCGGCAGTGCGCCCTGGCCGAACGCGGGCACGTCCGCGACCGTCACGTCCAGGCGCAGCCGCGCGTAGCGGACGGGGCGGCGCCATGCGCCGCGTTCCCGAGCGGTGTCGACCGCGATCTCGGCGACCAGGCCCGGCTCTACCAGGGTCACGTCGAGCGTCCTGCTGGATCCCCATGACGACGTGAAAGCGCACGCCCTCCCAGGGATGCCCGGGCGCGGCCGGCGTCAGCCGCTCGGCGAGCTGGCGTGCGGCGTCCTTGCGGAGGGGTGTGCTGCGGCCGACCAGGCGCAGGTGGCCGGTGTCGTCGTAGCGGCCCAGGATGAGTGTCTGGGGGTGCTGCAGGCTTCCGGTGATGGCGCCGATGATGGCTTCGGTGGTGTCGCGGCGAACTTTGTACAGGACGCGGGCGCCGCGCAGGTAGTGCTGCTCGGTGCCCCGGATGATGAGCCCTTCCACGCCGGGGACGCGGGTCCAGGACGTGAGCCATTCCTGCCCCGTCGCCGGGTCGTCCGTCTCGGGACACCGCGCCCACGACGCGTGCAGATCGTGGTCGGTGAAGAGCTGTTCCAGGCGGGCGCGGCGCTCTACATACGGGGCCTGCAACAGCTCGCGGCCGTCGGCCTGGAGGACGTCGAACACGATCAGATGGGCGGGCAGCTCCCGGGCGAGGACGGGTGCGCTGAGGTGGCCGGCGGCCGCGCGCCGCTGCAACGCCTCGAACGACACCCCCTCCCCCGCCCACACGACCAGCTCGCCATTTATGTGAGCTACCACATGTGTCTCATCAACAGCTGCTGGTCCGTCAGCAGATCACCAGCGTGAGTGGTTCCTGAGCGGAGAAAAGGCACCTGTGCTTCGGCTTCGCGATGGTGGACGGGTTCGAAGTCAACGAGCGGGATGGGGGGCGGTGCCGTGATCGCGGACCTGTGCACGACGAGCCGGGCTCGTTCGGAGAGCTGCCTGGGTCCTGTTGGCCCGGTGGCTGTGCTGGACCGTGTAGGTGTCCGCGAGGGTCAGCCGTTCATTTTGGCAGGGGACGGCTCGTATGACCTGCAACTGAACCGCTTTCTGCGGGAGTTGCTGGTCGACGCCGGCTACACCTCCCTGCCTCACCTGGAACATGCCAGCCGTGCACACCATGTCACTGTCTCCGGCCAGCTCCGCAGCAACCCCACCCACCAACACCGCCGGAACGAGGGCTTCGCCCGGGACGACTTCCACATCGACTACGACCGTCAGCGGGTCACCTGCCCGCATGGGCAGGTCAGCGCGGGCTGGCACGGCCCCTACTCGACCTCCTCGCCCACCGCGGCCCCGCTGATCGTGGCCAGGTTCACCGAGAGTCAGTGCCGCCCGTGCCCGGCCCGCACCCAGTGCACCACCACCGCCGACAGCGCCCCCAGCGTGGGGTTTCCCCCACGAGAACTCCGCGACCTGCAACTCCGCGTCCGCACCGAGCAACAGACGTCCGAATGGAAGACCCGCTATGCGGTCCGCTCCGGAGTGGAGGGCACGGTCAACGAGTTCGCCCACGGGCACGGCATGCGCCGCTGCCGCTACCGAGGACAGGGAAAGGCCCACATCCAGCACGTCCTGACGGCTATCGCCGTCAACATCGAACGCCTCAGCGGACTGCCACCGACCCGGGAAATCCCCAGGCCCGCCGACCGACTGCATTCCAGAACTACCTCGACCAGCGCGAGATCCCCCGGCTGAAGTCCTGGCGAACCCTGTCCAGTTGACCTCAGCAACTCCAAGATCCCCGACAGAGTCAAGCTGAAGGGGCCGGCCGGGGACAAGTCACATGAGACACCGAGCACCTGAGACACCCTTGCAGGTCACGTAACACCGTCGAGGACCAGGCCCTCGGGCAGGCCCGCGGCCGCATCCACCAGCTCGGGGAAACGGGCCTGGATCAGGCTGCCCCGACGGGACTGAAGCCGTACAGGGCCAGTGAACAGCAGCGCGCGATAACCGTCGAACTTCGGCTGAAAGATCAGACGGCCGGGCAGCGCCCCAGGCGCAGGCACCCTGTCACGGGCCTGCGCCAGCATCGGCTCCACCGGCGGCCGCAGCACCATACGTCTGGTCTACGGCCCGACCACCGTCACCGCGACTCCTATAGGGCTGTCCCGTCTCTGTTGAGGTGGACCAGCACGATGCGCTGACCTGGGGTGGTTCAGGTTGACTGAGACGGGACAGACTGACTCGTCTCGCTCAACCAGAGCAGTGTGCGCTGTCCGGATTACGTGTCTTGGGGATGCTGGTGAGTGCGCCAGAGGCGTCTGAGGGCTTCGAGTTCGGTTCGGGGGAAGTGCTCGCCCCACTTGCCTCTGTAGCCACTCTCGCCATGGGTCTGTGCGACCTCGTCGAAGCAGCGGATCACCGCGCGGGCGAGCTGGTCGATGCCGAGCTGACTGGACCAGATCTCGGTTCCCTTGTTGTCGTGATCGCTGCCGTCGCGCAGTTCTAGCACGCGGATCCAGATGTCCTTGCCTTCGCGGTAGAAGATCCACCGGTAGGCAGTCGGCTCGGCCTCGAACTGGGCACGGGTCTCTGTCTCACCCGCGACGAGCCGGGCCACCGCGGTCAGGAACTGCTCGGGCGCATTGGTGATGTAGGACGCGGTGAGCTCAGCCTTGCCGTGATGATCCTCAAGTGTGCAGTCGGCCCATCCGTGTGCCCCCAGCGTCCAGGAGATGCGCAGGCTGGCTGTCACTGCTGCTCCCCGGTGAGGAAGTGCCGGACGTGGGCTGCCAGGGAAGCCGTCTGCTCGCCGGCCTCCAGCCAGGTGGTCACGGAGGCTCCCCAGCCGCCGGCGGCCTGTGGCCAGGGCCGCAAGGCCCAGGTCAGCCCAACGTGGCCGCCGGAACGGAAGACGGCCGACACTGTCAGGTCTCGGTCGTTGGTCTGCCAGCTCCGTTCGCCGTCCCATCCCCGGTAGTCCGCGGCGAGCACTTCCAGGAACGTGGTGAGATCGCTGTCCCAGATCCAGGCGACAACCTCGCTGACGCGAGCGGTCAGGCCCGGGGCCCGCAGCTCGACGGCATAGTGCACAGAGTCCGCGTCGAAGCTGAACCGATCGCAGAAAGTCACGCCGACAGAGGCGTTGTCCTGGCAGCGGATGGTCACGCTAGCCTTGTCGTCGGTGTCGTCGTCCGGGGAGGTCATGGGCGGAACGCTAGGCCAGCGTCGCGTTCGACGTCATCGGGATTCTCCCCTTTCGGGGCTATGCCTCTCTCAACCTGAGCCACTAGGTGTGCTGTCCCGGGACGTTGGTGACACCCTGCTGGGTGCTCGAACGGGTGAGGGCCTTCTGGGTTCGGTGTGGATTGCGACATCTGCACCTGACCGCAGGAGGCCCTCGTGTCCCACCGTAATGCCCCGCTGACCGCGACCGGGAGGCTGCGTCTGGCCCGGTGTGTCGTGGACGGCGGCTGGCCGCTGCGGCGGGCCGCGGAACGCTTCCAGGTCAGCCACACCACCGCCGCCCGCTGGGCGAGCCGCTACCGCAAACTGGGCGAGGCCGGGATGCACGACCGCTCCAGCCGCCCCCACCACAGCCTGCGCCAGACGCCCGCCGCGGTCGAACTGCAGGTCGTGCGGCTGCGGCACGAGCATCGGATCGGGCCGGTGCGGCTGGCCGCCCGGACCGGCGTCGCCGCCTCCACCGCCCACCGCATCCTCGTCCGCCACGGCCTGCCCGCCCTGGCCGCCTGCGACCGGGCCACCGGCGAGCCCGTGCGCCGCTACGAACGCGCCCGGCCCGGGGAACTGGTCCACATCGACGTCAAGAAGCTCGGCCGCATCCCCGACGGCGGCGGCCACAAGGTCCTCGGCCGGGCGGCCGGCAGCCCGAACAAGAAGCGCGCAGGCGGCGTCGGATACGCCTGCCTGCACACCGCCCTGGACGACCACACCCGCCTCGCCTACACCGAGGACCTGCCCGACGAGACCGCCCCCACCTGCGCAGCCTTTCTGCGACGAGCGGCCGCCTGGTTCGCCGCCCAGGGCGTCACCGTCGAGCGGGTCCTGACCGACAACGCCTGGGCCTACACCAAGAACACCTGGCGCGACACCTGCCGCGAGCTGGGCATCAGCCCCCGCTGGACAAGGCCCTGGCGCCCGCAGACCAACGGCAAGGTCGAACGCTTCCACCGCACCCTGCTCGAGGGGTGGGCCTACATCCGGCCCTACACCTGCGACGCCGAACGACAGGCCGCGTGTCCCGACTGGCTTCACTGGTACAACTACCACCGACCCCACACCGGCATCGGCGGCCACCCACCAGCCAGCCGCGTCACCAACCTATCCGAACAGCACAACTAGGCCGTGTCCGACGGGTCGAGTGACTCATTGAGGGGTGAATCGTTCCGCTTGATGTGGGGCGTGGTGATTTCTCCGATGCCGAGTGGGTTCAGCTGGAACCGCATCTGCCGACGAACGTCGGGCGAGGCGGGCGTTGGCACTGTCATCGGCGGGTGATCAATGGAATTCTCTTCCGGTTGCGGACTGGCGTGCCTTGGCGGGACCTGCGTGGACTCCACAGTGTGCCGAGCTCATCAGCACGCGGCCGGGGCTCGTCGCCGGCCGCCCCGAGTGCCGGGGCAACGCCGCCGTCCCGCAAGGCATCGCTCCGACGAGGCGGTCGGCCGCTCGCGGGGTGGACTGACGACGAAGATTCACCTGGCCAGTGACGGGAGCCGACGTCCACTGTCAGTTCTGAAAACCCAAGGACAGTGGGGTAACGCTCTGCAGTTGATCACGGTCTTGGATCGCATCCGCGTTCCGCGTACAGCCGGTGGCCGTCCACGTACGAGACCGGACCACGTATGCGGGGACAAGGCATACAGCTCGCGTCGAAACGCCAGTATCTGCGACGACGGCAGATCCAGCACACGATCCCCGAGCGTCGAGACCAACGGGCCAACCGCCGACGACGCGGGAGCCGAGGCGGTCGCCCTACTGCTTTCGACCGGTCCCGGTATGCCCGCAGAAACGAGGTCGAACGGTGCATCAACGCGCTCAAAGGATCCAGGGCTGTAGCGACTCGGTACGACAAAAGAGCCTACGTATTCCACGGCACGGTGACTCTGGCAGCGCTTCCCCTGTGGCTCCGCCCCTGATTCCTCAGATGCCCTTCCACAGCAACCATGCCCACCGACTCAGTCGTCGGCCGCGACGAGGAGAGTGATCCGTCCAGCTGAGCGGTCGATGAGCACGAACTCGTGGAAGTCCTCGTGCACACGCCCCCAGTCATGAATGGCCTCATCCTCGAGCCTGCTCAGGTAGTAGATCTGGTCGGCCGCCACCAAGCGGTCGAACACCTCCTGCTGCAGATCCGCCTCCAGCTCGTAAGGCACGTCCCCGAACTGGTTCACCCAATCCCGCAGGATGTGCGCGCTCTTTTCCCGACTGACGGCTTCGTAGGCATCGGGGGTTACCAGCCTCAGCCAATACGGGCCATGCCTGGAACCCTCCGGCAGGACTCCGCCGCCCGCATAGTCATCTCGGAACGGTTCATGCCCAATGAGCGCCGCGAGCAGTTCCTGGGCATTGCCGGACTCAGCAGGGGACCGCAGGTGTTTGAGGTCGACCCACCTGTAGCCGTGTGACCTCGGCTCTCGGAACCTGTAGCTCCGAAAATTGATGAAGGCACTGGCCTCATGGGTGAGCTGGTTCTCCATAGCGCCACAGCTTAGGAGCTGACGAAGGTCACTCCGCGGACCCATCGGACAGGCCCTAAGCCGCCGGCATCGACCGCGACCTCGACGCCGTCATCGCCGGATTGAGCCTGCCCTGGAGCTCGGGCGCAGTAGAAGGCCGCGTCAACCGCATCAAAATGATCAAACGGCAGATGTACGGACGCGCAGGCTTCAAGCGCCTGCGCAAGCGGGTGCTGCTTGCCTTCTGACCTCACTGTCGGTGGCCAGTGCGACGATCCCGAGACGATCGCGCGAGGAGAGATATGGGCACCTGGGACATCGGCCCCTTCGACAATGACACCGCCGCCGATTTTGCCGACGACCTGGACGAGGCAACCATGGAAGAACGCGAGTCCATGATCCGTAGAGTCCTCAAACGCGCCGCCGACCCTTCGGACTACCTGATCACTGCCGACGCCGAGCGAGCAGTTGCCGCAGCAACCCTGGTGGTCGCACAGCACCCTGACGGCGAACCCACGTGCTCGATCTACGGCCCATCGGAGCCGCTGCCGGAGTTGCCCGCAGACTTTCGGACGCTCGCCGTCGGCGCCCTGAACCGAGTAGTCGACGAGCGATCTGAAATCGCCGAGCTGTGGGACGAGGCCACGGACGGGCCGAGATGGCGCCGAGACATCGCCCGCCTCCGCGACGTTCTCGACCCTCCGATCCCGCCACAAGAGGAAGCCCTCTTCGACATATGACCAGTGACCCACAGTTATGGACCACAGAAGTTGAGCCAGAGCCGCTTGACGTGAACGAAGCCATCTTCACCGGCATCGGCTGGGGACTGGACAGTCCTCAGTTGAGGAGTTCCCTGGCGAGTGCGGCGCTGGGCGTTGTCACCTTCGGTCAGTCGAAGTGGATCGGGGCCCTCGGCGTCACGAAGCTAAAGGGTGTTGCACAAGGCCGTGAGCTGGGCATCTCCTAGGTATGGCCGCGGTGTTACGTGCTGAACGGGTGTGGGTGGAGACGTTCACTGGGCTGCGGATGACGCAGTTTTCGGGTCTGTTGAAGGTGGTGCGGGAGCGGGGCGGCAACGGCACGCTGCGTGGCTGGCCGTGGTCGTTGCCGCTGGCCGAGCGGGTGTTGATGGTCGCGGTGTACTACCGCACCAATCTGACCATGCGGCAGCTGGGCCCGTTGTTCGGCGTCTCCTCGTCCACCGTCTGCCGTGTAATCCAGCGGCTGGGACCGCTGCTCGCGCTCGAGCCGCTCTCCCGCTCTGCAGACGCCCCGGACCGGGTGTGGATCGTGGATGGCACCCTTATCCCGGTCCGCGACCGCGGCGTGGGTGCCTCCTCCCGGAACTACCGGTTTTCGGCAAACGTGCAGGTCATCGTCGATGCGGAGACCCGCCTCGTGGTGGCGGCCGCCCGTCCTGTGCCTGGCAACACCGCCGAAGCCAGAGCATGGCGCAACTCCGGTCTGGCCGAGCACTGCGAGTGTGTGACCGTGCTCGGCGACGGCGCCTACATCAACACAGGCTTGATCGTCCCGCATCGCAAACGCCCCGGACGAGCACTGCTGAAAGGCGAGGAAGAGGACAACGCCGCCCACTGTGAGGTCCGTGCACGCGTCGAGCACGTCTTCTCCCGGATGAAGAACTACAACGCGGCGACGGCCTCCACCACGCGGTCCAGGCCGTCGCCCGCATGCACAACCTCGCCCTCGCCGCGTGACCGCCAAGCCCAGCCGCCCGCTTCAGGCTGCTTGATCACGGCCTTGTGCAACACCCTTTAGCCACCAAGATCACACAGTTCGGGCACGATCTCATATCGCCCGTCACCGGCCTGCTCGGGTTTCTACTCTGAGCAGCTGAGCCGACAGTACTTCAGGGGCCGACGGGCCGTCCGTCGGCCCCTGACCACCGATGGGACCAACCATGCTTGCCCGACTCCCCTTGGCCTACCTGCTCATCATGTCGGCCTTCTCCACCTTCCTGCTCTGCTTCGCCGTGGACAGATGGATGAAGGTACGCGCCCTGACGCTGGTGTTCCTCGGTGTCTCCCTCGCTTGCTGCGCCGGAATGGTCGCGATCGGCCAGGCCCAGGCACAGCACTGGGACGCCCGTCAGATGCTGGTGCTGTACTCGTTCGCATGGGCCGGTCTGGCGATCGGGCTTCTCCCGTTCAGGAGGCTCTTCCTGCAATACGGCGAAGAGATGCGAAACGGAACAAAGAGGACGCAATATGAGTTCCCTCGGAAATACCAGGCGTTCACCCTGCTCTCTGTGAGCATCATGTGCCTCCTGGCGTTCCTCCTTGCCACATGACAACAGCGTGGCCCGGGCCGACCCCGCTAGATCGACGCTCATGGCAGCACCGTCGCTTCGATCCATATCGTCGACGAATGAGCCGCATCGCCCACCACGATCATGGCCCTGCCTCATGTGAACGGGAAGATCTAGGTCGGCTCCGACGCCGTGATCACACCAGCCACACGAAGGTGCTCACACCTTGCAGCCGCTACAAGGAGTCTGTGACCGCCTTCCGGACACCGGCCAGCCGTAGCCGGTTCTCCTGCAACCACTCGGAACTCACATCGATCGGTACGCACACGGCGATCTGCATCGACGGCGAGTCGCGTCCCTGGTCGTCGGCATCTCAGCCGCCAACGTCCACGACAGCGAAGGGCTGAAACCGATGGTGGCCGGCAACCAAACGAGACACGACCCCCACCGCGGCCGCCACTTCAAGCCCCAGCGCCTCCATGCGGACAAGGCGTACGACGTGCCTCACCTGCGGAAATGGTTACGCGGCAAGCGCATCGGCGTGCGGATCGCACGCAAAGGCATCGAGTCCAGCGAACGATTGGGCCGTCGCCGGTGGGTCGTCGAGCGGACTATCTCCTGGCTGTCCGGCTACCGACGACTCAGCCCTCGCTACGAGCGCAACCCCCGGAACGACCTGGCCTTTCTCGGCCTCGCCGCCGCCCTGTGCTGCTATAAGAGACTCGTCCGCCTCACCACATAGGACACGGTCTCAGTACGTTGCGCGACGCGCTCCCGGTAGGGGATGGGGTCTGCACGAGGGGCCGCCGCAGCGCCGCAGCGTCTTGCGTCGGGCGGTGCGGGTGTCAGAGTCGGAGCTCTTTCACACGGATGGTTCCGCCGTCGCCCGTTCGACCGCCGACAGGATCGCTTCCACCGCTGTGTCGTACAGCGCCTTGGGGTCCACCTCCCTCAGCTGCGTGGCGTGGGCGTGAGTCGCCGGGTATTCACCCTCCGGCAGACGGGCGTAGACGCGGGCCCAGGTGGTGGTGTCCTTTTCACGCGCCTGGGGATCCAGCGAGCTGAGGGCCGCGGAGTGGGCGCACAGGCCCAGGGTGGTGTCGACGAAGGTCCGGTAGAAGGTCACGGTGTCGGTGGCACAGAGGCCTGCGCGGGCGAGGGTGGCGAGCTGGAGTTCGACCAGGCGGCGTTCCGCCGGGCCGCCCGTGGTGCGGGCGAAGGTGAGTACGGTGATCGCCGGGAACCGTGTCTGGACCCGCCAGGTCGCCTCGGCGATACGGCGCAGTGTGTCCTGCCAGGGGTCTTCCGGGGACGGCTCGCCGATCTCGTCGAGGATCATCTCCAGCGTGCGCTCGCACAGCGCGAGCAGCAGTTCGTCCTTGTCCCGGAACAGCCGGTAGAGCACGGTCACGTCGACGTCCAGCTGCTGGCTGAGCCGGCGCATGGTCAGGCCGCCTGCGCCCTCCCGCTCGGCGAGCAGGAAGGCCGCGTCCAGGGCGGCCTCCTGCCGCACGATTCTGCGTTCACGCCGTCCGCCGCGCTCGGGCCCGGCAGCCTCGGGCTGCTTGACGTGGGCGGCGGCCGCCGTCTTCTTCGCCATGGGTCTCCTCGATCGGTGGCGCTGTCGGCATCCGGGGGCGAGATCGTGGTGAACGGCCCCCGGATGCCGTGAGCCGACCTTACCAATCGGCGCGAACAGAAATGCCAACAGTGTTGACAACATCGTTGGAGTCCGGTTCCTTGGTCCCATCGCGCCGCCGATCACGGGCCGCCGATCAGCCGTCCCCCCGACTTCGACTTGTCAGGAACCTCATGAGCCGACACCTGCGCCTGGCCCTCGTCCAGGCCCCAGCCGAGTCCTTCGAGCAGTTCGCCGAGAGCCTGCGGCGGCGCATGAAATCACCCGACCGCGCCGACCTCGTCGTCTACCCTGAAGCCCACCTCTACTCGAAGGACACCGAGACCCTGACCGAGGAGGAGCTGTACACCGCGTACGCCGAGCCACTGGACGGCCCACGCGGCAAGGCGCTCGGGGCGCTGGCGCGGGAGCTGGGCATCTGGCTGGTCCCGGGCACCGTGCTGGAGCGGGCGCAGGACGGCAGCGTGTACAACACGGCGGTCGTCTACGGCCCCGACGGCGACCTGGTCGCGCGCTACCGCAAGATCTTCACCTGGCGGCCGTACGAACCGGTGCGCCCCGGACGGGAGTTCGTCGTCTTCGACATGCCCGGCTACGGCAGGGTCGGCCTGTCCGTCTGCTATGACAGCTGGTACCCGGAGCTGACCCGGCACCTGGCGTGGATGGGCGCCGAACTGGTGATCAACGTCGTGCAGACACCGACCGCCGGGCGCGCCCAGGAGATCCCCGTCAACCAGGCCAACGCGATCGTCAACCAGGTCTGGGTGGCCAGCGTCAACGCGGCCGCCCCCACCGCCCACGGCCGCAGCCTGCTCATCGACCCCGAGGGGCACATCCAGGTCTCCTCCGCCGCAGCGGAGGACGTCACCCTGGTCAGCATCGTCGACTTCGACCGCGTCCCCGCCGCCCGGAAGTTCGGCACCAGCGGTGACTCCTGGCCCTGGGACCATTTCCAGCCCGGCGACACTCCCCTGGAGCTGCCGCTGTACGGCGGCCGGATCGATCCGGCGACCTGGCGCCCGGCGCCGTCCCCCGAGACCCCGGCCGCGCTGCGCCCCGCCGACAGGAGCGGCGCCCGATGAGCCAGCAGGAACAGCTGACCGGCCGGCTCTCCCTGGCCTCGGTCGTGACGTTCGGTCTCGCCTACATGTCGCCCGGTCTGGTGATGGTCGTCTTCGGCGTCATCTCCGAAGCCAGCGCCGGAACCGCCCCGACAGCGTTCCTCGTGGCCACGGGCGCGATGTTCCTCACCGCCCTGAGCTACGCCAAGATGGCCCGGCACTACCCGCTCTCCGGCTCGGCCTACTTCTACGCCCGCAAGCTCATCGGCGCCCCTGTCGGCTTCCTCGTCGGCTGGGCCGTACTTCTGGACTACCTGTTCCTGCCCATGGTGGCCTGGCTGGTGCAGTCGCTGTACCTGAACGCGCAGTTCCCGGCCGTCCCCGTATGGGCGTGGATGCTGATCAACGCCGGCCTGACCACCCTCGTCAACATCATCGGGCTCACCCTGACCGACCGCGTGAACAAGCTGCTGACCTCGCTGGCCGTCTTCCTGGTGCTGCTGTTCGTCGCCTACTGCCTGGTGCACCTGGCCCACCACGCGCCCGCGTCGTACACCGCGCCTGTGTGGAACCCCGCCTCCAGCCTCGCCGGCATCTCGGCCGCCGCCGCCGTTGCCGCCTACTCCTATCTCGGCTTCGACGCCGTGACCACGCTCTCCGAGGAGACGCGGGACGCCCCGCGCACCATCCCGCGCGCGGTCGTCCTCGTCATCGCGATCGGCGGCCTGCTGTTCGCCGCGGTGGCGTACGTCATGCAACTCGTTCACCCCGGTGGCGTGTTCGACAACCCGGAGATCGTTGCCTACACGATGTCCCTCGAGGTCGGCGGACAGACCTTCGCCGACTGGACCAATCTCGCCGGAATCGTCGGCGGGTTCGCCTCGGGCCTCGCCGTGCAGCTCAGCTCCAGCCGGCTGATGTACATCATGGGCCGCGACGGCGCCCTGCCCAAACGCGTGTTCGGTGCGCTGAACACGCGGACCACGACGCCCGTCTACTGCATCCTGATCACCGCAGCCATGTGTGTGCTCGGCCTGAACATCTCCCTGGCCACGGCCACGTCGTTCATCAACTTCGGCGCATTCCTCGGCTTCACCGTCGTCAACGTGTGCGTCATCGTCCACTACATCCGGCACCGCGCCACCCGCCGTGCCGGCGTGCTCGGATACGTCGTCGTACCCGCCCTCGGCACCTGCGTGACCGTCTACCTCCTCACCCGGCTCAGCACCGCCGCACTCACCATCGGCGGCTGCTGGCTCGCCGCAGGCTGCGCTCACCTCCTATGGCTCACCAGGGGATTCAGCCGCCCCACACCGCAACTGAGTATCGACGGGCCCACCCAGGCAGACCGGGACACCGCGCAGCCCGTCCCAGGCCCGTGACAACGACCGCGACCGGGCGTGGGAAGGTGAGGGCTGTCAGCAGCGACCCATCGGAACCGCGCCAGGATCCAGGGCCCGGGCCGGTCACCCGTGGTCACGCCCGCCACCTGCCTCGGCTGCGCCCACCACCGCCGGCCCGGCCTGGCCCAGCCCCTCGGCATCGCACTCACCACCTTCGGCATCTTCGCGTGCATCGCCATCGCCATCCTCCATACGCTGAAATGACCAGCCCACCGCCGGGCGGACAAGTCCCGCAGATCTGCCCGCACCGCGCACGCACGCACGCATTCAACGCCGGGCACCAGCCGGCCCGACACCGCGCTCGATCTCCTCGACTGTTCCCCTCAGGGTGAGGGAACGGGGCCCTGGCCGAAGACCGGCACAACCCCTGGCGCCATGTCCTGGCGCGGCCGCACAAGCCCGACCGGGTCGGCGCCACACACACCGCTTTCGACCATGTCCACGGCGATCTCAGCCACCGGACCCGCCTTTGGCCAGCCCTTACATCCAGGGGCGTCCTCGACCACCACGACAACGTTAGGCGGCCGCCTTGCCGCGGATGCCCGGGCGCGGCCGGCACCTCTGCTCCGCGAGTTCGTGTACGGCGTACGTGCGCAGGGGCGCGGTGCGGCCGACCGCGTGCAGCCTGCCGGTGTCGTCGTACCCACCCAGGCAAGCTGACGTTCGCTAAGGGACTGCTGCATGCCCGGCTCGTATCCGTACCTCAGCGCAGCGGCACCACCCCCGGCACTCCCATCAGCCAATACCGGCGATCGGTCAACAACCGGAGCTCTGGCCCTGTCGGAGTTCCACCAGCATGAGCGCGGCCGAAATGCTGGTCGGGTCGTGGTCAAGGGACCGCGGCAGCATGGTGCGGGCCTTGGCGAGGCGCCGGTCGATGGTGTTGCGGTGGGCGAACAACCGGTCTGCGGTTTTGGAGACGCTGTATCCCTCAGCGACGTACGTGCGCACCGTGACCTGCAGGACCGGGTCCGCGTCCGCCAGATCGCCGAGCGTGCGGGCCACGAACTCCTCGGCCTGGCTCAGGTCGGCCGTGAGCAGGTCGACGAGGTGCACGTCCTCGTAGCGGACGACCTGCCTGGGTGAACCGATCCGGGCGAGAAGCCGCTGTGCCGCGGCGGCGTCCAGGTGACTCTGCCGGAACCCCGGGAGGCCCGATCCGGGGCGGCCGAGCGTCGCGCGTACGCCGGGGGTCTTCTCAAGGATGTGCAGAACATCGGCCGTCGGCGGCACCTCGGCAACGGGCAGCCACAACCAGAGCGCGGATGTGCTCGGCGGCAGGGTCAGGCGGCGGGTCGCACCGCACGTCCACATGACGTACTCGGCGGCTCGCTCGAGCTCATGCGCATCGGCCGGCGAATCGACCCACAGGATCGCCGCGACGTGATGCCCCGCCAGCGGATAACGGAGCTGCTCCTCCGCACGGGAGCGGCTGATACGCGCGCCCTGGAGCAGCAGCTGGACCGTCGTGTACCGCTGTGCTTGGGCACCGAAGTCCACTTCTGCGCGGATTTCGTCGGCGTAGCTTCCGACCGCGGCGATGGAGTCGTCGATGTAGGTCGTCAGCGAGTTGGCGGACACCTCCATCAGCTCGCGCAGCTCATCGCGGTCGTCGGTCACGGCGAAGCACTGGTCGACCCACAGCCCCCACCCGACCCGCTGGGCGGCACGCCAGGACCCGAGTTCGTTCAAGTCCATGCCGCGCAGCACCAGGTCCCTGGCGATGATCAGCATCTCGCGGTCCCTGGCCGGAGTCACCCGGCGGCCGGGTGCCTGCATGTTGGACACGAGCCAATGCGTCATGTTGGCCTTGCAGAGGCGCCGGTCCGCCTCCGACAGCACAGGATCGTCGACGTACGCACGCTGCCGCGCCTCGCGTTGCGATGCCTGCCACACCTGGTCGACGACCTCGTCCGGCACCGGCAGCAGGCTCTCGGCGACTTGTCGGATCAGCTCGCACACCCGCTCGGACGGGTTGGGCCACAGCATCTTCATGCACCGCGATCGTAGGCGTGGAAGGGAACGGGGCACAGTGCCCGGTCCCAACCGGATGCCGCAAGGTGCGAACTACACCACGTCTCCCTCGAACCCGCGCTGACGTGCCCTGGCCGGTCGACGGTCCCAGCCATCAAGGTCAAAGCAGAAGGAGCCGTCCCGACCGGTCGGTCTGCGTTCCCCGGTGGTGCCGTAACCCGTCGCCGTCGGTTTGCACGTCGCATCGCACCGGATGGTCGCGTCGGCGTGCGGGACGCCGGCGAGGTGGGCCCGAGGTGCGCGCGCCCCGCCGACCGGAAGTGACGAACGCATTGGCAGGCATCGAGAGGAACTGGCTCATGGGCAGCACGAAGCAGTACGACGTTCTGGTCATCGGCTGCGGGCTGATGGGCTCCGCACTCGCGCGCACCCTCGCCGCACGGGGCTATTCCGTAGCCGCGTGGAACCGTTCGCCGGAACGGGCGCTCGCGCTCGCCGAGTCCGGCGTCTCGCCCGTGGATTCACCCGTCGAAGCGGTGCCCGCGGCGAGACTCTGCATCGCCTGTACCAACACCTACGAGAGCACGCGCTCGGCGCTCCAGCCGGTCACCGACTGGGGCACCACCACGTTGGCCAACCTCGGCAGCGGGTCGGCCGACGAGGCCGAGGAAATGGCGCGCTGGGCGGGCGAGCGGGGCGCTGCTTACCTCGACGGATTCATCGGCTCCTACCCCAAGGACATCGGCTCTCCGCACGGAATGGTCGCCGTGTCCGGTCCGGCCGCGCTCTGGGAGGAGCACCAGGACGTCTTCATGAGCCTCGGGGGAGCCTCGCAGCACCTTTCCGACGGGGTGCGCGGCGCCGGAGTGCTGGAGGGAAGCATGGTCGGCACGTTCTTCATCGCGGCCCTGAGCGCCTACGTCGAGGCGGTGACCTACGCGATCGACCAGGGCCTGACCCCGAGGGCGTTGGCCTCGACGACAGCGCAGGTGATCTCCCTGCTGGAGGCGGTGACGCCGGAGACTGCGGAGGCGATCGCGCACGACTGCCACGAGACCGACCAGGCGACCCTGAAGACCTTCGCCGAGGGCGCCCGGGCCACGCTGACCAGCATGCGTGCCGCGGGTTACAGCGCCCGGGTGATCGGGGCGGTTGTCGAGAACCTCGAACTCGCCGAGCGAGCGGGATTCGCCGGACTCGCCTTCTCCGCGCAGAGCAAGGTCCTCACCGACACCGGGCGGGAGGCCAAGTGATGGCACGCCGAAGGCGGCTCCTTCCCAGACGGCCGGTGACGCGCTTACGCACAGCGGCGACGGCGCGGTACGCGGTGCTCCACAGCCGTCCGCACCGGCAGCGGTCCTGCCATGGCCGCGGCGGAGCCCTGCCGCGCACCTCGAGACCCACCCTCACACGCCGCCACCACCGGGCTCTGCCCGAGGCGACGGCCCTCATCTCGCACGGGAGTGATTCACGATGGCAAGAGCGAACGAGGCCGTGCTCAGCGCCGGAACGGGTGTCGCAGCTCCGTCCTCGGGCAAACGGGGCGCACTGATCAGCGTCTCCGCGCTGCTGTGCACGGTGACCATCGCCGTCAACTTCATGCTGGGGCCCCTTCTGCCCCTGATGCAGAGGCAGTACTCCATCGACGTCTCGGCCGTGACCTGGGTCCTCACCGCGATGCTCCTGGGCAGCGGTGCCGGCTTCGTGCTCATCCCGCGCCTGCAGGACCTCGTCGACGACCGCAGGATGCTGCTGTGGTCCGGCGTCGTTCTCACCGCGGGCGCATTGATCCCCGCCGTCGCCGACACGTACCCGGCACTGCTCGCCGGTTCGGCCATGCTCGGCTTCGGCAGCGCGGCGCAGATGCTCCCGGTCGGCTTCCTCCGCCGCCACCTCTCCGGCGCCTCGGTGGCCACCGCGGTCAGCATCCTGATCATGGCCACCGGAACCGGGGTCGTCGTCGGCATGGTGGGCGGCGGTCTGACGGTGAAGTACCTGTCGTTGTCGACGTTCTTCTACCTCCTGGCAGCGGCGTTCGCGGCAACCACGGCGGCGCTTGTGGCGGTGGTTCCGCGCTCGCACCCCGCCTCCTCCGCGCGGATCGGCGTGTGGGGCACGGCGTGGATGATCGCCTGGGTGACGCTGGTGCTGCTCTCAATGGCACAGATCAGCGACTGGGGCAACGCGTGCTATCTGCTGCTCGCCGTCGGAGTCGTCGCCGGACTCGCCTGGGTCCTGGCGCAGCGCCGGTCGGCCGCCCCGGTCTTCGACCTCGCGCTGCTGAAGCGGCCGTACGCCACGACGGCGTGCGTGGCGTCCTTCCTGTTCGGCGCCGTTGACGCGGCCTTCGTCCTGCTGGTCAGCTACTACACGCAGACCCCGTTGGAGGTCGGCTACGGCTTCGGCACCGACGCGCTCGGGACGAGCCTGCTCATGCTGCCGTTCGCGCTGACCATGTTCATCAGCGGCAAGGCGGCGGAACACGTGGTGCAGCAGGGACGCCCCGGCGCCGTACTGGCCGCGGGCGCGGCACTGTGCGGCCTCGGACTCGTGTGGCTCGCGTTCGCCCACGACCACACGTGGCAGTACCTCGTCGGCTCGGCCCTCGTCGGTCTCGGCAGCCGCGCCGGCTACAGCGGCTCGTTCGCGGTTCCGCAGCTGGTGGTGGACGAGGACCAGGCCGGGATGGCCGCCGGTATCCCGGCCACGACGATGATGATCGGCTCCGCTTTCGGCGCCGCCGTCACCACGACCGTCTTGTCCCTCGCGTACATCCCCGAGGTCCCCGGCGTGCCGCAGTCCCACCTCTACACGGTGGGATACCTGATCGCAGCCGCCTTCCCGGCCGGCATTCTCGCCGCGACGGCGCTGTCCTCAACCCGCCACCCCGGCGCGTTCAAAGCCCTGATGAAGCAGAGCGCGTAGGTCCTCCCGACCACCGCACCGGCTCTGGCCCACCCCAGCCTCACCTGCCGAACGTCCAGGCGGGCAACCCGCCCCGGGGAGGGGCGCTTTCATCCCGAGGATCGGAGAACACAAGATGAATCGACGAGGCAGGACGGCGGGCTTCGTTATCGGTCTGGCGGCACTCGGCGTGGCCGGGCCCTCCGTCGCCGCCGCGACGGACGGAGAGAGCCGTGCGGCCACCGCAACCAAGGCGCGCCCTGCCTGCACAGGCCCCCTCGACGTGCTCCTGACCAATGACGACGGCTGGTCGGCACCAGGCATCCAGGCGGTCTACAGAGCACTCAAGGGCGACGGCCAGCGAGTGACGATGGTCGCCCCCCTGAAGAACCAGTCCGGCATGGGCGCCCGGATCGCGTACGACGGGGTGCTGGAGGTGTCCCGGCCGGTGGCACGGGACGACCGCATCCTCGCCGTCGACGGCACCCCTGCCGACGCGGTGGCGTTCGCACTCCACACGCTCCCCTCCGACCGGTACCCGGATGTCGTGGTGTCCGGCGCCAACTACGGGCAGAACACTTCCCGCGTGACCAACCACTCGGGAACGGTCGGCGCGGCCACCACCGCCATGGATCGCGGTGTCCCCTCGATCGCCGTCAGCTCCGAATCTCCTTGGGACTACGCCGAGGACGCCACGCACTCGCCGGACTTCGAGGGCACATCGGCCTTCGTGGTCAAGCTCCTGCGCACTCTGCAGGAGTCGTCCGAGGACTGCCGGCGGCTCCTGCCCGAAGGCCTGGGCCTCAACGTCAACTACCCCTTCCACGGCCTCAAGGGGGCCAGGGCGGCGAAGTTCGACACCATCGACCCCTTCCCGACCACGTACACGCTCCGGGAGGACGGGGACTACGACGTCTCCGCCGTCAACGCCGGATCGGACCGGAACGACGTCGACCACCGCCTCCTGAGGGACGGCTACGCGACCATCACCCCGCTCGACGGCGACCTCTCGGCCTCACGCACCGGCCAGGGACTCTCTTTCGTCTCGAAGTTGGTGAAGGACATGAACTGACCCGACAGGCCTGTCCTCCCCGTCCGACCACGGCGAGGGCGCTCGCTCCCGGACGTCTTCGGGGACGAGCGCCCTCGGTCGCCCTGCTCCGTTCTGCCCGACCGCCTCAGGCCCGAGCAACGCTCCGTTCGGCCGCAGAGCCCGCCGGCAAAGCCCGTGACAGACCCATGCCAAAAGTTGAACAGATGACCTAGTCGCTCGATCATGTCTTATGGGCAAGGTCATGCCACGGTCCCTGCACAAGGAGCACCCCTGTGACTACTCCTCCCGTCCAGCCCTCGGCAACCTCTCCCGCCGCGGACGGCAACCCGGCCGGGCAAGGGCCCGCGAAGACCGGAGCGGATTCCCCACCCGGATGGCGCAGGCTCCTCGATGCCGAATCGCTCCCGGCGGCCGACTCTCTGGCCGAGGTGCTCCCCCAACCGCTGCACACCCTCGGGGTCGAGGGAGTGCGGAGGTTCACCGCCCCCCAGCCACCGCCCCGACTCACCCGCGTCGCATCCGTAGCCGACGAGCACGCGACCTGGACCGACCCGGTCGGGGTGAAACACTCGGTGCCGGTTCGGACGTATCGGCCGCACACGCCCCGCACGGAAGACACCGGGCTGCCCTGCCTGCTTTACCTCCACGGCGGAGGCTTCACGGTCGGCAGTCTGGACGGAGTCGACGAGGTGTGCCGTCTCTTCAGTCTGCACGCCGAGTGCGTCGTGGTCTCCGTCGACTACCGACTGGCCCCCGAACACCCGTTCCCCGCGGCCGTCGACGACACCAGGGCAGCTCACGCCTGGCTCGTCGAGAACGCGGCGGTGCTCGGCATCGACAGACACCGCATCGCGGTCGGCGGCGATTCGGCCGGCGGCGGTCTGGCAGCAGTGCTCTGCCTGGACCTGCGCAGCCGCGGACTGCCCCAGCCCGCGCTCCAGGTCCTCGCCTACCCGGCGGTGGACGACTCCTACGAACGCCCCTCCTGGACCGAGTTCGCGGACGCCCCCTTGCTGGGGACCGCCGACGCGCAATGGTTCCGGCGTCAGTACGTGGGCGACGGGGACGTTGCCCCCGATCCGCTCCTGACACCCCTCCGGGCGACGACCCTGGCCGGTCTCGCCCCCGCCCACGTCATCACCGCGGAAGTGGACCCGTTGCGCGACGACGCGGAGGCGTACGCACAGCGGCTGGAGGAAGAGGGCGTCCCCGTGCTGTGCCGCCGCTATCCGGGCGTGTTCCACGGGTTCTTCACCGAGGTCGGCACCTTCACCAAGGCCACCGAGGCAGTCGTGGACGCGGCTGCCAGCCTCCACAACGTCTTCACGGGAGGAGTTCTCCCCAAGTGAGCGAGCCCTCCCCTGGCTCGCAACGGTAACTGCCGCTGCAGACGCTTCCGCTCATGCCTTCCCGATCACCCGACTCTGCTGCACCGAAGCTCAGTCGGGTGATCGCGCCGTTCTGGCCTGAGACGTCGGGCCCCGCAGGCTCGAAGCGGGGCTTCAGTGGCCATGCCGCCGTCGACGGCGAGGAGTGCTTCCGGTGAGGTACGCCGAGGCCGGCGACGCCAGGAAGAGGACCACCGTGTCCCGTTCGTGTTGCCGGCCCGGCATGCCGAGAGGACTGCGTTCCGTGATGAAGCCCCTCAGCAGGTCCTCGGGCACGGCGGCTGTCATCTCGCCGGCGCACAGTCCGGCCACGGCTCAGAGGCGCGGGCGCGTCGCCCACGCTCTCGAACCCGGAGCCGAGGGTCAGGCCTTGGCGGTCACGGGCGTGGATGTTCTCGGCGATCACCGCGATCTTGAGGTAACCGAGGGCGATGCAGTAGCCGAGGTTCTGCAAACTGCGGCCGCTCGCGGCGGCGTAGCGCTCGGCCAGGTCGGCGGGGACGAGCAGGCGTGGGCTGGTCGAGGCGGCCCGGCCCGCGAGCACCGGCGCGAAAACCGGGTCGGCGCAGACCAGGTGCAGGCCGAGGTCGGCGAGCGGATCACCGAGTGTGGCCATCTCCCAGTTCACCAGTCCGCGGACCAGTGACGGGTCGTCATGGACGAGGATGGCGTTGTCGATCCGGAAGTCGCCGTGCACGATCAAGGCGCCACTCTCGCGCATGCAGGCCTGCGCGAGGAGCGTGTGCAGGGTCTCGACGTCGGGCAGATCGCGGGTGCGGACCCGCTGCCACTGGTCGCGCCAGCGGGCAACCTGGCGGGCGAGGTAGCGCTTGGACCGTCCGAAGCCGTCAAGGCCGACGGAGGCGGGCTCGACGGCGTGCAGCCGGGCGAGCACGTCCACCGGCGCTTGGGCGCAGTCGGCGACCAACTGATGAGGCCGCGAACCCAGTTGTGCTTCGGTACGCATGACGACACCGTCCCCCGTACTCGACCAGAGCGAACGGCACGCCCATCACCTAAGCGTCACCGAGGGCGACGGCGCGCGCCACCGGAACGCCGCTGTCGGCGAGTGCGGAGACCACTCCCGGGCCACGTCGTGCGCCGAGGGCGTCAACCCACCCAGCGGCGAGAGCACGGAGGATGCCGTGGTGTGGGAGTACGGCGAGTTCGCCCTGCGCCTCGTCGGCGCCAAGGACTGAGGCGGACGGGATCTCCTCGCGTACGGCAGCGGCCCAAGACCGTCACCTGCCGACGCGAAGCAGGCCCCGGGGTCGTGTCCGGCCGTTCAGCCGCGGGCGCCCCCTCCCAGCTGCCCCAGGACCTTCTCGAGGGCGTCGGCGGTGGCGTCGATGTCCCTCTGGCTGTGGGCGGTGCTGAGGAAGATCTTGCCAGAGGGCATGAACATCACGCCGCATGCGAGCATCCCCTCCAGAATCCGTGGCCAAAGACCGCCGGCCCCGTGGAGGCTGGTGGTATCGCTGGCCTGATCGAACTGCAGCAGGGAACCGACTCGCTTGAGGCGGGCGGCTTGAGGGGCGGAAGCCAGCAGGTCACCGATCACGAGCTCGAACCGGGCGGAGACGCTCTCCAGCGTTCGATAGACGGCGGGGTCCGCGAGCACACCCATCGTCGCCTGGACGGCGGCCAAAGCGACGGGATTCCCGTTGAATGTGCCGGCGTGCACCACACCCTCGGTGACCTGGTCGATCAGGTCCGCTCGACCGACGACGGCGCTCTGGGTGAAGCCGCCGGCCATGGCCTTGGCGAAGACGGAGAGGTCGGGCCGCACCCCGAAGAACTCGGCCGCGCCGCCACGAGCGATCCGGAAGCCGGCGATCACCTCATCGTAGATGAGCACCACTCCCTGCCGGTCGCAGCGGGAGCGCAACGTCTGCAGGAAGTCCGGCGCGGGCGATTCGACACCGGCGTTGCTCATGATCGGGTCGATGAGCACCGCGGCGATGTCCCGTTCGACGGCCTCCGCGAGGATGCGGTCGATCATCTCCACGTCGTTGAACCGCGCCACCACCAGGTCGTCGAGCACACTCGGACTCTGGCCCCTGCTGGCCGGCGCGGCGCTCCCACTCACATCGGTGTCACTCAAGCCCGCGTACACCGTGTCGTGCCAACCGTGGTAGCTCCTGGCGAACTTCACGACCCGCCGACGCCCTGTGGCCGCCCGCGCCAGGCGCAGCGCGACCTGGACCGCCTCGGTCCCGGTGTTGCTCCAGAGCAGGCGCTCGCCGTGCGGCACCGCCTCCAGCACGGCCTCGGCAGCCGCGTACTCGAGGACGTGGCTGGTGCCGACGACCTGCATGCGCGTGGCCGCCTCGCGTACGGCGTCCACCACGCGGGGGTCGCCGTGTCCCAGGACGAGGGGCCCCCACGCCATGACGTAGTCGATGTAGCGATCGCCGTCCAGGTCCCAGACGTGGGCTCCCAACGATCTGCTCACGAAGAGAGGATGCGGGCGCATCGCCGCGCGCAGGCCGGAGCCCACCCCTCCCCCTACGCTGCGCCGGGCTCGCTCGAAGGCGATGCGCGATGACTCCAGGCCCATCCTATGTTCTTCCCTTCTCGGTCACCGGATCCGGTCGCCCGGGAAGGCACCGCTGTTCCGGTGGTGGTTCGGCGCCCAGTGCCACCGGGCGCCGCATGACGGGTCTCAGGCCGCGGTGCGCGCGCCTTTGCCGGCCAGGGCGCCCACCGGCAGGACCTCGACGGTGCGGAAACCGGGCATCGCATCGACGACCGCGGTCACAGCGTTCGAAGCCGTGGCAACGGTGGACAGGAAGCTCTCGAACCCGCCGGGCACTGCAACGGCGATCGTCTGCTCACGGCCGACGACGAGGAGTCCGTCGCCCCCCGTTCGACGGGGTCGTCCGGGACGGAGATGCCGAATCGGATGACCGGCTCGATGACGGGCTCGCCCCGCATCAGTCCCCGTGCCCGGTGCAGGACGCTCGACACGGTTCCCGCGGCGACGACGGTGTGCTGCCCCTTGCGTTCCGTTTGCCGAGCACGAAGACACCGTGTTCGCGCGCGAGCCGGTCCAGGCGAGCCACCGCCTGCGCGGGGCTCCGGGTCGGATCCCGCAACTCCTCGCAGATCGACACGACGTTCATCCCACGCGATCAGGGCGGTGAGGGTCGGTTCTATCGCGTGTATCCAGGGCGATGGGGCCACGACAGCCATATCCGCGGACGGCAACTGCGCGACGGATGAGACCACGGGGACGCGCGGCGCACCCGCGTCGTGGTCGGCGAGGGGCACCCCGGCCTTCTCCACCCCGATGTCCAGTGCGCCCAACAGTTCGCAGTCGCGCCGGCTCACCAGTGACCCGGCTATGGCGATGCCTGTGGCGCCGAGTCCGACGACGACACCGGTTGCCTCGGTCATGTTCGAGTGCCTCCTTCGGGCACACACGGGACAACGGGCGCCGTCTCCGGTGCCTCGTCGATCGACGGGGCAGGGACAAAAGGCAGGCCTCGCCGGCGTCCCGCAGTGGGCCCGCACAAGGCCTCCTGCGGGACGTCTCGCCCTCAGGCGTCGGCGGCGAGGCCGCGGGAGGCGACCGGCCCGCTCTCAGAGCTTGAGGTAGTCGCCCAGGTCGGCGTAGTCGACCTGCCACAGGCCGGGCGAGCCCGTCGGGTACTGGGAGCGGAAGCCGAGCACGCGCTGAACACGCGGCGAGAGCGTCCTGGCGATCTCCATGTCGACCAGAAACGGGTAGGCCTCCTCGCCGGTGAGATAGCCCGCGTTGAACGTGAAGGCCACGGCCCGCCGGTACTGGTCGTCGGTCTGGTTCGCCCCTCCGCCGTGCGCGGTCTTGCCGCTGATGAACAGGACGTCTCCGGCCTTCATGACCGCGGGAATCGTCTGCTCGGGAGTGCCCCGGTCCTCGAAGTCGCTCCAGTGGTTGCTTCCGGGGATGACGCGGGTGGCGCCGTTCTCCTCGGTGAAGTCGGTCAGGGCGACCAAGAAGTTGACGGTGACCTCCGGGCCGCTGGGTCCCATGCCGATGAACGGGAACCAGTTCTCCAGGTCCCGGTGCAGCATCTGGGCCTTGTTGCCGGGGCCGATCTCGATGACCTGCGCGGTGGTCATCCAGTACGTGCCGGACTCCTCGAGGAACACCTGGTCGCTGATCTCGTGGACCAAGGGGTGGTCGATGATCTCGTTGCGGAACGTGGGGCTGTGCGTGACCAGGTTCGTGAGTCGCTTGGTGTTGCTGCCGTGGAACTCGGCCACGAGCTCGTTCTCGTGGGTCGAGCCCGGGCGAAGCGCCTGCAGGGGCGGATCGATCTCGGCGTTGAAGCGGTCGATCTGGTCCTGCGTCAAGAGGCCCTTGATGATGACGCCGCCGTCGCGGGCCACGATCTTCAGGATCTCCTCGGCCGACGTGTCGGCCGCCACCGACGTCAGGGCCTGGGCCTTCTTCTGTGCTGTCATGTGTCCTCTTCCTCCACTCGAACCCCGGTTGCTCGACCATTCGGTCAACCGCGGGCGTTGCGGCTCTTCCCGCCGGCTGTACATGGCTGCGCATCGACTGCGCGACCGGTCAGGCGAGTTCGATCCAGGTCGTCTTCAAGGTCGTGAACTTCTCCAGGCCGTGGAGGCTCCGGTCCGCCCCGTGGCCGGAGAGTTTCCGGCCACCGAACGGCACCGAGCTGTCGCCCTCCTCGTAGCAGTTGACCCAGACCAGGCCGGCCTGGATGTCCCGCGACAGCCGGTGGGCCCGGGCGAGGTCGCCGGTCCAGATCGCGGACCCGAGTCCGTAGTCGGAGTTGTTGGCGATCGCGACGGCCTCCGCGTCGTCCCGGAACGTCGTGACCGCCAGGACGGGGCCGAAGATCTCGTGCTGGGCGAGGCGGCTGTCCTGGTCCACGTCCACGAAGACCACCGGGTCCACGTACAGGCCGTCGGTCCTCTTCCGGTCCGATCCGAGGACGAGTCGGGTCCCCTCGGCGATGCCCTTGCGCACCTCGTCCAGGACGTCGTCACGGTGCCGCTCGTACGCCAGCGGCCCCATCGTGGTCTCCGGGTCCAGCGGGTCGCCGACCCTGTGTCGGCCGAGGTGGTCCACGACCCTGGCGACCAGGTCGTCGCGGATGTCCTCGTGCACGAGAAGCCGTGAACCGGCCGTGCACATCTGCCCGCTGTTGAAGGAGATCGCCCAGGCGGCCATCCGCGCCGCCTCGTCCAGGTCCGGTGCGTCGGGGAACACGAGGTTGGGGGACTTGCCTCCCAGCTCCAGCCAGACCGGCTTCGCGTTGGACTGCCCGGCGTAGGTCAGCAGTTGCTTTCCGACCTCGGTCGAGCCGGTGAAGGTCACCGTGGCGACGTCGTTGTGCAGGGCCAGCGCCGAGCCGACCGTCGCGCCGCTGCCGGTGAGTACCTGGAGCACTCCGGCCGGCAGGCCTGCCTCGGCGGAGAGTTCCGCCGCGCGCAGGAGGGAGAGGGGCGTCTGCGTGGCGGGCTTGACGACGACGCTGTTTCCCGAGACCAGTGCGGCGGGGATCTTGAACATCGACAGCGTCATCGGGAAGTTCCACGGCGTGATCGCGCCGACCACCCCCAGCGGCTCCCGCGTCACCAGGGCGACGGAACCGTTGCGGCCCCGCGGGGACTCGTCCATCAGCTTGTCCGCGAGTTCGCCGTACCAGCGGACCGTGTTGATGGCGGTGCGCAGTTCGACGGACCATGCCACCGTGACCGGCTTGCCCATCTCCAGCGCGACCAGCAGGGCCAGTTCGTCGCGGTGCTGGTCGAGCAGGTCGGCCCAGCGGATCAGCACGGCTCCGCGTTCGCGTGGCTCAAGGCCCGCCCAGACCCGGGACGAGAACGCCTCCTTGGCGCCTTGGACGGCCCTGTCCACGTCGTCGCGTGCCGCACTGGGGACCTCCGCGAACGGCAGTCCGTCGCGCGGGCTGATGACCGCTGCCGTCCGGCCGGACCGCGATGCGGCCCATTCGCCGTTGACCCACATGCCGCGCGGCAGGCTCAGCCGGCTCTTGAGCGCGAGCCAGTCGTCCAGCGACCGCGCGGTGCCCGTCCGCTCCGTGTTCACCACGTCGCGCCTCCCTTCAGGGCGGGGCTGGGGGCGCTCGTCGCCGAAACGGCGACGAGCCAGTCGAAGAGGGGGTCCGACGAGGCCATCCACTCGGGATGCCACTGCACCCCCACCACCGGGCTGTCGTCGAGCCTGATGGCCTCGACGACACCGTCCGCGGTGGTGCCCATGACGCTGAGTCCCCGGCCCAGACGGTCGACCGCCTGGTGGTGCCAGGAGTTGACGACGCGCTGGGGCCCGTAGAGCGTGTGGGCGAGGGTTCCTGGCGTGAAGCTGACGATGTGTTCACCGTCGCCGTCGTCCGGTGCGTGGTTCTGGGACGCGTGGACGATCCGGTCCTCTTCTATGTGTTCGACGAGGGTGCCGCCGAGCACGACGTTGAGCAGCTGGTGGCCTCGGCAGACGCCGAGGATCGGCACGTTCGCCCGGAGCGCGGCCGTGATCAGGGCCGCCTCGTACTCGTCTCGTGCGAGGTCCGGCGCATCGTGGTCCCACCGCGGGTCGACCGTGGGGTCGACCCGGGCGCTGCCGCCCCATCGGGAGGGGTGGACGTCCTGCCCGCCGGTGACGACGAGTCCGTCGAGGCGATCGACGACGGCTTCGGCGTCGGCCCGGAACGGCAGGTTGACCGGGATGCCGCCCGCGGCGGCCACGTTGTCGCCGAACGCGCTGAAGTACGAGTCGGTGAACTGGTTTTGGAAGCGGCGGGATGTCCGTTTCACCATGCCCAGGCTCAGGCGGCGGCCCGTGATTCCGATCAGCGGCTTCATGTTCACATCTCTCCGACCCGGGCGACGACGCGAATCTCCTGACCGGACGCCAAGGCCTTGAATCCGTCGTTGATGGTGGCCAGGTCGCACCGGGTGGTGACGAGATCGTCGAGCTGGAGCAGGCCCACGCGGTTGAAGTGCGCGTACAGCGGGATGTCGACCTTGAAGTGGTTGGAGCCCATGAACGAGCCCTGAATGCGTTTCTCCTCCAGGAACAGCTCCGCCCCTCGGATCCGAACCGGCTGTGAGTCCGGGATCATGCCCATCACGGTGGCGGTGCCCCCCGGCCGGAGCATGGCGAACGCCTGCCCGGCCGTGGCGCCCGAGCCGACCGCCTCGAACGCGTGGTGCACGCCGGTTCCGGTGATCTCCCGTACCGCCGCGACCGGGTCGGCTTCTCTCGCGTTGACGACGTGGGTCGCGCCGAACCGGACGGCCCGGTCCAGCTTGCCGGGCACGACATCGATCCCGATGATCTGCGCCGCGCCCGCCAGTCGTGCGGCTTGGACGGCGGCGAAGCCGACCCCGCCGAGGCCGATCACGGCGACGATCTGCCCGGTGTGCACTGAGGCGCTGTGCAGGACCGCGCCCATGCCTGTGGTGACGGCGCAACCGAGCACGCTCGCCGTCTCCGGGCGGATGTCGTCCGGGACGGCGACCAGGCCGTTCTTGTGGACGAGGGTCATCTCCGCGAAGGCGCCGATGCCGGCGGTCGGCCGCACCGGCCGGCCGTCGGGCTTGGTCAACCGCGGCCGGGGCCGCCTTTGTTGGAGCCGTGCACGGTTCATGCACAGGGTCTGTCGCCCGGTCACGCAGTACTCGCAGGTGCCGCAGTGCACGGACAGACACGTCACGACCGCGTCCCCCGGAGCGAACTCCGAGACGCCCGCTCCGACGGCCACGACCCGGCCGACCGCCTCGTGACCGAGGACGATCGGCGGCTGCGACTCGAAGGTTCCGTCGATCTCGTGCAGGTCCGAGTGGCACAGACCGGCGTACGCCACCTTCACCAGGACCTCGTGCGGTCCGGGGTCGTCGATCACGAGCTCCTCGATCTCGAGGAGGCCCGGCGCCGTGTTCAGGACGGCGGCTGTGATCCGGGTGCTCATGCGAGCTCGAAGTATCGGTTGCGCTCCCACGGCGTGATCCCGCAGTCCGGGTCGCCCCCGCCCATGGTGTGGAACGACATCCACTCCCAGCGGCGCGTGCCGAGCCAGTAGTCGACGAACTCCTGGCCGAGCGCCTCGGGGAGGATCTTGTCGGCCTCCAGGGCGGCGGTGGCCTGGCTGATGCTCGCCGGGATCAGCTCCCCGTCGGGGAGGAACCAGGCCATGCCGGTGAAGGGGGCGGGCGGTTCGAGTCCGTTGCGGACCCCGAAGAGGCCGGCGCCGAGGACGGCCGCGCTGACCAGGTACATGTTGGCGTCCGAACCGGGCACGCGGTACTCGATCCGGGACTGCTTCGGGTGGCCCACGACGGCGCGCACCGCGGTCGTCTTGTTGCCGACTCCCCACGTGACGGTCGTGGGCGGTCCCTCGGCGGGGACGAGCCGGCGATAGGAGGTGATGAAGGGAAGGGCGATCGACGTCGTGCCCGCCATCGCCGGCATCAGGCCGCCGATGAACCGGCCCATGACCGCGGAGGCGCCGTCGGGGCTGTAGAAGGCGTTCCCCTCCTGTGTCCCCAGGGAGATGTTCAGGTGCGACGCCTGGCCCCAGGCGTCCGACCACTTCGCCATGAACGTCACGGTCCGCCCGAGCTCGTGGCCCACCTCGCGCATCACCTGGCGGCACCGGGCCCACCGGTCCGCGACCGCGACGACATCGCCCACCGCGACGTTGACCTCGACCTGGCCTGCGGCGGCCTCGTCGTTCCAGGCCTCCCAGTCGATGCCGATGTCCCGCAGCCGCTCCTCCACCCGCTCCAGGTACGCGCGCCATGCCGCGTCCCTGGCGAGCACGTAGGCGCTACCGCTGGTGCCGCCGAGCGGAGTGAGGTTCTCGTAGCCCTTGGCGCGGGCTTCGCGTATCGACTCCTCGAAGACGGTCGCTTCGATCTCGACGGCGGTGTCGACCGTGAAACCGAGTTGCCGGGCGTCGGCCGCGACCCGGCGCAGCAGGTTGCGCGGACAGACGGAGACCGGGGTGCCGTCATGGGTCCAGAAGTCGCCGATAACGGCCGCCTTGCCCGGCTTCCACACGCAGATCGTGTGGAGGTCGGGGCGAAGGAAAACATCCTCCATTTCGCCGCGCCAGGAAGGGAAGGCCATACCGACCGCCGGGACACTGTCCAGATCGTTGCCGAACACGACGTCCGCGAAGGCGAATCCCTGTTCGATACCACTCAGGAACTTCTCCCGTGACAGCGTCTTTCCGACGAATACGCCATCGAGGTTGGTCGCCTGGATCTCGACCGAAGTGATGCCGTGTTCACTCAGCCAGCGGTCGAGCTCGTCCATGGTCATTTCAGCCACCGAATCTCACCTTCCAGTGCGCGCCGCACATCGCCGACAGTTGCCCCACCCCGCCGACGACCGTGACGCCGGCCGCGATGGCGAAAAGAAAGGAGTCACCGCGGCCGCTGAACGCCGCAGCCAGCGCGTCCGCGGGGCCATGCACCTCGTACACCGCCCCCGAGTCCTCCCCGAAGCGGGCCTCCCGCCCCTCTGTCTGGCAGACGACGCGGAGCCCCTCGGGGAACCCCTTTGAGCCCTGGTTCGCCGCCCAGAAGGACGACGCGGCGTCACGCCACGCCGGGAGCGGCGGGTTCAGAAGCTGCTCGACCGCCGAGGCGAGCGAGTCGTGCGTCGTAGCGAGCGCGTACTCGGAAAAGGGCACGAGGGGGATCGCTTCGAGCCCCTCGTCCACGCCGTGGTGCACGTGCACGCCACCGTCCGCGAAGGCCAGGGTCGCGGCCTGGGAGTCGAGCCCCGACCTCAGAGCCACGGCACCGGTCAAGCCCGAAAGCAGATCACGGAGTTCGGAAATTTCCGCACTCTCGCGAAGAACCCTCGCCAGCGAGAGGACGAGCGGAGTCGGATCCGTCTCGGTCTCGATTCTCACAGCGCCATTCACGGGCACTCACCTCAATCATTGACGGCCGGACACGAGGGCCGGCGCCGTTCACGAAATCACGCCCAAATGACCGGCTCAACCGACTGAGTCATTTGACCTGAAGGTAGTGCCGGTAAAGCGTGGGTGTCAACCACATGGCCGCATGGAAACTGGCCGTCCGTGGAGCTATGCGAAGCGCAGAACACCGTCCTCGAAAGGGGCGCTCAGGAGGTTCTCCAATTGCTCATGGACCTGGGGATTGACCCACGGCTCGCGGTCGCCCTGGGCCGGCATCTCGTCCATGTGGCGTACGAGGTAGCCCGAGGAGACGTCCTTGAGCCAGGGCTCCCTCATCATGCCCTGGTCCTCGTCGCGCAGAACCGGCGTGACGACCGTGGCACCCAGCTCGTCCATCCTGCTGAGCAACGAGCTCCAGAACCGGTTGACCAGCTCGAGGCGGAGCGTCCAGGAAGAGTTGAGGTAACCGAAGGCCATCAGGAGGTTCGGGACCCCGCCGAACGCGACCCCTTTGTACGTGAAGGTCTTCGAGAAGTCGATCGGCTCGCCGCCGATGCTGAACCGGATCTTCCCCAGGGTGACGAGTTGCAGGCCGGTCGCGGTCACGATCACGTCGGCCTGCACCTCCTCGCCGGAGGTCATGCGAAGGCCGTCCTCGGTGAAGGTCTCGATGTGCCCCGTCACCACGTCCGCCCTGCCGTCCCGGATGGCGTGGAAGAGGTCCCCGTTGGGCACCAGGCACAGGCGCTGGTCCCAGGGCTCGTAGGCAGGGGTGAAGTGCCTCTCACGGCAGCCGCGGCCGACGATCTGCTCTATGTCGTCGAAGAGGGGCTTCTTGAAGGCCTCGGGGTTCATGCGGGCGAACTGGTACCTCGCCTGCTGGTCCTGGAGGTTGCGCAGGCGGATCCGTCGGAACGCCTCCTGGCTTCCCACGTCCGCGCGCAGCCGGTTGGCCTGCTCGTCGACATCGGAGTCGATGGCCACGTAGGAAGGCGACCGCTGCACCATCGTGACCTTCGAAGCGGCCCGCGCAAGGGCCGGAACGAGTGTGATCGCGGTGGCGCCGGATCCGATGACGACGACGCGCTTTCCGGTGCAGTCCAGTTCGGCCGGCCACTTCTGCGGATGGACGATCAGTCCACGGAATGCCTCCTGGCCTGGGAACTCCGGCATATGGCCGCGGTCGTGATCGTAGTAGCCCGCAGCCATGTAGAGGTACGAGCAGGCCACGGACGTACGACCGGTGGGGCCTGCGATCTCCAGGGTCCAGGAGCGGTCGTCATGCGACCAGTCGGCGCCGAGGACCCGGTGTTCGAGGCGGATGTGCGGCCTCAGGCCGTTTTCGTCGGCGGCCTCGTTCAGGTAGTCGAGGATGGCCTCGCCGGAGGCGATCGACTTCTCGGCGGTCCACGGCTTGAAGCCGTACCCCAACGTGAACATGTCGCTGTCGGACCGGATCCCGGGGTACCGGAACAGGTCCCACGTGCCCCCGATGTCGGCGCGCGCCTCGAGCATCACGAACGATCGGCCGGGGTGCTGCGCCTTCAGCTCGACCGCTGCCGCGATACCTGAGAGGCCGGCGCCGACGATCACTACGTCGACGTGCTCGATGGTTCGGTCCACAAGTCACTTCCAACCTTGATCACACAATGCGTTTCAGCACGTCGGGCCTGCTCCGCAGCACATGGCCGGGCACCCCGGCCGCCCTTCGTCAGGGCATTGCGACGGCCTCGCAAAGTTGAGTAGAGTCACATGACTAGATCTGTTGTCCAAATCATTCGCTCACATTTGGGCCAGCGTCAACCCCGGCCGCGTCGATCTCTTCCTCCTCTTCATCCGTGGCCGGGCAGGCCCAGCTGCTGCGCACCTCTCGTCGCCGACCCGGCGCCCCCAGCCAAGGAGCAAGGAATGCTGAGCACGATGCAGGACGGGCCGCTGTCACTCGCCAAACTGCTGCGACACGCGGCCTCCGTACACGCCGACGCCACCGTCACGACCTGGACGGGATCGGCGGCACGTCGCCGCACGTTCGGTGAACTCGGCGCACGCGCGGCGCGGTTGGCGAATGCCCTACGCGGCCTCGGGGTCAACGCTTCCGACCGGGTGGCCACGTTCATGTGGAACAACACCGAGCACATGGAGGCCTACGTCACGGTCCCCGCCATGGGCGCGGTCCTGCACGCCCTGAACATCCGCCTCTCCCTCGAGCAGCTCGTGTTCGTCGCCAACCACGCCGAGGACCGCGTGGTGTTCGTGGACGGATCGCTCACGTCCGCTCTCGAGGAAGCTCTCCCCCGGCTCCGCACCGTGCGCCACGTGATAGTCGTGAACGGTGAAGCGGCCGGCCTCCGTGCGCCCCGCGGGGTCGAGGTGCACAGCTACGAGGCGCTCCTCGAGGCCCGGCCCGACGTGTACGACTTCCCTGTGCTCGACGAACGCTCGGCTGCGGCGATGTGCTACACCTCGGGCACGACCGGCGACCCCAAAGGCGTGGTGTACTCCCACCGTTCGCTCTTCCTGCACGCGATGCACGTGACCACTCCGGCCGCGATGGGGCTGTCGACACGCGACAGATGCCTGGCGATCGTGCCGATGTTCCATATCAACGCGTGGAGTCTGCCGTTCGCGTCCATGCTCTCCGGGGCGTCGCTCCTCATGCCCGACCGCTTTCTGCAGCCCGAGCCGCTGCTTGCCATGATGGAGGCGGAGCGGCCGACCCACGCCGCCGCCGTACCGACCGTCTGGACGGGGCTTGCCGCCAGGCTCGCCACCCACCCGCAGGACATCACCCACCTCCGTGAGGTCGTCGTGGGCGGATCGGCCCTGCCGCCCACGCTGATGAAAACCTTCGAAGAAAAGCACCGGATCAGGGTCGTCCACGCCTGGGGGATGACCGAGACGTCGTCCGTGGGCACAGTCGCCCACCCGCCCGCCGGTGCGACCGGTGATGACCTGTGGCGCTACAGGATGAGCCAAGGCAGGTTCGCGCCGCTGATGGAGTTCCGCCTCAAGGGCGACGACGGCGCTCCCGTACCCCACGACGGGAAGTCGATCGGTGAACTGGAGGTGAAAGGCCCCTGGATCACGGGGTCTTACTACAGCCCGAGCGACGAGCCGGTCGAAGCCGAATCGTTCGACGACGGATGGCTGCGTACCGGTGACGTCGGCCGGATCAGCCCCGACGGGTTCCTCACCCTCGTCGACCGCGCGAAGGACGTGATCAAGTCCGGTGGCGAATGGATCTCCTCCATCGACATGGAGAACGACATCATGGCGCACCCCGCCGTCGCCGAGGCGGCCGTCTTCGGCGTACCCGACGAGCGCTGGGACGAACGACCCTGCGCGGCCATCGTGTTGAGGGACGGTGAGCCGGCCGACGCCGCGGCGCTGAGGGAACACCTGGCCGGGAACTGGGCCAAGTGGCAGCTCCCGGAACGCTGGGCCGTCGTCGCCGAGATCCCCAGGACCAGCGTGGGGAAAATCGACAAGAAGGTCCTCCGCCGCCAGTACGCCGACGGCCAACTCTCCTGCATACAGCTGGATTAAGGCTGTGCCCGAAGGACAGATGCGCTCTTGGCGACGGTGTTTCCGCAACCGCTCCGGCGTCCGACAACGCCGCGCGGTCAGACGGTGTTGCGCTCGCTCTCGTCCAGGAAGGCCTTCAGCATCGCGCAGGCGGTCGCCGTGTCGCGCAGCGCGCGCTCCTTGTCCCCGTTCGTGAGCAACTGCAGCGAGAGGCCGTCGACGATGGACATCCCGACCCTCACCAGCGACTGCAGCTCCTCGTCCGGGAGCGCCGTCCCGGACGAGCGCAGGTCCGCCTCCGACGACTTGAAGAAGCCCTCGTAGAAGGTGACGGAAAGCTCAGGGTCGTTGCGCTCGGCCCACAGGGTGACCTCGATCATGGCCCGCACGCGGAGGGGGTTCTCCACCGTCCACTGCATGGCGCGCGTCATGCGCCGCTCCATGACCTGCCCCAGGCTCACGTTCTCGTCCTCGGGCGGATCGGCCTCGACTGGCATCTCTCCGGAGAGTTGCGTGAAGACGGCGAGCAGGAGGTTTTCCTTGTTCTGGAAGCAGTAGTGGAGGGAAGCGAGAGGCGCCCTCGCCTCCTCGGCGATCTTCCGGGTGGTGGCCCTGTCGGCACCCTCGCGAGCGATCACCCGCACAGCCGCCTCGATCAGCTGTTCCCGCCGAGCATCAGCCGACACGTGCGCCATCCAACCCTCCCGGAATTGACTCAGTCATTTGTACTACTTGAACGCTATCACGACCCCTGCCGCCAGTTATAGCGAAACGACGAGGTCAGAGAGCCCCAGATCCTCTCCGCGGTCAGCATCCGGCCAGCCAGCCAGGACACGGTCCGCTCTACCACCCACCGGTGACGGCCGAGCCGCTGTGAGGACTCGACGCCTTTGCGGGCGATGCAGTGACAGATCTCACGGCTGCGAAGCCATCGACTCAGTGGTCGTAGTCGTAGCCCTTGTCGTCGGGCGCCGACGGCGCGGGCCGCAGCGGGAGCGGATGGGCGGGATCCCGCGCACGAGCGGCTCCAGGCCAGACTGTCGTGCATGTTCGCACCGGAGATACCCAGAGACAACGGCAGCCCGTTGCGATCGGTGATCAGGTGGTTCTTCGATCCCAGCTTGCCGCGATCGGTCGGATTCGGTCCCGTCAAAGGCCCCCTTTTGCAGCCCTGACGCTGACCGAGTCGATCGCGCACCGCGACCAGTCAAGCTCACGTCGGGCACCGAGTTCATCGAGCACGACCCGATACAACCGGGCCCAGACCCGGCCCCGGCTCCACTGGGCGAAGCACCAGTAGACCGTGGGCCAGGCCGGTCCGAACACCGGCGGCAGCTGCCGCCAAGTGCAGCCCGACGTCGCCACGAAGATGATCGCGGCCAGAGCTTCACGGTCACCTGCCCGACGACCGGCCCACGCCCTGCGGACGCTTGACCTCAGTAGGCGGCACCACACGCCGAAACAGCACCCACAACGCCCCACATCGGTCAGCACGGTCTTGGAGCGTTTGCCGTTGCGGGAGTTGCCACCGTCTTTGCCCGCCGGATCGTGCTTGTCATAGCCGAGGTGCTCGGTGATCTCGCCCTCAAGAGCGGACTCCAGCAGCCGCTTGGTCAGCTGCTGCAGCAGCCCACACCGGTCAGTTGCAGACCCTCGGCCTGGGCCCTGCTCACCAGCTCGTCGATCAGCTGGTCATCCACGGCCGTCGCCGGCACAGCCGCTGCCGACTCGACAGCCTCCTGCTCGGCCACGTTCTTACTGCTCATCGTCCTGATCCTGTGCGGCTCACGCTGATGAGCGGCGCGGTTCCGGATGCGGTGCCGGCTCGGCCGTGGCGCCCGGAGGACGGGCGCGAGCCCATCGTGTGGACCTGGCATCCGACAGATCCGCCAGCCCTGTGGGTGATGTCGGCGGGGCGCTGGCGGCGGGCCGAGGTAGGGACCAGGCAGGTCTGGTCCGACGGCCGCGTCGTCTACCAGGTGCTGGTGGATGCTGAGGGATCCGGCTCGAAGGGCACCCGCGCGTATCAGTGGCCGCAACAGGGTCTGCGCATCGCGCACCGCAGCGCGCTGGCCCCCTCCCGCGACGCCCAGCAGGGCGGCGGACTGCCGCGTCCGCCCGCCAGGCGGGCGCGGCCCGCTGTCCGGCCGGTGTCCCCGGGCGCTGGGGGCGGCGGCGCCGTAGCGTCGTGAGCATGGACGGTGCCCCTAGGCAGCGTCTTGTCGATCACGTCTCAGCCAGAGGAGTGTGCTGGCGAGGGTGATGGCTGCGAGGTAGCGGGATTCTCTTCCGGCAGCGGACCGGCCTCCCCTGGCGGGACCTGCCTCCCTGCTTCGGTAGTTGGAAGACGGTCCACGACCGTCATCGCAGGTGGTCGGCGGACGGCACGTGGGAGAGAATCCTGCGGGCCGTCCAGGCCGACGCCGATGCCGAGGGCCGGATCGACTGGAGCATGGTCAGTGTCGATTCCACGACATGCCGCGCTCATCAGCATGCGGCCGGCGCCTCCACCCGTGCCCCGAAGAACCCGGGTCGGCGCAGGAGCCCGGCACGTCACCGTCCCGATGAGGCCCTGGGACGCTCGCGAGGTGGGCTCACAAGCAAGATCCACCTTGCCGGGGAAGGCGGGTGTCGCCCGCTCGGGTTTGTCATCACGCCCGGCCAGTGGGGGGATACACCGCAGATGATTCCCGTCCTGGAAGAGATCCGCGTGCCCCGGCAGGCTGGTGGACGACCGCGCACCCGGCCTGACCATGTTGGAGGGGATAAGGCGTACTCGTCACGCCGCAACCGGCGTCACCTGCGCAGACGTCAGATCAAGCACACGATCCCCGAGCCGAGAGACCAGCGGGCCAACCGTCGGCGCCGCGGCAGCCAAGGCGGTCGACCCACAGGGTTCGACAAGGCGATCTACCGCCGCCGCAACGAAGTCGAGCGGACCATCAACCGGCTCAAGAACTTCCGGGCCGTCGCCACGCGCTTCGACAAACGGGCGTACGTCTTCCACGGAACGGTCACCGTCGCGGCGATCCGCATATGGCTGCGTCCGGAGTGAAATGCCCTGTTCAGAGATCCTCGGCACCCGGGTAGTGCTGGCGAAGTTCGGTGAGTACGCGCTCGTCGACAGCCCTGACATCCCACGAGGAGCTGTCGAACTCGGTCAGGACGAGCACCAGCTCGTCCCCGGCGAACCCACGTGCTACGGCGTCGATCAACTGGAGGAAGGGGGTCGTCAACGACAACAGCGTCAACGTGTCCATGCCGGCGTCGGCGGACCGTCTCTCCATCTCGACACAGCGAGGATCGACGATCTCGCCGAACTCAATGCGCCACGTCAGGTCCAGGCCGAAGCTGCCGAGCCGAACCAGCACCTCAGCCAGGGTCACGTAGTGCTCTCCGTGCCAGGCAGGAAACGTGATCCCCCTCATCCCCGCCTCTGCTACGGCTCTATCGCGTGACATGCGGCCCCCTTCGTTCAACGAACACTAGGCCACGGCGCTGATCAGCTCATACGACCCATCGGACAGGCCCTAAGGGCGCCAGCCATTTCGCCGCCCTGCGCCCGAGTACCGGTCAGGCCATTCCGGCTTCACAGCCGACCGGGTGGCCCTGAAACGGCCGGTGCCCTTGCGGCCAGCACTGCGAAGAACAGCTCGGCAGGACTCAGCGGTCAGCGAGCAGCTCTCCTCTGCAGGACCCAGACGTAGTGCCACTTGCCCTGAGTGTTTTTCGTCCTGCCTTCTGCGAATGCCTGGATCGTAGGCCACAGGCCAGTTGCTCCAGCCGCAAGGGTTGCGCTGGTCGCGAGCGCTCCTTGGAGCGCCTCGGGGCGGACGGCAGCCAGGATGGCGCTTGTGGTGCCCAGCACGGCACCGGAGCGGCTCAGGGCCTCGGACCGGGTCGTCTTCCTCATCTCCGCGGTGGCCGCGTTCACTTCTTCTCGAATGGAGAGCGCGACGCGTTCCACGGCCACCTGGGAGTCGACCGCTTCCAGCGCGTCGTCGAGTTCGAGGAGCCGGGAGCGCATGAAGTCGCGGTACTGGCGGTAGGAGTCGAACTCCTCGCTGGTGACCTGAGCGAAGTCGCTCAGGTTGAGCCCGTCGATGAAGGGCAGGTCGATCTCCAGGATCGGCCGGACCACCCGGCTGGCGAGGGGCTTGGCTCTCGACAGATCCACAGCTCGCCCGTGTCTCACGAGGTAGTCGATCGAACTGCTCTGGAATGAAGGCAACGGGCCGGCCGGGCTGTGCTCACCGAACACGGTCGTACCGTCTCCGGTCTCCCCTCGTACGAAGACCGGCCCGTACCAGACGAGACCACTGCGCAGCAGAGGTTCGGCGTCGAGGAGCCACTGCCCTAACTCGGCGAGATCCTTCGTCACCATCCCGTAGCGGTAATCCTCGTAGTGGGAGATTTGCATGCCGGGCTCCCCCGCCCCGTGCGGGGGTAGCGTCGCTGTTCCGGTCACTCGACGGCTGTACCCGACTTCGTGGACTGCTCCCACGCCGTGATCGGACAGCAGCATCGTGTCTGTGACCAGAACGACCCGCTTGGTGACATGCGTGAAGCTTCCCATCTCAGAGGACAGGCCTACGTAGTAGGGGGAGGTCGAAGTGGCCTTCTCGCTCAGGAGTGTCTCGTAGCGGCCATAGAGCTCACGGCCATACTTGCGTGCGACTTCTTGCAGGGACGCCCTCTCCTGCTTCGTGAGCGAGTCGTAGAACTCTTTCATCCGCGCGGCCACCCCCTGCTCCTGCACGGGTCGGCGCTTCCGCCACGGTCGCCATCCACCTCGCAACATCCGATCAGCATGACGGGCAGTCGAATACGTCGTCCAGGTCTGCAGGCACTCGCCGGCCGGCCTAAACCGGTCTGCGACTACAGGTCAAGGACGGCGCGCAGCGCCTGGTCGACACGGGCCATGGTCTCGGCGGGGACCGGGCCGCGGCAGGTCGCGCCCTCGAAGCGCGTGCTGCGCAGCTGCTGGAGGTTGACGGCGACGGCGGTCGCCGGGACGGGATCACCCACCACGACGGACATGGCTGTATCGGGGTAACGGCCTGAGGGGTGCAGGACGATCGCGAGTACCGCGCCGTAGGCCTCTTCGAGGCCGCTCAGGGAGACGATCAGCAACGTCGCAGCCGTCGGGGAGGGTCCAAATTTCGCCGCGCCTCACCGCAGGGTGGCTTGTGGCCGTGGCATGCGCTTTGGGGGCGGTAAGGGGGCGCCGCACCCCGTACACTGGGTGGTGACTCCCTGCTTCGGCTGGGTTTCGGTTGGCCGGCGCCCGTGCCACCCGCTTCGGCGGACTGAGGGCGCCGGCCTTTTGCGTGGCTGCCAGGTGCTGCACCCCTTGCGGGTGATCGTCCGTGCCCTGTCCCCGTAGGTGGGGGAGCAGTTATGACACGACTGATGACAGCTGCTGTCGCGGCGGGGGCGCTCGCCGGTCTCATCGCTCCTGCTGCTGACGCGGACGCAACACCTCCGTGATCGAAGCGGTCGCCGGCCTGCCCCCGATCATTGCGAGCGACCTCTTCGGCATTCACCCTGACGCTGCGCACAGGTGGGCCCGCTTCGCACAGGACAGCTGGGCGGACTACCTCGCCGCTCGCGCAATCACGCAACCGGGCACCTGACGTCGTCTCAATCGTGAGTGGGCTCGACGTCTTCAGCAGCGACGACTGGCTGGTGATCGCGTCTGCGGATGTCGTGCTGTTTAACGGGTGGCGGTGCCGACGTCGTGGGGGATGGCGAACATGGTTGCGGCCTGAGTGGCCAGGGCGGCGAGGGATGCGACGGCGAAGGCGGGCAGGCCGAGCGGGGGGAGGGTGATGGCGAGGGTGAGGAAGAAGACGGTGGGTGCGGCGAGTCCCATGACGAGTCCGTCGAGGACGGCTGCGGCGGCTCCGGGGCCGTGGGCGTGGTGGGTGAAGACGGCCATGACGACGCCGAAGACGGGGAACGGAGAGAGCAGTCCGGCCAGGTGGGGGCCGATGAGCGGGGCGAGGGCGATGATGCCCATGACGGGTGGCCACGGTCATGCGCAGCGGGATGTCCCAGCCCGGAGGGTTCGTGGCTTCGGCGGGATCGGTGGTGGGGCCGGTGCGCGGGATGAGGACGATGCTGGCGGCGAGGGCGGCTGCGACGAGCAGGAACGTGGGGACGGCGGGCCAGTTCAGGAAGGCCAGGGCGGTGGTGGCCGCGGCGAAGGCGACGCAGCCGGTGGTGAACGCGCGAGGGATGCCGCGGGGGGCGAGGACGCGGTAGGCGAGGGCGAAGGCGAGCTGGGAGATGGTGCCGGCGAGCATGCCGGTGGCGGCGTGGCCGGCGAAGGTGGTGCCGTGGTCGGTGGCGAGGAAGAACGCGACGGGCCCGGAGGTCAGGGGCAGGGCGACGAGCCAGCCGCCGATCTGGTGGCCGAAGCGGCGCCCGGCGAGGCTGGCACCGCCTATGAGCAGGGGTGTCACCACGACCTTGACCGCCATGTTCTGCACGGGAAATCGCTCCTCATTCTGGGTGGAGTCGCGGTTGTTGTGTCCCGGAAGGGCTGGCCATCGTGGCGAGCGGGTCCGGGGGCCGGTCAGGGGACGAAGAGGGTGCTGGAGAGGGCGACGCAGACCGCGGTGCCGGCGAAGACGCTGAGCAGGGCGTTGCGGCGCCACAGGTGCAGGGCGACGGTGACCGTCAGGCCCGCCAGGGGTGCGACGGCCCGGGCCTCGGTGAAGGGCAGGGTGCGCAGGGTGTAGAGGCTGAGGATGACCATGACGCCGGCGGGCATGCGGGTGCTGAGGTACTGCACAGCCTTGTTGGAGCGCAGTGGGGTCAGGGCGGTGAAAGGCAGGGCCCGCAGTCCCCAGGTGATCGCGCAGCAGACGGCGGCGACGGCGAGCAGGTAGCGGGTGTCAGGCATGGCTGGTCCTGGTGCGGGTGGTGAAGTGGCGCAGGAGAAGGCCGCCGGTGAACAGGCCGAAGGCGCACAGCAGCATCTGCTGGGGTGCGAGCAGGCGGGCGATGAGGGCGGCCAGCAGGGCGAGGGCCGGGGTGGGCAGGTCGTGGCGGCGGTCGCGGATGGCGTCCAGGGCCAGGACGGCCAGCAGGGCGGTCATGGCGAAGTCCAGGCCGGTGATGCGCGGCGGGATCAGCGAGCCGAGCAGGGAACCGGCGAGGGCGCCGATGACGCAGTAGAGGTGGTTGAACGCCTGGAAGGACACCATGCGCCTGCTGGACCAGGTGCCGGCTTGACCGCCGGTGGTCATGGCGTACGCCTCGTCGCTCAGCGCGAAGGTGCTGTAGAGCCTGGCGAGGCGGCCGTTGACGCGGTGCAGGGGGAAGGACAGCGCGTAGAACGCGTGCCGGCCGTTGACCAGCAGCGTCGTCAGGGCGACCGTGAGCAGCGGGGCGTTCGCGATGACCATGGGGATGAGCAGGAACTCCAGCGTGCCGGTGTACATCACGGCGGAGAAGAGGGGTGCGGTCCACCGGGGCAGTCCGGAGTGGGTGGCCAGCATGCCGAAGGCCAGTCCCATCGGGAACAGGCCCAGGCCGACCGAGGCGGAGTCCTTCAAGGCGGCCAGGACTTCGGACCGCGGCCGGTGCGGTGCGCGGGCAGGCCGAAGAGGGTCGGCGACCCCGACCGGATGTGTTCCCATGCCGCAATGCTAGGAAGAAATGCGCCTCATATGGTTGCCGATCAGGCCCGTAGAATGCTCGCGTGAGCAATGAAGTACCTCTGGATGCGATCGACAGAGACATTCTGTTTCACCTGCGGCAGGACGGTCGGCTGACCAACGTCGAACTCGCTCGGCGAGTGGGCCTGACACCGCCACCGTGCCTGCGGCGGGTCAAGCGGCTGGAGGACGCAGGCGTCATCACCGGCTACCGGGCCGTCATCGACCCCGAGGTGACCGGCCGGGGCATGGAAGTCCTCGTCAACGTCGAGATCTACGCCCAGACCCGCAAGACGATCGAGGAGTTCGAGGCCACGATCGCGGCCCACGACGAGGTCGTCGAGCTACGCCGGATGTACGGAAGCCCGCACTACTTCATCCGCGTCGCGGTCGCCGACAACGCCGCCTACGAGTCCTTCCTCATGGACAAGCTCACCGGCCACCCCGCCGTCCTGCGCCTGGAGTCCCACCTCACCATGAAGAAGATCAAGGCCGAGAACTGACCAGACCCTGCCGGGCACCCGGTAACGGCTGCCCGGCAGGACGGTGCCCGTCCCCTGCGACCGCAGAGGACGAGACTCTCAGCACTCGCTTCCGGCCTCGAATAGTGCAGGGGTGGAACACTGCCTCTTCACCAGTCCGCCGCGCGTAACCGTCCGCGCGTATGACCATGCCCCCGCACCCTCGGTGCGGGGGCATGGTCACGCTCCAGGCCGGGTTGGGCCGGCCTTCAGGGGGTCAGCAGGCGCGGGTCAGGGCTCCCATCGCTCGGGGCCGAAGCCGAGCCACTCGACCTGGTCGGACGCTGCGATCTCGTCCTCGTTCGCGAGGCCGTCGCTCAGTCCGGCGCGGTGGAGGAAGACGACCAGGTCCCACAGGCCGTAGGCCTGACCGACGGGCGCACCGTCAATGCGCACCAGGCGGCCGCCCTGACCGTTGGGCGGCTCGACGCTCACCGGCCGCGAATCCATGACGGCGAGCTTTCCAAAGACCGGCTGCATGTGTCCTCACCCTCAGGGTGTGACCTCTTGCAGCGCCGCATCGTTGAACGGGCAACTCCACACCAGCGGGCCCCGGAGCTGTCATGGCCGATCTTTCCCGGGGCCCGCACCCTCAGCGCCCCGCCTGTTCGCTGCTGGCACTCCCCCACGCCCGCAATAAAATGGAATCACCCGTTCTGTCATGGATGAACCGGGTGGTGTGAAGATCCCCGGCCGTCGTCGACGGCGGTCCCCGACGGCGGCGGCCAGCGGGACCCTCACGTCGTCACAGCGACGCCGGGCGCCTGTGCATCAAAACGGCACAGCCCCCCTCCCCCAGAAACACTGCGGACAAGCTGTCGCCGCGGCCTGTCAGGGGGCGGATACGGCGCTCTTGGCCATTGGACAGGCGCAGGCGCACTTCGTCGGCCGTCTGCACCTCGGCGGCCAGGCTGGCAGGGATCCGGCGCAGGACACCGCCCCAGAAGCCGCGGCCCGGCAGGACGAGCCCGAGATCAACCTCCACGGCGATCTCCTCGCCCCCGAGGATGAGCAGCGCGTCGTCACAGCGCAGCCGAGGCTCCATGCCGCCCATGCTTTCCCTCACCCGCCTGACGTGCCTCTTTTAGGGCAGCGTCCGAGTGGCGGGTACAGCCCACAGGGCTACGCGCAGCCATGGTGCAGGGGGTGGCACTCTCATATGGGCGGAATAAACTGGAATGACCTGGTTCTGCGATCGAGAGCGAATCGAGAGGTGTGATGATCCCCGGCCGCTGCGGCGCTCACCCCACAGCAGCGGCCGGCGGGATGAACGAGCCGGGCGAGCCGATCTCAGCACACTGCCAGCCGCCCTTTGGCACGCCCAGATAGCCTGCGCCAGCGCCTGGCTTCCCTTTCGGCGGGGAAGCCGGGCGAACATGCCTCGCGCCGAAGGCCAACGCCCTGCAGTCACAAGGCGTGCAGACCCGACGCGGAGGCCATCAGCCAGCAGAAGCGCGCGGTACCCGTTCATCCCGCGGGCCGCTGTTGCCACTGGTACGGACCGGGCCACCGCGGCGCTGATCCTCGGCTGCCGACCGAGCCAAGTCGGCGACTGCGCGCCCTGCCAGGGACTCACCGTGCGCTATGGGTCCCATGCCCAGGTCATCTGCCCCGCCTGCCGCGCGGCCGGGCAGTGTCAGCCCATGTCCGTCAGGAGGGTGTTCAGTTCCTTCTCCTGCTGCGCGGGCGGCATCGGCGGATTCGCGTGATCGATGCCGAAGGTCCCCAGCACCTTGTCCATCTGGGCGTCGATGAAGGTCCAGCCGGTCTGGTCCAGCGGTTGCAGCGATGCCTGGTCGGCGTCCCACAGGTCACGCAGCTTCTGGGCGGCAGCGTGCGCCGCGGCTGTGTTCCCCGAGCGTGCGTCCTTGAGTGAGGTGGACACGAGGGTCTTCAGTGCGGCGACCTTCGCGGGCGGGAACTTCTTCACCGCCTGGCCGGGATCCATCTGGACGGCGGAGGTGTTGTCCTCCTCCGGCGCCGGGCCGGCGTGCGGCTGGCCGTGGGCCCAGGCCAGCAGGCCCGCGGTGGCGACGGCGAGCAGTCCGAAGCCGGCCAGCGCGGTGCGCTCCTTGCGCGGGTTGCCGGTGACCGCTGCGGCGTGGGTCGCCTCGTGAGTCTCGGTCACGTCCGAGCGCGTCACTGTCAGGTAGACCACCGTCGCCAGAATCAGACCGAGGAAGATCAGGCTGGTGGTGAACGTGCCCAGGTCGAGACCGGTCGGGTCGCCCGGGTTCTGGGCGACCTTGGGGGAGGCGAGCCAGTCGCCGATGTTCGCGCCGAGCGGGCGGGTCAGGATGTAGGCGAGCCAGAAGGAGAGTACCGGGCTGGCGCCGAACTTCCACAGCAGCGTGATCGCCGCGATGAGGCCGAGCGGCAGCAGGACCGAGACGCCCGGGCTCCAGCCGGTGAGCTCGAGGGTCCAGTCGCCGGTCGCGGTGCCGAGCGCGAAGGTGACGAGAACGGCGAGCCAGTAGAACGACTCCCGCGGAAGCGTCGTGACCGAGTGGATCGACAGCGTGCGCTCACACGCCCACCACACGCCGAAGACCACCGCGAGCAGCACCGAGAAGACCGCGGAACTGATCCACAGCGGAACGTTCAGCTGGTCGGTCAGGATGTCGGTGTACAGGGTGCCCGTGACGCTGACGACGACCACGGTCAGCCAGTAGGGAAACGGAACGTAGCGCTTCAGCCGCAGCTGGACCGCCAGGACCAGCACGAACACCGCGGTGAAGATCCAGGCCGTGTTCACCAGGCCGACGCCCAGCTTCATGTTGATCCAGTCGGCGAAGCTCTCCCCGACGGTGGTGCACAGGACCTTGATCACCCAGAACCAGACGGTGACTTCGGGAACCTTGTTGAGCATGAGGCGCCCGCTGCGGGTGCGTGCTTCCGTTGTCGTTGTCATGCGGGGAGGTTTACGCGGGGAAGCTGCACATAACCTGACTACGCGGTCGCCCGCGCGGCCGGGAGTGTCACTTCGACATGACCGCGGCCGTCTGCGATCGCGCGGACCCCCACACCGGCCGAGGCGGCGATGCGCCGGACCACGGGCAGCCCCAGCCCGTACCCGCCGCCGCCGGTCACCCCCGCCTCGAAGACCTGCTCGACGTCGTCGGCATGGAATCCGGGGCCGTCGTCCAGGACGTCGACCACGATGGCCTTGCCCTGGAGGCGGGCGGTGATCCACACTCGGGACTTCGCATGCCGCAGGCCGTTGTCCAGCAGGGGTGACAGCAGCGCCACGGCGACGTCGGCCGCCACGGCGACCTCCATCTTCTCGGGGAAGGCGACCTCGACCGCGCGGCCGGCGATCGCCTGCCGCGCGGCGGACCGCAGATCACACCGGGTCCCCTTGTCCGTCCGTGCGCGCGCGGCACGCAGAAGCGTCGTGATCGCCGCATCGAGGCGGTCGGCCTCGCTCAGCACCGCTTCCGTCGGAACCGGTTCGCCGGACAGCTGCGCCAGCTGCGCCTCGGCCCGCAGGACCGTGAGCGGTGTCCGCAGCTCGTGGGCGATCTCGTCGGTGAGCCGGCGCTCGTCCGCCAGCGCGGTCTCGACGCGCTCCAGGAGGTGGTCCAGGGTCCGCCCCAGTTCCCCGAACTCGTCGCGGGGGTCGCCGAGGTTGAAGCGGCGCCCGGGTTCGTGCCGGCCCCAGTCGTCGGCGAGGGCGGCCATCTCGTGCACGACCCGCAGCGCGCGGCGCAGCACGAGGTGTGCGACACCGCCGGCGAAGAGGATCGTGAGGCCGCCCAGTATCAGGGACAAGGTCAGGCTGCGCCGCTCGGATGTCTCGTAGGGCGTGAGGTCCACCCGGGCGATCACCATGGCGTGGTGGCCGTGGATCGGGACCTTCCGCGCGTACAGGAGGTAATCGCCGACCGACGCGGTCTGTGATCGCCCCGAGTCCGCCAGCTCCTCGACGCGATCGACCACGTTCGGCGGCACGTTCCCGTCGATCAGCCGGCCGTCGGCATACACCCAGGCGACCTCGTCCAGCGCCTCGCTGCCGCTCTCCGTCAGTACGACACGGCCGCCTTTGGCGGTGACGTTCGCCGCGACCGCCTCGGCGCGTGTACGCGCCAGTTCGTGCGCGTCGGTGTCCGTCACCCGGCTCAGCAGCACGTGCGAGACGACGACCAGGATCGCGACCACGGCGGTGGCGATCAGCACAGTGAGCGCGACGACCCGCTTACGGAATCCCGTCACTGCCATCGGTAGCCCACGCCGCGGACGGTCGCCAGGTGCTCGGCCACACCCAGCGAACCGAGCTTGGCCCGCAGCCTGCGCACATAGGAGTCGAGGGTGTTGTCGCTGACCTGCGCTCCGTGCGGCCAGCCGGCGGCGATGAGGGCGTGGCGGCGTACCACGTCGCCCTGCGAGGCGATCAG
>NZ_JBIBXG010000020.1:0-113061 GCF_043082085.1 Streptomyces sp. NPDC014801 | reverse complement strand
GGTTACATTCCGAACCCGGAAGCTAAGCCTTACAGCGCCGATGGTACTGCAGGGGGGACCCTGTGGGAGAGTAGGACGCCGCCGAACAATTCTTGAAAAAGGGCCCACGCCATATGGCGTGGGCCCTTTTTGCGTTTGCCGTACATTGCCTGCATGGACTACGTGATCAGACCCGTTCGCGCCGAGGAGTGGCGGGCCGTGAAGGAGTTGCGGCTTGCCTCGTTGCGGGATCCCCTGGCCCATCTGGCCTTTCTCGAGACCTATGAGCAGGCGGTGGAGCGACCCGACTCGTTCTGGGAGGGGCGGGCGGCCGGTGCCGGCGAAGGGGCCGAGGGGGCGCGGCAGTTCGTCGCCGAGGTGGCGGACGGGCGGTGGGTCGGGTCGGCCACCGTACTGGTCGAGGAGCCCGGGACGACGGACTGGGCGGGCTTCCCGGTGGAGCGCCGTCAGGGGCACGTCGTGGGCGTCTACGTGCGGCCGGAGCACCGTGGGTCAGGGCTGACCAAGGAGCTGTTCGACGCCGCCCTGGAGTGGGCCTGGGGGATCGGGCTGAAGCGGGTGCGGCTCATCGTGCACGAGGAGAACCGGCGGGCTCAGGCTTTCTACCGCAAGGTGGGCTTCGTGCCGACCGGGCTGACCGTCCCCTTGGCGGACGCGCCCGGTCAGTCGGAGCTGGAGTTCGTGATCGAGCGGGGCTGACGGGCGTACCCCACCGGATCACACCGGCAGTTCGTCGTGCGGCCAGCGGGAGCGGGCCTGTTCGCGGGAGCGGAGCAGGGCCAGGGTCGGCAGGCCCCGGTCGGCTCCGCCGGCGAGCAGCTCGGGGAGCTGGGGCAGGGGGGCCACGGCGGCGACGTCGTCCAGGACGAGGGTGAATGGTGGGTCGAGCCGACCGGAGGATGACCGTTCGGCCATGCGCCGGCCGTGCTCGACCACGCTCGAGACGAGGGCCGTCAGGAGGGGCATCGCACCCGGGTCGGTCCTGGGGTCCTCGATGGATTCACCCACCACATAAAGCGTGCCCGCTTCGTGGACGAAGGAATCCAAGGCGAGGGCATCATTTCGGTTCGGGGTGCATGCCTCGCGGATGTTGACCGTGGACAGGGCGGACAGAGCGCGGGTGAGGAGTTCCTGAGCCATGTCGCGGCGGTCGGGGTGGCCGGTGAGCGCGGCTTCCAGTTCACCCGCGGAGCCGGCGGCGGCCTTGGGGCTCGTACGGAGGATGCGGACGGCGTCCTGGATCTGGATGCCCTGGGACCAGCGGTGGACGTGGCGGACGGTGCGGCCGTCGACGGCGGCGGCGTGCAGATAGCTGCGCAGCAGGGTTTCCGCGGTGTCGCTGACGGCCTGGTCGAGGCGGGACGTCGGGCGGACCGGGGTGAGGAGCGCGGCGGCTCTCTCCTTGGCGGTGCGGTTGTCCTCGCAGCCGCTGGTGGGGGACCAGTGGAGGCGGGACGGGGTGTCGCACAGGTGCGTGGGGTCGTAGAGGTGCGTGGGGCCCAGTTTGGCGCGGGCGTCCTTGGTGTCCTGCCAGAGCCGGGGGTTGGAGGTGACGACGAGGGCGGGGCCCTCGGCGTCCCGTACGGCCTGGGTGGCGGTCGCCTGGCGGTCCTCCCGGGTGGCGTAGTGCAGCGGGCTCTGGGGGCGAGGAGCGTCCGAGCCGCCGGCCTGAGCGCCGCCTGACACCGGGGCGCCCCCTGACACTGGGGTGCTCCCTGACGCCGGGGCGCCGGCGCCCACCGCGGTGGCGGGCTCGGGCCGCGGTTCGGCCGGGCGCAGCAGGTCCGGCTGCTCCGGCTCGGCCCGCGGGGCGGGCACCTCGCGGGCGTCTGACTGCGAGGGCGCCACTGGCACCTCACGGGGTTCCGGATGCGCGGCCCGTTCCCTCTCCGCCGCCCGGCGGCGCATGCGGCCCGCGCGCCAGCGGGCCACCGTGCCCATGACGAAGACCGTCAGGACGAGCAGCACCATCAGCTGGCCGATGAACAGGCCCCAGAAGAGGCCGTAGCCGGACAGTTCGCCGGCGGGGGTGTCGGGCCAGGCGCCGGGGATGTCGTGGGGCTGTCCGATCAGGTGGCGCATCGCCAGGGGCGTGCGGGTGAAGGTGACCGCCGTGGGCCAGGCGCCGTGGGAGAACAGGCCGGCCAGACCCGTGGCCGTCCACACCAGCAGCGTCATGCCGAGCAGGAACGCGAGTATGCCGATCAGCAGCCCGTCGGGGATGCCGCCCTGGCCGTCGGGGCGGCCGTCGCGGCCGCGGTCGTCGCCCGGTCTCATGACTTCCCTTCCCCGCCCGCCTAGGCCACCGTCGACTCGGACGAGCCGTCCACCTCGGCCAGGTGCTGCTCCATGAACGCCGCCGCCCGTTCCTCGGCCTCCAGCTCGGCGGCGCGCAGGGCGTCGTCCGAGAGGTCGCTGGAGGACTCGGTCATGGCCCGGTCGGTGAAGACCAGGGGGCGTTCGGCTTCGGTGATCAGGTGTTTGACGACCTGGACGTTGCCGTTGACGTCCCAGACCGCGATGCCGGGGGTGAGCGTCGGGATGATCTCGACCGCCCAGCGCGGCAGGCCCAGCACCCGGCCCGTGGCGCGGGCCTCGTCGGCCTTCTGGGCGTAGATGGTCCTGGTCGAGGCCATCTTCAGGATCGCCGCCGCCTCCTTCGCGGCCGCGCCGTCGACGACGTCGGACAGGTGGTGGACGACCGCGACGAAGGACAGGCCGAGCCGGCGGCCGAACTTCAGCAGGCGCTGGAACAGCTGCGCCACGAAGGGGCTGTTGATGATGTGCCAGGCCTCTTCGACGAGGAAGATGCGCTTCTTGCGGTCCGGGCGGATCCAGGTGTGCTCGAGCCAGACTCCGACGATCGCCATCAGGATCGGCATGGCGATGGAGTTGCGGTCGATGTGGGAGAGGTCGAAGACGATCAGGGGGGCGTCCAGGTCGATGCCGACGGTCGTGGGACCGTCGAACATGCCGCGCAGGTCACCGTCGACCAGGCGGTCCAGGACCAGGGCGACGTCCAGGCCCCACGCCCGTACGTCGTCTATGGCGACGTTCATCGCCTCGGCGGACTCGGGCTCGGGGTGGCGCAGTTGCTCGACGATGTCGGTCAGGACGGGCTGGCGGTCGACGATGGTCTCGTTGACGTAGGAGTGGGCGACCTTGAGAGCGAAGCCGGAGCGCTCGTCGAGGCCGTGGCCCATCGCCACCTCGATGATGGTGCGCAGCAGCGCCAGCTGGCCGGTGGTGGTGATCGCCGGGTCCAGCGGGTTGAGGCGGATGCCGTGGTCCAGGGCGGCCATCGGGTCCAGGCGGATGGGAGTTATCCCCAGCTCCTGCGCGATGAGGTTCCACTCGCCGACGCCGTCCTCGCCCTGGGCGTCCAGGACGACGACCTGGCGGTCCTTGAAGCGCAGCTGGCGCAGGACGTACGTCTTCTCCAGCGCCGACTTGCCGTTGCCGGACTCGCCGAGGACGAGCCAGTGCGGCGCCGGAAGCTGCTGGCCGTAGAGCTGGAACGGGTCGTAGATGTAGCCCTTTCCGGAGTAGACCTCGCGGCCGATGATGACGCCGGAGTCGCCGAGACCCGGGGCGGCGGTCGGCAGGTAGACCGCCTGGGCCTGGCCCGTGGAGGTGCGCACGGGCAGCCGTTGCGTCTCGACCTTCCCGAAGAGGAAGGAGGTGAATGCGTCGGTGAGGACGGACAGCGGATCCCGCATCGGCGAATCAGCCCCTACCTTCGGATGCCGGTGGCGAACGGAAGTGTGTTCACGAAGGCGCGGTGGTGCTCGCGGTCGCACCACTCCAGCTTCAGATACGACTTTCCGGCCGAGGCCCTTATGGTGCGCTTGTCGCGGGCGAGTGCCTCCGGGGAGCGGGACGACACGGTGATGTAGCCGACCAGGTTCACTCCGGCGGCGCCGCTGGCGAGGTCCTCGCCGCGCTGGTCGAGGCGGTTGTGCGCGGCGATGTCCCGCGGGTCGACGGTGCGGTTCATCTTGGCGGCGCGGGAGGCCTCGGCGACGTCGTTGGTCTTCTCCGTCAGCATGCGCTCGATGGCGACCTCGGTGGGTTCGAGGTCCATCGTGACGGCCACGGTCCGGATGACGTCGGGGGTGTGGACGAGGAGCGGGGCGAGGAAGTTCACGCCGACCGGGGTCATCGGCCACTCCTTGATCCAGGCGGTCGCGTGGCACCAGGGGGCGCGGGTGGAGGACTCGCGGGTCTTGGCCTGCAGGAAGGTGGGCTCGCGGGCGTCCAGCTCGGCCGGCCAGGCGTTGCGCTTGGTCATGGCCTGGATGTGGTCGATGGGGTGGTCGGGGTCGTACATGGAGTGGATCAGGGAGGCGAGCCGGCCCTGGCCGAGGGGCTGGCGGACGCGGATGTCGGCCTCCTGCAGGCGCGAGCAGATGTCGGTGAGCTCGCGGGCCATGACGACGGCGAGGCCGGCGTCGCGGTCGACCTTGGCGCCGTGCGCGCGGGCGGCGCGGGCCATGGTGTTGGCCTCGGCGGCCAGCTCGCGGGTGTAGTGCATGCAGGCGACGAGGTAGGCGCGGTGCTGCTCGCTGGAGGTGGAGACCATGGACAGCAGCTGGTCGTAGGAGTGCTGCAGCCATCCCGGTGCCTTGTCGTCGCCGCGGACGGCGACGTCCTTGGCGTGGGCGTCGGGGTCGGCGGGCAGGGTGCGGGCGAGCATCTGCAGCCGGGTGACGAAGCCGTCGCCGTTGGCGACGTGCTTGAGCAGGGTGCCGAAGCGGTCGACGAGGGCTTCCTGGTCCTCGCTGTCGCGCAGGCCGACGCCGGGGCCCTCGATCTCGATGGCCGCGGTGACGGTTCTGCGGTCGGCGTGCAGCAGGACGGCGATCTCGTCGGGGCCGAACGGGGCGGCGAGCCAGGTGATGCGGCCGATGCCCGGGGGCGGGCCGATCTCGACCTCCCGGCCGTCGAGCCGGGTGCCGGCCTCGACGGCGCCGGAGCGGTAGGTGGCGCCGCGCTTCAGGGTGCGCTTGTAGCTGCGGTTGATCTCGAACCACTTGTAGAACGTGCGGCGCTTGTACGGCACGTAGACCGCGGCCAGCGCGAGCAGCGGGAAGCCCATGAGCAGCACGATGCGCAGGGACAGGACGGGGACGAGGAGCCCGCACATCATGCCGAGGAACGCGCCGATGATGATCAGCGCGATCTCGCCGGACTCGCGGTTGCGGCCGACGATGGCGTTCGGCCGGGCGCGGCCGATCAGGTATGTACGGCGGGGCGTGACCGGATGGGACACGTGGGACTCGGTCGTCAACGCCCTTCACCTCCCGTGCGATTGGTACTGCTGTTGCGGGTGTTGCTGGCGTGCGGGGTGTTGACGGGGCTGCTCGAGCGGGGCGGGGGAGCGGCGGAGGGGACAGATCCGCCGCCACCACCGGTCGAGGTGCGCGCGCTGTGCGCGGCGACGCCGCCGGAGGCGGGGTTGGCCTGGCGGGGAGTGCTGGAGGCGGACGCGGGGGCCTGGCCGCCGCCGTTGCTGTCGGCGCGGGTGCTGTGCGTCTTGATGCCCTGGGCGACGAGGGAGGCCGGGGAGCTGATGACGGCGGCGGCCTTGTTCTCGGCGCCCTGCATGATGCGGTTGTTGCGGGAGTTGACGATCTCGTCGCCGAAGCCGGGGACGAAGCGGTAGATCATCGCCGAGGCGAAGATGGCGAGCAGGATGATCGCCAGGCCGGAGACGACGGCGGAGAAGGCGTCGGGGCCGTTGCCGGAGGACAGGGCGCCGGCGAGGCCGAGGACGATCACGATGACCGGCTTCACCAGGATGACGGCGATCATGATGCCCGCCCAGCGGCGGACGTGGCCCCACAGGTTCTTGTCGACGAGGCCGGAGTAGACGACCGTGCCGAGCAGGGCGCCGACGTAGAGCAGGGCGGCGCGGATGACGAGTTCCAGCCACAGGACGCCGGCGGCGAGGATGCTGACCAGGGAGACGACGATCAGCATGATCGGACCGCCGCCGATGTTCTCGCCCTTCTTCAGGGCGCCGGAGAACGTGCCGAAGAAGGTGTCGGCCTGGTCGCCGGTGGTCCGGGCGAGGACGTCGCTGACGCCGTCGGCGGCGGAGACGACGGTGTAGAGGATCAGCGGGGTGAACGCCGAGGCGAGCACGGTGAGCCAGAGGAAGCCGACGGCTTCGGAGATGGCGGTGGACAGGGGTACGCCGCGGACGGCTCGCTTGGCCACGGCCAGTAGCCAGAGCAGGAGCGTGAGGATCGTCGACGCGGCGAAGACGACGGCGTACTGCTGGAGGAACTTCTGGTTGGTGAAGTCGACGTTCGCCGTCTCCTTCACGGCCGCGCTGAGCTTGTCGACGGTCCAGGACGCGGCGTCGGCACAGCCCTTCGCGAGCGAGGAGAGGGGGTCGAGGGTGGCGGTGGGGTCGGGGGTGACGGCGCCGTTGCGGGCGGGGGCGTTGCCTTTTTCGCAGTACTTCTTGGCCTCGCCGACGATCAGATCGCAGGGGTTGTTGCTCGCGCTCGGCGACGGCGTGGGGGACGGGCTCGGTGCGGCGACGGCGCGGGTGGCCAGCAGCACGGCGGTCGTCTGTACGGCCGTCACGATCCCGGCGAGCCTGAGCACGCGGTGCGGGTTACCGGGCATACGTGAACCCTCCGTACTCCTGGATGGCCTTGCTGATCTCGTCGGATGAGGCGGCCTTGTCGTCGCCGGGGACCGGGGCGGGGCCGTCCTTCTGAGTGTCCGTGACGATCTTCCAGTCCTTGCCCGTCCACTGCAGGTCGAAGGTCCAGGTCTTCCAGGTCGACTTGACCGGGTCCGTGGACTTCTCGCCGGCCATGCCGATCAGTCCCATGTACCAGACATCGACTCTGGCGGTGTTGCCGTTGTACTGCTGCACGGTGGTTCCCACCGGGACCACACGGGAGACGAACGTGCTCCCGGCCGGCGCGTTGCCGTCCTGGTCGAGCCCCAGCTTGTCGAGGAAGTCGGCCGAGTAGGCCGCGTCCATGGGGCCCTGGAGCTTGGCTGCGGCCTCTGGCGTGTACAGGGCCTCGAGGAGGAAGTGCCGGGTGTCCGTGTGGAACATGTCGGTCGAGCCCAGCGTCACCGCGAAGTTCGCCGCCGCCGACTGCACCCCCTGCTGGTCGTGGGCGAAGCCCGTGGGGATGCCCCAGGTCTTCGACTGCACCGGCTTCGTCCCCGTCGGGGCCGTGGCCGCCGCCTTCGGCTTGTTCGCCGTCGTCGTGTCGGACGGCGTTCCGTCGTTGCCGCGGTTGGCGAAGGCGATGGCCGCGATGAGCAGGACCACCACCCCGACGACCGTGACCAGGCTCCGGGAGGAGGTGCGGCGGCCGGGCCGGTGCGCCCCGCCGTAGGGGTCGCCGGAGGGTTCCGGCAGCCGTGTGCGGGTCTGGCCGCTTCCGCCGTAGCCGCCGGTGGTCGCGTCGTGCTCGTCCCCGAGACTCATGCCGCGTACGCCCCCTCGACGTCGTTCAAGAACACCTCGTACCGGAACGCGTAGAAGTACGACGGTAGCCGTGCTGGTTCCCGCGCGGGCGCGGTGTGGTGACTCGACATCAGGGAAACGCAACCTCAGCCGGTGGGCACGACGGGCGGGTGGGTGGGACGGACCGGGCGTGCCCGGGGAGGACGGGGGGTTCCGGGAGGACGACGGGACGGGTGGGGTTCGTCAGGCGGCTGGTTACACGGCCATGCCGTACACGATGGTGAACAGCGTGCCGAGGGAGCCGATGATGAATACCCCGGTGAGCCCGGCGATGATGAGTCCCTTGCCCTGTTCGGCGCTGAAGGTGTCGCGCAGGGCGGTGGCGCCGATACGCTGCTTGGCGGCGCCCCAGACGGCGATGCCCAGGCAGAGGAGGATGGCGACGGCCATCACCACCTCGATCATCACCTTGGCTTCGTTGCCCAGGCTGCCGAAGGGGCCCCAGTCCGGAGCGATCCCGCCGATGATGGTGTTGATGTCTCCCTTGTCGGCCGCAAAGAGCATGTAAGTCACCGCCCCTGTTGGGTAGTTCCGCAGTCCCCTGCGGTGTGCAGAGGTCAGGCCTCATTCTCGCCGACGATGCCGCTGTCGTATGTCGACTTGGCGTCATTCGTTGGCGGGTTTCGTACGAACACCTTGCGAAGGGTCGTATCGTCACTCTGTGTATCACGGCAGGTCACCGCGGGCAATGACGCCGGTGCGGAACCAGTCGTGTGGTTCTGTCGTTGTGCCCTCTTGTGACCTGGGCCGTTTCTGACGGCTGATCGGGTGAGCGCTCGTGCCGGTGTTCCGAGGGTGAAGGCTATCCCCGGCCGGGGCAAGGGGCGGTGCGGGGGCCGTGCGCCGCGGGCTCGGTGACGGAGGGTCAGCGAGTGAAGGTCGTCCACCCCGGACGGGCGATCAGCGAGCGGAGGGGCCGCCCGCCCAGGGCCGGTCAGCGCGGGGCGAGGCCGTTCAGGAGGTGGTGGACGTGGTCGTCCAGGCCGTCGAGGGCCTCCTGGGCGGGGAGCGCGCAGCTGGCGACGAGGGCGGCGAGGCCGTGCAGGCTCGCGGCCATGACCATGGTGATGCGCTCGGGGTCGCCCGCGACCAGTTCGCCGCGGCCCTGGGCGTCGGCCACCAGGTGGGTGAGGGAGCCGATGGAGCGTTCGACGGCGTCGGCGAGCTGGGCGTCCGGCTCGTGTTTGCGGGCGAACATCAGCTCCAGCAGCTGCGGGTTGTCGATGGCGAAGCCGAGGTAGGCGCGGGCCAGTGAGGTGAGACGTTCCGGCAGGGGGCGCTCGGTGGCGTCGGCGGCGCGCAGGGCCTGGATGAGCCGTTCGTAGCCGGTGAGGGCGAGGGCGTCGAGGAGTGCCTGCTTGTCCTTGAAGTGCCGGCCCGGGGCGGCGTGGCTGACGCCGACGTCGCGGGCCAGTTCCCGCAGGGAGAGTGCGGCGACGCCCTTGTCGCGGAGGGTGCGTTCGGCGCTCTTGAGGAGGGCGGCGCGCAGATCTCCGTGGTGGTAGGGGCGGGTCGCGGGCATGCGGACCATCGTATCCCGATGTAGACACCATCAGCATTGTTGACGGCGCCAGCATTGTTGTCATTGACAGCATTGTTGTCGATGCCTACATTGGAGCCATGGCTGACAGGCAGAGCAAGTGGAACGTGTCCGAGCTTCCGGACCTGAGCGGGCGCACGGCCGTGGTGACCGGCGCCAACAGCGGCATCGGCCTGGTGGCCGCGAGCGCGCTGGCCGGGGCCGGAGCCCATGTCGTCCTCGCCGTACGGGACGAGGGGCGGGGCCGGGCCGCGGCCGCCGCCGTGCGCGGCAGCACCGAGGTGCGCCGCCTGGACCTGGCCGACCTGGCCTCGGTGAAGGAGTTCGCGGCCGGCTGGGAGGGGCCGCTGGACCTGCTGGTCAACAACGCCGGCGTGATGATGGTGCCCAAGGGACGGACCAAGGACGGCTTCGAGACCCAGTTCGGCACCAACCACCTGGGGCACTTCGCCCTGACCAACCTGCTGCTCCCGCACGTCACCGACCGGGTGGTGACCGTGGCGTCCGGCGCGCACCGCTGGCCCGGGGCCGCCATCCACTTCGACGACCTGAACCTGGCGCGGGGCTACACCCCGCAGCGCGCCTACGCCCAGTCCAAGCTGGCCAACCTGCTCTTCACGCTGGAGCTCCAGCGCCGGCTGTCCGAGGCCGGCTCCCCGGTGCGCGCCCTCGCGGTCCACCCGGGTTACGCCGCGACCAACCTGCAGAGCCATGCGGCGAACCCGGTGACCCGGGTGCTGATGCAGCTCGGTAACCGCCTCTTCGCGCAGGACGACCGGGCCGGCGCCCTGCCGACGCTGTACGCGGCGGTGGCCGACCTGCCGGGCGCGAGCTACGTCGGCCCCGACGGCTTCGGCGAACTGCGCGGCGCCCCGACCCTGGTGGGCCGCTCGGCGGCGGCGAGCGATCCGGTGGCTGCCCGGCGCCTGTGGACGGTGTCGGAGGAGCTGACGGGCGTCAGCTTCCCCGCGGCGGTCGCCGGGGCCTGAGCACCGCCTTTTCACCGGGGTGGCGCCGTACGGGTGTCGCCGCGAGGACCCGCGTCGTAGGTTGGGGGCTGCTGGAGCCGAACGGGTGCGCGAGGTGCGGGGGCCGTTCGGCCCGTGTGTGGTGTGTGCCGTGCTGTCCGGCGGCTCGCCGGTGTTCGTCGGTGTTCGTTGGTGCTCGTCGGTCGGTGGTCGGTCGGTCGTCGTAGGTGGAGGACGGAGGCAGCCCTGTCATGGACGGTGTCCTGGTCGGTCCCGTGGTCGGTGCCGGCGGCGCGGTGGACGCACCCGGGGCGCCGCCGCGGCCGCGTCGCGGTGAGCCGCCGGTACGGCGCGTCTGACGTTTCTCTCACCTTCGTCCGTCACAGTTGTCCGCGATGAAGCGCACCTCACGCTCTGTGGGCCCCCGCCGGCGCGCGCTGTTCTGTGTGCTCGTGCTGCTGGCCGGTGGGTCGTGCTCCGGCGCCGCCGCGCGGACCTGGCCCCGGCCGCTCGGGGTGACCGTGCGGGCCCTGCCCACGCCGCCGAGCGCCCGGATCGGGGCGCTCTTCCACGCCGACGGCTCGGACTGGGAAGGCGGGCACTTCTGCACCGCCTCCGTGGTGCACAGCCCGCACCGCGACCTCGTCGTCACCGCCGCGCACTGCCTGAGCGACGAGGGCGACGGCGACGTGGTGTTCGTGCCGGGCTACCGGTACGGCAAGACGCCCTACGGCGTGTGGCCGGTGCAGCGGATGCTGCTGCCCGACGGCTGGTCGGACGGGCGCAGCGAGGACAGCGACGTGGCGTTCGCGGTGCTCGGGCGGCAGGGCGGCAGGAACGTGGAGGACGTCGTCGGGGCGAACCGGTTCGTCACCGGTACGGCGACCGGGGCGAGCACGGTCACGGTCACCGGGTACCCGGACGACCAGGAGGCGCCGGTGGTGTGCACCAACAAGCCGGTGCGGCACAGCCCCACGCAGCAGCGCATCAACTGTCCCGGCTTCAGCAGCGGCACGAGCGGCAGCCCGTGGGTCGACCGGCTGGGGCGGGTCGTGGGCGTCCTCGGCGGCCACGAGGACGGCGGCGACACCGACGACGTGTCCTACAGCGTCGTGCTGGGCGCGGAGGCGGCGGAGGCGTACCGGGACGCGACGGGCGCACACTGACTCGGCGGGGTCCTACCGGGTCGCGACGGGCGCGCGCTGAGGCGGCGCACGGCATCGGCGAGTGTGCGCCGAGACGACTTCACGGCCCGCTACCCGGGCTCGGCCCACGGCGCGATCCCCGTCCTGAACGACGCCGGGAAGTGGACCGTGGTGCTGTATCACGTCAAAAGCGGTCCGACCGATTATCAGAGCTTCGGTTGCACCGGATTCCTGGGGGGAAGCTCCTAAACTGGCGCGGGCGGACTCGCGGGCGGTGAGGGGCGGTTGACGGTGCGTAAGGCGTGGCTCTGGGCGGGTGGCGTCGCCGCGGCGGGACTGAGCTTCGTGCTGCTGCTCGTCGTCGGGGTGTACGTCATCGCGGGCAACCTCATGAACGGCGTCGGCGGCGCCGGGCGGGCCCTGGCCAAGGGGGCGGTGCCCGCGGCGTACCAGGCACTGGTGCAGAAGTGGGGCACGCTGTGCCCGGCGCTCAACCCGGCGCTGCTCGCCGCCCAGCTCTACCAGGAGAGCGGGTTCAACCCCGGCGCGAGGAGCCCGGCGAAGGCGCTCGGCATCGCGCAGTTCATCCCCGGCACCTGGGCGACGCACGGCATCGACGGGGACGGGGACGGCGACCGCGACATCTGGGACCCGAATGACGCGATTCCGTCGGCCGCGTCGTACGACTGCGAACTGGCCAAGTACGTCAAGGACGTGCCCGGGAACGCCACGCACAACATGCTCGCCGCCTACAACGCGGGCGCGTACGCGGTCATCAAGTACGGGGGCGTGCCGCCGTACAAGGAGACCCAGAACTACGTGAAGACGATCACCACGCTGGAGGACAGCTTCGCCGCGCCGGTCAGCCGGCTCGACCCGTCCAAACAGGCCGCCGGTGCCATCTACTTCGCGCAGAAGAAGCTCGGCACGCCCTATCTGTGGGGCGGTGAGGGCACGCCTGAGCAGGGCGGACGCTTCGACTGCTCGGGTCTGACCCAGGCCGCGTACGACAGTGTCGGGATCAAGCTGCCACGGGTCGCCAACGACCAGTACAACGCCGGGCCGCACCCCAAGCGGGACGAACTGCTGCCGGGGGATCTGGTGTTCTTCTCGAACGACCCCACCGACTCGCGGGCCATTCACCACGTCGGCATCTACGTGGGCGGCGGGTACATGATCGACGCGCCCCGCACGGGTGCCGTCATCCGGTTCGACCCGATCGACACCAAGGACTACTTCGGCGCCACCCGGGTCACCGAAGATGGCGCGAAAGCGCTCCCCACCGCGGTGTGAACGCTCCGTGAACCCACCCCCTGAGCTGGGGTGATGAGTCTCTCTTCGATAACGTCTGCGTGATCATTCGGTGGAGGGTGGAACGTATCAACGGGGGTCGTGCGTTCCTGTTGACGTAGCCGGGCAGACGACTGACGACCACGAGGGACGACGTCCGACGTAAGCGGATCTACATCCACGGGGGTGGCAGCAAGCGGCGCACGCGAGGTGCGCCCGGGACAACGACGAAGGGGCCGCAGCACGATGGCTGGACTCGCCGAATCCGGGTCGAACCCCGACGTCGACCTGCTCTACGACATCAACGGCCTGGCCAAGGACGCCCCGCACTGGTTCGACCGGGTCATGGAGTTCGTCGGCGAGTACGGGCTGCTGCTCGCCATGGTGCTGCTCGTGCTGTGGTGCTGGTGGACCGTGCGGCGCCGCGGCGGCGAGAACGCCGCCTCGTCCGTGGCCGCGCTGGTGTGGGCGCCGCTCGCCGCCGGTGTCGCCGTCCTCGTCAACGTGCCGATCCGCGGCTTCGTCCAGCGGCCGAGACCCTTCAACGACCACCAGGGCCTCGACGTCCTCGTCTCCGGGAAGAACGACTTCTCCTTCGTCAGCGACCACGCCACCCTCACCATGGCGATGGGCGTCGCCCTGTTCGTCGCCAATCGCCGCTTCGGGCTGGTGGGGATCGGGCTCGCCCTCCTCGAAGGGTTCTGCCGCGTCTACATGGGCGTGCACTACCCGACCGACGTCGTCGGCGGCTTCGCCCTCGGTACGGCCGTGGCGCTGCTGCTCTCCCCCCTGGCCGGTGCGCTGCTCACGCCGCTCGCCAAGGCCGTGGAGCGCTCGAAGGCCGGCTGGCTGATCCGGTCCCGGCGGCACGAGGCCGCGGGGCGGGAGGCGCTCATCCCGGGCGCCCGCAGCGAGCGGCGGGCCGACGCGGAGGAACGCGACCTCGCCGCCTGAACGGGCGCCGGCCGGGCCCGCGGGACGGTCCTTCGCAGGGCCTGCGGTCTCGTCCGGTGCCGTGGTCTCTTACCGGGCTGGTCTCTTACTGGGCTGGTCTCTTACCGGGCCTGGTCTGACCGCGGCTGGTCTTACCGGGCCTGGTCTCCTACAGGGCCTGCGGGAAGGTGAAGAAGCGGTTCGGGTCGTAGGTCCTCTTCACCTGCGCCAGGCGGGCCGCCGCGTCGCCGTAGTAGGCCGTGCGCCAGTTCCGCAGCGTGGGGTCCGTGTAGTTCTGGTACGCCGCGCCGGACGCGTACGGGCGCATCGCGCCGTGGGCGGTCGTCAGCCACGACTGGGCCGCCGTGCCCGGGGTGCCCGCCCGCCAGGCCGCGATGTACTGCGCCAGCATGCGGGAACGGCGGTGCACGAACGCCGTCGCCGTCGGGGAGACGCGGTTCACCGCACCGCCGAGCGCGGTCAGCGCGAAGCTGCCGGTACCGCCCCGCACCGCCTTGATCTGCGCGAGCAGGGTCTGGATTCCGGCCTGCGACAGGGAACGGTCGAAGAAGTCCGAGCGGGCCGCGTACGTCTCGCGGTGCAGCAGGCCCTGCGGGGAGCGGCCCGGTGTCGCGCCCGGCAGATGGCACTGCGCGTCGGCGGAGAAGGCCGAGCAGCCGGCGTAGATCTCCATCGCCTCCTCGTAGGAGCGGCGGCGCAGCGAGACGCTGGTGGCGTCGGCCTTGGCGGCGTGCGCGAGGCGGTCGACGGCGTTCTTCAGCTCGCCGTACGTGCCGAGGGAGAACGCGGAGACCGTGACGGTCGGGGTGCCGCCCGTGTCGTTCGCCAGGTGCAGCGACGACCAGATCTCGTCGGGCTGGGACGGGCCCCACTCCTGCCACGCCTGCACCACCGCGGCCGCCTTCGACCAGGGCCAGCTCAGGTACGCGGTGACCGCCTGCGGGGCGGGGTGGGTGCGGAAGTGCAGCTCGGTGACGACGCCGAAGTTGCCGTTGCCGGCGCCGCGCAGCGCCCAGAACAGCTCGGGGTGGTTCTTCGCGTCGGCGGTGAGCTGCCGGCCGTCGGCCGTGACGAGCGTGGCGGCGGTGAGGCTGTCGCAGGTCAGGCCGTAGGCGCGGGAGACCACGCCGTGGCCGCCGCCGAGGGTGAGACCGGAGACGCCGACGGTGGGGCAGGAGCCGGCGGGTATCGTCGCGCCCTTCGCCGCCAGGGCGCGGTAGACGTCGATGAGCTTGGCGCCGGCGCCCACCACTGCCGTGGTGCCGGACGCGCGGACCTTGTTCAGCTTCGAGACGTCGAGGATCAGGCGGTTGTCGCCGGAGGACCAGCCGGCGTAGGAGTGGCCGCCGTTGCGGATCGCGACGGTGAGGTGGTGGGCGCGGGCGAAGGCGAGGGTGGTGCGGATGTCGTCGGCGTGCGCGACGTAGGCGACGGCGGTGGGCTTCAGGGTGTCGAAGCGGGTGTTGTACAGCTGGTGGGCGGCGGGCCAGGCGGCTTCGCCGGGGCGGACTAGGGGGCCGTCGAGGTCGCGGGCGAGGGCGGTGAGGGGGGTGGCGGCGGAGGCGGTCTTCAGCGGGGGGAGTGTGGTGGGGGTGGTTTTGGCGGTGCCGGTTGCTTTGGCGGTGCCGGTGGCTGTGGGGGTGCAGGCGGCTGTGGTCACTGCGGTGACCGTGGCGGCCGCGGTGCCGCCGAGGAAGGTGCGCCGGTCCATGTCTCTGGTCTCCGTCCCGTGGGGTTCTGTGGGTGGGGACGGGGTGGGGGAGCGCGGGGTTCCATGAACCGGGGTGCGGTGGCCTGCGGTGCGGGGGCCCGGCGGTGCGGTGTACGCCGTGGGGTGCCGTGCCCTGCGGTGCAGGGTGCCCGGGGTTGTGGTGAACGCCGTGGGGTGCGCTGCCCGGCGGTGCGGGGTGCCTCCCCCAAGCACTACGTGCAGGGGGTACCCCCAGCGCCCACCCGTGCCGCCCCAGCGGTACGACTGCCCGCAGCTGCGCATGACTGGGCGGGCGCCGCCCCAGCGGTACGACTGCCCGCAGCTGCGCCGCGTGACTGCCCGCGGTTACGCCGGGGGCCGTCAGAGGGTGTGGGTGTGGGTTTCTGCGTCTGTTCTGGCCTGGCTTCGGGCTCGGCGGGCCGGGCCGCGCCAGCCGCAGGTGCAGCGGGCCAGGCAGAAGCGGCCTTGCTCGACGGTGGTCGTGCGGTGTTCCGGTTCCGGTGCCGGGGAGCCGTCCTGCTGGGTCACCTCTCCACCGTATCGGGCGCGGGTTAACGGACCGTTAGGTGTGGGCCCGTCCCTTGGCCGTGCGGGCGTGACGGCCACAGCTACCCGTCGTTAACGGGGCAGACAGGCGGCCCGTGACGGACGTACCGGCTGGGGGTAGGCAGCGATGGCACAGCGGCGGCAGCGCCGGCGGCGCGCAGGCGGGGCACTCGCCACGGCCGGGGTCATGGTGTGCGTGTGCGCCGGTGCCGCCGGGTGTTCCGGCCGCGGGGCCGCCGCCGAGGACGCGCGCGGCGAGGGCGACGTGGTCGGGATGCTGCGGAAGTCCGCGGACCGGCTGGCGGCGGCCGGCAGCTCCAAGGCGCGTACGGCCATGGAGATGGCGACCGGAGGGACCCGCGTGACGATCCGCGGGGAGGGCGTGTACGACTTCCGGCGCCGGCTGGGGGAGTTGAGGGTCGTCCTGCCGCAGGACCCGGCGGGCAGCAGCGAGCACCGGCCCATCACCGAGCTGCTCGCGCCCGGGGCGCTGTTCATGAAGAACCGCGGCGCGGGGGTGCCCGCCGACAAGTGGGTGCGGGTGGAGAGCGCCCAGGTCTCCGACGGCAACCTCGTCACCGGCGGCGCGACCGATCCGTACGCCGCCGCCGAGGTGCTGCGCGGGACGCGGACCGCGACGTACCTGGGGCGGACCGAGGTCGCCGGGACGCCGGTGCGGCACTACCGGGGGACCGCCGATCTCACGGTGGCCGCGCGCAGCGCCTCCGCCCCCGCCGGGCGGGAAACGCTGGGCGCGGCGGCGAAAGGGTTCGCCACCGCGCTGGTGCCGTTCGACGTCTACCTCGACGACGAGGGCCGCATCCGCAAGATCCGGCACCGGTTCAGCTTCGTCAACGGGCAGAAGAAGGACGCCGTGGCGGTCGCCTCGACGACGCTGCTGTACGACTTCGGGGCCCCCGTCGCCGTACGGCTGCCGCAGCGCGCGGACATCTACGCCGGGCGGATCGCCGAGTAGTCCGGGCGGGCCGGGCGGGTGTGGCCCGGGTGGTGGGTCCGGCATGGCCCGTGCCGTATGGCCGAAACGGTGCCCGGTGGCCGAGGACTAGCCCTTCCGTGCCATGCGCGGGCCATGGGCCGCTCCCTACTCTAGGAAGCCGGTGACGGCAGAGATGAGGTGAGGCTCGTGGCTCCGCTCGGCGGTACGGCGGTTCAGGACCATGTGGCCCTCGCCGAGATAGAGCTGTGCTGCGAGCTGATCATCGCCGCCTCGGCCGCCCGGGAGCGGCTGAGCATGGAGAGCATCGACGAGGTGCTGCGCGTGGCCGAGGAGCGTGCCGCCCGCGGCGAGTGAGCCCGGCCCGGGCTCAGTGCTGAGGGGCTCGGATGCCCAGGGGCTCAGGTGCGCAGCATGCGGGCGATGGCCTGGGTGGCTTCCTTCACCTTCGCGTCGATCTCGTCGCCGCCCTTGACGGCCGCGTCGGCGACGCAGTGCCGCAGGTGCTCCTCCAGCAGTTGCAGGGCGAAGGACTGCAGCGCCTTGGTGGAGGCGGAGACCTGCGTGAGTATGTCGATGCAGTAGACGTCCTCGTCGACCAGCCGCTGCAGACCGCGGATCTGGCCCTCGATCCGGCGCAGCCGCTTGAGGTGCTCGGCCTTCTGGTGGTGGTAGCCGTGCACGCCGCGGTCGTGGTCGGTCACCACGTCCGGCGCCGTCGCCGTGGCGTCCGTCTCCGCTGCGGAGGGCGCCCCCGCGCCGGCCTCGGTGGTCGTCATCGCGTCCTCCCAGTGTGCTGACAAGTGTGCCGACCCGTGTCCAGAATACGGCCATATACCCCGGGTGGGTATATGGTAACGAAGTTTGCCGGGTAGAAGGGGATGCGGCCGCGGATGCCCCCGTGCCGACCAGTCTCCCCGATGGGCGACACTGGGAGGCGGCCCGTTAGCCGTGGCCGGATGATGCGCCTAGCATCAGCCTGACCGAAACCGATGCATCCCGAGGACCCCACGTGCGCTTTCGTCTGACCCCCAGGGAGACGAGCTTCTACGACATGTTCGCCGCGTCCGCGGACAACATCGTCACCGGCTCGAAACTCCTGATGGAACTGCTCGGGGCGGACGCTTCCGCCCGGGCCGAGATCGCAGAGCGTATGCGGGCCGCGGAACACGCGGGCGACGACGCGACACACGCGATCTTCCACCAGCTGAACTCCTCGTTCATCACGCCGTTCGACCGCGAGGACATCTACTCCCTCGCCTCCTCCCTCGACGACATCATGGACTTCATGGAGGAGGCCGTCGACCTGGTCGTCCTCTACAACGTCGAGGAGCTCCCCAAGGGCGTCGAACAGCAGATCGAGGTGCTGGCGCGGGCCGCCGAGCTCACCGCGGAGGCCATGCCGAACCTGCGGACGATGCAGAACCTGACCGAGTACTGGATCGAGGTCAACCGCCTCGAGAACCAGGCCGACCAGATCCACCGCAAGCTGCTTGCCCATCTCTTCAACGGCAAGTACGACGCGATCGAGGTGCTCAAGCTCAAGCAGATCGTGGATGTGCTGGAGGAGGCGGCGGACGCCTTCGAGCACGTGGCGAACACGGTGGAGACCATCGCCGTCAAGGAGTCCTGACCCCTTCATGGACACCTTCGCTCTGGTCGTGACCATCGCGGTCGCGCTCTTCTTCACGTACACCAACGGCTTCCACGACTCCGCCAACGCGATCGCCACCTCGGTCTCTACCCGCGCGCTCACCCCGCGGGCGGCCCTGGCGATGGCCGCGGTGATGAACCTCGCGGGGGCCTTCCTGGGGTCGGGCGTCGCCAAGACCGTCAGTGAGGGCCTGATCGAGACGCCGAGCGGCTCGACCGGAATGGCCATCCTCTTCTCGGCGCTGGTCGGCGCGATCGTCTGGAACCTGGTCACCTGGTACTACGGCCTGCCGTCCTCCTCGTCCCACGCGCTGTTCGGCGGCATGGTGGGCGCGGCGCTGGCGGGCGGCACCGAGGTGCTGTGGAACGGCGTCCTGGACAAGATCGTCATCCCGATGTTCCTGTCCCCGGTCGTCGGTCTGATCGTCGGCTACCTGGTCATGACGGCGATCATGTGGCTGTTCCGCCGGTCCAACCCGCACAAGGCCAAGCGGGGCTTCCGCATCGCCCAGACCGTCTCGGCCGCCGGCATGGCCCTCGGCCACGGTCTGCAGGACGCGCAGAAGACGATGGGTGTCGTCGTCCTGGCCCTGGTCATTTCCGGCCACGAGACGTTCGGCGACCCGATCCCGGTGTGGGTCAAGCTCGTCTGCGCCGTGATGCTGTCCCTGGGCACGTACGCCGGTGGCTGGCGGATCATGCGCACCCTGGGCCGCAAGATCATCGAGCTGGACCCGCCGCAGGGGTTCGCGGCGGAGGCGACCGGCGCGTCGATCATGTTCACCACCGCCTTCATCTTCAAGGCGCCGATCTCCACGACCCATGTCATCACCTCGGCGATCATGGGTGTGGGCGCCACGAAGCGGGTGAACGCCGTGCGCTGGGGCGTCGCCAAGAACATCGTGCTCGGCTGGTTCATCACCATGCCGGCGGCGGGTCTCGTCGCGGCCGCGGTGTTCTACGTCGTGAAATTGGTCGCCCTGTAGCGACGCCGGCCGGCGCCAGGCGCCGTGCACACCAACGGGCCCGCCCCCCGGGAGCCAGGGGGCGGGCCCTTTTGGTGCCTCGCGGTGGCACCGCCATGCAGCACCGCGAGGGGTTCGGGCGGCTGCCCGGCGCGGTGCCGGTCAGTCGCGGGCGGCTGCTCGGCGCGGGGGCCGACCAGTCGCGGGGCGGCTCAGCCGAAGCGGCCGGAGATGTAGTCCTCGGTCGCCTGCACCGACGGGTTGGAGAAGATGCGCTCCGTGTCGTCGATCTCGATCAGCCGGCCGGGCTGGCCGACCGCCGCCAGGTTGAAGAAGGCCGTGCGGTCCGAGACACGGGCGGCCTGCTGCATGTTGTGCGTCACGATGACGATCGTGAAGCGCTCCTTCAGCTCCCCGATCAGGTCCTCGATGGCGAGGGTGGAGATCGGGTCCAGCGCCGAGCAGGGCTCGTCCATCAGCAGCACCTTCGGCTCGACCGCGATCGCGCGGGCGATGCACAGACGCTGCTGCTGGCCGCCGGACAGGCCGGAGCCGGGCTTGTTCAGGCGGTCCTTGACCTCGTTCCAGAGGTTGGCGCCCCGGAGCGACTTCTCGACGATGTCGCTCAGCTCGCTCTTCTTGTAGTTCCCGTTCAGGCGCAGGCCCGCCGCCACGTTGTCGAAGATCGACATGGTGGGGAAGGGGTTCGGGCGCTGGAAGACCATGCCGACCTCGCGGCGCACCGCGACCGGGTCGACCCCGGAGCCGTACAGGTCCTCGTCGTCCAGCATCACCTTGCCTTCGACGCGGCCGCCCGGGGTGACCTCGTGCATACGGTTCAGGGTGCGCAGGAACGTCGACTTGCCGCAGCCCGAGGGGCCGATGAACGCGGTCACCGAGCGGGGCTCGATGGTCATCGAGATGTCCTCGATCGCGCGGTGGTTGCCGTAGTAGGCGGACAGTCCGCTGACGTCGATTCGCTTGGCCATGATTACGTCACTTCTCTTCTTCGGTCGCTGTTGGCCGCTGTCAGCGACCGGTCTTCGGGGACTTCCAGCGGGCGATGCCGCGGGCCACCAGGTTGAGGATCATCACGAAGGCGATCAGGGTGAGCGCCGCCGCCCAGGCGCGGTCGTAGGCCGCGTTGGCGCCGGAGCTGTTCGCGTACTGCTGGTAGATGTACAGCGGCAGCGAGGCCTGCGGATCCTGGAACGGGTTGCTGTTGATGAAGCTCGTCTTCCACACCAGCAGCAGCACCGGGGCGGTCTCACCGGTGATACGCGCGATGGCGAGCATCACACCGGTGGTGATGCCGCCGATCGACGTCGGCAGGACCACCTTGAGGATGGTGCGCCACTTGGGCACGCCCAGGGCGAGGGAGGCCTCGCGCAGCTCGTTCGGGACGAGCTTGAGCATCTCCTCGGTGGAGCGCACGATCACGGGCATCATGAGGATCGACAGCGCGAGCGACCCGGCGAAGCCGGAGTAGCCCATGTCCAGGATGAGGATCCAGAAGCTGAGGACGAACAGGCCGGCGACGATCGACGGGATGCCCGTCATGACGTCGACGAAGAAGGTGACGGCCGTGGCGAGCTTGCCGCGTCCGTACTCGACCAGGTAGATCGCGGTGAGGACACCGACCGGCACGGAGATCAGGGAGGCCAGGCCCACCTGCTCCAGGGTGCCGAGGATGGCGTGGTAGATGCCGCCGCCGGGTTCGGTGTCGGCGACCACGCCCATCGAGTGGGTGAGGAAGTAGACGTTCAGGACCTTGATGCCGCGGACGACGGTCGCCCAGATCAGCGACGCCAGCGGGATGACGGCGAGCAGGAAGCACACCCAGACCAGGGCGGTCGCGATGCGGTCCTTGGCCTGGCGGCGGCCCTCGACGCGGGCCGAGATCGTGAAGGTGCTCAGCACGAACAGGATCGCGGCGATCAGGCCCCACTGGACCTTGCTGTCCAGGCCGGCGGCCAGGCCGATGCCCACGGCCACGGCCAGTGAGCCGGCCGCGAACGCCCACGGGGACCACTTGGGCAGTCGGGCGCCCTGCAGCGCGCTGCGGTGCTTGTCGGTTGCGACGGCTGCGGTGCTCATGCGTTGGCCCCCGAGTACTCCTTGCGGCGGTTGATGATCATGCGCGCCGCGCCGTTGACCAGCAGGGTGATCACGAACAGGACCAGACCGGAGGCGATCAGCGCGTCCTGGCCCAGCTCGGTGGCCTCGCTGAACTTGCTGGCGATGTTCTGGGCGAACGTGCCGCCGCCCGGGTCCAGCAGGCTGGCCTTGATCTCGAAGGTCGGGGAGAGCACCGTGGCCACGGCCATCGTCTCGCCGAGCGCGCGGCCGAGGCCGAGCATCGAGGCGGAGATCACGCCGGAGCGGCCGAAGGGCAGCACCGACATCCGGATGACCTCCCAGCGCGTGGCGCCGAGGGCGAGGGCCGCCTCCTGGTGCATCAGCGGCGTCTGCCGGAAGACCTCACGGCTGACGTTGGTGATGATCGGAAGAATCATGATCGCGAGCAGGATGCCCACGGTGAGCAGGGAGCGCGCGGCGCCGCCCTGCCAGGAGAAGATCCCCGTCCAGCCCAGGTAGTCGTCCAGCCAGCCGTACAGGCCGCTGAGGTGCGGGACCAGGATCAGGGCGCCCCACAGGCCGTACACGATGGACGGCACCGCGGCGAGCAGGTCGATCACGTACGCGATGGGACCGCTCAGCCGGCGGGGGGCGTAGTGGGTGAGGAACAGCGCGATGCCGACCGCGACCGGGACCGCGAGGGCCATGGCGATGATCGAGGAGACCACCGTGCCGAAGGCCAGCACCGCGATGCCGAAGACCGGCGGGTTGACGTTGGTGTTCCAGTCGAACGTGGTGAGGAAGTTGCCGTCGTCCTTGCTGATGGCGATGGACGCGCGGTAGGTGAGGAAGACCGCGATGGCGGCCATGATCACCAGCAGGAAGATGCCGGAACCGCGGGACAGGCCGAGGAAGACCCGGTCGCCGGGGCGGGTGGCGCCGCGCGCGGCGCGCTTGTGCTCGGCGGCGGGCGGCTCGGGCGTGGGGGGAGGAGCGTCGGTCGTCTGCGTCGATATGTTCATCGGGTTCTCCGGTCTGCGGAGCCGCTGGTCAGGGGCGGCTCGGTGGGGTCGTCACGCGTGGGCGGCCCCGGGCGGCGGTGCACCGGACGGTGCGGCCCGGCTCCCAGGGGAACCGGGCCGCACACTCGCTTAGCTCAGGCCCTCGATGGTGGTGCGGACCTTGGCGATGATCTCGTCGGGGATGGGGGCGTAGGAGTTCTGGGACAGGATCTTCTGGCCGTCCTCGGAGGCGATGTAGCGCAGGAACGCCTTGGTGCCGGGGAGAGTGTCGGCCTTGTTGCCCTTGTCGCAGACGATCTCGTAGGTGACCAGGGTCAGCGGGTAGGCGCCGGCCTCGGTCGGGTTGTAGTTCAGCTTCAGAGCCAGGTCCTGGCCGGTGCCGGCGACCTTGGCGGAGGCGATCGCCTTGGAGGCGTTCTCCGCGGTGGCCTTGGCGGGCTCGGGAGCGGCGGTCTTCAGGTCGACGGTCTTGATGCCGTCGGCGGCGTAGGACAGCTCGAAGTACGAGATCGCGCCGGCGGTCTGCTTGACCTGCGCCGCGAGGCCGGAGGAGCCCTGCGCCGCCTGGCCGCCCTTGGCCTGCCAGGCCTTGCCGCCGGAGTACGGCCAGTCGGCCTTGGCCTGGCTGATCAGGTACTTGGTGAAGTTGTCGGTGGTGCCGGACTCGTCCGAGCGGTGGAACGCCTGGATCTTGAGGTCGGGCAGCTTGGCGTTCGGGTTGAGCGCCGCGATCGCCTTGTCGTTCCAGTTGGTGATCTTGCCATCGAAGATCTTGGCGATCGTGGAGGCGTCCAGCACGAGGCTGTCGACGCCCGGCACGTTGTAGCCGACCGCGATCGGGCCGCCGACCATGGGCAGGTCGATGGCCTGGCCGCCGGAGCAGACCTTCTTGGACTCGGTGACCTGCTCGGGCTTCAGCGCGGAGTCCGAACCGGCGAACGCGGTCTGGCCCTGCAGGAAGGCGGTGATGCCGGCGCCGGAGCCGGTCGGGTTGTAGTTGACCTGCACGCCGGAGCAGGCCTGCGAGAACTGCTTCACCCAGGCGTCGATCGCGTTCTTCTGCGCGGTGGAGCCGGATGCCTGCAGCTGACCCTTGGCGTCGTCGCACTTGATGTTGCCCGCCGCGGCGGACGTCGAGGAGCCACCGCCGCTCGACTTGCTGCCGGTGTCGTCGGAACCGCACGCCGTGAGGGCCAGGGCGCCGGAGACGGCGAGTGCGCCGAGGGCGAGGGCCCGCCGGTTCATGCGCTGAAGCTTCACTTGAGGAATGTCCTTCCAGGAGCCGCCGTCCTGATTCGGCGGCGTGCGAAGTCTGATTGCTGCGAAGTCCGGGCGGGGCGGACACGTCCCCCAACGCGTCCGCACCGGGTAAGGCCGAAATTAGGCAGATCAGGTGAAGCCGCCGAAGGGCGTGAATGAACGCGGGGTGAACCCCTGGGGACGGTGTGGTTAGGTCACGGAACGCTTACGTCGAGGACACGGGCCGATCCCGGAGCGAGCGGTACGGATCATGCCAGGCGGAGCGCGCGGAGCAGCGCGTCCACCAGCGTGCGGTCCCTCGGCTGGGTGAGGCGGGCGCGGGCCGCGGCCGGGGACAGCCACAGGACGCGGTCGACCTCGTCGGTGGGGGTGAAGGTGCCGCCGGTGGCCTGGGCGGCCCAGTAGCGGACTCGCTTGGGGCGGCCGTTCGCCAGGTAGCGCTGGGTGGGCAGCTCGGTGCCGGGGGCGGCGGTGTGCCCGGTCTCCTCCAGGGTCTCCCGCAGCGCGCCGGCCAGATCGTCCTCGGCCTGCTTGAGCTTGCCCTTCGGGAAGGACCAGTCGTCGTACTTGGGCCGGTGGACCAGACACAACTCCAGCGTCCCGTCCAGCGGGGAAAGCCGCCACAGGACGCAGCCGGCGGCCAGGACGACGGGGGCGTTCATGGGCGGCGGGGGGTGCATGGGGTCCTCGTGGGGTGCCGGTTGCTCAGCGGGGCTGGGGGGCCTTGTGGTCGTGCCGGGTGCTGGGTGGGTGCTGCGGCTTCCTTTCGTCTCGGGGGCTCGGGGGCTCGGGGGAGCCTGTGGCTCTCCCCCTCGCCTGTCAGGAGAGTCCCACCGCTTCCTTCACCCACGTGCGCTGGAACGCGTACCGCGCCGCCTCCACCTCGTGGCGCTGGTCGGCGTGCAGCACACCGAGGGCGTAGGCCGTCGCGGGCGCGATCCGCGGGGTGCGGGCCGCCTGCGCCGCGGCGGCGGCCGCCTCGGAGGCGTCGCGGTGCCGGTCCAGGGCCTGCCCCGCCTGCAGCAGCCGTACGTCCAGCGGGGCGGTGCCGCCGAGCAGCACCTCCCGGGCGTAGCGGTGCAGCCGCAGCAGCAGGCGCACCTGGTGCCAGGGCGCGTCCTGCGGGTGCGGCGCGGGCGGGTCGGGAGACAGGCCGTGCACCAGCGCCTCGGCGTTGTACGGGCTGCCCGCCGTGACCAGCGGCAGCGCGGTCACCGCGTCCGTCAGCCGCTCCTGCGCCGCCGCGGCCAGCGGGCGCAGATCGGCCGCCGGGGCCACCAGCGGGACCTCGCTGGCGAGGACGGCGACCTTGTCGGCGACGGCATGGAAGCGGGCGGAGCCGAGCGCCTGCAGCGCCGTGGAGTGCGCGCGGGTGCGGGCCAGCGTCAACTGCCGTTCCAGCAGCGCGCCCGCCTTGGCCGCGCCCACGGTGAGCTGACCGCGTTCGCTCGCGGTCGCGTGGTGCGTGCCGACGGCCTGCGCGGGAAGGGACGACGAGCCCGACAGGCGCTGCAACGCCGTCAGCAGCCGTTCCAGCCGGGCCTCGTAGGCGTGCTCCAGGGCCAGCGTGCCGGAGACCCAGGCCAGTTCGGGACGCATCTGTTCCGACCAGTCGGCGTCCAGGACCGGGCGGAAGGTGTGCAGGCTGCCGCTGATACGGCGGGCCGAGCGGCGCAGGGCGCGCGCCGCGTCGACGGCCTCGAGCGGGCGCTCGCCGGTCCTGCCGCCGCCTGCGGCCGCCGCTCCCGTTCTGCCGCCGTTCGCGCTCGCCCCTCCGGTCCTGCCTCCGTTCGCCGCCCCGCCGGTCTCGCGGTGCAGGCGCAGGGCGCGCAGGAACTCCGTTGCCTGGGCGCGGAGATAGCCTGCGAGCGCGTCACCCGTCACCTGTCCGGCGGTGGGGTCCGTCAGATCATGGTGTTGCTGTGCCACGCCGGCGCCTCCGGGCGTCTATGAGCATCTCCTGAACGTTGCGCAGGGGCTGACCGTCCGCGTCGGTCGCGTGCCGGGTCCACTCGCCGTCCGCGCCCAGGTGCCAGGACGCGGTGGTGTCGGCCATGCCGGTCTCCAGCAGCCGGTTGAGCGCGGCCCGGTGGCCGGGGTCGGTGACGCGGACCAGGGCCTCGATACGGCGGTCGAGGTTGCGGTGCATCATGTCGGCGCTGCCGATCCACACCTCCGGTTCGCCGCCGTTGCCGAAGGCGAACACGCGGGAGTGTTCCAGGAAGCGGCCGAGTATCGAGCGGACCCGGACGTTCTCCGACAGGCCCGCGACACCCGGGCGGATCGCGCAGATGCCGCGCACCCACACGTCCACCGGGACGCCGGCCTGCGACGCGCGGTACAGGGCGTCGATGATCGCCTCGTCCACGATCGAGTTGACCTTGACGCGGATGAACGCCGGGCGTCCGGAGCGGTGGTGCTGGATCTCCTTGTTGATCCGGGAGATCAGCCCGTCGCGCAGGGACTTGGGCGCGACGAGCAGGCGGCGGTAGGTCTCGCGGCGGGAGTAGCCGGAGAGCCGGTTGAACAGGTCCGACAGGTCCGCGCCGACCTGCGGGTCCGCGGTGAGCAGGCCGAGGTCCTCGTAGAGGCGGGCGGTCTTGGGGTGGTAGTTGCCGGTGCCGACATGGCTGTAGCGGCGCAGGGTCTCGCCCTCCTGCCGTACCACCAGCGACAGCTTGCAGTGCGTCTTGAGGCCGACCAGGCCGTAGACGACGTGGCAGCCGGCCTCCTCCAGCTTGCGCGCCCACTTGATGTTGGCGTGCTCGTCGAAGCGGGCCTTGATCTCGACCAGGACGAGGACCTGCTTGCCGGACTCGGCGGCGTCGATCAGCGCGTCCACTATCGGGGAGTCGCCCGAGGTCCGGTACAGCGTCTGCTTGATCGCCAGCACGTCCGGGTCCTGGGCCGCCTGCTCCAGGAACGCCTGCACGGAGGTGGAGAAGCTGTCGTAAGGGTGGTGCAGGAGCACGTCGCGCTGGCGCAGCGCCGCGAAGATGTCCGGCGCGGAGGCGGACTCCACCTCGGCGAGGTCACGGTGGGTGCCCGCGATGAACTTCGGGTACTTCAGCTCCGGGCGGTCCAGGCTGTGGATGCGGAACAGGCCGGTGAGGTCCAGGGGGCCGGGGAGCGGGTAGACCTCCGCCTCGGAGATCTTCAGCTCGCGGACCAGGAGGTCCAGGACCTCGCGGTCGATGGACTCCTCCACCTCCAGGCGCACGGGCGGGCCGAAGCGGCGCCGCATGAGCTCCTTCTCCAGCGCCTGGAGGAGGTTCTCCGCGTCGTCCTCCTCCACCTCCAGGTCCTCGTTGCGGGTGAGGCGGAAGGCGTGGTGCTCCAGCACCTCCATGCCCGGGAACAGCTCCTCCAGGTGCGCGGCGATCACGTCCTCGATGGGGACGTAACGGCCCGGGGAGGCCTCCAGGAAGCGGGAGAGCAGCGGGGGGACCTTCACGCGGGCGAAGTGCCGGTGGCCGCTGACCGGGTTGCGGACGACGACCGCGAGGTTGAGGGACAGGCCCGAGATGTACGGGAAGGGGTGGGCCGGGTCGACCGCGAGGGGGGTGAGGACCGGGAAGATCTGGTGCCGGAACAGGGTGAACAGGCGGGCCTGCTCCTTCTCCGCCAGCTCGCTCCAGCGGACCAGGTGGATGCCCTCCTCGGCGAGGGCCGGGGCCACGTCCTCGTGGAAGCAGGCGGCGTGCCGCGCCATCAGCTCGCGCGAGCGCGCCCAGATCATCTCCAGCACCTCGCGGGGCTGCAGGCCCGACGCGGAGCGGGTGGCGACACCGGTCGCGATACGGCGCTTGAGGCCGGCGACGCGGACCATGAAGAACTCGTCCAGGTTGCTCGCGAAGATCGCGAGGAAGTTGGCGCGTTCGAGGAGGGGGGTGTCCGGGTCCTCGGCGAGTTCGAGCACGCGCTCGTTGAAGGCCAGCCAGCTGCGTTCCCGGTCCAGGAAGCGGCCCTGGGGGAGCGTGCTGCCGTCCCGGCCGTCCTGGGTCTCCTCGTACGCGTCCAGATCGGCGTCGAGGTCAGGGTCGAGGTCGGAGACCGGGGCGGACACCGTGTGGGGGCGGTGCGCGGCGATGGAGCCCACGGAAGGCTGCGCTTGCTGGACCTTTTCCTGCGTCTCTGACTGGCTCATGGACCCATTCTTCCGCGCGAGGAGGGCGATGGGCGCGTCGGAACGTGCGGGGCCCTCCGGGGGGTGCGGGTCTGGGACGGCGGGCTTCATTGGCCGAGCGTCGCAAGCCCGTCTGAATCACCGGTTACGGCGACGTGACGTGTGGGATAGCGGGGGGAGTCTTGGGGTGGGCGGGGTGCGGGTGGGGTGCGGTGCGGTGTGTTGCCGGGTGCGGGCTTGTGGGTGGTTGCTCGCGCAGTTCCCCGCGCCCCTTGAATGCCTGCGGCGGCCCGCGCGGGTCCGGTGGCCGGTTGCGGTAGCGCCTTCTGCCGGTGGGTGGGTCGGGGCCGCGGTGGGGGGTGTCCGTCCTCGGTACGGCCTTACCTCTTCCCAAGAGGCTGACGAAAGGCAATGCCGTCCGCTGCGGGCGGACACCCCCCACCACGTCCCCTCCCCGCCGTCGGCGACTACAGGCCGTCGCCGCTACCTGCCTACGTAGCTGCGGGCAGTCGTGCCGCTGGGGCGGCACGGGTGGGCGCAGCGGCACCCCGTGGCGCCGGGCCGCGCACCCCACGGCGGTCACCGCAACCCCGGGTGCCTCGCACCGTAGGGTCACGTGCCCTACGGCGGTTGCCGCGGGCGTGGGGTGGTGCACGCGCCGTAGCCGCACGTGTCGTAGGAAAAAGAGAACGTGCACGTCCCTCCCCCCGAAAGAAGGGACGTACACGTGGAGGCTCAGGCCGCGCGCCGGCGCAACACCGTGAAGGACACCGCGACCGCCGCCCCGGCCAGCGCCAGGACGATGCCGCACTCCACGAGCTGCAGCGGCCAGTAGTGAGACTCGGGGTGGAAGACGGCGTAGTAGCCGCCCGCGTTCCGTCCGCTCGCGACTTCCCACACGTGCTCGGGCAGTTCGACCGGCTTCGCGGAGGTTCGCGTCCGCCGGGGCCACAGATCGGCCCGGTACGTCTCCAGCACCAGGCCGAGCAGCCACATCACGGCGACGGACGCCCCCAGCGCGGGCAGCGTACGGCGCAGCAGGAGCGCCGTGAGCGTGCCGACGGCGAGCGCGCACAGGGCGTACGCCACCGCGGTGGGCCCGCCGGCCAGGTAGAACGCCTGTGCGTACCAGTCGTCCCACATCAGGTCCCGGTTGACCGCCCACCCCCAGTGGAACACCGCGACGACCGCGCCGAGCCCGAGGGTGAGGGCGAGCGCGGGCAGGGCCAGCTTGGCCGCGAGCCAGCGCGTCGGCGTGATGCCCTGCGTCCAGGCCAGGCGCGCCGTGCCGGACTCCAGTTCGCGCCCGATGAGCGCGCCGCCGGCGAACGCGGCCACGGCGAGGAAGGCGTACCCGGTCACCAGCGCGACCACGCCCGTCCAGTCGGCGTAGGGGGAGGAGAAGGCGTCGCAGTAGTCCTGGGTGCAGTGCGTCTGCGCGGCGCGGGTGTCGTCGGCGGTGACCTGGTTGAGCCAGACCTCCCAGACGGTCAGGGCGAGGATCAGCGCCGCCCACACGGCCGCGGCCGCGCGGTGCACGCGCAGCAGCGTGGCGGTCATACGGCGGCCGCCTTGGGGCCGGTGATCCGGCGCAGCGCCAGGTACGCGCCCGCCGTGAGCAGCAGCGCGAGGACGAGCGTGAGCGCCGTGGTGGTCAGCTGCAGCGGCCAGTAGTGGGAGGCCGGGTGGTAGGTGTGGAAGAAGCCGACGGCGTCGAGCTTCTCGTACATCGCCCGGCAGTCGGGCCAGGTGCTGCTGCCGCAGCCGGGGTCGGCGATGTGCCGGCCGCCGGCGGTGACCAGGCCCTGGTCGACGTACAGGACGTTGCCGAGCAGGTCGGCGTTGCGCAGGTCGGTGGTGTGCGTGGCCGTGGGCCACAGATGGGGCAGGGCCTGGTCGGCGATCGTACGGACGACGAGCGTCAGGCCCGCGCCGGTCATCAGGGCGGGCAGGGTGCGCTGCCACAGCAGGCCCGCGAGGGCGCCCGCGGCCAGGCCCGCGAGGGCGAAGGCGACCGTGGTGGGCCCGTTGGCGTGCAGGGTGGTGCGGTCGAACCAGGCCTCGGCGGTGTCGACACGGCCCTCGCCCGCCGTCCAGGCCAGGCGGTGCAGGCCGACGAGCAGGCCCGTCCCGGCGGCGACCAGGACCGCCGGCAGCGCGAGGCGGCCGGTCAGCCAGCGGACCGGGGTGAGGCCCTGAGTCCAGGCGAGGCGGGCCGTACCGGACTCCAGTTCGCGGCCGACGAGGGCGGCGCCGGACCAGGCGGCCACCACGAAGGGCACCGAGGTGACCGCGATCGTCGTGTACAGGTACAGCGACTTGTAGCGCAGGATCGCCGGCTGGTCGTACGCGCAGGACTCGGTGTGGCAGGCGTTCCACTGGCGCCAGGCCGTCGCCGCCGCGTCCGTCGCCGGGCCGTACAGCCACAGCAGGGCCGCCGACGTCACCAGGACGAGGGCCGCCCAGACGAGCAGCGCCGGGCGGTGCAGCCGCACCAGCCAGTGCAGATGGCGCGGCGCGTGCGTCTTCACGGTGGGCAGGGACAGCGCGGTCACGCGGCGGCCTCCTCGGGCAGGGCCGGTGCCTGCGGATTGCGCAGGTGGGCGAGGACGAGTTCCTCCAGGGTGGGCGTGGAGGTGCGCCAGCCGGCGGGCAGCGGGGCACCCGGGCGCAGCAGCGCGGTGAGCTGGCGGCCGGTGGTGCGGGACTCCACGACGGTGTGCGGGGTGAGGTCCGCGCCGTCGGCGGGCGCGCTCACGCGCGCGTGGGCCTCCAGCAGGGCGTCGATCTCGCCGGACAGCCGCACCCGGCCGTCGCCGAGCAGGAGGAGGTGGTCGCAGGAGTCCTCCAGTTCGGCGACCACGTGAGAGGACATCGCGATCGTCGTGCCGTACTGCGCGGCCTGCGCCATCAGCGTGCCCATCAGCTCGTGCCGGGCGAGCGGGTCCAGGTCCGCCATCGGCTCGTCCAGCAGGAGCAGCTCGGGGCGCTTGCCGAGGGCCAGGGCGAGGGCGACGCGGGTGCGCTGGCCGCCGGAGAGCGCGCGGATCCTCGACCGCGGGTCCAGGTCGCCCGCCGCCACGACGCCTTCGGCGGCGGCCGCGTCCCAGCGGGCCGGGTTGAGGTCGGCGCCCATGCGCAGCGTCTCGGCGACCGTGAGCTGCGGGTAGAGCGGCTTGTCCTGGGCGACGTAACCGACACGCGTGCGTGCGGAGGCGGGGTCGGTGCCGAGGACGGTGACGCGGCCCTCGGTCGGGGCGGTGAGCCCGGCGGCCAGGGCGAGGAGCGTGGACTTGCCCGCGCCGTTGGGGCCTACGACGGCGCAGACGCGTCCGGCGGGCAGGCGGACGGCGCAGCCGCGCAGGGCCCAGCGGGCGCGGCCCGGACGCCGGCCGAAACGCTTGCCGAGGCCGGTGGCCTCGATGGCCGGGTCGGTCATGGACGGTCTCCCTGTTCTCCGGGGGAGCGCTGGTCGAGATCTCCCGGGAAGTGCTGGTCGAGGACGGCGGTGAAGAGGGCGGCCACGTCGTCGCGGTCCAGTCCGGCCGTGCGGGCCCGCCCGGCCCACTCCTCCAGCTCCGTGCGCAGCGGGGAGTCGGCGGGGGCGGTGCCCAGCGAGCGCCGTACGAAGGTGCCGAGGCCGCGGCGGGCCTCGACCAGTCCTTCGCGTTCCAGCTCGCGGTAGGCCTTCAGGACGGTGTTGGGGTTGATGGCGGTGGCCTCCACGACCTCGCGGGCCGTGGGCAGCTGGTCGCCGGGGCGCAGCAGGCCCAGGCGGAGGGCCTGTTTGGTCTGCTGGACGATCTGGACGTAGGTGGCCACGCCGCTGTGCCGGTCGATCCGGTACTCGACCATGGCCTTCCACCACCCTTTCACTAATTGAGTAGTGAAAGGGTGGTGGAAGGGGTGGGGGAAAGTCAACTCCGCTGGACGGGGGCGACGGCTGCTCGGTCGGGGGTGGGGGGGCGAGTGGTGGCCGGGTACGGGCGGTGGTCGGGTGCGGGTGGTGGCCAAGGACGGGCGGTGGTCAGGCGCGGGCGGTGGCCGGGTGCGGGCGGTGGTCGGCGGGCGCGATGGGTGCGCCGCACGGTTGCCGGCCGGTGCGGACCCGACCGTCGGCCCCGTGCCCGCAGGGTCTGCGCCGGCGCTGGGAAAGTTGTCGCGGCCTCCGTGAACCGATCGGTGGGGCTCGTCCGATGAGGAGACGTGAGCGAAACGAGAAGCGACGGGGAGCTGCTGCGGGCCATCGCGGCAGACGGGGACCGTCACGCCTTCGAGGAGCTGTACCGGCGGTACGCGCCGTGGCTGACCGCGCGCATGCGCAGTCGCTGCGCCGACGCCGGGATAGTCGACGACGTCGTTCAGGAGACGTTCCTCGCGGTGTGGCGGGGCAGCGCCCGCTATCGCGAGGAGGGCGACGTCGCCGGGTGGCTGTGGCGCATCGGCGCGCGGCGCCTGGTCGACGCGCTGCGCGGGGACGGCGCCCGCGGCCGGCTGCGGCAGGCGCTCGCCCGGCTGCGGCACCGGGACGAGGCGTCCGCGGAGGAACGCGTGCTCGCGGGGGTGGAGCACGGGGACCTCGCCGGCGCGCTCATAAGGCTGTCGCCCGAGTTGCGCGCCGTGCTGCAGGCCACGGTCATCGACGGGCTCAGCACCCGGGAGGCGGCCGTCGTGCTCGGCATTCCGCCCGGCACGGTCAAGACGCGGGCGATGCGCGCCCGCAAGCAACTGCGGGAGGCGCTGGCATGACGTGGCATGTGGCCGAGGACGACCTGCGCGCCTACGGGCGCGGCGAGCTGGAGCCGCCGCTGCTGTGGTCGGCGGACACGCACCTCACGGCGTGCGCCGAGTGCCGCTCCCGGCTCGCGGAGGTCACCGAGCCCGTCGCCCTCGACCTGGGCTGGGCGCGGCTGGACGCCGAGCTGGACGCGCCCCGGCCCGGGCTGTGCGAGCGGCTGCTGGTGCGGTGCGGGGTCGCCGACCACACCGCGCGGCTGCTCGCCGCCACCCCGGTGCTGCGCCGCTCCTGGCTGCTGGCGCTGGTGTTCGTGCTGGCGGCGACCGTGCTGATGGTGCACGCCGCCGGTTCGCTCGCGCTGTTCCTCGCCCTGGCGCCGCTGCTGCCGCTGGCCGCGGTCGCGCTGTCGTACGGCCCGGTCCTGGACCCGACGTACGAGATGGCCGTGGTCGCCCCGCTGCACGGCTTCCGGCTGCTGATGCTCCGCACGGTCGCCGTGCTGTCCGGCAGCCTCGTCCTCAACGGCGTGGCCACGCTCGCCCTGCCGGAGTACGGGCTGCGTGCCCTGGCCTGGTTGCTGCCCGCGCTCGCTCTGACCACGACCGGGCTCGCCCTGACCCCGCGGCTCGGGCCGGTGCTCGCGCCCGCGCTGGTCGGCGGCGTCTGGGTCGGCGTGCTGGCCGTGGCCAGAGCCCTGCACCACGGCACGCTCGCCCCCTTCACCCTCCTCGGGCAGCTCGCGGCCGCTCTGGTCGCCGCCGCCGCCGGCTGGCTGCTGGTGCGGCTGCGCGACCGCTTCGACACCACCTCGGCGCACGCGCCGTTCCGCACCTACGGGAGTGCCGTATGACCACCACCGTCTCCGCCTCCGGGCTGACCCTCCGCTACGGCGGGACACGGGCCCTGGACGACGTCTCGCTCAGCCTGGCGCCGGGCGTCACCGGGCTCCTCGGGCCCAACGGCGCCGGCAAGACCACGCTGCTGCGGGTGCTGGCCACCGCGGTCCCCGCCGACCAGGGCTCCTTCACCGCCCTCGGCCACGACCCGGGCACCGCCGCCGGCCGTCAGCGGCTGCGCCGCGAGCTGGGCTACCTGCCGCAGAACCCGGGCTTCCACCCGGACTTCACGGCGTTCGAGTTCGTCGACTACGTCGCCATCCTCAAGGAGCTCACCGACCGCGGCGCCCGACACCGCGAGGTGCGCCGGGTCCTCGACGCCGTCGACCTGGCGGACGTGCGCGGCCGGCGCATGAAGCGGCTGTCCGGCGGGATGCGGCAGCGGGTCGCCCTGGCCGCCGCCCTCGTCGGCGACCCCGGGTTCCTGGTCCTGGACGAACCGACCGTCGGCCTCGACCCGGAACAGCGCATGCGCTTCCGGGAACTGATCGCGCAGGCGGGCGAGGGCCGCACGGTGCTGCTGTCCACCCACCAGACCGAGGACGTGGCGATGCTCTGCCACCGGGTGATCGTCCTGGCGGGCGGCCGCGTCCGCTTCGAGGGCAGCCCCGCCGAGCTGACCGCGCGGGCGGCCGGCCGCGTCTGGAGCAGCGCCGAACGCGCCCCGGGTGCCCGCGCAGGCTGGCGCACCGGCACCGGCACCTATCGCAACATCGGCGACCCGCCCGAGGGCGCCGACCTGCTCGAACCCACCCTGGAGGACGGCTACCTGCTCGCCCTGGACGACCACAGCACGGAGGTGGCGGCATGAGCGCGACGCTCACACCCCCGGCCCCCGCGGTGACGGAACCCGGGCGCACTCCCGGCCCCTGGAGGGCCGTTCTCGCCCTGGCCCGCTTCGAGGCCCGCGAACTGCTGCTGTACATCCCGGTGCTCGTCTTCCTGCTGCTGTACACCGGCTACACGCTCTGGCAGTCGTTCTTCCACCGCGACGGCATGGACGACTACCCGGTCCTCCACTACGTCGACCGCGGCACCCAGTCCGGGCCGCTGCTCGTCGCCATAGCCGTGTTCCTGTGCGTCAACCGCGCCGCGCTGCGCTCCCACCGGCAGGGCACCGACCGGCACTTCGACGTGCTGCCCGTCCCGCCCTGGCAGCGCACCCTCGCCCACGCCCTGTCCGTCGTACCGGTCGCGGCCGTCGTCGCCCTCGTCGTCACCGCCGAGTTCACGGTGGCGGCGCTGCGGCCGGGCGCCGTCGGGCACGGCTCGGTCGCCGAGCTGGCGGTGGGCCCGCTGTCGGTGCTGCTGGCCGGGGTGCTCGGGGTGCTGCTCGCCCGGCTGGTGCGGTCCTCCTTCCCCGCCCCCCTGTTCGTCATCGGGCTGTACGTCGCCGTGACCCTCGTCGCCGTCGCCGCGGACGGCACCGATCCCGACGGGGTGAACTGGCTGTCGCCGGTCGTCGACCAGTCCGGCGGCAAGCCGGTCCCCTCCGACCTGCTGGGCCGCCCGGCCGGCTGGCACGCCCTGTATCTGATCGGGCTGGCGGTGCTGCTGCTGGGCGCCGCACTGCTGCGCAGCGGGCTGCGCTCCCGCTCCCTGGGCGCGCTCACCGCGCTCGCCGTCGCCGCGACGGGTGCCGGCATCGCCGGGCAGTCCACCGCCGGCACGGACCAGGTGCGCGCGGCCCGTACGACGGCCTCGGTGCACCCGGAGAAGGTCCAGCGGTGCGTCCCGCACGGCGCCAACGTGTACTGCGCCTTCCCCGAGTGGACCGGCACCACCGCCGACTGGGCCGCCGTGGCCGACCGTGTCCAGCGGCTCGCCGGAGGTACCGCCGAGCACCGCAGACTGACGGTCCGCCAGCGCCTTGAAGCCCGCTACGGCCTGACGTCCGACTCCGCGCTGGAGCCGCTGACCGGGCCGGGCCAGGTGACGGTCGGCACCCGCTGGGGCGGCAACCGTGTCCCGGAGTTCGCCGTCGGTGTCGCCTCGGTGCTGGTGGCCGGGGACGAGAAGGCCGCGGGCGCCCTGTGCGACGCGCGCGTGGTGACCGTGATGTGGCTGGCGCTGGCCGCGCAGCCGCACCCGATGGACGCGCTGCGCGACGTGCGCCTCGACGACAGCGTGACGGGTTCCGCGATCGCCCTCGCCCCCACCGAGCCGGTGTCCATGAGCGCCGCGCAGACCGACGTGGTGCGGGAGCTGCTGGCCGAGCCGCCTGCCCGGGTCACGGCCGCGGTCAAGGCCCACTGGGACGAGCTGACCTCGCCGAGGACTTCTCTGGCACGGGTCGCCCAGCTCCTGGGCGTGCCGGCCCCGGCGAAGGGGGAGAAGGCGGAGGAGGGCGACGGTGACTCCTGTGATGCGTAGTCCCTCCGGGCTCCGGCCCGGCCGTCGCGCCGCCCTCGGCGCCCTGCTGTCGGCGACGGCCCGCGCCCTGCCCCGGGCGCCGCTCGCCGCCGGCGCCGCCCTCGGACTGCTCACGGCCGCCCTCCCGCGGCTGCTGTCCGGTGGTCCCGCCGACCCCTGGACGACCCTGCTGTGCCTGCGGGTGGCCGCCGTGTTCGGTGCGCTCGGCCTGGCCTTCCTCCTGGACGACCCGGCCCGCCGTACGACGGAGACCGTGCCGACGGGCCGGGCGGTGCGGGCCTGCCTGCGGCTGGCGCTGATCGCCCCGCCCGCGGCGCTGTGGTGGGCGGCGGCCCTGCTGGCCACCCCGGCGGACGCCAGGCCCCCGCTGGCGGAGGTCACCCTGGAGGCCTTCGCCCTGGGCGCCACGGCCCTCGCGCTGGCGTCGCTCGCGGTACGCCGCGGCACTGAGCCGGAGCCGGGGCGGGCGGCGGCGATCGGGGTGCTGTCGCTGACGGTGCTCGCCGCGCTGCTGCCCGAGCGCTGGGGCCTGTTCCTCCCGCAGGACAGCCGCTACTGGGCCGCCGCCCACGGCCGCTGGGCGCTGCTGCTGACCCTGGCGGTGACGGCCTGGGCCCTGTCCCTACCGGAGCCCCTGCGGCGCCGGACGGTCCGGCTCAGAGCGGGCCGGGCGTGACGCGCGTGGGCGGCAGTCGGCTGAGGGCGGGCCGGGTGTGACGCGCGGGGGCGGCCAGCCCGGCTGAGGGCCGGCCAGGCGTGACACGCGGGGGCGGCCAGCCCGGCTCAGGGCGGGCTGGGCCGTGACGCGCGCGGGCGGCCTGTCCGGCTCAGGGCAGGCCGGGCCGTGACGCGCGCGGGCGCCTGCCGGACAGCCGGGGGGACCCCTCATCGGGCGTCCGGCGGTGCGTCAAACGCTGCGGCAGGAGTCGTGCCGGGCGGTGCGGCAGGCGGTGCGGCAGGCGCTGCGGAGGGCGTCCCCGCCGCTCACGTCTCCGTCCGGTACATCAGATCCGTCTCGTACGTCGTGAAGCCCATCCGCTCGTACACGGACACGGCCGCCTTGTTGTCGGCGTCGACGTAGAGCATCGCCGTCGGCAGGCCCTGGGCGGCCAGGTGGCGCAGGCCGATGACGGTCAGGGCCTTGCCCAGGCCGCCGCCCTGGACGCCGGGGGCGACGCCGAGGACGTAGATCTCGCCGAGCTGTTCCTCGGCGTGGACCTTCGTCCAGTGGAAGCCGACGAGTTCGTGCCCCCCGGCGTCCCCCGCGGTGGCGCGTTCCGCGAGGAAGAAGCCGGCCGGGTCGAACCAGGGCTCCGCCTTTCGGGCGTCGAGGTCGCGCTGGGTGAGGGAGCCCTGTTCCGGGTGGTGGGCGAAGGACGCGGCGTTGACGGCGAGCCAGGCGGCGTCGTCCTGGCCGGGCACGAAGGCGCGCACGGTGACGCCCTCGGGCAGCACCGGGTCGGGCAGGTCGAGCTCGGTCAGCGGGCGGCGCATCTGCCGCAGTTCGCGGAAGAGCGTGAGCCCGAGGACCTGGGCCAGGTGACGGGCGGCGGAGTGGCCGCCGTGCGCCCAGACGCGCAGCCGCTTGCCGGAGGCGGCGAGCAGGGCGGAGCCGAGCGCCCGCCCGTGGCCGTGGCCGCGGTGGGCGGGGTGCACGACCAGTTCGGCGGCCGGTGCCTCGACGGGGTCGGTGTCCTCCAGCTGGGCGTAGCCGACGAGTTCGTCGCCGACGGTCAGCAGCAGATGGGAGACACCCTCGCGGGCGCCGTCGCGCAGCTGGAGCCGTCCCTGCTCGGACACCGCCTGCTGGCCGTCGTTGCGGGCGGCCTCCGCGAGCAGGCCGAGGACGGCCTCGGTCTGCTCCGGGGAGAGCGCGGCGTGGGTCTCGATGGATCGGGCGCCGGGGAGCCGTGCGGTGTCGTCGCTGGTCATGCGTACGAGGGTAAGGGGAGCGGCCCGCAAAGTGGGGACAAAGGCGAGGGCAAAGGGAAACCAGGATGTAACCCCGAACCCCCTGTCGCGCTACGCGCGTTGACCCTAGGCTGCGCCCGGGCGTGGCCACCGCCGCACCGGTCCCGCCAGGCCACGTCGTCATCGCACAGACAGGGGGGCGTATGCCAACCACACCACAGTCGAACCAGCCCGCAAGACGCCGTACGCGCCGGCTGCTGGCGGCGGCCGCCGCGCTCGCCACCGCGGGCGCGCTGGCCGCAGCGCTGCCGGCGTCCGCGAGCACGAGCGGCCGGCACGGCGACGGGCACGGCGGCCACAAGCCGTCCCCGAGCCGCTACCAGGACGTGCAGCTGCTGTCCTTCAACGACCTGCACGGCAACCTCGAGCCGCCGTCCGGTTCCTCCGGCCGGGTCACCGAGCTGCAGAGCGACGGCACCACGAAGACGATCGACGCGGGCGGTGTGGAGTACCTGGCCACGCATCTGCGCGACGCGCGCAAGGGCCACCCGTACTCGATCACCGCGGCGGGCGGCGACATGGTGGGCGCCTCGCCGCTGATCTCGGGCCTGTTCCACGACGAGCCGACGATCGAGGCGCTGAACAAGCTGAAGCTGGACGTGACCAGCGTCGGCAACCACGAGTTCGACGAGGGTGCGCAGGAGCTGGCGCGGCTGCAGAACGGCGGCTGCCACCCGAAGGACGGCTGCTACACCGACGAGGGCTTCGAGGGCGCCGACTTCCCGTACCTGGCGGCCAACGTCCTCGACGAGAAGACCGGCAAGCCGATCCTCAGGCCGTACTGGGTCTGGAAGAAGAAGGACGTCAAGATCGGCTTCATCGGCGTCACCCTGGAGGGCACCCCGGGCATCGTCTCCGCCGACGGCGTCAAGGGCCTGACCTTCAAGGACGAGGTCGAGACGATCAACAAGTACGCCAAGGTGCTGCAGCACCAGGGGGTGCAGTCGATCGTCGCGCTGATCCACGAGGGCGGCTTCCCGGCGTCGGGGTCGTACAATTACGACTGTGACTCCCCGGGCGCCGGCGACGGCATCTCCGGCCCGATCGTCGACATCGCCAAGAACGTCACACCGGCCGTGGACGCCCTGGTCACCGGGCACACCCACACCGCGTACGTGTGCACGATCCCCGACCCGGCGGGCAAGCCGCGCATGGTCACATCGGCGTCGTCCTTCGGCCGTCTCTACACGGACACCACGCTCACCTACGACCGGCGCACGGGCGACATCGCGCGGACGGCGGTGCAGTCGGCGAACCACGTGGTCACCCGGGACGTCCCCAAGGCGGCGGACATGACCGAGCTGATCGGCAAGTGGAACGCCCTCGCCGCGCCCATCGGCAACCGCCCCATCGGCTACATCTCCGCCGACGTCCCCAACACCGGCACCGAGTCCCCGATGGGCGACCTGATCGCCGACGCCCAGCTGGCCTACGGCAAGCAGCTGGACCCGAACACCTCGCTGGCGCTGATGAACCCGGGCGGCGTGCGCGCGGGCCTGACGTACGCGGCCAAGGCGGCCGAGGGCGACGGCGTGGTGACGTACGCGGAGGGCTTCACGGTCCAGCCGTTCGCCAACACGGTGAACCTGCAGGACTTCACCGGCGCGCAGTTGATCCAGGTGCTCAAGGAGCAGGTGTCCGGCCCGAACCAGGCCGCCCCGAAGGTCCTCCAGCCGTCGGCGGGCCTGACGTACACGCTGGACATGACCAAGACCGGCGCCGACCGCGTGGTCACGGACTCCGTCCGGCTGAACGGCAAGCCCCTCGACCCGGCGGCCACCTACCGCGTCGCGACCAACAGCTTCCTCGCGGGCGGCGGCGACGGCTTCCCGACGCTGGGCCAGGGCACGAACGACGTGGTCGGCACGGACGACCTGGCGGCCCTGGTGCAGTACCTGACGGCCAACTCCTCGGCGACGAGCCCGCTCGCGCCTCCGGCGGCGAACCGGATCACGATCACGCAGTAACACCACCCGCACCTCGCCGACCGGCCCCAGGGGCCCGGCCTCCGCGCAGCGCACACCGTACGCGGCGGCCGGGTCCCGCCGTCTTCCCGGGAACAGCCTTGGAGCTCAGAGTCAGGGCTGCTTCTTCCGGTCGAACCAGATCGTTGCCAGGGTCGGCAGGAGGGCTGCCGCGATCAGGAGGCGTGGGGGAAGGCGGTCGGTCCATGGGGGCAGGAGGATCGCCAGGGCGCACAGCATCGTCCAGGCGGCCTGGGCCAGGACGATGCGGGCCCAGCGCCAGGTGCGGGCCACCGAGCGCAGGCTCATGCGGACCCCGGGGCTCAGCCGCCGGTGGCGCCACCACACGCCCGCGGCCCCCACCACGCCCATGAGGAACAGAACCCACAGGCGCGTCCCCAAGGGCACGGGCAGCGTCGCCGGGGTGCCGGTGGCGGGGCCCAGGTCCTGTGCCAGGGCGGCGAAGAGCAGGCACAGCAGGGCCGGCAGGCGTGTCCCGCGCAGGACGCGGTAGACGGCGCGTTCCAGACCGCCGCGCAGGGCCCAGGACTGGGGCTGCGCGGTGAGCGCGGCGGCGTACGCGCTCGCGACGTCCCGGTCCGTGACGTCGTTGTCCTTGGCGCGCCGGGCGATCTGCTGGGACAGCGCGAACGCGTGCTGCGGGTCGCAGCGCAGGACGTGCTGCTCCAGGGCGTCCATCGCCTCCGCGTTGCCGGCGACGGCGGCGATCTTCCACATGGTCATGTAGGCGTCGGCCTCGTCCGGTGCCAGCCGGACGGCCTGTTCGGCCAGGTCGACGCCCTCCCGGTAGTCGTCCATGGTCCGTGGCGGCAGACACAGCAGTTCGGCCAGGAGCGCGTACGCCCCCCACCACTGCGGGTTGATGCGGATCGCCTCGCGTGCCGCGACGACAGCCTCGTCGCGCCGCCGCAGGCCGCGCAGCACGTGCGCGCGCAGATGGACGGCGTCGTAGTGCTCGGGCGCGAGCCGCAGCGCCTCGTCCAGCGCGGTCAGCGCCTCCGCGTCGTTCTTCGCCATGCGGTGACAGCGGGCGAGGAGCACCCAGGCCGGTACGTCGGTGGGGTCCTCGGCGAGGCGCCGGGCCAGCAGCGTGCCGGCGTCCTCGGGGCGACCCAGGTCGAGCAGGGCTCTCGCCTGCTCCGCGACGGGGTGCGTGGTGCTCACAGCTTCCGCCTCTTCTTCAGGTAGGCGACCAGGTCGTCGTACATCCCGCCCTCGTTCGCGAACATCGCCACGTTCCGGGCCGCGGCGAACCACGGCTCCGTCGACGGGGTGACCTCCCGCGCGGCGGCCAGCAGGTCCGCCATGCCGATCATCCGTACGGTGCCGGTGCGGGCGGAGTCCAGCAGCGCGCGTTCGGCGGCGGCCTCGCAGACATGGGCGAGGTCGGCGCCGGAGAGGCCGTCGGTGACCTTGGCCAGCCTGGCGAGGTCGACGTTCTCGATGGGGCGGTCGCGCAGGTGGTAGCGCAGGATCGCCTCGCGGGCCGGCGCGTCCGGCGGCAGCACGAGGAGCGTGCGGTCCAGGCGGCCGGGGCGGCGCAGCGCGATGTCCACGTCCCAGGGCACGTTGGTGGCGGCCAGCACGAACACGCCCTCGTTGGCCTCTGCGTCGATGCCGTCCAGCTCGGTGAGCAACTGGTTGACGGTGTTGCGCAGGCCGCTGTGCGCGGTGCGGCTGCGTTTGGCGCCGAGGGCGTCCAGCTCGTCGAGGAAGACGACGCAGGGGGCCTGGCGGCGGGCCGTCCGGAAGATCTCGTGCATGTTGCGCTCGGAGGTGCCGATCCACATGTCGAGGACGTCGTTGACCGACACCGACAGGAAGGACGCGCCGAGTTCGCCGGCGACGGCCCGCGCGATGAACGTCTTGCCGCACCCGGGCGGCCCGTACAGCAGCAGCCCGCCGCGCAGGCTCTTGCCGTACAGCCGGCGCAGCTCGGGGTTGCGCAACGGGGCGAGGAAGGCCGCCTCCAGACGGTCCTTCACCTCCCGCATCCCGCCGACGTCCGCCAGCCGCACGCCGCCGGGCCGCTCCACGTCCCACGCGGCCGCGTCCCCGGGGTCGCCGTCCCCGTCCGCCCGCAGCGGCGCCTCGACGAAACGGGGCGGCACGACGTCCCCGACCTCCCGCTCGGCGGCCCGCCAGTCGAACCCGGCGGGCCGCGCCTCCTGACTCTGCGGAACGGCCGCCTCCGGGGCCCGCGCCGTCCCCGTCTCCGGGGCCTGCGGTACGGCTACCGCCGTCCCCGTCTCCGGGGCCTGCGGTACGGGTACCCCCATCGCCCGTGCCATCAGCTGCCGCGCCTGGACGTCCCCCGGCGCGTGCTGCAACGCGACGGCCACCTCGGCGACGGCGGCGTCCGCCCGGCCGGCGTCCAGCAGCAGCTCGGCGAGATGCAGCCGCAGCGGCACATCGGCGGGCGCGGCGGCGACCGCCGTCCGCAGACTGACGATGAGAGGGGAGTCTTCCGGCATGATCCCTACCCTACGGATCCGCCCTGCGCCGCCAAGGGCCGGGCGCGGAGCGGGAGTCGGGTCCCGTGGGTGGTCGCCGCGGGGAAGGGAGAGGTTGCCGTTCGGTACTACGGCACGGGGGTGTCCGGCGGTGGGGTCGGTGCCCCCGGCAGCCGTACGGTCGCCACCGTGCCGCCGCCCTCCGCGCGGGCCAGCGACACCTGGCCGCCCGCCTGCTGCACCGTGCGCGCCACGATGGACAGGCCCAGGCCCGAACCCGGCAGCGCGCGGGCCGACGGGGAGCGCCAGAAGCGGTCGAAGACGTGCGGGAGTTCGTCCTCGGCGATGCCGGGGCCGTGGTCGCGGACGGTCAGCACGCCACCGGCCAGGCGGACCTCGACGGTGCCGGACTCGGGGCTGAACTTCACCGCGTTGTCCAGGATGTTCACCACGGCCCGCTCCAGCGCGGCCGGTTCCGCGCGGACGTACCAGGGCTGGAGGTCCGCCGTGATGGTCAGCTCCGGGCCGCGCAGCCGGGCGCGGCGCAGGGCCGACTCCACGGTGTCCTCCAGGGAGATCACCTGGATCCGCTCGCCGCGCTGGTTGTCCGCTCGGGACAGCTCCTGCAGGTCGCCGATGAGCGACGCCAGTTCCGTCATCTGCGCCTTCACCGACGCCAGCAGCGCCTTGCGGTCCGCCTCGGGCAGCGGGCGGCCGGTCTCCTCGCTGCGGCTGAGCAGTTCGATGTTGGTGCGCAGGGAGGTCAGCGGGGTGCGCAGTTCGTGGCCGGCGTCGGCGATCAGCTGCTGCTGGAGGTCGTGGGAGCTGGCCAGGGCGGTGGTCATGGAGTTGAAGGAGCGGGACAGGCGGGCGATCTCGTCCTCGCTGTCGTCCTCGACCGGGATGCGGACGGTGAGGTCCTCGGTGCGGGCGACGTGTTCGACGGCCGCAGTGAGCTTGTCGACGGGGCGCAGACCCGCGCGGGCCACGGCGAGACCGGCGGCACCGGCACCGAGGACTCCGATGCCGGAGACCAGCAGCAGGATCCAGGCCAGCGAGGACAGCGGCTTGGTGACCTCCGCGAGCGGCTTGGCGACGGACACGGCGATGCCCTGCTGCACCTGCTCGGTGGTGCGGTCGTACACCTGCCGCGTGAGGACGCGGACGGGGATGCCGTCGGTGGTTCCGGAGGTGTGCAGGGCGTTGCGCTGGAGGCCGTCCGCGACGGCGATGTCGGAGTGCTCGATGCGGACGGTGTCGTTGGCCGGGTTGAGGCAGGTGGTGCCGTCCGAGTAGATGATCGTGACGATGGGGGAGTTGGGCGGCTGCGGGATCTTCTGCGGCTGGGGCAGCTGGCAGTTGCGCAGCATGCCCTGCAGCAGCCCTGTCGAGACGTCCTGGCCGCGCAGCTCCTCGTCCAGCTGGTTGTACAGCTGGTCCCGCACCAGGAACCAGCACGTCACCGACACCGCCGCCACCGCGAACGCGACCGCCGCCGCCACCAGCAGGGACAGCCGGGTGCGGATCGGCAGCGCGCGGAAACGGCGCAGCGGGCCGGTCACTCGGCGCCGCCCTGCCGCAGCACGTACCCGACGCCGCGCACGGTGTGGACGAGGCGGGGCTCGCCGCCGGCCTCCGTCTTGCGGCGCAGGTACATGACGTACACGTCGAGGGAGTTCGACGAGGGCTCGAAGTCGAAGCCCCACACCGCCTTCAGGATCTGCTCGCGCGTGAGGACCTGGCGCGGGTGCGCCATGAACATCTCCAGCAGCGTGAACTCCGTCCGGGTCAGCTCCACGGCCCGCCCGCCCCGCGTGACCTCGCGCGTGGCGAGGTCCATCCGCAGGTCGGCGAAGGTCAGCACGTCCTCGTCGGCCGGGTCGCCCGCGCCCACGGCCGCCGCGTAGGAACTGCGGCGCAGCAGCGCGCGGATGCGGGCGAACAGCTCGTCCAGCTCGAACGGCTTGACCAGGTAGTCGTCGGCGCCCGCGTCGAGTCCGGTGACGCGGTCGCCGACGGTGTCGCGGGCGGTCAGCATCAGGATCGGCGTGGTGTCGCCGGCGCCGCGGATGCGGCGGGCGGCGGTCAGGCCGTCCATGCGGGGCATCTGGATGTCCAGCACGATCAGGTCGGGCCGGTAGGCGGTGGCCTTCTGCAGGGCGTCCGCGCCGTCGACGGCGACCTCGGTGCCGTAGCCCTCGAAGGCGAGGCTGCGCTGGAGTGCTTCGCGCACGGCCGGCTCGTCGTCGACGATCAGGATGCGCTGGGGGTCACGGTCGCCGTCGGCGGGGCTCATCGGTCGGGGTGTCCTCGGGTGGGGTCTGGGTCGGGTCGCTCTCAGCGTCCCACGGCTGCCGTGCGCCGGGCCAAGACCCGGCTGCCGTGCGCCGTGCCAAGACCTGGCTCAGCCGGTCACGGCGGTCAGCCGGCGCAGGGGCACCTTGTGGCGGTGCGGGCGGTCCGTGCCGGTGCGCAGGCCCATCAGGTGGGGCACGGCGACCTCGGCCACCGGGGCATCCGGGGCCGCCGGGGCTGCCGTGGCGGCGGTGCGGGCGGGGGTCAGCCGCAGGGCCGGGGCGGGGCCGGCGGGGGGAACGGCGGGGCGGACGAGGGGGATGGCGTGCTCGATCATGTCGTACTCCCTGCGGTGAGGGGGCCGGGCGCGGGGTTCAGCCGTTCGCGCCCGCCCGCAGCTTGGCCAGGTCGGCCTTGACGGTGTTGACCGGGATGGCGAAGCCCAGGCCGACACTGCCGGCGTCCGAGGAGGAGGACGAGCCGGCGGCCGAGTACATCGCGGAGTTGATGCCCACGATGTTCCCGTTCATGTCGATCAGGGCGCCCCCGGAGTTGCCGGGGTTGAGGGAGGCGTCCGTCTGGATCGCCTTGTACGTCGTCGTGGAGGAGCCGGTGTCGCCGTTGAACTGGCGGCCGCCGAACTCGAACGGCCAGCCGCCGCCCTGTTGCTGCTGCTGACCTTCCTCGGTCGGGACGGTCACGTCGCGGTCGAGGGCGGAGACGATGCCGCTGGTCACGGTGCCGGTCAGGCCCTCGGGGGAGCCGATCGCCACGACCGTGTCGCCGACCTGGAGCCGGGAGGAGTCGCCGAGCGACGCCGCCTTCAGCCCGGAGGCGCCCTGCACCTTGATCAGCGCGAGGTCCTTCTTGCTGTCCGTGCCGACGACCTGCGCGGTGTACTGCTTGCCGTCGCTGGTGCGCACGGTGACCGAGGAGGCACCGGCGATGACGTGGTTGTTGGTGACGATCTCGCCGCCGGAGGTGATGATCACGCCGGAGCCGGTGGAGCGCCCGCTGTTCGTGGTCGCGTTGATCTCCACGATGCTGGGGCTGACGGCCGAGGCGATGGCCGCGATGTCGCCCTTCTTGCTGGAGGGCACGACGTTCGTGGCGGTGGACGCCGCGGTGGTGTCCGTGCCGGTCAGCTCCTGTATGCCGTACGCCGTGGCGCCGCCGATGGCCGCGGCGACGATCGCGACGGCGGCGAGCAGTGCGAGCGGGCCGCGGGTGCGCCGCTTCGGGCCCGGCGCGGGCTGCGCGGCCCCGGAGGCGACCGTGGGCGGGAACGGCGGCGGAGGCGGCCACTCCGGGTTCACGGGAGAGGAACCGTGCGCGGGAACCTGCTGCCACGTGTCCTCGTGAGCGCCCTGGTACGGGCCCGGACCCGGCCGGGCGCCCATGGCGTGGTGCGGCTGAGTGCCCTCGGCGGTTTGCGGCTGAGCGCCCTCGGGGGCGTTCGGCTCAGCGGCCTCGTGGGCGTTCGGCTGAGCGCCCTCGTAAGGGTTTGGGTGAGCGCCCTGGGAGGAGGTCGGCTGAGTGCCCTCGTAGGGGTTCGCGTACTCGCCGTCGCGGCGGATGCTCTCGGTCATGTCATACAGCGTTCCGCGCGATCATGAGAGGTTCCTGAGGAAGGCCTGAGAAGCCCGGCAGAACCTCGTATGCCCGATATAAAGCCCCTCCTCGGGCTTCGCGGGGGCTCTCTCAGCGCCGTCTCATGAGCAGCCGCACGAGGTGCGTACGACCAGCCGGGACGGGAACACCTTCAGCCGCTCCCGGCGCGAGCCGGCCACCCGCAGCCCGTCGTCCAGGACCAGGTCGACGGCGGTGCGGGCCATCGCCGAGCGGTCGGAGGCGACGGTGGTCAGCGGCGGGTCCGCGAGCGCCGCCTCCTTGATGTCGTCGAAGCCGGCCACGGCCAGCTCGCCCGGCACGTCGATACGCAGCTCGCGGGCCGCGCGCAGCAGGCCGATCGCCTGGTCGTCGGTGGAGCAGAAGATCGCGGGCGGGCGGTCCGGGCCGGAGAGGATCTCCAGGCCGACGCGGTAGGCGTCGTAGCGGTTGTACGGCGCCTCGAACAGGCGCCCCTCGGTCGGCAGCCCGGCCTCGTCCATGGCCCGGCGCCAGCCCTCGACGTGGTCGGAGACCGGGTCGCCGACGGCCGGGGTCTCGGCGGTGCCGCCCATACAGGCGACGTACTCGTAGCCGTGCTCCAGCAGGTGGCGCACCGCGAGCTGGGCGCCGCCCAGGTCGTCGGTGACGACGGCGACGTCGTCGATGGCCTCCGGGCGCTCGTGCAGCAGCACCACGCGTGCGTCCCAGGCCTCGATCTCGGCGGCGGCCAGGTCGTTCAGCGCGTGGGAGACGAGGATCAGGCCGGAGACCCGCATGCCGAGGAAGGCGCGCAGATAGTGGACCTCGCGCTCGGCGACGTAGTCGGTGTTGCCGACCAGCACCATCTTCCCGCGCTCGGCGGCGGCCCACTCGACCGCGTGCGCCATCTCGCCGAAGAAGGGCTGGCGGGCGTCGGGGATGATCAGGCCTATGAGGTCCGTACGGCGGGACGCCATGGCCTGGGCGACCCGGTCGGGCCGGTACCCCAGCTCCTTGATCGCGGCGAGGACACGCTCGCGCGTGGCCGGGGCGACCGGCCGGGGTCCGTTGTTGATGACATAGCTGACGACGGCAGTGGAGGTCCCTGCCAGTCGTGCCACGTCGTCCCGAGTCACCTTGGCCACGCGCGGAGTCTACGCGGAGAGACCCGCTCTGGGCAGGGCGTATCAGAGCGTGGATGTGCGACCGCAACGCCCTGCCGCACGGGCGCGCGCCCTGCCCGGGAGGGACGTCAGGCGTCCGCGGAGACCTCGGTGGCGCGTGCGGGCGCCTCGGCGTCCTTCTCGTCCCGTTTCGTCCGGTCGGCCTTGGCCTTCGCCTCCTCGGCGGCCCGCTCGACCTTCTCCGGCGTAACGAATCGGTAACCCACGTTCCGCACGGTCCCGATCAGCGACTCGTGCTCGGGTCCGAGCTTGGCGCGCAGCCGCCGCACGTGGACGTCGACGGTGCGGGTGCCGCCGAAGTAGTCGTAGCCCCAGACCTCCTGCAGCAGCTGGGCGCGGGTGAAGACCCGGCCCGGGTGCTGCGCCAGGTACTTGAGCAGCTCGAACTCCTTGAAGGTCAGGTCCAGCACCCGGCCCTTGAGCTTGGCGCTGTAGGTGGCCTCGTCGACCGAGAGGTCACCGTTGCGGATCTCCATCGGGGAGTCGTCGCCCGCGATCTGCTGCCGGCCCATGGCCAGCCGCAGCCGCGCCTCGACCTCCGCGGGGCCCGCGGTGTCCAGCAGCACGTCGTCGATGCCCCAGTCCGCTGTCACGGCCGCGAGGCCGCCCTCGGTCACCACCAGGACCAGCGGACAGCCGGGGCCGGTGGAGCGCAGCAGCTGGCACAGGCTGCGCACCTGCGGCAGGTCGCGGCGCCCGTCGACCAGGATCACGTCGGCGCCCGGCGTGTCCACCAGGGCCGGTCCCTCGGCCGGAGCCACCCGCACGTTGTGCAGCAGCAGGCCGAGTGCGGGCAGTACCTCCGTCGACGGCTGGAGGGCGTTGGTCAGCAGCAGGAGAGAGCTCATGCGCCACCTGCCCGGGTCGTCGTCTCGTCGTGCACGGTTCGCTCGCCCATAACGTCTGGTTCCTCCTCGGTCCCTGCGAGGACGTTTGCGGCACTGCTCTGATGCGGCACTGCTCCTACGTGCGGCTCCCGCGCCCCTGGGAACCGCCGGGGCCCCCGGAGGGGGGCCGCCTATGCGATCGACAACCCGTACCACCAGCGGTTCCCGCGTTCACCTGCGGTTCGCCGCGTCGTATACAACGCTTCCGAAAGCACAAAAGGACCCGGGGGCTACGCTGCCCGGATCCTCTGCGCAGCAGAATAGCCCACATGAGCATCGGTCCGGCAGGTGATGTGGCGCGTTCCACCGTACGTCCGACATGTGAGACGGGCCTGCGGGCGCCCGCGCGCACGCTGCTGCGTACCGCCGACGGGGTGACGATCGACGCCCGGTACGACCCGTTCACCAGCGGTCACGACACCTCCGCGCCGCCCTCGGGACGCCTGGTGTTCGTCGTGGCGCACGGATTCACGGGGGAGGTGGACCGGCCCCACGTGCGCCGGGTGGTGCGCGCCCTCGCGCGGACCGGAGCGGTGGTCACCTTCTCCTTCCGCGGGCACGGGCGCTCCGGCGGCCGCTCGACCGTGGGCGACCGGGAGGTGCTGGACCTCGAGGCCGCGGTGCGCTGGGCGCGCGAGCTCGGGCACGCGCGCGTGGTCACCGTCGGCTTCTCCATGGGCGGCTCAGTGGTCCTGCGGCACGCGGCGCTGCACGGCGGCACGGACGCCGTCGTCTCCGTCAGCGCGCCGGCCCGCTGGTACTACCGGGGCACCGCGCCCATGCGGCGGCTGCACTGGCTGGTGACCCGGCCGGCGGGGCGGCTGGTGGGCCGCTACGGCCTGCGCACCCGCATCCACCACCGCGACTGGGACCCGGTGCCGCTGTCCCCGGTCGAGGCGGTGCCGCGCATCGCGCCGACCCCGCTGCTGATCGTCCACGGCGACCGCGACGGCTACTTCCCGCTCGACCACCCCCGGATGCTCGCGGACGCCGCCGGTGACCACGGCGAACTGTGGCTGGAGCGCGGCATGGGCCACGCCGAGAACGCCGCCGCCGACGAGTTGCTGGACCGCATCGCGCGCTGGGCCGCCTCCCGGGCGGGCTAGCCTGACGGTGTTCACTGCCGAACCGACACGAGGGACGAGATGGCAAAGGTCACGGTGCGCTACTGGGCCGCCGCCAAGGCCGCGGCCGGGATCGCCGAGGAGCCCTATGACGCGGCCACGCTGGCCGAGGCGCTCGACGCGGTGCGCGAACGGCACCCGGGGGAGCTCACGCGCGTGCTCCAGCGCTGCTCGTTCCTGATCGACGGCGACCCCGTGGGCACCCGCGCGCACGACGCGGTACGGCTGACCGAGGGCGGCACGGTCGAGGTGCTCCCGCCGTTCGCAGGAGGATGAGCACGCCGATGAGCAACCAGCCGCCGTACGACCCGTACGGGCAGCCGCAGCCGCAGACCTCGTCGGCGCAGCAGGAGTGGCCCGGGCAGTACCAGCAGGCCGCCCCCTCCCACGACGACCCGCTGCAGTACACCCAGCAGTGGCAGGGCCAGACGTGGGAGACCCAGGCCCAGCCGCACGTCACACCCGCGGCCACGCCCGCCGAGGAGACGGCGTACCTGACCCCCCAGGGGCAGCCGTACGGCACCCCGGGGCAGGGCCAGGGCCAGGGGACGGGTCACGGGTACGACGCCGGGCAGGCGTACGGCGCCCCGGCGTACGGCGCGCAGGGCTACGACACGCAGGGCTACGGTGCTCAGGCGTACGACGCCGGGTACGGCCGGCAACCGGTCGCGGAGCCGTACGCGGCACCGCAGCCGCAGGCCCAGCCGGAGCCCCAGCCCCAGCCCCAGTCTCAGCCGCAGCCCCAGCCGCTGCCGGAGGCTCACGCTCAGGCGGCGGTGGCCACGGCTGCCGCCGGGGAGGAGCCCGCGTACGGTCCCGCCACCCTGGCCGGGAACGCGCGGATCACCGACGCGCAGCGGGCGCGCCTGGAGGGGCGCTCGCCGATCATCGACCCCGGGATGCAGCCGGCGGCGCTCACCGCGGTGCTCGGGCTGCTGCTGGCGGTCGCGGCGCCGATCGGGTCGTACGCCCTGCTGGTGCCGCTGGTGGTGCTGCAGGCGGTGACGGCGGCGGGCTGGTTCCGGCTGAACGGCATGTGGCCCGCCCGGCAGGGCATCGCGCTCGCGTTCCTCGGCGGGCTGGCCGCCGACGCGGCGGTGCTGGTGGCCGGGCGGGGGCACGGGCCCGCGGCGATCCTCGGCACGCTCGGTGTGTGGGTGCTGCTGTGCCTGGTCCTGCAGCTGCGTTCGCACGCGGACCCCGACGAGCGGATGTACGGCCTGATGGCGACCGTCGCGTCGGCGGCGCTGGCGATCATGGCGGGCGGGCACCTGGCGGCCGGCGCCGACGCGGTGTCGGTGGGCGCGGCGTCCGTCGCGGTGGCCGTCCTGGCCCGTGCGCTGCCGCTGCCCACGCCGGTCTCGCTCGGCGTCTCCGTGCTCGCGGCGGCGGGGGCGGGCATCGCGGTGGGCGGGATGACGGGCATGGGGGCGTCGGGTGCGGTGCTGGGTGCGGCGGCGGCGGTGTGTGCGCTGATCGGGCACCGGGTCGCGGCGTACGACTATCCGTCGCGGTTCGTGCACTTCACCGCGGGCGTCGCGCTGCCGCTCACGGCGGCGACCCCGGCGATCTACATCCTGGGCCGAGCGCTGGCCTGAGCGGGGCTGCGGTGAACGCCGCATGACCGCGGCTGGAGCAAGCGGGACTGCAACCCCCCAGGGGCGCGGGGAACTGCGCGACCAGCCGTCCACCCACCCGCAGACGAACGAACTCGCCCCAGGCGGCACGCATGCCCGCGGAGGGGCGGACGAACGACACGGTGACCGCAACTCCCTAGGGGCGCGGGGAACTGCGCGACCAGCCACCCACCACCCGCAGACGAACGAAACCCCTCCCCCCACCCCCCGGTGGCCCTGTCACAGGTGGTCGACAAACCGCCGGGCCCAAGCGACCGCAGGGCTACCGTTGGGTTCGGAAACCGATCTCCGAGGTGGGGGGAGCCTCCGCATGCCGCGCGGCTTGCGCATATTGCTGATCGTCGTCGTGATCCTCGGCGGCCTGTTCGCGATCGCCGACCGGGTCGCCGTGCACTTCGCGGAGGGCGAGGCGGCGGACCGGGTGCGCAGCTCCGAGGGGCTGGCCGAGACGCCCGACGTGTCGATCCACGGCTTCCCGTTCCTCACCCAGGTCGCCGGCGGCGAACTGGACGACGTGGAGGTCGGGATCAAGCACTACCAGGCGGCCACCGGCAAAGCCGGCCAGTCGATCCGGATCGACGACCTCAAGGCCCACATGAAGGGCGTGTCCTTCTCCGGCGACTACAGCTCCGCCACCGCCGCCGCCGCGACCGGCAGCGCGACGATCCCCTACGCCGAGCTGATGAAGACCGCCAAGGCGGAGCCGACCGAGGTGGCCCCCGGCATCACCGCCCGCGTCGTCGGCCTCTCCGACGGCGGCAACGGCAAGATCAAGGTCGCGGTCGAGGTGAACCTGCCGGTCTTCGGCAAGCAGACGATGTCCGTGCTGAGCTCGGTGGACGTCGTCGACAACCGCATTCAGGTCCGCGCGGACTCCCTGCCCAACGTGGCCGCCGCCGCGATCGCCGAGAACCGCCTGCGCGAGATCATCGACTTCCAGCAGGTCGTCGACCAGTTGCCCGGCGGCATCGAGCTGGACCGGGTGCAGGCCGCGCCGGCCGGCGTGGACATCCAGGTGAAGGGTTCGAACGTCAAGCTGGCCGGGTAGGACCCGTCCGTCCCGGTCCCGCTGACGGCCCGTAGCGCGGACAGCGTCCGGGGCGGACAGGCCCGGCGTAGTCGAGCACGCGCCGGGCGAGCGCTTCCCTCCGAGCGCAAACAACCGTCCGAAGAGGGCAGACAGCCGTCCGAGGAATGAGACGTGCCGGTCCACCGCCCAGGGCGTGACGCGGCCCTCACTGCCCCGCGACCCCCGTCCCCACGGCCTCGTACCCCACGCGATCCCACATCACGGACGATCGTGTCTCACGATACGACACGCCGGTGACATGCCCGCCTGTCCGTCCCTACGATCGAACCATGAAGCGACAGGCGGATCTCACCAAGCGGCGGGCAGTGGACCTGTGCCGCGTTGCCGCCATGCTCTGTCGCGCTTTCTGAGCGGACGGCCCGCGCGGCCTCCGCATCCCTCACCGCCCAGCCCCTGGGCACCCGTGCGCCGCCGCACCGGCCCGCGCACGCCTGAAACTGTCGCACGCCCCGCCGCAACTGCCCCGGAGGAGAAAAGCATGAGCCGCAGCGACGTCCTGGTAGACGCCGACTGGGTCGAGCAGCACCTGGACGACCCGAAGGTCGTCATCGTCGAGGTCGACGAGGACACCACGGCGTACGAGAAGAACCACATCAAGAACGCCGTCCGCATCGACTGGAAGCAGGACCTGCAGGACCCGGTCCGCCGCGACTTCGTCAACCAGGAGCAGTTCGAGCAGCTGCTGTCCGAGCGCGGTATCGCCAACGACGACACCGTCGTCCTCTACGGCGGCAACAACAACTGGTTCGCGGCCTACGCCTACTGGTACTTCAAGCTCTACGGCCACCAGGACGTCAAGCTCCTGGACGGCGGCCGCAAGAAGTGGGAGCTGGACGCCCGCGAGCTGGTCGCCGGCGACGAGGTCCCCGAGCGCCCGAAGACCGAGTACAAGGCCAAGGCCCAGGACACCTCGATCCGCGCCTTCCGTGACGAGGTCGTCGCCGCCATCGGCGCCCAGAACCTGGTCGACGTCCGGTCGCCCGACGAGTTCTCCGGCAAGCTGCTCGCCCCCGCGCACCTGCCGCAGGAGCAGTCGCAGCGTCCGGGTCACGTCCCGTCCGCCAAGAACATCCCGTGGTCGAAGTCGGCCAACGACGACGGCACCTTCAAGTCGGACGACGAGCTGAAGGAGCTGTACGAGGCCGAGGGCGTGGACCTCGCCAAGGACACCATCGCCTACTGCCGTATCGGTGAGCGCTCCGCTCACACCTGGTTCGTCCTGCACGAGCTGCTGGGCCAGGAGAACGTCAAGAACTACGACGGTTCCTGGACCGAGTACGGCTCCCTCGTCGGCGTGCCGATCGAGCTCGGCACCGGCAAGTAACCCCCATCCGACCGACCTTCTGGTCAGACCCCTCAGGAGACAGACATGTGCGGTGCGAAGGCCGGCGGCCCGGACGCCTCGACGATCAAGCCCGGTGAGACCACCATCCAGGGCCAGGTGACCCGCGACGGCGAGCCGGTGCAGGGCTACGTGCGCCTGCTCGACTCGACCGGCGAGTTCACCGCGGAGGTCCCCACCTCCGCCACCGGACAGTTCCGCTTCTACGCGGCCGAAGGCACCTGGACCCTCCGTGCTCTCGTGCCCGGCGGCACCGCCGACCGCACGGTCGTCGCCCAGCAGGGTGGGCTGGCCGAGGTCGCCATCGCCGTCTGAGACGACGTGGCGCCTCGAGCCGCGCCGTGAGTGGCTGAAGGGCCGCACCCCCCGGGTTGGACGCCTGGGGTGCGGCCCTTCGGCGTGCCCGGACCTACGCTGGAAGCATGTACGCACGGCGTCGTCACGTGTACTTCGCCCTGATGGGGGTGTGCCTCGCGCTGTTCGTCCTGGCCTGGGGCGTCGTGCGCATCTGGTCGGTGCCCGCCGCCGTGGCCATGTGCGTGGTGGCCATGGTCATCCCGCCGGTCGCCGCGATGGTCGCCAACCGGCGGGGCCCGGAGGACCGCTGGTGGGACGACCCGTCCGGCGACCCGCAGTCGGACGAGTGGTGGGACGAGCTGGACGGCAGGAAACGCCCGCGCTAGCGCGCCCCGGTTGCCCCGGTTGCCCCGGTTGCCGCTGTTGCCTCTGTCACCTCGGTCGACCGGCGCTGCCGGGGCGCGGACGCCGGCCGTCAGTAGACGAGCGCCTGGGTGTCGTCCGCCAGGGACTCCTGGACGAAGACCTGCGCGCCCGCGATCCTTACGCCCTCGATGACGTCCTTCTCCGTGATGTCCCGCCGGGCCGCGCACTGGGTGCACAGCGTCAGCCGGCCGCCCGCGAGGATCGAGTCGATCAGGTCCGGCAGCGGCGCTGCGTGCGGCAGCTCGAACTCGGCGGCCCGCCCCGGCAGGGCGAACCAGGCCGACTCACCGGTCAGCCACAGCGACACCTCCACCCCGCTGGCCACGGCCACCGCCGCGACGGTGAACGCCTGTGAGCAGCGTTCCGGGGCGTCGGCCCCCGCCGTCACCTTGATCACGAGCTTCTTCGCCATGACGGAATCGTAATCAACGCCCCTACAACTGCTTGGCATGGCCATGAGTCTCCTCGGGGGCGCGGATACGGAAGCCGCGCTTCACGTTCTTGGGGGGACGTAGTGGAAGTAACGGAAGTTCCACCGGAGAGACCCGCGCCGCGGCGCCGGCGCGGCCGTACCGCGCTGCTCGTCACCGGTGCCGCGGTGCTCGGCCTGGTCGCCGGCACCTGCGTCGGATACCTGATCCAGGCCGACCGGGAGCCGACCGCCCTGCCGTCGCTGTCCCAGCCGGCCCTGCGCCAGGCCGCCGGCCCGGCGCCCACACCGCTGTCCGCCGCGCAGGACCGCAAGGTGAAAACCGACGGCGACCTGCGCAAGCTGCTGCTGGAGAAGCCGGCCGGGGCCAAGGAGGTTCCCGGGCTGAGCACCAAGCCCTCATGGGAGGACCTCGCCGACTACGCCGCGGCGTTCAACGAGCCGGGCAACGCCTTCGACACCAACGCCGCGCAGGAGTTCCGGCGGGCGGCCGCCGTGCACTGGCTGGTGGGCTCCACGTACGCCGTGGACATCCGGCTCGTCCAGTTCCGGCAGGAGGAGTCGGTCGGCGCCCTGCAGTCCGTCGACAACGACCAGTACTGGGCCGGCAAGGAGGAGGACACCGACAGCTGGCCGCTCCCCGGCACCGACGGCGGTATGGCGTACGTCCACCACCGGGCCGACGGCGGGGTGTACAGCGCGGAGGCGCACGCCTGGCGCGGTGACGTCGCCGTGCAGATCTGGGTGTACGACAGCAAACCGGTCTCCAAGGCGAAGATCATGGACCTGGCCGAGCGGCAGTTGGAGCGGCTGTGACAGAGGAAACCCATGAGCCGCAGGTGACGCAGGTTGCCGCGGCCGACCCCACCGCCGTTCCCGCGGCCGCCGCCACCGCCGTTCCCGCGGCCGACCCCGCGACCGTCTCCGGGGCCGAGGAGGGCGCCGGGGCACCCCCTGGGAAGCCCCGGCGCCGCGGCCGTATCGCAGCCGTCAGTGCCTGCGTGGTGCTGGCCGGGGCGCTAGTCGCCGGTGTCGGCACCACCGTCGTGCTCGTGCGCGACGCCGACCGGACGGCCGGCGCCCCGGTGTGGCGCTTTCCCGCCAAGGCGGCGGACAAGAAGGCGGCCGCGGCCCCCGAGGGTCTCGCCGGAGTGCTGGTGCCTTACGGCACCTCCTGGGGGCAGGGCCCCGATCTCGGTGAGTACGGCGCCGACGTGCAGCTCGGCGGCGCCCAGGCGACCGCGCTGCGCAAGGAGTCGCTGCGGGGGCTGCCGCGCTCCCAGCGGCAGCGGCTGGAGCGGGAGATCGACAAGCAGCGCATCAAGGGCATGGCGATGCGCAGCTACGCCAACGTGGAGCCGGGCGAGACCGAGCCCGAGGGGGCCGCGACCGTGCGCGTCGAGCTGGCCCGGATGGGCAACCAGGCCGCCGTCCGCAACATCGCCCGGTTCCAGAGCGCGTTCTTCGACGCCCTGGACGTCTTCCGCGCGGGGCCCGCCGTGAAGGGCCACAAGAACGCCAAGTGCTTCCTGACCCCCAAGGACGCGGTGAAGGGCCTGGAGGCCATGTTCTGCTCCGCCTACGCGGGCGACGTCCTCGTCACCCTCATCGCGGAGGGGGCGAAGCCGCTGGACACCAAGGCGGTCGCCGCGCTGCTGGGCGAACAGCTCGACCGCGTCGACGGGCAGGGGGAGGCCGTATGACCGAGCAGTCACAGCTCACGGAGGGCACGGAACCGGTGGAGACCACCGAAGAGACCCCGGCGGCACGCGTGGAACCGGCGGCTCCGCCGGCCGGCGCGGTCCGGGAGGTTCCCTCGGCAACGGAGGCCCTCTCGGCCCGGGACGCCGACGCGGCGCCGGAAGCCGAAGCGGCCCCGGAGCCCGGCACCCTCGCGAAGGCCGCCCCGGCCCCCGAGCCCGAGCCGGTCGTACCCCCACCGCCCGCCCCGCCCCGTGACCGGCGCCTCCTGCGGGCCGTGCTGCGGTGGACCGCCGCCGTGGTCGTGTGCGCGGCCGTCGGAACGGCCGCCGCGTACGGCGTCACCCGGGTGGAGCGCACCGACCTGCCGGGCCTCGCGACGGCGTCGGACGGCCGCTGGGACTACCCGGAGCTGGTCCGGCCGCCGCTGCCCGCCGGCCGCCCCGGACCGTTCGCCGAGGAGAACAAGGCCGGCGCGCACTACGCCGACCTGCGGGCCCTGCTGCTGCCCGCGCCCGCCGGCGCCACCGAGGACAAGGCGCTGCGCGGCACCGACGGCTGGCTGCCCACGCGGACGTTCCTCGCGGAGTTCGCGGAGGCGAAGGCCAGGACCGAGATCGGCGGGAAGCTCGCCGACGACGGCCTGCGGCACATCGCGGCACGCGGCTGGACGACAGCGGACGGCACGCACACCCGGGTGTACCTGCTGCAGTTCGGCACGGCCGAGCTGGTGGTCGGGCAGGCCTTCGCGGCCTTCGTCAGCTCCAACACCCCCGTGTACCAGCTGCGCGACACCGCCACGTCCGTCTTCGACGACGAGTTCCCGGTGGAAGCCGCGCTGGACGGTGTGGAGCGCACGTCGTACACCGAGATCCAGCCGTACGGCGCCGAGCAGGTGCGGCAGGCCTATCTGGCCGCCGGGGACGTCCTGGCCGTCGTGATCCAGTCCCGCAAGGGCGGTGCGGCCGCCGTGCCGTTCCAGCAGACGGTCGTGCTGCAGGGGCAGCTCCTGAGCTGAGGTCCCGGGGGAACCCCGTCAGGAGGTACCTCACAAGGAGGGCCGGGCCCGGGCCGCGTAAGCTGGGGCCCGGCCCCGTACCGCCCACTTGCGCTCACAAGGAGCACCCCGTGGAGATCTTCTTCGAAACCCTGCTGGTCCTGGTCTGCGTCGGCGTCCTCGCCTTCGCCTACCTGACCGTGAAGAAGCTGTACCAGGGCCAGCGCTGACGCACTCCCGAGGAAAGCCGCCGCTCATGATCGAGATCCCGTCCGACCTGCACAAGGACCTCGTCCCGCTCGCCTTCCTGCTCGGCAACTGGGCGGGCGCTGGTGTGCACGACTTCCCCGGCTCCGAGAAGTGCAACTTCGGCCAAGAGGTCAGCTTCACCCACGACGGCCGGGACTTCCTCGAGTACCACTCCCGCACCTGGGTCCTCGACAAGGAGGGCAACAAGGTGCGGCCGCTGGAGACCGAGTCCGGCTTCTGGCGGATCGACGCCGAGCGCAAGGTCGAGGTCACGATGACCCGCGACGACGGCGTCATCGAGGTCTGGTACGGCGAGATGGCCGACAAGAAGCCGCAGATCGACCTGGTCACCGACGCCGTCGCGCGTACGGCCGCCTCCCGCCCCTACACCGGCGGCAAGCGCCTGTACGGCTATGTCAAGAGCGACCTGATGTGGGTCGGCGAGAAGCAGACCCCCGACGTCGAGCTGCGTCCCTACATGTCGGCGCAGCTGAAGAAGGTCGTCACCCCGGAGGAGGTCGAGCGCTGGGCGAAGGCCCTCCCCGACGACCTCCCGGACGACGGCATCGCCTTCTTCAAGTAGCCCCAGCCGCCGCACCCCCACTGTGCCGCCGTCCGTGGTCCTAGACTCGTGGGTGTGGTGAGCACCGACTGGAAGACGGACCTGCGGCAGCGTGGCTACCGGCTGACGCCGCAGCGGCAGCTTGTCCTCGAAGCCGTGGACACCCTTGAGCACGCGACCCCCGACGACATCCTCGCGGAAGTGAGGAAGACGGCGTCGGGGGTCAACATTTCCACGGTCTACCGCACGCTGGAGCTGCTGGAGGAGCTGGGCCTGGTCAGCCACGCGCACCTGGGGCACGGTGCGCCGACGTACCACCTGGCCGACCGGCACCACCACATCCACCTGGTGTGCCGGGACTGCACCAACGTCATCGAGGCGGACCTGTCGGTGGCCGCCGAGTTCACCGCGAAGCTGCGCGAGCAGTTCGGGTTCGACACGGACATGAAGCACTTCGCGATCTTCGGCCGGTGCAAGGACTGCCAGGCCGGACAGCAGCTCAAGGATTCAAGTACCTAGGTCGTAGGCTTGACGCCATGAAGAGCCCCCTGCTGTCCCTGCCCGGCGCCGTCCCCGCCGAGGGGCTGGACGAAGGTGTCGCCGCCCACTACGGCGACCTGTTCCGCGAGCAGCGCGCCCTCGCCGACGGCACCGGTTTCGTCGACCTGTCGCACCGCGGCGTCGTCACCGTCTCCGGTGAGGACCGGCTGAGCTGGCTGCACCTGCTGCTCACCCAGCACGTCAGCGAGCTGCCCGCGGGCGAGGCCACCGAGGCGCTGATCCTGTCCGCGCACGGCCACATCGAGCACGCCCTGTACCTGGTGGACGACGGCACGACCGTCTGGGCCCACGTCGAGCCCGGCACCCAGGAAGCGCTGATCGCGTACCTGGAGTCGATGAAGTTCTTCTACCGGGTGGAGGTCGCCGACCGCACCGACGACCACGCGGTCGTGCACCTGCCCGCCGGGTCCATCGCCGAGGTCCCCGAGGACGTCGTCGTCCGCGAGACGCCGTACGGCCGCGACCTGTTCCTGCCCCGGGAGCGGCTGGAGGCCTTCGCGGAGCAGGCCGGGCCGCCGGTCGGGATCCTCGCCTACGAGGCGCTGCGCGTCGAGCAGCACCGCCCCCGCCTGGGCTTCGAGACCGACCACCGCACGATCCCGCACGAGCTGGGCTGGATCGGCTCGGCCGTGCACCTGCAGAAGGGCTGCTACCGCGGCCAGGAGACCGTCGCCCGGGTGCAGAACCTGGGCAAGCCGCCGCGCCGGCTGGTCTTCCTGCACCTGGACGGCAGCGAGGTGCACCTGCCGACGCCGGGCGCCGAGCTGCGGCTGGCCGAGGACGGCCCCGACGGCCGGAAGATCGGCTTCGTGACGACCTCGGTGCGCCACCACGAGCTGGGGCCCATCGCGCTGGCCCTGGTCAAGCGGAACGTCCCGGTGGACGCCCCGCTCGTCGCCGGCACGACGGCGGCGGCACAGGAGGTCGTGGTCGAGCCGTAGCGCGGCCGGCGGTCGGACCCCGAGCCGTGGCCGACTGCAGGCCGGATCTCGAACCGCGGCCGGCCGGCGGTCAGACCCCGAGCCGTGGCCGGCCGGAGGTCAGACCTCGATCAGGACGGTGAACGGGCCGTCGTTCGTCAGCGACACCCGCATGTGCGCGCCGAAGCGGCCCGTGGCCACCGTCGCGCCCAGCGCGCGCAGCTGGGCGACCACCTCGTCCACCAGCGGCTCGGCGACCTCGCCGGGGGCCGCCGCGTTCCACGTGGGGCGGCGGCCCTTGCGGGCGTCGCCGTACAGCGTGAACTGGCTGATGACGAGCAGCGGGGCGTCGATGTCGCTGCACGACTTCTCGTCGTGCAGCATCCGCACCGTCCAGAGCTTGCGGGCCAGCTGGGCCGCTTTCTCCTTGGTGTCCTCGTGGGTGACGCCGACGAGGACACACAGCCCCTCGCCCTTGATCTCGCCCACCGTCTCCTCGTCCACGACGACGCTCGCGCCGTCCACCCTCTGCACCACTGCACGCATACGACCATCATGCCGGGCCGCCGGGCGGGGTCCGTACGGGGCCTGTTTTGGGTCCGTATCCCGCCATCTGGGGCCGTTCGGGGGCACTCGGTCACATTGCGGCCACGCGGGGTGGCACGATGCTGCCACACGCCGGTCGAGGGGACGGTTGAGGCACATGAGCACACCGAGTACCGAGCAGCCGTCGCGGGCTGCCGCCGCCACGTGCGCGGCGGAGACCACGGCCCCGCGGCCGCCCGTGCAGCGCACCCACGGCCCGGACGCGCGCTGCGTCCGGCATCCGGACGGGCCGCGGCTGCCGGCCGAGCCCCCGGAGCGGGACCTGACCGAGCTGAGCCTGCCGGAGCTGCGCGTCCTGCGCCGCGACGCCCAGCGCGACGAGGCCGACCTCAGTTACGTTCGGCGCCTGCTGCAGGGGCGGATCGACATCCTGCGCGCGGAGCTGACCCGGCGCGCGCCGGCGTCGGTGGTGGCGGTCGGGGAGCCGTCCGTGGTGGACCGGCTGCCGGAGATCCTCACCGACGCCCCGGCCCGTCAGCGGTCCTCCGCCCGCCATGTCACCGTCGGCACGCCGCACAGCGAGGAGTACCGGCTGCTGGCCGCCGAGATGCTCGCCGAGGTCGAACTGTCGGACCTGGACGCGCGCACGGACGAGGAACTGAACGACGCGATGGCGCGCCTGGTGCGCTACGAGCAGCAGGTCTCCCGCCGCCGCCAGCGACTGCAGCACACGGCGGACGACTGCAGCGCGGAAATCGCCCGCCGCTACCGGGAGGGCGAGGCCCAGGTCGACGACCTCCTGACCTGACCGCGCGCGTCGCGCGGCACGTTCATGGGACCCGGGGCCCGCGCGCCCACCGGGCAATGACCGGGCTCGGGGGCCGCGCCGCCCACCCCAGCACCGACCGCGCTCGGCGCACGGCCCGTGGCCGAGCACCGGTCCGGGCCGTGCGCCGAGGTCCGGTCCGGGCCGTGCGCCGAGGTCCGGTTCGGTCCGGCGGCGAGGTCCGGTGCGGCCGGGGCGCGATCCGTCGCCGGCCAACGGCTGCGCGGCGCCGCAGCGCCCGTGCGTCGAAGCCCGAGGTGAGGCCCGTACTGGCCTGCTCCGCAGTCCAGTAGGGCCGCCGTGCGGCGACGCGGCCTGACGCCGCGTTGTCGGCCACCGAGAGGTCGGCCCGAGCTTCGGCACGGGCCGGGGCGCGCCCGACGCCGACCCGGCCCCGGTCGGCGGCGGCGCCGCGCCGTGCCCGACGCCCTGCCGAAGCCCGAGCCGAGGTGACCGCGGGCGGCAGTACGCTCCCACGCCGAGCAGCGGGCGACCCCGATCGTCCCGCCGAGCTTCGGCCCGCCCCTGGGCGGCAGTCGGGCGGGCGCCCCTGGCCGGTGTTGGGCGGCCGCCGGCGAGGCCCGCACACCGCGCCCCGGCCGCCGGGGAGGCCCGCGCACCGCGCCCCGGCCGCGGGGGAGGCCCGAGTACCGCCCCCGGCGTAGGGGAGCCGTGGCCCCGGAAAACCGGGCGACACCTCGCCACCGGCGCCCCTAGCGTGGGGCCATGACCACCTCCAGGAGTTCCGTCGACGTCGACGTACGGGTGATCACCGAGGGCGAGTTCGCCGACTGGCAGCGGGCGTTGAACACGGGGTTTCTGCGGCCGCCGACGCTCAGTCCGGAGGTCGTGGAGGCGCGGCGGCGGCAGTTCGTGCCGGGGCGGCTGCTGGGGGCGTTCGACGGGGGCCGCTGTGTGGCCACCTTCCGCTCCTTCGACCAGGAGGTCACGGCCGTCGGCGGCACGCCGGTGCAGGCCGACGCCATCTCCAACGTCACCGTGAGCCCCACCCACCGCCGCCGCGGCCTGCTCTCCCGGATGATGACCCGCGACCTCGCGGCGGCCAAGGAGCGCGGCGACGTCGTGGCCACGCTGATCGCCGCCGAGTACCCGATCTACGGCCGGTACGGCTTCGGCCCCGCCACCACGACGGCCGAGTGGACGGTCGACGTGCCGCGCACCGGGCTCGACCCGCGCTGGGCGGGCCCGGACGACGGCGGCCGGGTCGACCTCGTGGACGGCGAGGACGTCCGCAAGTTCGGCCCCGACCTGCACGAGCGCCTGCGCCGCGCCCAGCCGGGCGTCGTCAGCCGCGACGAGCTGTGGTGGCAGCTGCACACGGGAGCGGTGCGCTTCCACGCGACCTGGGACGAACCCTTCTACGCCCTCTACCGCTCGCCCGCCGGCGAGATGGAGGGCCTGGTGGCCTACGGGTGCGACGACACCTGGGGCGACTCCAAGCAGCCGCTGAACACGGCGACCGTGCGGGGGCTGATCGCGACGACGCCGGCCGCCGAGCGGGCGCTGTGGCACTACCTGTGCTCGATCGACTGGGTCGTGAAGGTCAAGAGCGGCGGCCGGGCCCCGGACGACCTGCTTCCGCAGCTGCTGCCGGACCCGCGGGCGGCCCGCATCACCACGCAGGCGGACTGGCTGTGGGTGCGGCTGCTGGACGTCGTACGGGCGTTCGAGATGCGGACGTACGAGGGGACCGGGGCGCTGGTGCTGGAGGTGGCGGACCGGGCGGGCCTGGCCGGCGGCCGGTATCTGCTGGACGCCTCGCCGCAGGGGGCGTCGGTGGAGCCGACCTCACGCGCGGCCGATCTCACGCTGGACGTGGGCGACTTGGCGGCGCTGTGGCTCGGGGACGCCTCGGTGGTGCGTCTGGCGGCGCTCGGCCGGGTGCGGGAAGAGCGAGCGGGCGCCGCCCGTGAGGCCGACGCCCTGCTGCGTACGTCCCGGCGGCCGTGGTGCCCGGACGTGTTCTGAGGCCTGCTCCTTTCTGCCGGTGACGGGGTGACGGGAGTGCGCGCTGCATCCGTAGCGTGCTGTTCGGTTGTGGTTGTGGTGGTGCGGTGGTGCTGACCGATCGGGCTCCCGGCTCCCCTCCGGAAGGGAGCCCGCTCAGCCGGACCGGGCGAGCGCCATCGCGAGGATCACGGCCCCGATGCCGTCGACCGTGCTGTTGCGGGCCAACCGTTGGATAGCCCGACCATGTCCGTGTAGTTGGCGACCAACTTCACTGTACTTATCTCCACTTGGAGGCGTCTCATAACCACCTGTCGGTGAACTGCCCCAACATGGCGGGAAGTTGTACCGTTTGGCCGTGGACCCGGAACACGCCTCCGCCTCCGGGCGGAACAGGCCCCAGCGGTCACAGCCGTCCCCGCGCGAGGTGGCCGACGTGCTGCGCGCCCGGATCACGTCCGGGCAGCTGCCGCCAGGCCGGCGCATGCCCACGCAAGCCGCCCTGGCCGAGGAGTTCGGGGTGGAGCGCGGCACCGTGCGGGAGGCCCTGCGCATCCTGCAGGGCGAGCGGCTGCTGACCGGCGGCACCCGGGGCAGCCCCGCGACCGTCGCGCCCGACCTGGGCCGCGGCCTCCCCCTCGCCTCTCCGGCGGCCGCGCCGCAGCCGACCATGGTGGGCCTCGCGCCCCGTGTCGCCCGGGCGTTCGCCGCCGACCACGTGCGGATCGACGCGCTCTGCCTGACCTCCGTCTCACTGACCCTCGCGCTCGGCGAGCCGCTGCGCCTGATCCACGCGGGACGGCTGAAACCGGCCAAGGTCGACGTGCGGGTCCTGCTGCCCAGCCGCGACATCGACCTCGCCTTCCCCGCGCCGGTCGACCGCGACGTCGACGGCCGGCTGCACCGGCGCTGGCTGGCCATGCGCAACGCCCAGGGACAGGTCCTCCAGCACAACCTGCTCGCCCTGCGCGCCACGCACGGCATCGACGTGCACGTCGCCTTCCGGGCGCTGCCCTTCACCCCGCCGGTGAAGCTGTACCTGCTCAACGGCGCGGAGGGGCTGTTCGCCTACTACACGCTGCGGCGGCGCGAGGCCGAGATCGACCACGAGCCGCTCCAGCTGTACGACGCCGACGGCACCCGCTCGGCGCTGTTCGCCTTCGCGCGGGGAGCGGGGCCGCGGGACACGGCGTTCGTGGAGCAGTCGCAGGCGTGGTTCGACGCGCTGTGGGAGACGATCAGTTCCGATCTGGTGCTGACGGGCTGAGCGGCGGGGCGCCGCCGGTGAAGCGGGGGGCGCCGCCGGGTGGAGCGGGGGCGCCGCCGGGTGGAGCGGGGGTCAGGAACTGAGCGCGGGGCTCGCCATGAGCAGCGCGAGCACGACCGCTCCGGCGGAGGTGACCGCCGGCTTGCGGGCCTTGATGCCGACGCTGAGCAGGAGCAGTCCGACGGCGCCGGCGGTGCCGTAGCGCCACTGGACGGTCTGCTCGAGGCCGACCGTGAACAGGGTGCACAGGAGCGTGAGGACAGGCACGGTGGTTCCCCCTTCGGGCGGCCGACCGACGGAGGCAAACCCTCCGCCAACTCGGAGAAGTTGGCAACCAACTTTGCTTATGTTGTCCCCGCTTGGTCGCCACTCGTAAACAAGTCACAAACAACTCCCGCCAGATGGATTGGAGTTGTAGCGTTTGGTCGTGACCCAGGAGAACGTGGCAGTGAACGGCAGTCGACGGTTCACGCCCCAGGAGATCGCCGACACCCTGCGCGACCGCATCCGGGTCGGCGACCTCAAGGCGGGCGACCGCCTGCCCACCCAGGCCGAGCTGGCCGAGGAGTTCGGCGTCGAGCGGGGCACCGTGCGCCAGGCCCTGCGCGCCCTGCAGGAGGACGGCCTGCTGACCAACGTCAGCAAGGGCAGCCCCCCGCGGATCGCCGAACCGCCCGCCGCCCTGGAGGAGCCCCAGCCGACCATGGTGGGCCTCGCGCCCCGGCTGGTCGAGGCGTTCGCCGCGCCCCGGGTCCGCATCGATGTCGTCTCCCACACCGCCGAGACCTTCATGCTCGCCCTGGCCGAGCCGCTGCGCCTGATCCACGAGGGCCGCATCCGCCCGCAGTCCGTCGACGTGCGCATCCTGCTGCCCTCCCGGGACATCAACCTCGCCTTCCCCGTCGCCGTCGAGGGCGACGACGACTCCGTGCACGAACGCTGGCTGGCCATGCGCAACGCCCAGGGCCAGGTCCTGCGGCACAACCTGCAGGCGCTGCGCGCCACCCACGGCATCGACGTCCGCGTCGCCTTCCGCGCCCTGACCTTCACCCCGCCCGTGAAGCTGTACCTGCTCAACGAGGAGGAGGCGCTGATCGGCTACTACGTCCTCACCCGGCGCGAGGAGGAGTACGTGGGCCAGATGCTCGACATGTACGACGCGCTCGGCTCCAAGTCCCTGCTGTTCTCCTTCGAGAACCGCAGCAGCCGCCGGGACGCGGCGTTCGTGGCGGAATCCCAGAAGTGGTTCGACGCCCTCTGGGAAACCATCACCACGGACCTGACACTCTCCTCGTGACTTCTGATACGAAGCAGACGGAAGCGGCACCGGACGAGACCGGTCGGCTGCGCGAACTGATCGACCGGTCCCGCGTGGTGCTCTGGGACTTCGACGGCCCGATCTGCCGGCTCTTCGCGTCCCATCCGGCGCGGAAGGTCGCGAGCGGGCTGGTGGACTGGCTGGCCGGGGAGGGCCTGAACGGCCTGCTCACCGACGCCGAACGCGAGTCGAGCGACCCGCACGCCGTGCTGCGCGCGGTGGAGCGCCGCCATCCCGCCAGCGACCTGGTCACCGAGCTGGAGGAACGTCTCACCCACGAGGAGTTGCGCGCCGCCTCCTCGGCGATGCCGACCGCCTGGGCCGACCCGCTGATCCGCACCTGGACCGCCGTCGGCGCCCGGATGGCGGTCACCACCAACAACTCCCCGCGCGTGGTCACCGCCTACCTCTCCGGGCGCGACCTGCTGCCCTGCTTCGCCCCCCACGTCTACGGCCGCACCCAGGACCTGCGCCTGCTCAAACCGCACCCCCACTGCCTCCACCGCGCCCTGAACGCCATGGGCACGCCGCCCACGGCCGCCCTGATGATCGGCGACTCCCCCTCCGACCTGGAGGCCGCCCGGCGCGCGGGCGTGCCCTTCCTCGGCTACGCCCGCAACCCGCGCAAGGAGGCGCTGCTCCGGCAGGCCGGGGCGACCGCGGTGATCGGCTCCCTGGAGCCCCTGCTGCGCACGCTCACCCGGCGCTCCACGGCCGGCGGATGACCCGAACGGCAGGCCCGCGGCCTCGACGCGCGGTCGTCGGATGACCCGAACGGGCGCTGCCGAGGCGGTCGTGGCCTGAGGGGCGGGCGGGAACCAGTACCCTCTGCCGCCATGCCCCCTCTGTCCCGGCCGCCCCGGGAGACACGCGCGCTGTTCCGGAGTCCCGGCGCCGCGCTGCCGACGCGTCACGCGGCACTCCTGGAACGCTGTGTGGAGCGGCGCCTGCGGGGCCCGGCCCAGGTGCTCAGCGGGCACCACAACACCAATCACGTCCTGCGCCTCGGCCTGCTGCCCGCCGTGCTCGTCGGCGCCGTCCCGTTCACCCGGCTGAAGTACCGGGTGCCGCGGGAGACCGTCGAGGTGGTGCCGCGCATCTGGCCGCGGGAGTGGGACGTGCTGCGCGTGGTGTGCCGGTTCCTGCCGGAGGTGCCGCGCTGCCTGGCCGTCCTCGGCGACAACCACTCCCTGCACGTCTACCGCGGAGGCACCGTCCTCAGCGACCGCGGCCCCCACGGCCGTATCGGCGAAGGACTCATGCGGCAGTTCGCGGCCTTCTTCGCCCGCACCGCCGGCATCCCCGCAGGTGAACTGCCCCCGCTGCCCGAGGACTGGCCCGCCGACGGCGACAGCGACGGCTTCCTGCGCCGGCTCGTCCGCTTCACCGAGGAGCGCGTGCACCGCCCCCACCGCCCCCGCTTCGGCACCCTCTTCGACGCCGTGGGCATCCCCGAGGACGCCATGGCCCGCTTCCTGCGCGGCCTGCACCCCCTGACCCCGCGGCCCTTCGCGCTGCTGCACACCGACGTCCACCGGGCCAACGTCGTGGTGCGCCGCAACCGGATCGCCGTGATCGACTGGGAACTCGCCCTGTTCGGCGACCCGCTGCACGACCTGGCGACCCACCTGGTCCGCATGGGCTACGACAAGGAGGAGCAGGCCCGTATGACGGCGCTGTGGGCCGAGGCGATGACCCGGGCGGGGCGCGCCGAGCTGACCGCCGCGCTCTACGACGACCTCGGCGCCTACCTCGCCTTCGAGTACGCGCAGTCGGTCTACCCGGACGTCCTGCGCGCCGCGCTCGCCCTGCCCCCGCACGCCACCGCGGACGACTTCCACGCCGCCGCCCACCGCATCGGCCACGCCCTGAGCCGCGCCCGCGAACCCCTCCGCCTGGTCGACGTCCCCCCCGAGCCCCACCTCATCGACGCCCTCCGCCACTGGCACGACGCCCAGAACAACCCGGCCACGCCCCGCTGAACGGCCACCGCCGCCGCACGCCGGGCCACCGGAGGGCCGTCGCCCTCTTCCTCCCCGGCCGCCCCCCGGGCACGATGGCCGGGTCCGGGCAACTCGGCTCCGGTCAGGGGGACTTGATGGCGAACGTCCGATCGTCGTGGTGGGCCAGAGCGAGCGGCGGCTGGGAGCGCGCGGAGGGCGTACTGACGCGCCTGCTGCTCCTCGGCATCTTCGCGGTGGGCCTGGTCGCCCAGTTCGTCACCCCGGTGGGGGACGCCCTGGAGGGCAAGGCCTACCTCGGGGGCGCGCTGCTGAGCCTGGTGGGCTACGTCCTCTACGCCGAGGTGCAGCGCCTGAACGCCGCCCTGCGGCCGAAGACCGGGCAGCTGGTCACACCGCGGGAGATGGAGGAGGAGTTCCGCACGGCGCTGGCGGCGGGCGGCACCGTACGGCTCGCCACCCTGGGCTTCACCGGGGAGACCTTCTTCGACGCCGTGAAGCACCTGCTGGAGAACCTGCCGCCCGACCCCCGCCGCACGGTGGAACTGCGCGTGCTGGTGCCCGACTTCACCAAGGAGATCGAGTTCCCCGGACTGGTCGAGGCGGACACGGGCAAGGCCACCGACGCGCCCGGGTTCCGCCGGCTGCTGCTGGACCAGGTGAGCAGCTACGAGTGGCGGCTGCGGCGGCAGATTCCGCAGATGCTCGCCGACCGCCGCGGCACCCTGCGCGTCGGTTTCCGGGTGCTGCACATGTCGCCCTCGCTCAAGCTGTACCTGATCAACGAGGACCTGGTCTTCGAGGGGATCTACGACAAGATCGACAAACGGCTGGACGACACCGCCGGCCCGCCGCAGGGCGAGCCCCGGCACCACCTGCTCGATCCCATGGGCTACGACTCCCTGCTCACCCGCTTCAGCCTCGCCGACGGCAAGGAGGCCCGCCGGATCGTCACCCGGCGCCAGGAACTGTTCGAGACCTTGTGGTCCGTGGCCCGCGACCTGACCCCGCGGACGGCCCCGCCGGCCCCGCCCGCTCCTCCGGCCCCGGGTGCCCCCGCCGCCCCTCCGGCCGCCGGCGGGGCCGGGGGTCCCGGCACCCCGTAGGCGCGGATCAGCGGCGGGAGAGCAGGTCCGTCACGCGGATGAAGCCGTCGTCGCCGTGGCCGAGGGCGATGACGCGGCGGGCCTGGCCCTCGATCGCGCGCATCAGGGTCGCGTCGATGCCGTGGGCCTCGGAGGCGTGGACGACGTGGGTCATCGTGGAGGCGGCCGAGGTGATCGGGTTGATCGCGCCCGAGTAGGTGCCGTCGTCCGCGTCGCCCGCGAACTCCTCGAACAGCGGCGGCAGGATCGCCGCGATGCCCTGCGCGAAGGGGGCCAGCTCGCGTCCGCTGACGCCCTCGGCCCGGGCCACGGCGAGGGCGTGCGCGTACCCCGCCATCGCCGTCCAGAAGACGTCCAGCAGGGCGATGTCGTAGACGGCGGCCCGGCTGGGGTTCTCCCCCAGGTGGGTGTGCGTGCCGCCGAGCGCCGCCAGCACCGGCCGGTGCTCGTCGTACACCTCGCGCGGCCCGCTGTGCAGGAACACCGCGTCGGGCGTGCCGATGCTCGGCGCCGGGGTCATGATCGCGCCGTCCAGGTAGCGGATGCCGTGCCGCTCGGCCCAGGCGGCGGTGTCGCGGGCGCGGGCGGGGGTGTCGGCGGAGAGGTTCACGACGGTACGGCCCTTGAGGGCGGCCGTGACGTCGTCCTCGCGCAGGATCGCGTCCGAGGCGTCGTAGTTCACCACGCAGACGACGGTCAGCGCGCTCGCGGCGACCGCCTCCCGTGCCGTGGCGGCGGCGTGCGCGCCGCGGGCGAGCAGGTCGGCGTCGCGCCCCGGGGTGCGGTTCCAGACGGTGGTGGCGAACCCGGCGGCGAGGAAGGCCCCGGCGAGCGCCCGCCCCATGGGGCCGAGACCGAGGGCGGTGACGGTGGCCGGGTCGTCGGTGTGCGTGGACATGCTTCAACTCCCTGAGAGACAATGGCACTTCATGACAAAAGGGGGGATGGTGACCAGCAAGCGGACCGCGCCGGACCTGGAGACCTGCGGGGTGAACGTCGCGCTCGCCGTGATCGACGGCAAGTGGAAGGCGTCGCTGCTGTGGCTGCTGGAGCCCGGACCGCGGCGCCCCGGCGAACTGCGGCGCCGGCTGCCCGGCCTGACCGAGAAGGTGCTGGCCCAGGCGCTGCGCGAGATGACGGAGGACGGCCTCGTCCACCGCGAGGTCTACGACGTCCTGCCGCCGAAGACCGAGTACTCCCTGACCGCCTTCGGCCGCGAACTGGCCGAGGCGCTGACCCCCCTCTCCGACTGGGGGCACCGCCGTCTGGAACGGCTCACGAACCCCCGCTGATCACGTACTCCAGCCTCGGTGCCCCGGCCGACGCTGCCAAGTACCCACAAAAAAGTGGGTACCTCGGCGGGGCCGCGGGGGCCGGAACGAGCCGCGTCTGCGCGTGGTGCGCTTGGGTCCGCCCGTGCGGGGCATACGCTGACCGGGCCCCCGCCAAAGCCGCGGCACACTCTTGCAAGCAGCTTGCTTGCAATAGTTAGCAAGGTGCGGCATGGTGGAGGCATGGCATCGCTCAACGTCGGCAATCTCGGTGAGTACTTGCGCGAGCAGCGGCGCAACGCGCAGCTGTCGCTCAGGCAGCTCGCGGACGCCGCCGGGGTGTCGAATCCGTACCTGAGCCAGATCGAGCGCGGGCTGCGCAAGCCCAGCGCGGAGGTGCTCCAGCAGGTCGCCAAGGCGCTGCGGATCTCCGCCGAGACGCTGTACGTGCGCGCCGGCATCCTCGACGCGGAACGGGACGGGGAGGAGCGCCTGCGCGAAGGTGCGACCCGCGCGGTCATCCTCGCCGACCCCTCGCTCAACGAGAAGCAGAAGCAGGCGCTGCTGCAGATCTACGAGTCGTTCCGCAAGGAGAACGGCTTCACCGGCACGGACGGCACCGAGCAGGCCGACCCGGGCGACACCGCCGTACACGACCCCCGCACGGTCGGCGGGAACGACGCGGGACCGCAGCAGACGACCGGTTGACCGGACCAGGGAACACCCGGCCGCCGGCTGCGGACCACACCACCCTCATCCGAACGACATCCGGGAGGACCCTCACCATGGCCATCACCGACGACCTGCGCAAGACCTTCAGCGACCCGACTCCGCTCTACTTCGCCGCCGGCACCGCCGACCTTGCCCTGCAGCAGGCCAAGAAGGTGCCGGCCCTGGTGGAGCAGCTGCGCACCGAGGCGCCGGCGCGCTTCGAGGCCGTCCGCAACACCGACCCCAAGGCGGTGCAGGAGCGGGCCACCACGCGCGTGAAGGAGACGCAGGAGACCCTGCAGGCACGCGTCAAGGAGACCCAGGAGACCCTGCAGTCCAAGGTCACCGAGTTCATCGGGAACCTCGACGGCGACCTGAAGAAGCTCGGCTCCAACCTCGACGCCGACCTGAAGAAGCTCGGCGAGACCGCCCAGGACCTCGCCCTGCGCGGCGTCGGCGTCGCCGCCGAGTACGCCGTGAAGGCCCGCGAGGCCTACGAGAAGGTCGCCGAGCACGGCGAGCAGGCCGTGCGCACCTGGCGCGGCCAGGCCGCCGAGGAGGTCGTGGACCTCGCGGTCGCCGTCGAGCCGGACACCGCGCCGAAGAGCGAGCCGGTCGAGGTCAAGCCGGCCGAGCCGGCCGCTTCGACGCCGGCCGCTTCGACGCCGGCCGAGGAGCCGGCCGCGAAGAAGGCGGCGGCCCGCAAGGCCCCGGCGAAGAAGCCGGCCGCCGCGAAGAAGACGGCCCCCTCCGCGGAGTAAGGGGCGCCGGGAACGGCAGTTCCGCGGGCCGGGCACCCTGGGGGTGTCCGGCCCGTTCTACGGGTACGGTGACCGCGTATCGATGACCGAGTCGGGTGGTGGACGTTGTGCTGATGCAGGGGTTCGCGGGGTTCATGTGGCTGCTGTACCTCGCGATGCTGGCGATGGCGGTCGTGGCCTTCGTGATGGCCGCGGTGTTCCGCGAGGACGCCTACCGTGCCGCCGACAAGAAGAACAAGGGCTTCTGGCTGATCATCCTCGGCATCGCGGTGGCGGTGAACCTCCTCGTGCCGATGCTCTTCCTCCAGCTCGCCGGCCTCGTCGCGTCGATCGTCTTCTTCGTCGACGTCCGCCCGGCCCTCCAGCAGGTCTCCCCGCGCCGCCGCGGCCGCGGCTCCAGCAGCGACGGCCCGTACGGGCCGTGGAACGGCGGCCGCTAGACGCATCCGCGGTGGATGCGTCGGGGGTGCGTGGGTGCGCTCGGTCGCCGCGAGCGTGACCTGGCCCCGCCCGTGAGGTACGGGCGGGGCCAGGCGTCGCGTCAGCGCAGGCGGTCCAGCAGGACGACGGCGACGTCGTCGGTGAGCTCCCCGCCGTTCAGTTCGCGCGCCTCGGTGACCGCCGTCTGCAGCAGCTCCTCGCCGCGCAGGCCCTCGGCGTAGCGGCGGGCGACCATGTCCACCATGCCGTCCTGGCCGAGCCGCTCGCGGCCCTGGCCGATCCGGCCCTCGATCAGACCGTCGGTGTAGAGCATCAGGCTCCACTCCGAGCCCAGGTCCACCTGCATCCGCGGCCAGCGCGCCCCCGGCAGCAGACCGAGCGCGGGACCGTTGTTGTCGTACGGCAGCAGCCGCGGCCGGGCGCCGGGGCGCATCAGCAGCGGGGAGGGGTGGCCGGCCAGGCACAGCCCGGCCCGGCGTCCGTCCGGCGCGATGTCCACCGTGCACAGGGTCGCGAAGATCTCGTCGTCGCCCCGCTCGTGCTCCAGCACCTGCTGCAACGTGCCCAGCAGCTCGTCGCCGCACAGCCCCGCCAGGGTCAGCGCCCGCCAGGCGATGCGCAGCTCCACGCCGAGCGCCGCCTCGTCCGGGCCGTGCCCGCAGACGTCACCGATCATGGCGTGCACGGTGCCGTCCGGGGTGCGCACGGTGTCGTAGAAGTCACCGCCGAGCAGCGCGCGCGAGCGGCCGGGCCGGTAGCGGGCGGCGAAACGCAGCGAGGAGCCGTCCAGCAGCGGCGTGGGCAGCAGGCCCCGCTCCAGCCGGCGGTTCTCCTGGGCGCGCAGCCGTCCCTCGGCGAGCTTGCGCTCGGCCGTGTCGGACCGCTTGCGCTCGACGGCGTACCGGATCGCCCGGCTCAGCAGGCGGCCGTCCAGCTCGTCGCGGAACAGGTAGTCCTGCGCGCCGACGCGCACGGCCTCCGCGCCGCGCTCGGCGTCGCCGGAGGCGGTCAGCGCGAGGACGGCGTGACGGGGCGCGAGCTGCAGCACGTGCTTGAGCACGGCCAGCTCGTCGTGGTCGCCGTCGGCGTCGGAGGGGCGGCCGGGTGCCGGCAGGGCGAGGTCCAGCAGGATGCAGTGGACGTCGTCGGTGAGCAGCCGCTCGGCCTCGGTGAGGTTGCGGGCGGTGCGCACGCGGATCGGCTTGCCGGCCGAGTCCAGCAGATCGGGCACGATCGGCGAGCCGCCGGGATCGTCCTCGATCAGCAGCAGTGTGAGGTTGTGGTGGGTGGTGGCGGCGTTGTCGACGACCGTGGCTTCCTTGCGCGGGGTCTCTTCCTTGGAGGGGCCACCTCGGTGGGCGGCCGGCGCCTGACCACTCTCCACGGCCGGGATCGCCCTGGGCCGCGGTACGGGTACGGGCATTGTCTTGGGTTCCTTCCCTCCCCCCGAGGGCAGTGGAGCGAGGGACCTCGATCCACCGACCGGGACCATAGCGGGTGGGAGCGCCGTAAAGGAATGGTGTGAGCCACGTCGCGCGGCCGTCCACCCCCGTCATATGCCGCGTTCCCTACCGCAGTTGGACAGCCGACCCCCACGAGGGGAATGACGAACGTCACGTCGCCCCGTGGTTTGCCCTCGTGATCCACGTGCGGTGAGTCACGTGACGCGGCTTACAGGGGTGTTGGGCGTACCGGCAGGGGTGCGGTGCCGTCCGGTGCGGGGCGAGCAGTCCGCCGCCGAGGCGAATGCGAGCTCGGCCGCGCCCCGCCTCTGACCGGGCGGCCGGTACCTCTCCGATACGGCGCCGGCCTCCGTGCCGTGGCGGTGTGCTCGGCCGCGCTTGGGTGGTCTGCCCGATGGGCCCCGCAGCCCCCGCCCCGCCGGGACGGCATACGTGCCTTGGGCCATGTGCCCGACGGCACTCACGCAGCCCCCGCCCTGCCGGGACGGCCTACGCGCCTGGGCGGCCTGCTCGACGGGACGCCATCGGCCCGCTTGCCGTTGGGACGGCCTACGCGCCTGGGCGGCCTGATCGACGGCACTCCGGCGGTCCCGCCCCGCCGGAACGGCCTACGCGCCTGGGCGGCCTGCCCGACGGGACCCCGTCGGGCCGCGCCCGCCGGAACGGCACACGCGCCCCGGGCGCCTGCCCGACGGCACCCCGGCGGTCCCGCCCCGCCGGGACGGCCTACGCGTCGGGCGCCTACCCGACAACACCCCATCCGGCCCCCGCCCCGCCGGGACGGCATACGTGCCCGGGCGGCCTGCCCGACGGCACCCCCTCGGCCCCCGTCCCGCCCGAAACGGCCTACGTGACCAGGCGCTCTACCCGACGGCACCCCCTCGGCCCCCGTCCCGCCGGGACGGCCTACGCGTCCGGGCGGACCACTCCGAGGATCGGCATCGTGCCCGCTCCCGTGAGAGTGACCGTTCGGCCGGGGCGGGGGGCGTGGACGATCGTCCCGTCGCCGACGTACATGCCGACGTGGCTGGCGTCGCCGAAGTAGATGATCAGGTCACCGGGGCGCATGTCCTTGACGTCGACGTGCTTCAGCTGTCTCCACTGCTCCTGCGACGTGCGCGGGATGGGCCGGCCGGCGTGCGCCCAGGCCTGCGAGGTCAGCCCCGAGCAGTCGAACGTCGCCGGGCCCTCGGCGCCCCACTCGTACGGCTTGCCGATCTGCGCCGTCGCGAAGCTCACCGCCTGCTTGCCCTGGGCGCTCGCGTCCGTCTTGACGTCCTTGAGGATCCCGGTGTCCAGCCAGGCGGTCTGCGCCTTGAGCGCGGCCTGCCGCTCCAGCTCGGCCAGCCGGGCCTTCTCCCTCGCCTCCAGCTGGGACTCCAGCTTCTCGGCCTCGGCGATCTGCCCCGTGATCTCCTTCTTCGCCGCCTCCTTGGCCTTGCGGTTGGCCTCCAGCCGGCGCCAGCGCTCGGAGGCGTCCGCGGCGTACTGCTTCAAGTCGGCCTGCGTCCGCGTCATTTCGCCGATCAGGCCCTTGGTGGCCCGCTGGCCTTGCAGCAGGCGGCCGGTGCCGTCGAGGAACTGCTGCGGGTCGTCGCTGAGCACCAGCTGCGCCTCGGGCGGCAGGCCGCCGGTGCGGTACTGGGCGCGGGCGGCGGCACCGGCGCGGTCCTTCAACTGGTCCAGCCGCCGCTGCCCTTCGACGATCTTCTTGGCCAGGGCGACGATCTGCGCGGACTGCTGCTTGGACTGCTCCTCGGCGGCGTTGTAGGCGTCGGTGGCCACGGCCGCGTCGTGGTAGAGCTTCTCCAGCCGCTGCCGGACGTCCTCCAGGTCCTTGCTGGGCACGGGGGCCCGGGTGGCGCCGGACGGGCCCGGGACGGGCGCGCCGGACGCCGAGGTGCCGGGGGAGGGGGTGGGCGAGGGGCTCGCGAAGGCCGTACCCGGAGCCGCCAGCACGGTGACGGCGCAGACCACGGTCACCGCCGTCGCGATCAGGCTGCGCTTGCCCGCTGCCATACCTCGTCCCCCCAAAGCTGATTAACCGTCAGTAACTTATCGGTGCCGGAGGGATCGTGCCATGTCCGCGCTAAAAGCGACAGGGGCAGTACGGACCGGCGCCCACCCCGGCCCCCCGGCCGGTTCGGACGATCTCCCCGCCCGTTCGACGAACAGCACCCGAAGATCGTTCCACGCAGGTCGGACCTCACCCGATCCAGTGAAAGAGAGTCCCCGCGGACCCCGCGGCCCCCGGCTCACCCCCGCGGCCCCCAGCGCCACCGGCTCACCCCCGCGACCCCCAGCGCCCCCGGCTCACCCCCGCGACCCCCGGCCTCACCTCCGCGGCGCCAACGCCTCCCACGCGACCGTCACTTCGCCCTGCCGCCACCGGTTCGGCCCGTCCATGACCGGCCAGTCCGCCGTGAGGTCGCGCACCGCGCGGATCCAGCGCTGCCGGGCGCCGTAGGAGGCGTACGGCGCGGCCGCCGCCCACGCGCGGTCGAAGTCGCGCAGGAAGGCGTGCACCGGCTCGCCGGGGACGTTGCGGTGGATCAGTGCCTTCGGCAGCCGTTCCGCGAGGTCCGACGGGCGTTGAAGGGAGCCCAGCCGGGTCGCGAAGGTGACCGTGCGCGGCCCTTCGGGCCCGAGGGCGACCCACACGTGCCGGCGCCCGATCTCGTCGCAGGTCCCTTCGACCAGCAGCCCGCCGCCGAAGCCGCCCTCGGCCGGGGCGAGCCGCGCGCACAGCCGCTCCCACACGCCGGCGACCTGGTCCTCGTCGTACTGGCGCAGCACGTTGGCCGCGCGGATCAGCGTGGGGCGTCCGGGCACCGGCACCTCGAAGCCGCCGTGCCGGAAGACCAGCCCCTCCCGCTCGTACGGCAGGGCCGCCGCGACGCGGGCCGGTTCGATCTCCACGCCGACGACACGCACGCGTGGAGCGACGGTCCGCAGTCGCGTGAGCAGCTCCACGGCCGTCCAGGGCGCCGCCCCGTACCCGAGGTCGACGGCCACGGCCTCGCCGGCGCGCCGCAGCTCACCGCCGTGCACGGCCGCGATCCACCGGTCCATGCGGCGCAGCCGGTTCGGATTGGTCGTCCCGCGCGTGACGGTGCCCACGGGGCGGGTCGCTGCACGGGAACTCATGCCTATGAGGGTATGCGTCCCGCGTCCTGACGCCGTCCGCGCTCGAACGGTTGAGCGGAAAACGGTAACGCCTGGGCAAAATGCGGGCCCGGTGGAATGGGAACGTGACGTTCCGATGTTGGTGTCCACGGAGGGCCGTGCCGTCCTCCGACCGGCATGCCCGCAGCAAGGAGGAACGCCACGTGAGCCACTACGTCAGCAGGCTCGGGCGTCGCTCCCCGTCCGCCGCCGCACGGCTCAGGCTGCACCGCAGGCCCCGCCGCGTGGCCATGCTCTCCGTGCACACCTCCCCACTCCACCAGCCCGGCACCGGCGACGCCGGCGGCATGAACGTCTACATCGTGGAGCTCGCCCAGCGTCTCGCCGCGATCAACATCGAGGTCGAGATCTTCACCCGGGCCACCTCCGGCGGCCTCGACCCCACCGTGGAGCTCGCCCCCGGCGTCCTCGTCCGGCACGTCGACGCCGGCCCCTACGAGGGCCTCGCCAAGGAGGACCTGCCCGCCCAGCTGTGCGCCTTCACGCACGGCGTCATGCAGGCGTGGGCCGGCCACCGCCCCGGCCACTACGACCTCGTCCACTCGCACTACTGGCTCTCCGGTCACGTCGGCTGGCTCGCCGCCCAGCGCTGGGGCGTCCCGCTGGTGCACGCCATGCACACCATGGCCAAGGTCAAGAACGCCAACCTCGCCGACGGCGACACCCCCGAGCCCGCCGCCCGCGTGATCGGCGAGACCCAGATCGTCGCCGCCGCCGACCGGCTCATCGCCAACACGGCGGAGGAGGCCGACGAGCTGATCCACCACTACGCCGCCGACCCCGCGAAGGTCGCCGTCGTCCACCCCGGCGTCAACCTCGGCCGCTTCCGCCCCGCCGACGGCCGCGCCGCCGCCCGCGCCCGCCTCGGCCTGCCCCAGGACGCCCTCATCCCGCTCTTCGCGGGCCGCATCCAGCCCCTGAAGGCCCCCGACATCCTGCTGCGCGCGGTCGCCGCCCTCCTCGACGAGCGCCCCGAGCTGCGCTCCCGCATCCTGGTGCCCGTCGTCGGCGGACCCAGCGGCAGCGGCCTCGCCAAGCCGGAGGGGCTGCAGAAGCTCGCCGCCCGCCTCGGCGTCGCCGACGTCGTACGCTTCCGCCCCCCCGTCGGCCAGGAGCAGCTCGCCGACTGGTTCCGGGCCGCGTCCGTGCTGGTCGTGCCGTCCTACAGCGAGTCCTTCGGCCTGGTCGCCATAGAGGCGCAGGCCACCGGCACCCCGGTGCTCGCCGCGTCCGTCGGCGGCCTGCCGGTCGCGGTGCGCGACGGCGAGACCGGCTACCTGGTCCAGGGGCACGACCCGAAGGCCTACGCGCGCGTGCTGGCCCGCTTCGCCGACGACCCGCAGCTCACCCCCCGCCTCGGCGGGGCCGCCGCCCGGCACGCGCAGTCCTTCGGCTGGGACACCGCGGCCGCCGCGACCGCCGACGTGTACACGGCCGCGCTGCACGCCCACCGCCGTCGCGTACGCTCGCACCATGGGTGAGGCACACAAGGGTGAGGCACATACGGCGGCGGCGCAGGTCATCGAGGACGCGCTGAAGGACGCCGAGCTGGAGTGGGAGAGCCCCGAGCCCGGCCACTTCGTCGTCAAGCTGCCCGGCACGCGCAAGCTGTCGACGACGGTCTCGCTGATCGCCGGCCGCCACTCGCTGTCCCTGAACGCCTTCGTCATCCGCCACCCCGACGAGAACGAGGCCGCCGTCCACCGCTGGCTGCTGGAGCGCAACCTCAAGCTGTACGGCGTGAGTTACGCCGTCGACGGCCACGGCGACGTGTACGTCACCGCGCGCCTGCCGCTCGCCGCGGTCACCCCCGACGAGATCGACCGCCTCCTGGGCCAGGTCCTGGAGGCGGCCGACGGGGCGTTCAACCCGCTGCTGGAGCTGGGTTTCGCGTCCGCGATCCGCAAGGAGTACGCCTGGCGGGTGGCCCGCGGCGAGTCCACGCGCAACCTGGACGCGTTCGCCCACCTCACGCGGCGCCAGGACTGACCTACTTGTCCTTCTTGGGCTTGTCCAACTCGTCGGCGAGGGCTCGCAGCGCGTCGGCCAGGTCCTTCTTCGTCGGCAACTGATCGACCTTCTGGTTCAGTTCGTCGATCTTGCGGTTGAGCTCGGCCAGGTCGACCGGGTCGGAGGGCGTGGGGCTCGGCGGAGTGGTGTCCGGCGGGGTCGTGGGGTCGGGCGGGGAGGTCGGGCTCGGGTCGCCGGTCCCGCCGCCGACGCTCGCGCCGACGGAACCCCCGTCGCTGCCACCGCCGTCGACGCCGCCGGACCCGCTCACGGAACCGCCGTCCCCGCCGCCGTCGACGCCGCCGGACCCGCTCACGGAGCCGCCGTCCGCGCCGACGCTGTCGCCGCCGGTGCTGTCCGCCGGGGTGCTGTACGACGCGGTGGGCGGCGTGGTGCCGTCCCCGTCGGCCGCGAGGGCGGCGCCCACGGCGAGCGCGACCAGGGCCGCCGCCCCCGCGACGGCGGTCGTGACACGACGGGCGCGCAGGGACCGGGGTGTGGTGGAGGTGCGAGTGTCCTGAGTGTCGTCCATGGCCGGGACGCTATCCGAACACACGTCCGGAAGGGTGTCTTCCGCGGATCTCCGTGGCTGCTTCAACCACCCGTCGTGGGAAAGAGGTTGCCGTGCAGCACGTGGTAGCCGACGAAGGTGAACATCCGCTGCCCGGGCGGCAACACGCCCGGCTCGCCGGTGAAGCGGTGCTCGCCGACGCCGTACGGGATCTCGGGGCCCGAGACCCACACCGGGTCGAAGCCGCGCTTCTCCAGCCAGGCGCACACGTTGGTGTCGTGGTGCCGGGTCCGCGTCCACACCACCGTGCCGCCCTTGCGGCACAGCTGCGTGCAATGGTCGAGGGTGCGTTCGATGTCGGTGTCGGTGAGGTTGCCGAGCACCCCGCACAGCAGCACCAGGTCGGCCGGGGCGTAGGGCGTGTAGTGGTCGGTCAGTGCGGCGTCCCCGCACACCACGTCGACGTCCACCAGGCCGGCGGCCGCGGCCGCCGCGCGCGCGGAGAGCGCGTTGCGTTCGTCCAGCTCCACCAGCCGGGCCCGTACGTCCTCGCGCCGCGGATGCCGGGCCAGGACGCCGATCAGGTCCCGGCCCTGCCCCGCGCAGAGGCTGACGGCCGTGAGCGGCCCCGGTGGTGCCTCGTCGAGCGCGTGCCGGACCCGCTCCTGCACGAGTGCGAGACGCCGGCCGAGATAGGAGTCGGGGATGTCGTACGCGTCGTGCCACGCATGCCAGTCCATGAGCGCAGCGTACGGAAGCGTTCGGCGTTCAACCATGGCGCAAAGTGGCGTATTTGCCCGGCGTCACCCCCACCAACTTCCTGAAGTGGCGCGTGAGATGGGCCTGGTCGTAGAACCCGGCGGCGGTCGCGGCCGCGCTTGCCGGCTGCCCGTCCAGCAGCAGCCGTCTGGCCCGTTCCACCCGCCGGGAGGTCAGGTACTGGTGCGGCGCGATGCCGTACGCCGCGCTGAACGCCCGTACCAGATGGGCGGGATGGGCCCGCAGCACCCGCGCCGCCTCCTCCAGGGTGACGCCGTCCGTCACGCGCGCGTCCAGCAGTTCGCGCAGCCGGCGGGCGAGCACCGGGTCGGGGCGCGGATCCTTGACGGCGAGCCGGGGCCGCAGATGGGCGCGCAGCCGTTCGCCGACGAGGGTGAGCCTGCTCTCCGCCTCCAGCTCCTCCCCGGGCCGGGCCAGCGCCGCGTGCACCTGGCCCACGCGCCGGCGCAGCAGGGGATCGCGCAGGTCGGGGGAGTCGACGGCGGCGCCGATCAGGTCCTCGCCCAGCCGGGAGGAGTCCAGGTAGAGGACGCGCTTGCGGAAGCCGTGCGCGGTGGCCGGGGCGCCGTTGTGGGCGACGTGCGGCGGCAGCAGGGACACCGTGTCGCGCAGGGTGCCGTGCTCGTGCCGCTCGATGTCGTAGCGCACCGCGCCGTCGTCGACGATCAGCAGCGTCCACGCGGCGTGCACGTGCATCGGGTAGGCGTACTCGGTGAAGTGGGCGTGGAAGACCTCGACGACCCCGGGGACGCGGGGCCGCCAGGCGGACACCTCACGCTGCGCGGCCATGCAAAGAACGTACAAGACGAGGTCGTACGGCGTCGGCGAGTCTCACTGCATGAACGACGAGGAACCGATCCGCTTCGACACGAAGATCGCCGTGCTGCTGCGCGAGGACCTGGAACCGTGGCAGCGGCTGAACGTCACCGCCTTCCTGGTCAGCGGCCTCGGCACCGAGCTCCCCGAGGTGATCGGAGAGCCGTACGAGGACGCCGACGGGACGCGCTACCTGCCGATGTTCCGCCAGCCGGTGCTGGTGTTCCGGGGGACGAAGGAGACGCTGACGGCGGCCCACGCGCGCGTGCTGTCGCGCTCCCTGCCCCGCGCGCTCTTCACGAGCGACCTGTTCGCGACGGGCAACGACCGCGACAACCGCGCAGCGGTGCGTGCCGTGCCGGCGAGCGAGCTGGACCTGGTGGGGCTGGCGGTGTACGGGCCGCGCAACGCGGTGGACAAGGTGCTGAAGGGTGCGCGGATGCATCCGTGACGGAAGTGCTCCGCGGCGGGCGGATGCCTCCGTCACGCGGGGTGCTGTGAGGAGCGTGGGGATGCATCCGGGACCCAAGGTGCTGCAGGTCGCCCGGATGCATCCCTGACGCAGGTCCGCGGAGCCGCGGAGCCGCGCATGCCGCCGTGGCCTCACGGTCTCAGGAGCGCGCGGATGCGTCCGCGGCCTCGGCGGCGGGGACCGCCGGGGCCGGCGCCGGTTCCTCGCGCGGCAGCCGCCGCATGAGCAGGGCGTACCCGGCCCCGGCCACGGTCCCCACGGCCGCCGTCGTGGCCCACAGCCACGCGGCCCCGTACCGGTCGATGACGGCGCCGGACATCAGCGGCGCGACCAGCGCGGCCACCGACCACGACAGCGTGTACATGCCCTGGTAGCGCCCGCGTCCGTGCACCGGCGACAGCCGTACGACGAGACCGGTCTGCGTGGGGGCGTTGACGATCTCGGCGAGGGTCCACACGCAGACGGTGAGCGCGAAGGCGCCGACCGAACCGGCGAACGCGGTGAGCCCGAAGCCGTACCCGGCGAGCACGGAGGAGACGACGAGCAGCCGGCGCGGGTCGCGGTGCTCGATGAACCGGGTGACCGGGATCTGCAGGACGACGATGAGGATGCCGTTGACCGCGACGGCGAGGCCGTAGTCGGCGGGCGTGAAGCCGGCCGCGCCCATGGCGACGGGCAGGCCGACCGAGCCCTGCTGGAAGATCAGCGCGACGAGGAAGGACAGCCCGACGACACCCATGAACCGCCCGTCGCGCAGGACGGTTCCGAGGCCCACCTCGGGCTCCTTGGGGCCGCTGGCGGCCTGGACGGGCCGGGACTCGGGCAGCTTGAGGAAGACGACGATCGCGCAGACCAGCGTCATCCCGGCCTCGATGAGGAACCCGGCGAGATAGCTGACCTCGGCGATGAACCCGGCGGCCATGGAGGAGACGGCGAAGCCGAGGTTGATCGCCCAGTAGTTCAGGGAGAAGGCCCGCACCCGGTCCTCGGGCCGCACGATGTCGGCCATCATCGCCTGCACGGCGGGCCGCGAGGCGTTGGAGGCCATGCCGACGAGGAAGGCCACGCCGGCGATGGCGACGGGGTCGGTCACGAACCCGAGCAGCGCGACGGAGGCGGCGGTGGCGAGCTGCGCGACCAGCAGGGTGGGCCGCCGTCCCAGCCGGTCGGCCATGACGCCGCCCGCGAGGGAGGAGACGACCCCGCCGAGGCCGTGCAGGGAGGCGACGAGACCGGCGTAGGAGGCGGAGTAGCCGCGGTCGAGGGTGAGGTAGAGGGCCATGAAGGTGGCCACGAAGGCGCCGAGCCGGTTGACGAGCGTGCTCGTCCACAGCCACCAGAAGGCCCGGGGCAGCCCGGTGACCGACTCGCGGGCGGCACGTCTGAGGCGGGGCAGTGCGGCGGACGGCATGACGGGTGTCCCCCCGGGGAGGTGAATGGCACGGAACGTGTAAGTGGCGCAGTGCGTAGCCGCAACTTACAAAGACGGGGTGCCGGAAGCCACTCGATTAACAAACCCCGTCAAGCGTCCGAGGGGCGAGCGCACCGCGTCCCCGCCGGGACCCTTCGATTACGCTCATACGCATGGCCGACGCACCGTACAAGCTGATCCTCCTCCGCCACGGCGAGAGCGAGTGGAACGAGAAGAACCTGTTCACCGGCTGGGTGGACGTCAACCTGACCGCGAAGGGCGAGAAGGAGGCGACGCGCGGCGGTGAGCTGCTCAAGGACGCCGGCCTGCTGCCCGACGTGGTCCACACCTCCCTCCAGAAGCGCGCGATCCGCACCGCCCAGCTCGCGCTGGAGGCGGCCGACCGCCACTGGATCCCGGTCCACCGCAGCTGGCGCCTGAACGAGCGCCACTACGGCGCCCTGCAGGGCAAGGACAAGGCGCAGACCCTCGCGGAGTTCGGCGAGGAGCAGTTCATGCTGTGGCGCCGCTCCTACGACACCCCGCCGCCGCCGCTCGCCGCCGACGCCGAGTACTCCCAGGCCAACGACGCCCGCTACGCGACGATCCCGCCGGAGCTGCGCCCCGACACGGAGTGCCTCAAGGACGTCGTCAACCGCATGCTGCCGTACTGGTACGACGGCATCGTCCCCGACCTCCTGGCCGGCCGCACGGTCCTGATCGCCGCCCACGGCAACTCCCTGCGCGCCCTGGTCAAGCACCTGGACGGCATCTCCGACGCCGACATCGCGGGCCTGAACATCCCCACGGGCATCCCCCTGGCCTACGAACTCGACGCCGACTTCAAGCCGATCACCCCCGGCGGCAAGTACCTCGACCCCGAGGCGGCCGCAGCGGCGATCGAGGCCGTGAAGAACCAGGGCAAGAAGAAGTAAGCCCGCACCTTGGGCCCCGGCCGTCAGTGGTACGGCCGGGGCGTCAGGTGTCGCCGTCACGCCGCCATCGGTAGGCGCCGGGTGACGTCTCGACGACCTCCCGGGGGTAGACCTCGCGCACATGGGCGAGGAGGGCACGCTGCTGACCGACCCACGCCGGCGGTGGCAGGAACAGCGGGACGGTGACCGTCACTCCCGACGCCGGCCCGTCGTGCACGGACACCCAGAGCCCTCCGCTCTCGTCGGGCTTGATACTCATCGACGGCGTCCGCCCGGAGTCGAGCCATGTGGCGAGTCGCCCGGACTCCAGCGTTGCCAGGACCTCCTCCCACTCCTCCAGATCCTCGGGCAGCAGCGTCACCGGGAAACGCGCACGGAGACGCTGTGGCCGCTGGCGCCGGGCAGGTCGGCCAGGTGGATCAGGTGGACAACGTCATCGGTCGAGTCCATGGGTTTCCTCTCTGGAACCAATGAGGCGGCTGGGGACTACCGCGGGGCCGCCGACCGCCTGCGGACCAGAACGAGAGCGAGCATGGCTGCGGCCGCGGCTGCCGACTCGGCCCAGGCGAGCACGGCGACGAGGGGCATGGCGTGAAGCTACACACTCGACAGTCACGACCCGTGCCCGGGTGACTGCCCACCAAGGCCAAGCCCCCCAGAGGCCGGTCCCGGCTGCTCCCTCACCTCCGCCTGCGCTCCCACGCCCCGGAGAGCCGCGACCGCCGCCTCAGCGTCTTCGCGCTGTACGCCGTCGAGGATCACGGCGGGTACCTGCATCGCGAGACCCTTGCTGCGCCAGAGACTCAGCCCGGTGAGACGACGCACGACGTGGGCGACGTCCAGCACGCGGGTGCCGGGATCGGTGAGCACCGCGTCGTGGGGCACGTCGTCACACACCAAGGTGAAGTACCCCTCGGTCATGCTCCCCCCGGTTGATCTCTGCTCAGTCGTTTTACGCGTACTCGGCGACGAACTCCGGACGGTACATCGTTCGGTATCTGTCCAGTGCTTCTCGGAGCATCTCTGCGCCGTGGGGGACGTTCTTCGTGAGGTGGGGCCAGCCCACGAAGCGGACGTGGTCGGGGATCGGGACCAGGGCAGTGATCGCGTCCCAGAAGGCAGCCCAGTTCTTGCCGTAGAAGTCCGGGAAGCCCAGGTCGCGCATCAGGAGGAGGTGCAAGGCGCGCTCGTCGGGTACTTCGCCTACGTCGATGGTGATCACGGGTTCATGGTCGCATCGTGGCCGGTCAGTCCAGCCAGAGGAGCATCGCCTCGTCCGCCTTCGCGGCGGCCTCGAAGAACTGGGTGAGGTCGTCGTACCAGGGGTGCGCCCACTCCAGGGAGCCCGGCTCGGTCCATCCGAGCGGATACACCTCGGCCCTGGTCAGTTCGGACGGGTCCACGCCGGCGATGAGCTGGGGGTAGCTGGTCGCCCGCAGGGCTTCCGCCGCGAGCCGGACCCGGTCGGGCCGCAGGTACCTCGGCGGTCCGTACCCCCAGTCGGAGTCCTCCGCGAACGAGTGCTCACCGTGGACGACGTTCACGGGGAACCCGTCGCGCTCCAGCAGGAAACGGAGCAGGTCCCAGGCCTTGTACGTGCTGAAGTGGCGTGCCTCGGCCGGCGCGGGCTCCGTCTCCTCCTGGGCGTCCCGGAGCTCTTCGACCAGTTCCAGAGCCCAGTCGGGGTCTCGTATCGCTCGTTCCAGCTCCGCAGCCGTGACCCGCAGGTACTCACCGATGATGCTCATGGCCGGACATTAGATGCCGTCACTGACAACGACCCCTGGTCCGTGGGGGGGGGAGAGCCGGGCCGTGGGTGACTTCGGTGGCCAACGAGTGAATCGGGTGCGTGGGGGTGTGGGGGCGGGGAGGGCTGCGGGAAGGTCCTTGGCGTAGCGGATCGTGACGGCAGGGAGTGCTCGGTGGCGAAGTTTCTGATTCAGGCCAGCTATACGTCCGAGGGCACCAGAGGGCTGCTCAAGGAAGGGGCCAGTGGGCGGCGGGCCGCCGTCGAGCGGGTGGTCGGCGAGCTCGGGGGGACGCTCGAGGTCATGTACTTCGCCTTCGGGGAGGACGACCTCGTGTGCGTCATCGACCTCCCCGACGCGGTGTCCATGGCCGCGGTCAGCCTCACCGTCAAGGCCAGCGGGGCCCTGACGACCCGCGCCACCCCGCTTCTGACGGTGGAGGAGATCGACCAGGCCACGCGCCGGCAGGTCGCCTTCCGCGCGCCGGGGGCGTAGCCCGCGGGCCGCGGCGTCGGCTCAGACCGACAGCGGTACCGCGTGGACCTCGTCCGCCTTGTGGCCGGCGCGTTCGTGCACGCGCTGGACCGCCTCGGCCGACGGGGCCTCGGAGAGGCAGTACACCTCGCCGGCCTCCGGGTCCGCCCAGGCCTTCTTGAAGTGGACGTTCTCGTCCCCCTCCACGGCCAGGTCGGCGTTGTGCGCCTCCATCAGCTGGTCCGCGGTGATGCCCTTCATCCCGTGGTGGACGTCCATGTACTCGGGCATGGTCCGCACCTCCTTCTCCCGAACGGTGCGTGAGCCCTGCCCTCTCATGCTCCGCCCGCGCGGCCCCGACGGCGACCGGACGGACGGGGCACGCCCCACGGGCGTATCCGCGGATGCGGGTCACCGTCCGCGCCGTCGAGTCGAGGCCACGCCGAGAACCCCGGTGGCGTCAGTGGGGCCACCGGGGTCCTCGGCGGGACGGTGATGTGGCGGACGACGGGGCGCTGTCAGCGGGTCAGCCGCACTGGCACGGGTTGCCCGACTGGCATCCGCACCCGCAGCCCGAGCCGCAGCCGCACGCGGCGATCAGGGTGAGGTTCCTGATCTCCGTGGGCTGCTCGGTCGGGTGGTCGCGGGTGGGGTCGGACGTCGTACCGGGCGTGCTGGGGGAATCGGCCATGGTCCCTCCTCGACGAGGCTCGTGCCTGTGCCCATTGCATGCCCCGTACGTCGGGCGCATCAACGGCGCATACGAGCGCGCACGGACGGTTGCGCGCCCCCGGCACGCCTCGGCCGGTCACGGCCACGCCGTGGCCACCGGCCCCCGCCGGCGCGCCTCGGCCCCCGGCCCCCGCCGGTGAGCCTCAGGCCCCCTCCGGCCCCGTCACCGGCTGGATGTCCTGCTGGAGCTCGTCCGCGTGCTCGCCCGTGACCAGGTACACCACCCGCTTGGCGACCGCGACCGCGTGGTCGGCGTACCGCTCGTAGTAGCGGCCCAGCAGGGTGACGTCGACGGCCGTCTCGATGCCGTGCTTCCAGCGCTCGTCGATCAGGTGCTGGAAGAGCGTGCGGTGGAGGAGGTCCATCGCGTCGTCGTCCTGCTCCAGCTGGAGCGCCAGGTCGACGTCCTTGGTGATGATCACCTCGGCCGCCTTGGCCATCAGGCGCTGCGCCAGCTGGCCCATCTCCAGGATCGTGGCGTGCAGGTCCTGCGGCACCGCCCGCTCGGGGAAGCGCAGCCGGGCGAGCTTGGCCACGTGCTGGGCCAGGTCGCCGGAGCGCTCCAGGTCCGCGCTCATGCGCAGCGACGTGACGACGATCCGCAGGTCCGTGGCCACCGGCTGCTGCCGCGCCAGCAGGGCTATGGCGCGCGCCTCCAGGTCGTGCTGCAGCTCGTCGACCTTCTGGTCGGCCTCGATCACGCTCTCGGCCAGCTTCAGATCGGCGTCCAGGATGGCGGTCGTGGCGCGCCCGATCGCCGACCCGACCAGCCGGGCCATCTCCACCAGACCGTCGCCGATCGAGTCCAGTTCCTCGTGGTACGCGTCCCGCATCTAGGTTCCCTCTCGTGCGTGTCGTCCGGGGTTCCGGGCAGGGCTCCCGTCCCCACGCTCCCACGTTCCGTGCCTTGTGCGTCCGGTTCCGCCACCCCAAATGAACCAATCCTGGCCCCAAGGTGAACTCTGGGCGACGAGTGTTCGAGCCGACGGCCGGACGGCTGTGGGCATGTCGTACCCCATGCCTAACCTGGTGGCATGGACGTGAACGCGGCGGTCGCCGCAGCGGCAGCGATCGCCGGGGTGCTCACCGGTGTGATCGCCATGCTGGCGTTCCGCTGGAGCGAGCGGGAGCAGAAGCGCCCCACTCGTACCTCTCTGCACACCGAAGCCGTGCTTCCGCCCGGCGTCGACACCGTCCTGTCCGTGCTCCGCTCCTCCGCCGTCGTCCTCGACGAGGCGGACGCCGTGGTCAAGGCCAGCTCCGCCGCGTACGCCCTCGGGCTGGTGCGCGGCGGCCGGCTCGCCGTCGAGCCGATGCTCCAGATGGCCCGCGACACCCGCAGGGACGGGGAGATACGACAGGTCGAGCTGGACCTGCCCCGGCGGGGCACCGGACGCGGGGAGGCGCTCGCCGTCTCCGCGCGTGTGGCGCCCCTCGGGTCCCGGCTGGTGCTGCTGCTCGTCGAGGACCTCACCGAGGCCCGGCGCATCGAGGCCGTCCGGCGGGACTTCGTGGCGAACGTGAGCCATGAGCTGAAGACGCCGGTCGGCGCGCTCTCCCTGCTGTCGGAGGCCGTCATGGACGCCTCCGACGACCCGGAGGCCGTGCAGCGGTTCGCCGGGCGCATGCAGATCGAGGCGACCCGGCTCACCAACCTGGTCCAGGAGCTCATCGACCTCTCCCGGGTGCAGAACGACGACCCGCTGGAGGACGCCGAGCCCGTCCGGGTCGACGAACTGGTCGCCGAGGCCATCGACCGGTGCCGGCACCAGGCGGGCACCAAGCAGATCACCATGGCGGCGGGCGGCACGGCCGACCTGGCCGTCTGGGGCAACCGCGGGCAGCTCGCCGCCGCCCTCGGCAACCTCGTGGAGAACGCCGTCAACTACTCCCCGGCCCGCACCCGCGTCGGCATCGCCGCCCGGCGTGTCACCGCACCCGGCGGGGACCTGATCGAGATCGCCGTGACCGACCAGGGCATCGGCATCTCCGACAAGGACAAGGAGCGCATCTTCGAGCGCTTCTACCGCGTCGACCCGGCCCGCTCCCGTGCCACCGGCGGCACCGGCCTGGGCCTGGCCATCGTCAAGCACGTGGCCGCCTCGCACGGCGGGGAGGTCACGGTGTGGAGCGCCGAGGGACAGGGCTCCACCTTCACCCTGCGACTGCCGGAGGCGGCTGCGGGCCGGGACCGCGCCCAGCAGCACCCCGACCTCGAAGGCGAGGACGACCCCGACGGGGCCGGCCGGTCCACCGCGCCGTCGCGCGGCTCGTCCCACACCCCCGACTCATCCGCGTACGAAACGCTTTCCGCCCCGGAGGTCCTTCCGTGACCCGAGTGCTCGTCGTCGAGGACGAGGAGTCCTTCTCCGACGCCCTGTCGTACATGCTCCGCAAGGAGGGCTTCGAGGTGGCCGTCGCGGCCACCGGCCCCGACGGACTCGACGAGTTCGAGCGCAACGGCGCCGACCTCGTCCTCCTCGACCTGATGCTGCCGGGCCTGCCCGGCACGGAGGTGTGCCGGCAGCTGCGCGGCCGCTCCAACGTCCCCGTGATCATGGTGACCGCCAAGGACAGCGAGATCGACAAGGTCGTCGGCCTGGAGATAGGGGCCGACGACTACGTCACCAAGCCCTTCTCCTCCCGCGAGCTGGTCGCCCGCATCCGCGCGGTGCTGCGCCGCCGCGGCGAGCCGGAGGAGGTCGCCCCGGCCGCGCTGGAGGCCGGCCCGGTCCGCATGGACGTCGACCGGCACGTGGTCACCGTCGGCGGCTCCAAGGTCGACCTGCCGCTGAAGGAGTTCGACCTGCTGGAGATGCTGCTGCGCAACGCGGGCCGCGTGCTGACCCGTATGCAGCTCATCGACCGGGTCTGGGGTGCCGACTACGTGGGCGACACCAAGACCCTGGACGTCCACGTCAAGCGGCTGCGCGCCAAGATCGAGCCGGACCCGGGGGCGCCGCGGTACCTGGTGACGGTGCGCGGGCTCGGGTACAAGTTCGAGCCGTAGACCGCGGTCGCGGATCTGTGACTACGGCGAAGGGCGGCACCCCGGGTGGGGTGCCGCCCTTCGCCGTCGTACGGCGGGACCGCGACGGCTCAGTGGCCGGCCGACGGCGAGGTGCTCGCGGACGCCTGGTCGGTCGGGGTGCCGGAGGGCGACGTCGAGGTGTTCGGCGACGGCGAGCCGGACGGGGAGCCGGAGGGCTTCTGGGCCGGGCTCTGCGCCGGGGCGCTCGGAACCTCGCTCGGGCCCCACTCGGAGAAGTAGCTCTTCGCCGGCACGATGAAGCCGCTCAGGGTGACGTCCCCGGCCTTGCTGAACGTGAAGGTGATGTTCTGGACGCTGCCGTCCTGCGTGGCCTCGCGGCTGCCGTGCAGGGCCGCCGCGGCGTTGCCCTTGCCGCCGATGACGACAGAGCCACCCGCGGGGACGATCACCTTGCCGTTGCCCGTGGCGGGCTTGAGGTCGGCCGGCTGGGCGACGCCCTCCACCTTGATGGTCTCCAGCGTCTCGTCGGTCGGGCCCGAGTTGTACAGGGTGGCGGAGACCGCGGCAGGGCCGGTGGACTCGCGGTCGGGCTGGGTGATGACGAGCGCGTTCTGGATCTTGATGTTCCCGACGCTGGTGGCGGCGTTGTCCGGCTTGATCTGCAGCGTCTGGGCGTTGTTGCCGGAGCCGCAGGCGGCCAGCGACGCGAACGAGAGGGCGATGACGGAGGCGGCGAGGGCGCCGCGTCGAAGGCTGCTGCTCACGGCGGCGGCAACTCCTTGAACGCAGGGGCAGCTTTCCTTGTAAAGCCACCCTAAGGGTCAGTCAGCGGGCTTAGGTTACCGAGCCGTTCCCGCGCCGCCGCACCCGACCCTCCCCCGAGCGCCCGGATCGCCCGGCAGGCGGTACGGCCGGGGGTACGGCCATGGGTGGCCGCGGGTGCGGCCATGGGGACGGCCTTGGGCAATGCCGCGGGTGCGGCCACGGGGTGCTCTCACGTCCCAGGCGCCACAGCTGACCCATGAGTCACATTGCCTCATGCTTCGTCCGCCATTCACTTAAGTCGCACGGGTCTCCGGCGCGCCGGTCGGCGAATTTTCCGTGAAGAATGCACGGCCGTCGCCGGAATTGATCACTCTGGATGAGCCGGCCCCTTCCCTGCCTCGTTCCCGGTCCCGTTCCCTGATCCGTTCCCAGATCCGTTCCGGTTCGCTTCCCGAGCCCTTCCCGGGGTGCCGTGATCAATTCCGGATTCGTCTCGTAACCGCCTCGGGACGGCCGAACGGAGTAGCGGAAGTCGCACACACGGAACCGGACATTTGGGGATGTTCGACCCTGCTGGGAGGGCTCCCGCGGGCTGTGACGGGCGTGTTTCACGCGCCCCGAGAAGCGCCTCCGACCTGCGAATACCTGCCTCCGCTCGGCCTCCGCAGCACGTTCCCGTCGCTGTTGTCAAGCCCCGAGATATGCCCTGACCTGCGAAAACGCCATTCAGAAGACGCCGTATCCGTGTTACCCTGGATAGCCACGGAAGGGGTACCTGTCACATGACGTTCAAGGTTGGCGACACCGTGGTCTATCCCCATCACGGGGCCGCGCTGATCGAGGCCATCGAAACTCGCCAGATCAAAGGCGTGGACAAGACCTACTTGGTGCTGAAGGTCGCCCAGGGTGACCTGACGGTACGTGTGCCAGCGGACAATGCGGAGTTCGTCGGCGTACGTGATGTGGTCGGTCAGGACGGGCTGGACCGGGTCTTCGAGGTGCTGCGCGCTCCGTACGCCGAGGAGCCCACGAACTGGTCCCGTCGCTACAAGGCAAATCTGGAGAAGCTCGCCTCCGGCGATGTCATCAAGGTCGCGGAAGTCGTGCGTGACCTGTGGCGTCGTGAGCGCGAGCGTGGACTCTCCGCGGGCGAGAAGCGCATGCTCGCCAAGGCACGCCAGATCCTGGTGAGCGAGCTCGCCCTCGCGGAGAACACGAACGAGGACAAGGCCGAGGCCCTCCTCGACGAGGTCCTCGCGTCCTGACGCGGCCCCGTCCGCCTCAGTTCAGCACGGTGTGCAATGCCGCGGTGCCCGATGACGCAACTGCTGTCGCCGGGCGCTGCGGCATGTTCGTATCCGCCGCCGCGTACGCCCGCGGTGCGTACGCTACGTCTCGTACGCCTCGTCATCCGCGCACGTGACGTCGCTGCGGTCCCGCTGTCGTCCTGTCGAGGGGAAGCCCCCGATACCTATGTGCCGGGGTCGGGCCGCCGGCTCGACCAGGGTCACGGAAGGGTCCGGTCAGAGCGTCGCGCGCCCGGCACGGTGAGGCCATACCCACCCGGGCCGAGCACACAAACCTGACAGGAACCGATGTCTGACGTTTCGCGTCCTTCCCCCACCGAGCCGCGTACGGCCGTGGTGATCCCGGCCGCCGGCCGCGGCGTACGCCTGGGGCCGGGCGCCCCCAAGGCGCTGCGCGCGCTCAGCGGCACGCCGATGCTGGTCCACGCGGTGCGCGCCATGGCCGCGTCGCGTTTCGTCTCCCTCGTCGTCGTGGTGGCCCCGCCGGAGGGGGCCGGCGAGGTCAAGAGCCTGCTGGAGTCGCACGCCCTGCCCGAGCGGACCGACTTCGTGGTCGTGCCGGGCGGGGAGTCCCGGCAGGAGTCCGTGAAGCTCGGGCTGGACGTGCTGCCGCCCGACTACGACATCGTGCTGGTGCATGACGCCGCGCGGCCGCTGGTGCCGGTCGACACGGTGGACGCGGTGATCGAGGCGGTGCGCGCGGGTGCGGTGGCCGTCGTTCCGGCCGTGCCGCTCGCCGACACCGTCAAGGAGGTCGAGCCGGCGGAGGAGGCGGGGGCGCCGGAGCCGGTTCTGGCCACTCCGGTGCGGGCGCGGCTGCGGGCCGTGCAGACGCCGCAGGGCTTCGACCGGGCGACGTTGGTGCGGGCGCACGAGAGCGTCACGGGTGACGTCACCGACGACGCGAGCATGGTGGAGCAGCTCGGGGAGCGGGTCGTCGTCGTGCCGGGGCACGAGGAGGCGTTCAAGGTGACGCGGCCGCTGGACCTGGTGCTGGCGGAGGCCGTGCTGGCTCGGCGGAGGCTGAACGATGGGTTCTGAGACGGCGGGGTCCGGGGTGCCGGGTGCTGAGGCGGCGGGGTCCGGGGTGCCGGGTGCTGAGTCGGCGGGGTCCGGGGTGCCGGCGGGTTTTCCGGCGCTGCCTCGGGTGGGCGTCGGTACCGACATCCACGCCTTCGAAGAGGGACGTGAGCTGTGGTGCGCGGGGCTGAAGTGGGAGGGCGAGGGGCCGGGGCTGGCCGGGCACTCCGACGCGGACGTCGTCGCCCACGCGGCGTGCAACGCGCTGTTCTCCGCGGCGGGGCTCGGTGACCTGGGGCAGCACTTCGGTACGGGGCGGCCGGAGTGGTCCGGAGCCTCGGGGGTGACGCTGCTGACCGAGGCGGCCCGGATCGTCCGGGCGGCCGGCTTCGTCGTCGGGAACGTCGCGGTGCAGGTGATCGGGCCCCGCCCGAAGATCGGCAAGCGGCGGGACGAGGCGGAGAAGATCCTCTCCGAGGCGGCCGGGGCGCCGGTGAGCGTCTCCGGCGCGACGACGGACGGGCTCGGGTTTCCGGGGCGGGGGGAAGGGCTGATGGCGGTGGCCACGGCGTTGGTGGTGCGGCGGTAACGGTGCCTGCGGCGCGTGCGTGGGTGGGTGCGGTGTGTTGCCGGGTGCGGGTCCGTCGTGGCTTGTCGCGCAGTTCCCCGCGCCCCTGAATGCCTGCGGCGGCCCGTTCCTGTCCGGTGGCGGGTTGCGGTAGCGCCTTCTGCCGGTGGGTGGGTCGGGGCCGCGGTGGGGGGTGTCCGTCCTCGGTACGGCCCTACGTTTCTTCAAGACGGCACCCGAAGGCAATGCCGTCCGCTGCGGGCGGACACCCCCCACCACGTCCCCTTCTCGCCGCCGGCGACTGCAGGCCGTCGCCGCTACCTGCCTCCGTAGCTGCGGGCAGTCGTGCCGCTAGGGGCGGCACGGGTGGGCGCAGCGGCACCCCGCACCGCCGGCCGCGCAACCCCGGCGGTCACCGCACCCCGGGCACCAGGCAACGCCGGGCAGCGCACCCCACGGCGGTCACCGCAACGCCGGGCATCGCGGTCCGCGGCGTTCGGTGGGCGGTCGAGGTCACGAAAACGCCCCGTAAGCCCGCGGCGGCGCCTGGCACTGGTCGGCGCCCACTACCCTGGATGCGTGACCATTCGCCTGTACGACACCAGCGCCCGGCAGATCCGTGACTTCACCCCGCTCACGCCGGGTTGTGTCTCGATCTACCTGTGTGGCGCCACCGTGCAGGCGGCCCCGCACATCGGGCACATCCGCTCGGGGCTGAACTTCGACATCCTGCGCCGCTGGTTCGCCTACCGCGGCTACGACGTCACGTTCATCCGCAACGTCACCGACATCGACGACAAGATCATCAAGAAGGCCGCCGAGCAGGGCCGCCCCTGGTGGGCCATCGGCTACGAGAACGAGCGCGCCTTCAACGACGGCTACACGGCCCTCGGCTGCCTGCCGCCGACGTACGAGCCGCGCGCCACCGGCCATGTCACCGAGATGGTCGAGATGATGCGCACGCTCATCGAGCGCGGGCACGCCTACGAGGCCGACGGGAACGTCTACTTCGACGTGCGCTCGCTGCCGGGCTATCTGTCGCTGTCGAACCAGGACCTCGAGGACCTGCGCCAGCCCTCGGAGGACGGCGAGACCGGCAAGCGGGACCCGCGCGACTTCGCGATGTGGAAGGCCGCCAAGCCGGGTGAGCCGAGCTGGGAGACGCCGTGGGGCCGCGGGCGTCCGGGGTGGCACCTGGAGTGCTCCGCCATGGCGCACAAGTACCTGGGCTCCGTCTTCGACATCCACGGCGGCGGCATCGACCTGATCTTCCCGCACCACGAGAACGAGATCGCCCAGGCCCGCGGCTTCGGCGACGAGTTCGCCCGGTACTGGCTGCACAACGGCTGGGTCACCATGAGCGGCGAGAAGATGTCGAAGTCGCTCGGCAACTCCGTCCTCGTCAGCGAGATGGTCAAGCAGTGGCGGCCCATCGTGCTGCGCTACTACCTCGGCACCCCGCACTACCGCTCGATGATCGAGTACAGCGAGGAGTCGCTGCGCGAGGCCGAGTCGGCGTTCGCCCGGATCGAGGGCTTCGTGCAGCGGGTGGTGGAGCAGGCCGGCGAGGTCGAGCCCGCCGCCGAGGTGCCGCCCGCCTTCGCCGAGGCCATGGACGACGACCTGGGCGTCCCGCAGGCCCTCGCGGTCATCCACACCACCGTGCGGCAGGGCAACAGCGCCCTCGCCGCCGACGACAAGGACGCCGCCGTGGCGCGGCTCGCCGAGGTGCGGGCCATGCTCGGCGTCCTCGGCCTCGACCCGCTCGACCCGCAGTGGGCCGGGGAGAACGACCGCGGCGACGACCTGCACGGCGTCGTCGACAGCCTCGTCCACCTGGTGCTGGAGCAGCGCGAGTCCGCCAGGGCGCGCAAGGACTGGGCCACCGCGGACGCCATCCGGGACCGGCTCGGGCAGGCCGGCCTCGTCATCGAGGACAGCCCGCAGGGCCCGCGCTGGACCCTCGGGCCCCGCTAGAACACCGCGAATGTGCCGCCCGCGTCCACGGGCGGCACACTTGCACTTGACGTACGTACACCCGACGCATCACGGAGACAGGTAACTCATGGCCGCGAACAACCGTCGCATGTCCGGCAAGAAGGGCGCGCAGGTCGGCAGCGGCGGCAAGCGGCGCCGGGGCCTGGAGGGCAAGGGTCCGACCCCGCCCGCCGAGATGCGCAAGGGGCACGCCAAGCAGCGTGCCGCCCAGGCCAAGGCGCGCCGCGCGCAGGGGCGTGCGCCGCAGCGCCGGGGCGGCGGCAAGTCCGCCTCCGAGCTGGTCGTGGGCCGTAACCCGGTCTACGAGGCGCTGCGCGAGGGCGTGCCCGCCTCCACGCTGTACGTGCAGCAGTTCATCGACAACGACGAGCGGGTGCGCGAGGCGCTGCAGCTGGCCGCCGAGCGCGGCGGTATCAACCTGATGGAGGCCCCGCGGCCCGAGCTGGACCGCATGACCAACGGCCTCAACCACCAGGGCCTGGTGCTGCAGATCCCGCCGTACGAGTACGCCCACCCCGAGGACCTCGCCGACGCCGCCGCGGACGAGGGCGAGGACCCGCTGATCGTCGCCCTCGACGGGGTGACCGACCCGCGCAACCTCGGTGCCGTCGTGCGGTCCGTCTCCGCCTTCGGCGGCCACGGCGTCGTCGTACCCGAGCGGCGTGCGGCCGGTATGACCGCCGGTGCCTGGAAGACGTCCGCCGGTACGGCCGCCCGGACGCCGGTCGCCCGCGCGACCAACCTGACGCGGGCCCTGGAGGCGTACAAGAAGGCCGGGATCATGGTCGTCGGCCTCGCCGCGGACGGGGACGTCGAGCTCGGCGAGCTGGAGGCGCTCGGCGGGCCGGTGTGCATCGTCGTCGGCAGCGAGGGCAAGGGCCTGTCCCGTCTGGTCGGCGAGACCTGCGACTTCCGGGTGCGCATCCCGATGCCGGGCGGGGCCGAGTCCCTCAACGCCGGTGTCGCGGCGGGCATCGTGCTGTACGAGGCGGCGCGGCGCCGCGGCTGACGAGCCGACGCCGTACGACCGTTCGCCCGAGTCCCCCACACGGGGGATTCCGGGCGTTCGGGGCAACCTTGACGGGGTCCGGACAGATCCGCACGGTCAAGGCAGTGTCCTAAGGACTCATCACTCGGTTAGATGAGTGTGGACACCAGAACACCCCGCACACCCACGGGGGACCGCTCGTCGGGATTCGACGACGCTCCCGCGCTGAGCATGGTGAAGGTGCCGAGCGATCCGGCGCAGATCATCGTGAGCCACGCGAGCTTCCGCGTGCAGCTGGGTGCGTCGTCCGTGCGCACCCGATCCCCGCGGATCGCGCGGCACTTGAGCGCCACCCAGGACACCGGCCGCGTGCCCGTCGTCGCCCCCGCGAGCAGAGCCGGTGCGGCCGCCGCGGCGGCCCGGCGCCGGCCCGTCGTCTGGAGCGGCAAGTCGGCCCCCGACGACACCGGCGCCCACCGCCTGCTGCAGGCCGTGCGGGCCGGCACCGTCGGCCACGCCGAGCCCGCCGCCGGCGACGCCGGAGCCACCCAGGTCCTGCCCCGCGTCGAGCCGGGCCACGGCCCGGGGCACGGCACGGGCTACGCCCCCGGGCACGGATCGGGACTCGGGCACGGTCCCGGGCACGGTCCCGGGCACGACTTCGGCTACGACGAGCTGGACCAGACCGTCGAGACGCCCGTCGTCGGCGCCCAGCGCACCTCCGAGGACGCCGGCGCGGGCACCCGCCTGCTGCCCGCCATGCGCTCCGTCGGCAGCGCCTACGACGAGCCCGGCCACGAGGCGTACGGCTACGACGACGCCCACGGCACCGGTTACGGCGACGGCTACGACGACGGCCACGGCACCGGTTACGGCCCGGGGCAGTACGGCGCGAACGGCGAGGCCGGTGACGAGCGCGACGAGGACGGCGTCCGGGGCAAGCGGCACGCCGACGACCCCGCGCGGCACGCCTACTACCCGCACCGCCGCATGAACCTCGGCGTCGTCCTGCTCCCGCTGCGCATCTTCCTCGGCTTCATCTCCATCTACGCCGGCATGGGCAAGCTGTGCGACCCCGTCTACTTCGACGGCGGCCAGCGCGGCTCCATGGTCAAGTGGCTCAACACCCTGCACCCCTGGGAGGTCGCCGAGCCGCTGCGCCAGTTCGCCCTCCACCACCCCGTCGGCTCCGGCCTGGTCATCGCCTTCCTCCAGGTCGTCGTCGGCGTGCTGACCGTGCTGGGCTGCTGGCAGCGGGTCGCCGCCGTGGTCGGCGCGCTGCTGTCGGCCGCGCTCATCGTCACCGTCAGCTGGAAGACGGTCCCCGTCTACGACGCCCCCGACATCATCTACCTCGCCGCCTGGTCGCCGCTGATCATCGCCGGCGCGCCCGTCTACTCCGTCGACGGAAGGCTCGCCGCGAGCGCCTGGCGGCGGCTCGGCCCGCGCTCCGACATCTGGGAGCTGCGGCGGTACGTGCTGCGCCGCGGTGCGCTGATCACGGCCGTCGTCACCGGGATCACGCTGCTCGTCGGCTCGCTGCTCGGCGGTGCCGTGCGCGACGCCGACCGGGTGGTCGTGCCGGGGCCCGGCGAGGCCCCGCGCAACGAGCTGCCGGGTTCGCCGCTGCCGCAGACGCCCGGTGAGCGCGCGCGGCGGCACACGCCGTCGGCGTCCGCCGCGCCGACCCACGGTGCGACCACCGACGAGCCCTCGCGGGAGGCGCGTACGCCGGGTGCGAAGCGGTCCTCCGGTACGGCCACGGGCGGGACACCCAGCCAGACGCAGGGCACCGTGGGGCAGGCGCCGTCGCGGCACTCCTCGCCGTCCGGTCAGGCGCCGAGCACCAGCTCCGGGCCCACGTCCGGTGGCGGTTCGTCGGGCGGCAGCGGCAGCGGGGGCAGCGGCGGGGGCTCCGGCTCCGGCGGCTCCGGCTCCTCTTCCGGTGGCTCCTCTTCCGGCCAGTCCGGCCTGGTGGGCGGCCTGTTGGGGTAACCGAGCCGGTGGGCGGGCTGCTCGGGAAGCCCACCGGCTGACGCACACGGTCACGTGGCCGGCCCGGCGGTTGTGTGACGAAGGGGTTCCGTCCCGCGGGGGGTCCGCGGGCGGGGCCCCTTTGTCGTGGGGTTCCTTTGTTGTGGGCCCGTCCGTCGTGGGGGCCCTGCGTGTGGGGGCCCTCCGTCGTGGGGGTTCTGCGGGTGCGGTGGTGCGGCTGCGGTGGTGCGGCTGCGGTGGTGCGGTGCGGTGGTGCGGTGCGGTGGTGCTGCGGTGTTGTGCGGCTGCCGGGGTGCCGGTGCGGTGGGTCAGCGGGTCAGTGCCGCCAGTTCCTTGGCCGCTTCGGTCAGGTCCTTCGCCGTGTCGATCGCCCGCCAGTAGGCGCCGTGCGGGATCGGGAAGCCGGCCAGGCGACGCTCCCGGGCCAGATGCGGGAACGTGGTGCGCTCGTGGTCGCCGCGTTCGGGGAGGAGATCGGCGAAGGCCGCGGAGAAGACGTAGACGCCCGCGTTGATCTCGAAGGTGGACGGCGGGGCCTCGATGAAGTCGGTGATGTGTCCGAAGCCGTCGGTCTTCACGGCGCCCCAGGGGATGCGGGGGCGGGCGAGGGCGAGGGTCGCCGTGGCGCCGCGCTCGGTGTGGAAGTCCGCCATGTCGCGCAGCGAGAAGCGGGTCCAAATGTCGCCGTTGGTGGCGTACCAGGGGCGGTCGGGGTGCGGCAGGTGGGCCGCGGCGAACTTCAGGCCGCCGCCGCGGCCGAGGGGTTCGCTCTCCACGACCGTCTGTACGCGCAGGGGGAGGTCGGCCTCGGCGAGCCAGTCCTGGAGGACCTCGGCGAGGTGGCCGCAGGAGACGACGACGTCGGTGACGCCTTCCTCGGCGAGCCAGGCGAGCTGGTGTCCGATGATCGGCGTGCCCGTCCCGGGGATCTCGACCATCGGCTTGGGGCGGTGGTCGGTGTACGGGCGCAGCCGGCTGCCCTGGCCTCCGGCGAGGATGACGGCTTGCGTGGGGCGGGGGGCGGCGTGCGGGTGGGTCATGCGGGAAGCGTACGCAACGGGTGGGGTGTGTTGCCGGGTGCGGGTCCGTCGTGGCTTGTCGCGCAGTTCCCCGCGGGGTGCCTGCGGCGGCTGTGCGGGTGGGTGCGGTTTCGTCGCCGGGTGCGGGTTTGTGGGTGGCTGGTCGCGCAGTTCCCCGCGCCCCTGAATGCCTGCGGCGGCCCGTTCCTGTCCGGTGGCGGGTTGCGGTAGTGCCTTCTGCCGGTGGGTGGGTCGGGGCCGTGGTGGGGGGTGTCCGTCCTCGGTACGGCCCTACGTTTCTTCAAGACGGCACCGAAAGGCAATGCCGTCCGCTGCGGGCGGACACCCCCCACCACGTCCCCTTCTCGCCGTCGGCGACTGCGGGTCCGATCCTCGTAGCTGCGGGCAGTCGTGCCGCTGGGGCCGCCCACCCAGTCATGCGTAGCTGCGGGCAGTCGTGCCGCTAGGGGCGGCACGGGTGGGCGCAGCGGCGCCCCGTAGCGCCGGGTTGCGCACTCCACGGCGGTCACCGAAGGCGCCGGGCGCGCCGCAGCGCAGGGCCGCGCGCCCTACGGCGGTCGTCGCGACGCCGGGCGCACCGCACCGCACCGCAGGGCATGGCACCCCACGGCGTGCATCGTGCCGGTGTTGTGGTGACCGGAGGTCAGCCGTGGGCGGTGAGGACGCCTGCGGCGTACGACGTGTCGCAGACGGGGCGGGCGAAGGACTGGGCGCGGGTGGGGCCGTAGATCCGCACCGCCGCCCGCCCCAGCGCCCGCGCGATGGCCACGCAGTGCTTCGCCAGCGACGGCTTGTCGTTGACGACCTGCTGGAGGTGGGTGAGCGCGATGCCGGGGTCCTTCTGCTGCAGCTCGGTGAGGAGCTGGTCGCGCAGGACGTCCTGCGGGGCGCGGCGGGCGGAGTTCTTCGCGTCCACGGCCCGCGTCACGTCGGTGGCGGTGAGCACCGAGTCCGAGGGGTTCCCGGACCAGTTGACCCGGGTGACCGCGAGGGTCCCGGAGAGCACCAGGACGACGGGCAGGACGAGGGCGAGGGAGCGGCCGATCCGGCGGGCGGGTCCCCGGTGGCCGCGTCGCGTCTGTTGGGTGGTGGAGTGCTTCACGCGTGTGAGGGTAGCGTGCGGTAATGATTTGGCGACATTTAGTCACCGGTTCGGGGGATGAGGCAGGGGCATTTTCGCGGTAGCGGGTTGACGAACGGTGGTCGAAACGCCCGCCTTTGCCGGGGTATTTGTCGACAACGAGAAGGGCCCCGCGGCAGTCCGCGAGGCCCTCTTTCGTCAACCTGGGTGAATCACCCGGGTATTTCCGGTGCTCAGTCCGACAGGCGCGCGCCCGTGGAGGTGGAGAAGACGTGGGTCTCGCCCGAGCGCGGCACGACGTGCAGCGTGCTGCCCTTCTCCGGCACCTCGCGGCCGCCGACGCGGACGACGAGGTCCTTGGTCTCGCTGCCGACCTTGGCGGTGCCGTAGACGAACGCGTCGGAGCCCAGCTCCTCGACGACGTTGACGACGACCGCGACGCCCTGGTCGGAGTCGGGGCCGGCCACGTCGAAGTGCTCGGGGCGGACGCCGACGGTGACCGTCTTGTCGGTGGTGGCGGACAGCGCGTCGCGGTCGACCGGGACCACGCTGTTGCCGAACTTCACGCCGCCGTCGGTGATCGGGACCTCGACGAGGTTCATCGCGGGGGAGCCGATGAAGCCGGCCACGAAGAGGTTGGCGGGCTTGTCGTACATGTTGCGCGGGGTGTCGACCTGCTGGAGCAGACCGTCCTTGAGGACGGCGACGCGGTCGCCCATGGTGAGGGCCTCGACCTGGTCGTGGGTGACGTAGACCGTGGTGATGCCCAGGCGGCGCTGCAGGGAGGCGATCTGGGTGCGGGTGGAGACGCGGAGCTTGGCGTCCAGGTTGGACAGCGGCTCGTCCATGAGGAAGACCTGCGGCTCACGCACGATCGCGCGGCCCATGGCGACACGCTGGCGCTGACCGCCGGAGAGCGCCTTCGGCTTGCGGTCCAGGTACTGGGTGAGGTCGAGGATCTTCGCGGCCTCCTCGACCTTCTGCCGGATCTCCGCCTTCGGCACGCCGGCGATCTTGAGCGCGAAGCCCATGTTGTCGGCGACCGTCATGTGCGGGTAGAGCGCGTAGTTCTGGAACACCATGGCGATGTCCCGGTCCTTCGGCGGCAGGTGCGTGACGTCGCGGTCGCCGATGCGGATCGCGCCGCCGTTGACGTCCTCCAGGCCTGCGAGCATCCGCAGAGAGGTGGACTTGCCGCAGCCGGACGGACCGACCAGGACGAGGAACTCCCCGTCGGCGATCTCGATGTCCAGGGCGTCGACGGCGGGCTTGTCGGAACCCGGGTAGATCCGGGTCGCCTTGTCGAACGTGACAGTGGCCATGGTGAATGGGCCCCCTTCTACCGGCAGGAACGTGCCGGACGATCCGTTGTAGGAAGGTGGTTGGTGTAGTCCACGCAGGTGAACTGGCACAGGACGGTACCTGGCGTTCACCTGGTCTGTCAGTAGCTGCGCCCCTGTGAACTTCGCGGAAATTTTCGATCGGGCCGCCGTGCGGGGTGGGTACACTGCACGGGCGCGTACGTCCGCGACGTACGCGGGCCTCCTTAGCTCAGCTGGTTAGAGCGCCGCTCTTGTAAAGCGAAGGTCGTCGGTTCGAATCCGACAGGGGGCTCCGACGCTGAACAGCGCGAACGCCCCGGCCGAAGATCGGTCCGGGGCGTTCGACATCTACGGGTGACATCAACCGGGACGGTCACTCACGGTCGACACGGCGCCTGAGCAGGCGATCCATGTGGCTGATGGGCTCGCGCTGCGTGTCCGACGTCACGTGCGTGTACACGTCCATGGTGATGCTGATCTGGCTGTGCCCAAGGATCTCCATCACGACGCGGCGCGCGACACCGGCGGCGGTGAGGAGCGTGGCACAGCCGTGCCGGGCGTCGTGCAGACGGATGCGCCGAAGGCCGGCGGCGTCGGTGATGCGGAAGAACGACCGGTTGACGTTCTGCGGGTCGATCGGACGGCCGGTGCGGGTGGTGAAGACGTACGAGGGTCAGCGAGCGCATGGCCGAGGTCTTCGCGATCAGGCTCGCGGATGCCTTGGACGGCAACGGCCCCCATGTGCCCAGCCACGACGGAAGGCGTCTCAACCCTGTCGGATCCCAGCTGATGCCTGACGTTTCTGTCCCGGGTGATGCTTGACGGTGGGCCTAGACAACGTAGGGAGCCGAGCGGTCTTCACCGGGTACGTGTCTAACTGCGTGACAACGCCGACGCACAACGGCGGACAAGCATGGACGCCCGTGGACTGTCGCCGCAGGTCAGGAGCAGAGCCGGGCCGGGTTGAGCAACCCAACCAACTTGCTTCGGGACGAAGAGGTCCAGGGTGCAAGGCTCGCGCATGCAAGCAGGCGTCACGCTGGTCGCGTGAGTCCGAAGATCCTGCCGTCAGACCAGCGCAGGCATGAAGCCACCGCGGGTGGTGCCCGAAGACAGCAAGGCAGACCAATCGAGTGCCTCGGGCAATTGGTCCAAAGACAGGACGACTGCTCCGCCGGCCTGCTCAGCATCCGCGCACCAGTCATCCATGCCGTTCGATGCCGTGCCACCATCGGCGCCCCCGACCACCGCCGCGGCGAGAGCGGGGACGACGAGTCCGTGGTCCCCGGGTCCGTCTACGACGCACAGGGTGAGTCGAGGGACGATGGTCCACCCCTCACACAAGGGCACCGCTCCGTCCGAGGCGGTCAGCAGCGGCAGGGCATCGTGGACGGGTGCGTCGGCCAGCAGGAGCACGGGCGTGGCACCACGGATGAACAGAGTGTTCTCAGGATTCAGCATCACTGGACCACTCTCGCAGGCGGAGAGATCGGGGCGGCAGGGAGGTGCCGAGCAGGGCAACGAGCGCGGACGCCGACGACACTCGCCAGCCTGTCACCGAAGCCCTGCGGACTTGCTGGTCTAGCCTGCCGTGCGTGCCCGCGCCTTCTAAGCGCGGTCCCATGACCGCATGATCTAGAGATGGATGAGTACGCATGGCCGACGGGCCCTGAAGCGCCGGCCGCAGACGAGGTGCGGCGGAGCTGGGCGGCAACCATGGCGGCCCTGCCTGTTGGTTCCCGGTTCGCCGGCGAGGTCATCGGCCGCCAGCCCTTCTGGGTCTTCCTTCGAGCTGGGGAGAGCGGCCGCACTGTCAGATCTGCGCTGTACGGTCCGGCTCATGGCTGAGAGACCGACGACAAACTGGCGCAGGGGCATAGCCGCGGAAGCCGCAGAGCTTGCCGCCGGCACTCTGGACCCCGACTGCGCATGCATGGTCGACCTGTATTCCGATGAGCTTCTGTCGGCGACCGATGCCGTCCTGAACGCCTTCGAGACCGAGCTGGCCACACTCGACGAAAGAGACGACGAGCAGGTCTTCGCCGCAGTTGAGCGCGTTGTCCTGGCCCTGAATGCGGTGAACGAAGCCCACGACGAAAGCGCCTGCGAGACCGATGAACGCGAGCAGCTCTGCCTCTACATCGACGAGGCTCTCACCGAGCAAGGAGTCGACGTCATAGCCCTGACCGCCAGACACGGACTCGGTCGGCACGAACTCACCGATCAATGGCGGAACTGGTGAACAACCCACCGTCGTGAGAGGTCAGGCTGTTGTGGGCCTTCTCAGTTTCCGTCTCATTCATCGGTGTTCGGGGGATTTTCGGGCGAGTTCCGCAGCTGGCCCGGTAGGGGGCGCCGACCGCCCGCGTACGCACATGAACGGCTCTGTACGCGACCCTGTGGGCTACCAACACAGTTGGGAAGAGTGCGCCCCAGGGCAACTTCCTTGGGCCGCCATGCACCTCTGCGCGGAGCAGTGCGCCTTCCACAGAGGACATGCGCCCGGCAATCCTGCACTGGTCCGCACGACGGTCGAGACCAGGGGTGGGAAACGTGGCTCGTACGCAGTCCAGGTGTGGAGCGCTCACGGAGAAGGGCACTCGGTGCCGACGGCTGGCGATGGTCGGTGCGTCACGATGCAACCTGCACCGTGGCGAGTGGTCGTCGTACACCATCGAGAAGCGCAAGGAAGCCGAACGCAAGGCGAAGACACGCAAGCGTCGCAAGTGACCCCAGCGGTGTGCGGTGACATCCATGGCTGACATCAATGACAGCGGACAGCGGCGGCGGGTCAGATCGAACTCGTAAAGCGAAGGTCGTCGGTTCGAATCCGACAGGGGGCTCCGGGGAAGCCCGGGCCGGTGCGTTCCGGTCCGGGCTTCTGTCATGGGGTGGCCAGGTTGGTCAGGGCCTCGTCCGTCAGGCGGTACACCGTCCACTCGTCCTGGGGGCGGGCGCCCAGGGACTCGTAGAAGCCGATCGCGGGTTCGTTCCAGTTCAGGACCGACCACTCCAGGCGCTGGTAGCCGCGCTCGGCGCAGATGCGGGCGAGTTCCGTGAGCAGGGCCTTGCCGTGGCCGGCGCCGCGGGCCGCGGGGCGTACGAAGAGGTCCTCCAGGTAGATGCCGTGGGTGCCGCGCCAGGTGGAGAAGGACAGGAACCACAGGGCGAAGCCGACCGGCTCGCCGGTGTCGTCGTCCTCGGCGATGTGCGCGAAGGCCGCCGGGTGGGCCGAGAAGAGGGCGTCGTGGAGCTGGGCGGGGGTCGCCTTCGCCTCGTGCGGGGCCTTCTCGTAGGCGGCGAGTTCCTGGATCAGGGTGTGGATGACGGGAAGGTCCGCGGGCGTCGCGGGGCGGATCATGGGTGCTCCTGTCGTCAGTGGCGGACCAGGTCAGTGGCGGACCAGGCAGAAGGGGTGGCCGGCCGGGTCGGCGTAGACGCGCCAGCCGCCCGCGCTGTCGTCCAGCAGGCGGGCTCCGGCGGCCCGGACCTCCTCGTCGGCCCGGTCCAGGTCGGATACGGCGAGGTCCAGGTGGAACTGCTGGGGGTGCTCGGGGTCCGGCCACCGCGGGGGCCGGTGGTCCGCGACCCGCTGGAAGGCCAGGACCGCGCCCTGGGGCGTGTGCAGGGTGTGCCAGTCGTCGCCCACCGCCCAGCGGGCGTCGGGCCGGTCGACGGTGCCGCCGAGCAGGCCTTGGTAGAAGCCGGCGAGCGCGGCGGGGTCGGGGCAGTCCAGGACCACGCACTGGAGTTCGGCGATCATGGCGCGATCCTAGGCGGGCGCAGGCGGTCGGCGATGTGCAGCTGGTCGGGGTCCAGGGGGCGGCCGTCCTCGATGTCCCACAGGGCGTTCTGCAGGACGCGGCCCAGGGTCCAGGCGCGGGCGCGGTCCCGGTCGAGACCCATGACGGCGGTCATCGCGTCGAAGCGCCAGCGGATGTCGTCGGGGTCGTAGCGGTTGTCGAGGGCCGGCCACAGTTCGAAGCCGGGGTCGCCGGCCAGGGGCTTGGGGTCGATGGCGAGCCAGGTGGCGCGGTCGGCGGACAGGACGTTCTCGTCGTGCAGGTCCCAGTGCAGCAGGCGGTCGCCGGGTTCGGCCACGACCTCGCGTACGGCGGCGGCGCAGTCGGCGAGGAGACGGCGGGCCCGCGGGTCGGGGACGCTCGCCAACGCCGCGGGGGTGCGCTCCAGCATCCGCCGCGCGATGTCGCCGAGGCGGCGCAGGCCCGGCGGGGCGGGTGTGGCGTTGAGGTGGGCGAGCAGCTGGGCGATCACCTCGACCGCCTCGTGGACGTCCGGGTGGTGGGCGAGCATCCGGGAGGAGTCGAGGCGTTCCAGCAGCATCGTGCCGGTGGGCTCGTCGTGGTCGAGGAGGCGTACCGCTCCGTCGCCGTCCCACAGGCGCAGGGCGACCGGTTCGCCCACGCTCTCCTCGTCGAGCAGCTGGAGTTTGAGGACGGCGCGCAGTCCGTCGTCGCGGACGACCGGCAGGACCAGGGCGCACACCCCGTACATCGACGGGCCGTCCAGCCGCAGCCGCCAGCGGCTCAGGAACCGCGCGGCCAGGTCCGGCAGGCCCGCGACGAACGCGCGGCCCGTCTCGCCGTTGTACTCCGCCTGTGACGCCGCCAGCTCGGCCGGAATGTCGATCACCTGCCGGACGATACTGCCGTGCGTGAATCGGCTCATGCGAATTACGCGGGGTCTGCGCCGGGTCGGGGCCTACGTCCGCAGCGCCCCGGGGACGTACGTGTGGCTGGCGATCCTGTTCGTCACCACCGTCGCCCTGCACCACATGTCCGCCGACTTCGAACGCGACTTCCTGCGGCAGCGCTCGACGAACCTGGAGGAGCTGTCCCGCAACCCGGTGCGGGTGCTCATCGCCAGCGCGATGTGGATCGACGGCGGGCGCTGGCTGCCGTACGCGGTGCTGTACAGCGTGTTCCACGCGCCGGCCGAGCGCTGGCTGGGGACCGTGCGCTGGCTGGTGGTGTGCGTGGCGGCGCACTTCCTGGCGACGCTGATCAGTCAGGGCGTGCTGCTCGTCGCCATCGAGCGCGGGTACGCGCCGCACTCGGAGGCCGAGGCCCTGGACATCGGGGTCAGCTACGCGCTGGCGGGGGTGGTGGGGGTGCTGACGTACCGGATCCCGGGGCCCTGGCGGTACGTCTATCTGTTCGCGGTGCTGGTCTTCTACGGCCTGCCGCTGACCGCCGGGCCGACCTTCACCGACCTCGGGCACTTCGTGTCCGTGCTCATCGGGCTGGCGTGCCATCCGCTCACGCGCGGGCGGGAAATTCCACGGAATCCGAAGGAGACAGGGGTCGGGAACACGGGTTAACGTCCGGGCTCATGAGCAGCAGTGTCGTGAACGGCGGCATTTCCTTCTGGTACGCGGACGACGGCCTTCCGGCGGTGCGGGAGCCGCTGCCCGGTGACGCCACCGCCGACGTGGTGATCGTCGGCGGCGGGTACACGGGGCTGTGGACGGCGTACTACCTGAAGAAGTCCGCTCCCTTCTTGCGGATCGTCGTGCTGGAGCAGAAGTTCTGCGGCTACGGCGCCTCCGGACGCAACGGCGGCTGGCTGTACAACGGCATCGCCGGCCGCGACCGGTACGCCCGGCTGCACGGCCACGAGGCGGCGGTGCGGCTGCAGCAGGCCATGAACGACACCGTCGACGAGGTGATCGCGGTCGCCGAGGCGGAGGGCATCGACGCCGGCATCCACAAGGGCGGCGTGCTGGAGGTGGCGACCACCCCGGCGCAGCTGGCCCGGCTGAAGGCCTTCCACGCCGCGGAGATCGCCTTCGGCGAGAAGGACCGCGAGCTGTACGGCGCCGAGGAGACCGCCGAGCGGATCCGGGTCGCGGACGCGGTCGGGTCGACGTGGACGCCGCACGGGGCGCGACTGCACCCGGTGAAGCTGGTCAAGGGGCTCGCGGCGGCCGTCGAGGCGCTCGGCGTGACGATCCACGAGTCGACGCCGGTCACCGAGATCCGGCCGAAGCACGCGGTGACGCCGTACGGGACCGTCCGGGCGCCCTATGTGCTGCGCTGCACGGAGGGGTTCACCGCGTCGCTCAAGGGGCAGCGGCGGACCTGGCTGCCGATGAACTCCTCGATGATCGCCACCGAACCGCTGACCGAGGCGCAGTGGGCGGAGATCGGCTGGTCCGGGCGCGAGACGCTCGGGGACATGGCGCACGCGTACATGTACGCGCAGCGCACCGCCGACGGGCGGATCGCGCTGGGCGGGCGCGGGGTGCCGTACCGCTTCGGCTCGCGCACCGACAACGACGGGCGGACGCAGGACGCGACGATCGCGGCGCTGCGGGAGATCCTCCTGCGGTTCTTCCCGTCGCTGGCCGGCCTGGGCGTCGAGCACGCCTGGTCGGGGGTGCTGGGGGTGCCGCGGGACTGGTGCGCGACGGTGACGCTGGACCGGTCGACGGGGCTCGGCTGGGCCGGCGGGTACGTCGGGTCGGGCGTCGCGACGACGAACCTCGCGGCGCGCACGCTGCGGGACCTCGTGCAGCTGGACTCCGGGCAGGGCGGCCGTACCGAGCTGACCGAACTGCCGTGGGTGGGGCACCGGGTGCGCAAGTGGGAGCCGGAGCCGCTGCGGTGGGTGGGCGTGCAGGGGCTGTACGCCGTGTACCGCGCCGCCGACCAGCGGGAGCGCACGGCGCCCCGCGCGGAGTCCTCCCGCCTGGCCCGGCTCGCGGACCGGGTGGCCGGACGGAGCTGAGCGGCGGCGCTACGGCCGGCACGCGCGCGTGTCCGTATACGGAGGTGCACGCGCGCGTGCGTGACGCGGGGTGCGGTGGCCCACGCGCCGTGGGCGTGGGCGTGGGACTTGGGCCTCGGCGTGGGGCACGCGTGCGTGCGCGACGTCGAGCGCGGTGGGCCACGCGTGCGTGCGCCGGACGCCGGGCGCCGTGGGGCACGCGCGTGGGGGAGCGGTCAGGCGACCGACTCCGGTACCGGGCTCTGCGCCGGCGTGGCGCGCGGGGGCCGGGCCGTGACCATCAGGCCGGCCACCAGGCCCGCGAGGAGCATGACCCCAGCCGCGCACCAGATGGCGACCGTGTAGCCGTGCACCACGCCCTCGCGGACGACCAGGGCGCGCTGGGCGGGGTCCCGCAGGTGGGCGGCGATGTAGGTGGCGCTGCTCGTGGTGGCGATGGTGTTCAGCAGGGCCGTGCCGATGGAGCCGCCGACCTGCTGGGAGGTGTTGACGGTCGCCGAGGTCACGCCGGAGTCCTGCGGGGCGACGCCGGCGGTGGCGGTGGAGAACACCGGCATGAAGGTGAGGCCCATGCCGAGGCCCATCAGCAGCAGCGCGGGCAGGATCTCCGTGGTGTAGGAGGAGTCCACGGTCATCTGCGTGAGGATCACCATGCCGCCGGCGGCGAGGACCATGCCGGGGACCATCAGCATGCGCGGCGACACGTGGGGCAGCAGGCGCGCGGAGATCTGGGTCGAGCCGATGATGATCGCCACGGTCAGCGGGAGGAAGGCCAGGCCGGTGCGGACGGGCGAGTAGCCGAGGATGACCTGCAGGTAGTAGGTCATGAACAGGAACAGGCCGAACATCCCGATCACCGCGAGCATCATCGTCAGGAAGCAGCCCGCGCGGTTGCGGTCCTTGATGATGTGCAGCGGGAGCAGCGGGCTCGGCGCCCTGGTCTGCCACCAGACGAACGTGGCGAGCAGCGCCACGCCGGCCGCGAAGAGGGCGAGCACCAGCGGGTCGGTCCAGCCGCGTGGCTGTGCCTCGCTGAAGCCGTAGACGATCGCGACCAGGCCGCCGCAGCCGAGGATCACGCCGGGCACGTCGAGGCGGACGCCGGCGTGGCCGGGGCGGTCGTGCAGCAGGGTGAGGGCGCCGATGACCGCGATGACGGCGATGGGCACGTTGACGTAGAGGCACCAGCGCCAGTTCAGGTACTCGGTGAGCAGGCCGCCCACGATGAAGCCGATCGCGGAGCCGCTGCCGGCGAGGGCGCCGTAGATGCCGAAGGCCTTGCCGCGCTCCTTGGGGTCGGTGAACGTCGTGGTGAGCAGCGACAGCGCGGAGGGGGCGAGGACGGCGGCGAAGGCCCCTTGCAGGGCGCGGGCGCCGAAGAGCATGCCGGCAGTGGTCGCGGCGCCGCCGAGCGCGGAGGCGGCGGCGAAGCCGATCAGCCCGATGACGAAGGTCCGTTTGCGGCCGACGAGGTCGGCGATGCGGCCGCCGAGGAGGAGCAGGCCGCCGAAGGCGAGGGTGTAGGCGGTGATCACCCACTGCCGGTTGGCGTCGGACATGCCCAGGTCGCGCTGTGCGGACGGCAGGGCGATGTTCACGATGGTGGCGTCCAGGACGACCATCAGCTGGGCCAGCGCGATGATCACCAGCCCCCACCAGCGGTGGGGGTCGGTTCCCGTGGCGGGTTCACCTGTTCGGGTGACAGTCACTCGGCCAGAAGACCACGAATCGGGACGTATCGCATCCTGGGGTGTGCGGTGCCTGTTCATGGCTCCAACACCACCTTTCCGGTCGTACGGCGGGTCTCGAGGGCGTGGTGCGCGGCGGCCGCCTCGGCCAGCGGGAAGCGCTGGACGGCGGGCGTGAGCCGGCCGGCGGCGGCCTCGGTGAGGGCGCGCAGTTCGAGGGTGCGCAGGGGGTCCGGGCCGCCGGCCCGGGCGAGCATGACGGGGCCGAGGACCTGTTCGGAGACCCCGTCGACGAGGTACGGCTCACCGGCGCGGACGCCTTCGGCGGACCAGCCGAAGACGAGGTGCCGGCCGCCGGGGCCGAGCAGGGCGACCGCCTCGCGGGCCGCGTCGCCGCCGACACCGTCGAAGACGACGGTGGCGGGCCGGCCGCCGAGGAAGGCGCGGACCTTCCCGGTCCAGGCGGGGTCGGTGTAGTCGACGGCGAGGTCGGCGCCGTTGGCCGCGACGCGCGCGGTCTTCGCGGGGCCGCCGGCCAGGCCGACGACGGTGGCGCCGGCGTTCTTCGCGTACTGGACCAGGAGGGTGCCGATGCCGCCCGCGGCCGCCGGGATCACGGCCACCGCCTGCGGGCCCAGGTCCGCGAACTGCACGATGCCCAGCGCGGTGCGGCCGGTGCCGATCATGGCGACCGCCTCGGCGGCGTCCAGGCCGGACGGGATCTCGTGCAGGCGGGAGGCGTCGGTCACCGCGCGTTCGGCGTAGCCGCCGGGCGCGAACCCCAGGTGGGCGACCACGCGCTTGCCGAGCCAGGACGGCTCCACGCCCTCGCCGAGGGCGTCGACGGTGCCGGCGACCTCACGGCCGGGCACGGTCGGCAGGGCGGGCAGTTCGGGCAGCGGACCCCGGACGCCCTCCCGCAGGGCGGTGTCGAGGAGGTGGACGCCGGCGGCCGCGACGGCGACACGGACCTGACCGGGGCCCGGCACCGGGTCCTCGACCTGCTCGTAGGTCAGGTTCTCGGCGGGACCGAAGGCGTGCAGACGGATCGCGTACATGAAATCCCCCGGTTCGAGGTGGATGCGGGCGGGGCCCACTCTTCGACCTCAAGCACGCTTGAGGTCAAGCGCGTGCCGTTGGCCCAGCGCCAGCGACACGGCGGTCAGCGCGCTGGTGAAGGACACCTCCGACAGCACCCCGGGCGCCGCGACCTGGTCCCCGGCCAGGTACACGCCGTCGCCGCGGTCGATGGCGGGCCGGTCCCGCCAGCTGGTGCCGGGCAGGTCGACGGCCCCCGTGCGGCCCTCGGCGGTCGCCTCGCGCCGCCAGGTGACCCGCTCCCGCCAGCCCGGGAAACCCAGGTCGAGCAGCGCCTCCGCGCGGGCGACGCCGTCGGCGCGGGACTCGTGCGGGGCGAGCGGGATCTGTCCCTGGATCAGCTGCTCGCCGGCCGGGGCGAGGGTGCGGTCCTGCGCGCTGAACCGCTCGATCCACCCGGGCGCGTCCAGGTCCGACACGACGAACGCGTCACCGCGGCGGGTGCGCACCGCGAGGTCGACCAGGGCGGTACGGCCGCTCGGCCACACCAGGGAGTCGTCCTTCAGCAGCCGGCGTGCGGCGGCCAGCGAGGTGGCGACGACGACCGGGGTGTCGGTGGGCAGCGTGTCGACGCGCGACAGCGTCTCCATCCGCACCCCCAGGTTCCAGGCGCGGGCGGCCATCCGGTCGATCACGCTCGCCCAGCCGCCGCGCGGATAGTGCGCCTCCGGCGGCAGCTTGGTGGCCCGGCGCAGCCGCTCCCGCACGAAGGCCGCGGACAGGGAGCCGGGGTCGTGGTGGAAGAGCGCGACGGCGGAGTAGTGCGCGGCGGCGCGGGCGCCCTCCTCGCCGGCGATGTCGCTCGCCCAGGTGAGGAAGTCGGTGTCGACGGGCGCCTGCGGCAGCCGCCGGCGCAGCAGCTTGAGCATCGCGAAGGGCGGGGTGCGGCGCAGGACGCCCTGGTGGCGCAGCCGCAGCCGGGCCGCCTCCAGGGGCGGCAGCGGCGCGAGCGGCCCGATGAGGTCGCGCTGCCTGAGCCAGGTCCAGTGCGGGCCGCCGTTGTAGAGGGCGTGCGGCCCCTCGTTCGTCCGGTACGGGCCCTCCGCGGAGCGGGCGCGGCCGCCGAGGGTGTGGTGGGCCTCGTACACGGTGACCTGGGCGCCCGCCTCGGCGGCGGTGATGGCGGCGGTCAGGCCGGCGAAACCGCCGCCGACGACGGTGATGCGGTGCATGTCGGGTCTCTCCCTCTGCTCGGGTCGCCGCTTGCACCCCTATGACCGCGCGCGCCGCCGAAATGTGACAGCTTCCGGTGTTTTCGCAGGTCGGGGCGATTGTCAGTGGTGGGGTGCAGCATGGGCTCATGGCAAGGGCAGCGCGGGACGGCGTGAAGGCGGCGAGGCGGCCCGAGGTGCGGCTGCCGCACCTGGAGGCGTACGACGGGGAGGGGCTGGAGCCGGACGGGGACTACGACGGGCTGGAGTTCGCGGGGACGGACCTGACCGGGGCGGACGGGGCGGGCGCGCGGTTCATGGACTGCGCGCTGAGAGGGTGCGCGCTGGACGGGACGCGGCTGCATCACGCGCGCGTCCTGGACTCCGTGCTGGCCGATGTGCGGGGGGTGGGCACGGACCTGGCGGAGTCGACGCTGCGGGACGTCGAGGTCGCCGACCCGCGCCTGGGCGGGGTGCAACTGCACGGGGCGGTGCTGGAGCGGGTGGTGATCCGGGGCGGGAAGATCGACTACCTGAATCTGCGGGGGGCGCGGCTGCGGGATGTCGTCTTCACGGGGTGCGTGCTGGTGGAGCCGGACTTCCAGGGCGCGCGGCTGGAGCGGGTGGAATTCACCGACTGCGCCCTCAAGGGCGCGGACTTCACGGGAGCGACACTGACGGACGTGGACTTGCGGGGGGCTGCGCCGCTGGAGGTCACACGGGGGTACGCGAGCCTGTCCGGGGCGGTGATCTCCACGGCGCAACTCTTGGATCTGGCCCCGACCTTGGCCGCGGCCTTGGGGCTTCGGGTGGAGGGCTGACGGGGGGTGCGGTGAACGCCGTGGGGTGCGGTGCCCGGCGGTGCGGGGCGCCCGGCGCCGGGGTGAACGCCGTGGGCGCGGTGCCCTGCGTTTGCTCGGCGCCCGGCGTCTTCGGTGACCGCCGGGGTTGCGCGGCCCGGCGTTGCGGGGTGCCGCTGCGCCCACCCGTGCCGCCCCAGGCGGCACGCATGCCCGCAGCTACGGCGGGATAGCCGCCGGCGGCGGGGAGGGGGCGTGGTGGGGGGTGTCCGCCCGCAGCGGACGGCATTGCCTTCGGGTGCCGTCTTGAAGAAACGTAGGGCCGTACCGAGGACGGACAGATCGCAAGAGCAAACGA